>CAYYCO010000017.1:11938-18715 GCA_964470365.1 uncultured Anaeromyxobacteraceae bacterium | reverse complement strand
GGCACGGCAGGCCTGAAAACGAAATTCCCGATATTCACGTCGTCAATCTGTCCCGAAAACGGGAAAAGCCCGTCCACATGGCTGCCGATCCAGAAATCGGAATTCGCGTCGAAATCTCCGGTCCATGTGCTGGAAGAACACTTCACGGCGCATCCGGGGCAGGATTCGTCCGCGCTGGAAAACCTGCCTGCCACCGGATTCCATGACGCCACGGCGAGCTTGATGACATTGCGCCCGTCGATTACATCGGTATGCAGGAACAGCCTGTGCCAGCGGCGGGGCTCGACTTCCACGCGCACGCGCGAACTGCCGACGTAGCCGTTCAGGAACACGCCGTCGCCGCCCGGCGTTCGTTCAAGGTAAATCGTGACGTCCCCGCTGCCGATGAGGAACTGCACCGGGTGGTCGGCGTCAGGACCGTCCGCGAAAAAGTCAAACCGGATCATCAGCTTGTCGGAATCGGGAATCGCCACGAGCGGGCTTTCGGGACCGGTGCCTGCAAGCCGTATGTACGCGGGGCCGTCGCGACCGAACACGGCCGACCGCCGCAGGGTCGATAAGAGGTTGCGGTCGCCGCACGATTCGCCCGCGTCCGCGCAGGACTCCGTGCCGGCAGGAACATCGTACGCAACGCCCGATTCGACAACCGGCATCTCCCAGCCTGCCAGGTTTTCGGGCACGCCGCCGTTGAAGGTGGCCTTGTAGATTTCGAATTCCGGCTGGTACATGCGGCCGCGGCTTTCCTTTCCGATGGCCTGTATCGTCGCCAGTTCGTTCCTGTCGGAGATCACGTCGTTGGAGCAATCGGCCGTGTCGACCGGAGCGCCCCCAAGATTTCCCATCGAAAGATCAAAAATGTACGGCCCGTCGGGATTCGACGGGGACGTGCCGTCGTTCCTGAACGCGTCCCAGTTGACCACGCACCTGCCCGCGTCACACCGCCCCTTGAAAGGGTCGGTTTCCGGTGCCTTGCCACGTCCCTTGTCGGTGAAACATTCCAGTTCCCGGACCAGCATCCGGTCTGCCCAGGTCGCGACATCTTCACCTGACACCGGATTTATTTCATGAAGCCGGTTTTCGGACAGAGCGCCCAGCAACCCCTTGCTGAAACGCAGGTTCGCCCTTGAACAGCCTTCGTGATACCGCGATGTTCCGGTCGGCGGGCCTGACGACAGGTCGCGCATGCCGGCGCCGAAGCTGTTGTATCCATAATTCATCAGGGAAGGCACATTCGGGTACTGCGGCCAGGCGGTTGCCGAACGATCGCGGCCGCCCGGGGTGAAGATCTCGGGACAGACCACGGGGCAGTCTGCCGGACTGCCGCAGCGATAACCGAACTTCGTGTAATCGAGGTCGGTCAGCCCCAGGATATGACCGGATTCGTGCGAAAGGATGGCCAGGACGTCCGGGTGGCTGCGGTCGTCGTTGTCGTGGGCGCCCCGCCAGGCCAGTGAACGGTACGAACGTCTGGACTGTCCCTCCGGGCCTGCGGTGGACAGGGCATAGAAGCCGATGCCGGTGTACTTGAATTCGGGACGGAAGAACCGATCGAAATACCCGAGCGTCCACCTTACGCCGCCGCCGACTTCGGACCCGAACCTGGCGTCGACGAAATCGTGCATGGTTACCGGCAGTCCGGGGCCATCGTCGGAATAGGCATGGACGTTGAAAAGGTACGGCAGGTCGTCCGCCCCCTCGCATGGCGCTTCCGTTCCGTCCCAGCAGAGCAGCGGCGCGTCGTGCCATGCACGCTTCAGCATTTCCTGACCCTGCGCGGTGACCCGGTATTCGGTGCCGCCAGACCTGATGTAATCGTTGAAGATGTACACGTCATAGACGTTCGGGTTGGGATCGGAAAGGGCAGAAACATCGACCCCCACGCAGTACATCCCGTCGGGGCACGCCGGACTGTCGAAGAACCCGAATGCGCGGCACCTGCCCGGATTGTTGTACGGCGGCCGCGGCGCGCGGTCGCAGCGGACGCCCGCGGCGAACACCTCGGCGCCGTCGCGGATCCCGTCGTTGTCGGAATCCAGTGCAGACCATTCGCCGCCGAAATCCATGATCCGGCGCGAATAATCGGCGCAGGACATACCCTTGATCCCGACGCCGCCTGCCGGTTGGTCGCCCATCGCGTCGCAGGACCCGACAACCCGTTCAATTTCGGCCGTAAGACCGTCGCCGTCGACATCCAGAGTATCCGCCCCCTGCCAGGCGCCGCCGGCGGCCACGTTCCGCCTGTGATGGAACAGGCGGGCATTCATCGTGTAAGGCCGCCCCTCGGAATCGACATCGTCGTGGACACCGACAAAAACTGTCCCGTTCATCGGCCCGACCCCGGCCGGGATATCAACACGGCTCAAGAACATTGCGGAATCGCCGTATGCGAAATCGTCGCTGTAGAAGAATTCGCCGCAGTCGGAATCGCAGTCGTTCGACGCGGCCGACACGAACAGCATCTGGGAATCGTGGTACTCGCGGTGTCCTGGCGCGCCAGCCGACATGGAATTGGAATTCTTCCCGACGAAAAGCGCATCCCCTGCCCGGACCTCAAGGTTGTGGATGCGCCAGCCGCCGAATCCCGTATCGTCGAACCGCGAAACCTCGACGCCGCCGATACTGACGGAGATGTCGGCCAGGCCGTCGGCGCCACCGGACGCCGCGGCAACAAATACGCGATACACGGCGCCCGCCTCGGCCGTGAAAACCGCCATCGAATCAAGCTGCTCGCCCGTGGAATCGTTTCCGTTGTCATCGATCGCGACGATCGAACCGCGGGCGCAGCCGGGGGCGCCGCACTTCAGGACCAGCAGTATAGTGTCCGGCGTACCGCCCCCTTCACGCGTTTTCAGGCCTTCGGTACCGACCGTGACAGACTCGCCGCCCGGGACATCGATGATGTCGAAATGGAAAAGCCTTGAAACGGAATCGCGGACGCAGACCGCGCCCGAAGGTCCCATGCAGCCGTCACGATCGCCGGGAGCCGGGGTACCCGCGGAGACGACAACCGGCATGGCCACGGGTTCTGGAGCGTCCTGCGCCCGCGGCTTGGCGGCATACATGTCGCGAACCGATGCCGCGGCGGTCCAGGAAGATTCGGGTGCGGCGACCTGTTCCTGCGCGGCCTCCCGATCCTGGGCGGCCGCATGTGTCGACGCCGACGCACAGAAGGCCATTCCCGCCGCAGCCAGCGTAGTCAACCGGATTGTCTGCCTGATATTCATGAGCCGGATGTTACCTCGAAAAGGCCCCCGCGGGCGACACCATTCGCGACCAGCATAACTTGACAAATCAAAGAGCCGGCCCAATCAAGACATAAGTTGTCTTGGTTTGAAATCAAGGGAAACATTGAGGTAAACAAAATGAGCGACAAGATAAACGTATTCTTCGACGGGGTTGTTCCGCTGATTGGCAGGGTTCTTATCGCCCTGATATTCCTGTTGAGCGGTTACGGCAAGATCACGGGCTGGGATCAGACGGCCGGCTTCATGTCCGCGGCCGGGATGCCGCTGGTGCCCCTTTTCCTGGCCGGCGCGATTGCCGTCGAACTGCTCGGCGGACTCAGCCTGCTGCTTGGCATCAAGGCGCGGGTCGGCGGCGCGGCCCTTTTCCTGTTCATGATTCCGACGACACTGATCTTTCACGGATTCTGGAAACTTGAGGGACCGGAGCAGCACATGCAGATGCTGATGTTCATGAAGAACCTGGCGATCATGGGAGGGCTTGGGTTCGTTGCCGCATACGGTTCCGGAAGGTACAGCCTGGATCGCCTGCCCTGCCCGTTCAAACGCTGATCAGGACGCCGGGCCGCGCCCCGGTTACGACTGCTTCTTCCTGGCGATGACGACGATGAATCCGCCAAGCCTGCCGAAAGGCGTTCGCCCCACGATACCGTCCTGCCACGCAAGCGCGCGTTCGACGACCGGGATTTTCATGACGGCGGCGACGGGAATGACAGTGCGGATTCCGCGCACCCCGACCGGTTCCATGTCGTCGGGGAAATATGAAACGGCCCGGCTGACCGAGTCATAACGCGTGTAAACGTCGGTATCGACCACGCCGCCCCCGATGGACGACGGATTCTTCAACGACTTGATCAGGCTGCGGATGCTGTGGCTGTTGTAAAATTCGGCCGCGACGATTCCGCCCGGCTTGACCACGCGGCACATTTCGCCGACTGCGCCCCGGATATCCTCGATGTGCGCCAGGACCTTGAAGCTGACGGCGGCGTCGAACGTGGCGTCAGGAAACGGCAGGTTCAGCGCGTTCGCCTGCACCACCGAAAGACCGCGGCCCCGCGCCTTTTCCAGCATTCCTGCCGAGAGATCGGCGCCGACGGCCTGGCGTGCAATCGACGCGAGCCGCGAAAGGATGAGCCCGGTCCCGCACCCCACTTCAAGAACGTCCCGGTCCCTGACCAGTTCGGCAACGGCGTTGACCTCGGCTTCGTCCAGGAACGCGTGATATCCGCGGTGCCTTTCATTTTCGTAACCCCTGGACATCACGTCGTAATAGCTTCGATTATCCATATCACCCTAATCCGTCCCGGACAAATCCCTGTAAATGGCGGCGTGCGCCCGCGCCATGGCCGCCGCGGAATGGCGTTCGATCACGTACCGGCGACCGCGTTCGCCAAGCGCGGCTGCCTCTCCTTCGGGCCCGAGCACGGCCTCGATGGCTGCCGCAAGTTCATTGCCGCAGCCCGGTTTGACCCCGACCGCCACGCCGGCCGAAACAAGTTCGTCCATGGGGGTGCCGGTTCCTACTATCGCCGGGACCCCGGCCGACATGCCCTCAAGCACGACCATCGGTATGTCGGTCTTGGCATATGTCGTTTCGACCGGCAGGACCTGGCAGTCCACGCAGTTCAACAGGTCCCTGAAATTCTGGACCTGGCCCATGAACCTGACACGGCCCGCGGCCACCTCGGATGTCAGCCCGGCCTCGATTTCCGCCAGGACCCTCCGCGAAGCGGGCGTTTTGGGCCTGCACGCGAAAACGAACACGACGCGCATCCGATCCGCCAGGATGCGAACAGCCTCGGCAGTGGTCGCCGCGCCGGACGAAAATTCCAGATCGCCGGCGTACAGCACGATTTTCGCATCGGGGGGAAGGCCGAACCCGGTGCGCTTGAATTTCCTGACGTCGGGTGAGACCGGTTCAACAGGCTCGACACCGGGCGGCACCATCACGACGCGTGCGTCGAGGCCACGCGACTGGACCGCCTGCGAAACAAGCGTTTCTGCCTGTTTCGACCAGACGACAATGGTGTCCGCGAACAGTCCCTGTTCAAGCACGCCCTGGCCCAGCGGAAGGCTCATGATGGTCTGGACCATCCTGACGTCCGGCCGGCGGCGCCTGATGAACCGGGCTGCGGTTGAAGTCGGCCCGTTCGGCGAAAAGAAAAAATGCACGATCGGCGGCAGCGGGCGCATCAGGAGCCGCGCGAAAAGGCGCAGTTTGTCCCCGCCCGGAACACGGAACGACGAACCGGCGCCGTAAACCTGTTCACTTTCGACGTTCGGCAGTTCGACCCTCGCACCCCTGGGAACCATGACGGAAATGCGGAATTCCGGGAGATTCCTGACGAGGAGCCATGGCAGCAATTTACCCGAATCGACCCACGGGGGAACGAGCGGCTTGGTCACAAACAGTATTTGAGGAGCCTTCACAGCCACCCCCGCCTGACCGGTATAAACGGATTCAGTTCGCGCCGGACCCGGTTTCGCCCCACAGGGATGCGCCGGCCTGGCGGGCCCTGGCCGTGATGGATTCCACGGACGCCTTGATTTCGTCATCCGACAGCGTGCGGTCGGAAGCCTGGAACGTCAGCCGGAAAGTGACGCTCTTGAACCCGTCGGGAATCGGTTTACCGGTGTATACGTCCGTCAGTTCAAGCGAATACAGGTACTGCCCGCCGCCCGCCCTGATCGCGTCCAGAAGCGTTGACGCGAACGTGCGCGTCGGCACCACCAGCGACAGGTCGAGCTGGCTTGACGGGAACCTTGGTATCGCGCGGAACCCCGCGGGACGCCGCGGCGAAGCCATCAGGGCATCCACGTCGAAGTCCACGTAGACCGCGCCGCCCAGCACGTCAAGTCCGCGCATCACGGCCGGGTGGACGACGGTGATGTACCCGACGACGGCGTCGCCGATCCTGAGTGCCAGCGCCGCAACCGGGTGCATCCAGGGAAGTTCAGGGAAACCGGCCGCGCGTTCACACATCGTGACCGGCATGAACCCGTGGATGTCGACAAATCGTTCGACCACGCCCCTGGCCTCCCGGAACAGCACTTCGAGCTGGTCGGCCTTCCTGGCGGCCCGGGCGTAGGCAAGAATCCCGATGTGGTAGGCCTGCGTTGGAATCCCCTCGTCGGTGTGTGTCGCGCGGAACACCCTGCCAATCTCGAACAGCCTGAATTCGTTGAAATTTTTCGAATTCAATTCCATCGCGGCCAGGATATTGGGGGCCAGCGTGGTACGCAGGGTTACGTTGTCCGCCGATATCGGGTTGGCGACCCGCACCGCGTCGGCCGGTTCGAATCCAATCCGCTTCAGGGTTTCGACGCTGTCGAACGAGTACCGCTCGATTTCGTCCAGGCCGCAGTCGCTGGCCAGGACGTGCTTGGAACGGAAGATGAACGCCCGCTGTCCCAGGCGCGGAACCAGACTGACTACCGCCTTCGAATGGACGGGCTCGATGTTGTCGTAACCGACGAAGCGGCCGACCTCCTCGAGAAGGTCCTCGGGTATTGAAACGTCCTTTGTGGCGCGCCA
>CAYYCO010000017.1:4183-11838 GCA_964470365.1 uncultured Anaeromyxobacteraceae bacterium | reverse complement strand
ATCGGACGCAGCCCGACGGTGCGCAGGCGATGCCTGATCCGGAAGGGCGACGGCCCGATGGCGACGCCGTCAAAACACATGCCGAGGTAGCGGGGGCAATCCGCCGGTTCGTCGACGCGCACGGTCATGGGATCGGCGTCGCCGACCGGAATTTCTTCGTCCAGCGGCCGCAGTTCCCGCTTGACCATGGCGGCGACCTCGCGGGCCACGCCGTAATGTCCCCACAGATCGGGCCGGTGCGTGATCGACTTGTTGTCGACCTCGAAAACCGTGTCCACGATCGGCAGCGTGTCGATCAGCCGCGCGCCCGGCCTGGCATCGACCGGCAGTTCCATCACGCCGGAATGATCGTCGGATATCCCGAGTTCCCGTTCCGACATCACCATCATCGCGCTGGGCACGCCGCGAACCTCGACCGCCTTGATTTCGATGCCGCCCGGAATCACGGTCCCGGCCAGCGCGACCGGCACCATCAGGCCCTGGCGCACGTTCGGGGCGCCGGAAACCCCTGACACCACCGAATTCCCGACGTCAACCGAAATCACCTTCAACTTCGTCGAATCGGGGTGCGGTTCGCAGGAAATAATCCTGCCGACCACCACGTTTTCCAGGCCCTCGCCGACCTTTTCGACGCCCTCAAGTTCCGCGACGGTCATCGTGAACCGCTGCGCCACCGTTTCCGGCGTAATTCCCGAAAGATCGACGTAATCACAAAGCCAGTTCCATGAATACTTCATCTGTCCACCAGGTATGGCTGTCAGGCCCGGAACTGCCTGACGAACCTCAAGTCGCCCGACATCAGCCACCGGATGTCGTCGATTCCGTAACGCATCATCACAAGCCGCGACAGCCCCAGGCCGAACGCCCATCCTTCCCAGTCGGCCGGGTCCAGCCCGCCGGCGCGGATGACGTTCGGATGGATCAGGCCGCACGGCATCAGTTCGACCCAACCGCTGCGCTTGCAGACCGGACATCCGTCGCCGCCGCACACCATGCACCTGATGTCCAGTTCGAATCCCGGTTCCACGAACGGGAAGAAACCGGGGCGCAGCCGGACCGTGACCTGCTGGCCGAATACCCCGGACAGCAGCGTCATCATCGACGAAATCAGGTTGGCGACCGAAACCGACCGGTCAACCATGATCCCCTCGACCTGGTTGAACGTGTGTTCGTGCGATGCGTCGGTGGCCTCGCAACGGAAGACGCGGCCGGGAAATACCGCCTTGAACGGCGGCTTGAACTGGCGCATCGCCCTGACCTGCCCCGGCGACGTGTGCGTGCGCAACAGGTTGCCGTCGGTAAGGTAGAACGTGTCCTGCGTGTCCCGCGCCGGATGGTCGGCCGGGATATTCAACCCGTCGAAATTGAAAAATTCGCTTTCCGCTTCCGGATAATCCAGCGTGTAGAACCCCATGCGTTCAAACACGTCGACGACCTGTTCCGTCACGATCGTAAGGGGGTGCAGGTGGCCCGGGCGGGCATGCAGTCCCGGCATCGACGTGTCGATGAACATGGCCGACGCCTGTTCGGATATCTCGCGGGCGGCCACTTCGACCGCGCGCTGCGCGATTGCGGTCTGGATGTCGTTTTTCAGGATGTTCAGGTCGCGCCCCACGGTCCGGCGTTCGTCGGGGGACAGCGCACCCATGTCCTTCAGCCGCGCGGTAATGACGCCCTTGCGGCCGAGCCAGTACACTTCGATGTCCTTGAGGGCCGCGGTGGACGATGCTGCGCCAATCTGTTCAAGCGCCTCTTTTTTCAAATCTTCCATGGATTTACCAGTACAAAGGTCAGAGTGAGTCACAGGGCGGCCATTTTTACCACCGGAGGGCCGTTTTGTCGAGCATCGAGGCCCCCGCCGGGGAAAGGTTGCCTACATTCCGCAAATCAATGCTGCTATCATTTCGCGCGCCAAACCCTGCCCGCAGGCGGGAAACGGCTGTCGGTTGAACATTTGAACCAATGCGGAGGGTGGAATGAACCTGAGTCATTTCAAAATGTTGACGGTTACTACAATCGCCACTGCCTGTCTGGCGGCCGGCTGCGGGGACGAAGGCGGTCCCGTTGACGACGCAGGCGACGCAACCTTGCAGGACGCGGTCGGGCAGGATACGGGCGACCGTGACACGGCAACTGCCGATGACGCGCAGGACCCGCGCGACACGACAACTTCGGACGCGGTGACGGACGTGCCGTCGGAAGACCAGATCGTCAGGTTCATATTCGTTTCCGACATCCACTTCCGGGTCACCGAAGGCCAGCAGCGCGACGATTCGTACATGGAAGCCAGAATCAACCTGATCAACGCGATACCGGATGAATTCGACTTGCTGGTGACGGGCGGCGACAATTTCGACCACATTCTTCCGGTGTGGGAAGAAGACCCGCAGAACAGCCCCATGTCATGGTTCGTTCAGGAAATGGACAAGCTGGACCTGCCCTGGGTCGCGGCGATCGGCAACCACGAATTCTATGACTACTACGGCGACATCCCGACGCTGACCGACGACGGTGAATCACGCGGACAGGCGTTCATGACGGCCATGAATTACGACAGCCTGTACCGTGTGACCGAAATCAACGGAACGAAGCTGATCATCATGGACTCGCTGGAAGAAGGCGCGTGGGGCGAAACGCACGGCCTGATGGGCAAATTTTCGGAAGAACAGTTCGACTGGCTGCGCGGTGAACTGGCCGAGGGCAAGCCGTCGATCCTCTTCTTCCACCATCCGCCGGGATCGTTCGCGCCGGTGTCGGCCAGCGGACAGCTGTGCGACGTGATTTCGAAATATCCGACCACGGTCAAGGGGCTTTTCACGGGCCATCTTCACGGCTTCTACAAGGGCGATTACTGCGGCGTCCCGTATTACATGGTGGAAGATTTCCGCGCCGCCGAAAACAAATGGTTCGAGGTTGAATACAACGCGACGACAGACACGCTCACCATCCTGAACGAAGCCGACATCCCCTTCCCCGTCATCCCCGACTTCGAATGTCAGCCGGGCGAAGCCGAAATCACCGAACCGGCGACCGCGACCGGAACCGTCCAGCGCATGAACGTCACCGAGGGCATTTCTGACGCCACCGGTCTTGGCGAAATGCTGGGGGAAATGCTCGGGGCCATCCCGTTCGTGATTTCGTTCGACGGTTACGGCGCGGACACCGGGTTTGCCAGCCGGCTCAGCATCGCTTCCAGATGGGAAATCGACAATTACCTGACGTACGTGGACGGCTCACCGTGCCTGGAACTGCCCCTGCGGTGGAAGGCCGGATCGCCCTGCTTCGAGGCAGGCCCCGTCACGATGGTCGTAAACATCATCCCGTTCCTGTCGGCCGTGTCCGACGACCCGATCAATCCGGAATGGGCGGCCGCGCTGGACATCCGGAACCTGGTCATGGAGGGCCGAATCGGCAACGACGGAAACGGCGTTCCAGTGATCTCGGACGGCATCATCACGGCCACGCTGATGCGCGACCAGACGCTGAACGACATGACCCGGATACTGGTCGATGAATACTGTGCCGGCCGTACCGATTCCTGCACCCCCGGCGAGGGCGGCCTGCCCGCCTGCCCGGAAACGATTGACGATGCCGCCGTGGAAACGATCTACGCCGGCATCGCGTACAAGTGCGACACGCAAATCATGGGGTTCGGGGCCCAGATGATGATCGACATGGTGGCGACGCTTCCTGACGAAACCCACGTGACCGGCAGGATCGGCACCGAAGTGCTGACGGTGGCCCCGCTCGAGTCCGGCGGCCAGATCGTTGACAACCTGTTCGCGACCGACGCCGGAATGAACTGCGCGACGGAATGACCGCGACATGGCGGCAGACCCGCCGAAAGTGCTAACATACCACCGCGACAGGGGTCGGCCGGCCGGTCGACCCGAATCAAAACCCGATGCGACAGAGGTGACACAAGATGCGCAGAATCGTGTTCGCGACATTCGTGGCGGTCCTGATGACGATTTCCGCGGTTCCCGTGCTGGCACAGGACGCGGGCGCCGGGGCGGCGATCCAGAGTCCGGCCGACATGCTGAAGGAATCGGACAACCTTTGGAAGAAACGCAACGTCAGCGGCAATGCCCAGAAATCGTTCGATCTTGCCGAGGCGGCGCTGAAGGGCGGCGCGGATGAATTCGAGGCCCGCTGGCGCATGGCGCGCGGCGCATTCTGGGTCGCCGAACGAACCAGCGACAAAAAGCTGAAGGAAACGATGGGCGGGCGCGGATACGACGAAGGCCTGAAGGCATCAAAGCTGCAGCCGGGACGCGTCGAGGGGTACTACTTCGGGGTCATTTCACTGGGCCAGTACTCGATTGCCATCGGCGTCCTGAAGGCGATCGGCAAGGGCGTCAAGGGCAAGTTCGAAAGCATGGGAAACAAGGCCGTCGCACTGAACCCTGGATACGACTTCGGCGGCCCGGACCGCGCCATGGGTGTTTACTGGCGTGACCTGCCAAAAATCGCCCGCGACATGAAAAAGGCGGAGGCCCACATCAAGGCGTCGATCGCCAAGGGCGACGTCAAAATCCGCAGCCACTTCTACCTTGCCGAAATCTACCTGATGACGGACAGGCGCGAAATGGCGAAGGTTGAACTGGAACGCTGTTCGCAGATGGACCCGGCCGCCGAGGATTACGCCGACGGCATCCTGTTCCGCAAAAGCTGCGCCGACCTGTTCAAGAAGGAATTCACAACCCCGTAGGGGCGAATGAACCGCCTCCGCCTGCGCCTGGGCTGCGGCGCTACACGTCCGCCGAGGCTTCGACGTGTCAGGCACTTCGCCCACTCCGTCAACAACTTCAGACGCAGCCACCACGCGCCGATCCTGCTGCCAGACTGGTCGCCCCCCACCCCCGGTTGTAACATTGAACGAGATGCATACCACCGGCCGCGTGGCCAGCAAGAATCTTTTCATTACAGGGGGTTCCGCCATGCGCACATTCATTGTCGCTTTCATTTCCGCGCTCGTGCTGGCAACGGTATCCGTACCGGCGCTGGCGCAGACCCCGGACGAACTGTTGTCCCAGTCGGATGACTTCTGGTCAAAACGACACGTTTCCGGCAACGGCCAGAGATCAATCGACGCTGCCGAGGCTGCGCTGAAATCGGGCGCCGACGAATTCGAGGCGCGCTGGCGAATCGCCCGGGGCGCATTCTGGGTCGCGGAACAGACGACACTGAAAAAGCAGAAGGAACGCGTCGGCCTGATCGGCTGGGAAAACGGCCAGGCGTGCGCAAAGCTGAAACCGCAACGTGTCGAATGCTACTTCTGGGGCGTGGTCAGCCTGGGCCAGTATGCCAAGGGAATCGGCGTCCTGCGCGCCATCGGCAAGGGGGTCCGGTCGAAATTCGAAAACTTCGCGAACAAGGCGCTCGCGCTTGACCCAGGGTACGAACTGGCCGGACCGGATCGCGCGCTGGCCGTTTACTGGCGGGATCTTCCGGCAATCGTCCGCGATCTGGGCAAGGCCGAAAAACACATCAACGCGTCGATTGCGCGGTTCCCGCTGAAGATCCGCAGCCACCTGTACCTGGCGGAAATCTTCCTGATGTCCGACCGCCGCGACAAGGCGAGGGCCGAACTGGAAAAATGTTCGAAAATGGACCCGGCCGCCGAGGACTACGCCGACGGCGTCGTCTTCAAAAGGCAGTGCGCCGAACTGCTCCGAAGGGAATTTCCCGCCGCGCAGGGGCAATGAACGGCCTTCGCCCCGCCGCGGCTAAAGCTATGGCTATGCGTCGGCGGGTTGGAAAATCCGCCCCTGACTTCGGATGAAATTTCGCCCGTCGCGCCCGGTTGACCTCTCCCCCGCTTCCTGTAATCATTCCGGCGTTGAATCAAATTCGGTCCCGGACCGGAGGAAAACATGAAGAAACTGTGTGACACGGCGGCTGCGGCAGTCGCGGACATCGGTGACGGCGCGGTCGTCGCGGTGGCGGGTTTCGGGCTGTGCGGCATCCCGGAAAACCTCATCGACGCGCTGGTCGCGAAGGGTTCGAAACACCTGACGGTCATTACCAATACCTGCGGCACCGACGACCAGGGCGTCGGCAGGCTGATCGCCAACGGGCAGGTCGATCACATCATCGCCAGCTACGTCGGCGAAAACGCGGTGGTCGAACGCCTGGCGGCCGAGGGCAGGCTGACATACGAACTGATGCCGCAGGGCTCGATTGCGGAGGCGCTGCGCTGCGCCGGCATGGGTATTCCGGTGTTTTTCACGCCGGCTGGCGTCGGAACGATCCGCGCCGAGGGCCGTGAAACACGTGTGTTTGACGGGCGCGAATACCTGATGGAACACGCGCTGAAACCTGACTTTTCGCTGGTCAAGGCTTATCGGGGCGACACTGCCGGCAACCTGCGCTTCCGGTACACGGCCCGCAATTTCAATCCGGTAATGGCAATGGCGGGCAACGTTACAATCGCCGAGGTTGAAATCATGGACGAACCCGGCGGCATCGCGCCCGACGACGTCCAGCTTTCAGGCATCTACGTCAACCGGATCATCCGGGGCGTCGAATACCGCAAGCCGATTGAAAGGTTGACCACCCGGCCGCGACAGGCCTGATTGCGGCCGCCCGCGCGGCACGCAGGGGGATAAATATGCTGACACGCGAACAGATTGCGATGAGGGTCGCCCAGGAAGTGAAGGACGGTTACTTCGTGAACCTGGGCATCGGCCTGCCGACGCTCGTTTCGAATTACATCCCGGCGGACATCGACGTCGTATTCCAGGCGGAAAACGGGCTGGTCGGCGTGGGTCCTTTCCCGTTCGAGGGCGAGGAGGATCCCGACCTTATCAACGCCGGAAAACAGACCGTTACGGCCATGCCGGGCGCGGCGTTCATCGACAGCGCCGAATGCTTCGGGATCATCCGCGGCGGGCATCTCGACATGACGGTGCTGGGCGCCATGCAGGTCGCGGCCAACGGCGACCTGGCCAACTGGGCCGTTCCCGGCAAGATGGTCAAGGGCATGGGCGGCGCGATGGACCTGGTCAGCGGCGTCAAGCACGTCATCGTCGCAATGGAACACACGGCGAAGGGCGCGCACAAGATCGTCGAACACTGCACCCTGCCGCTGACCGGTAAGGCGTGCGTCAACAAAATCATCACCGACATGGCCGTGATGGAAGTCACTCCGGACGGCCTGGTCCTGGCCGAAACCGCGCCCGGCGTCACCGTTGACGAAATCAGGGCGGCCACGGGTGCGAAATTCACGGTTTCGCCGACGCTCAGGGAGATGGCGCTTTGAGGGTGATGGCGGTCGATCCCGGAACGGTTCGCTGCGGAATCGCCGTGTGCGACTGGCTGGGGATGCTGGCCACACCCGTCGGGATCATCCGCGTCAGGGACGGCCGCGAACTGCCCGCCGCGATCGCTGCCAAGGCGGTCGAACTGGAAGCCGGCCTGATCATCATCGGGTACCCGGTTTCGATGGACGGCACGATCGGCCCCAGGGCCCTCGCGGCCGAACGCCTGGCCGAACAGGTCCGCGCCGCGACCGATCTGGAAGTCCGCCTTTTCGACGAACGCCTGACATCTGCCGAGGCCGAGGATCTTCTGAAGGAGGCCGGCCGTTCCATCAAGGAATCCAAAAACATGCGCGACGCGGCGGCTGCCGCGGTCCTGCTGACCTGGTGGCT
>CAYYCO010000017.1:0-4083 GCA_964470365.1 uncultured Anaeromyxobacteraceae bacterium | reverse complement strand
TCCCTCGGCCACGGCCCAGCTTTCGACCGCAAACGAAACGTCATGCAGGCGGGCGCCGGGACGCGCCTTTTCGATGCCGGCGTACAGGGCGCGACGCGTCGTGTCGTTCAGGCGATCCAGGTCGGGACTGGAAGTCCCGGCCACGCGTGAAAACGCGGAATCGGCCACGAATCCCTTCCAGACCAGGCCGCAGTCGACGCTGACGATGTCACCGTCCTTGACGACGCGCTGCCGCGACGGGATGCCGTGGATGATTTCCTCGTTGACGGAAATGCACGCCACCGCGGGATAAGGCCTGGCGCCGCGTGTCATCCCCGGCTGGCCCAGGAACGCCGCCTGGCAGCCGGCCGCGGCAATCCGCGAATCGGCCCAGTGGTCCAGTTCGCCAGTGGTGACGCCGGGCACGATCCTTTCGAACATTCCCTGTAAAACATCGGCAAGTATCCGGCCCGCCTCGCGCATCAGCCGGATTTCCGGTTCGGACTTGATCAGGATCACGGCTTTCAGCCTCTGCAATGTCCGGTGTTACACTATCACCCGACCACCGGAATTCGCAAGGAGCCGCATGGGTACCCGGGGCTGGCGCACGGCGCTGTTTTTCAACCAGGCTGAATACAACAGGGTCCACTGCACCCTGTGCCCGCACGGCTGCGTGATTCCGGAGGGCCAGGCCGGAAAGTGCATCGTCCGCCGGAATTCGAACGGTGTACTTTTCACGACGACGTGGGGACGGCCCGGTGCGCTTTCCATCAACCCGGTGGAGGACCTTCCGCTGCATCATTTCCACCCCGGCGCCGAAGCCTTCACGGTCGGGATGCCGGGATGCAACCTTGACTGCTCGTTCTGCCCGACCCACCAGCTTGCGCACCTGCGACCGCCCGACATCGATTTCCTGGAAATGACGTCCGAAAAGCTTTTGTTTGCCACCCAGTCGAACAAATGTCCGATGCTGGCGTTCGCGTTCACCGAACCCGCCGTTTCGGCCGAGTACGTCATGGTCGCCACCGAGGCCGCTGCCAGGGCCGACATCCGCGCCGTGGTTGTCACCAACGGGTTCGTCACCCGCACGGCGATCCGCGACGTATTCAGGCACATCTCCGCCGCCAGCGTCGAACTGATGGGGTTCGACCCGACTTTCTACCGCGATCAGTGCCGCGGCACTCTGACCGACGTCCTGCACACCATCGTGGAACTTGCCGAACTGGGCATCCACGTCGAAATCCAGACCCCCGTCATACCCGGCCTGAACGATTCGGTCCGTGCCGTCAGGACCCAGGCTTCATGGCTTCGCGACAGCCTCGGCATGGACACGCCGCTGCACCTGACGGCTTTCAGGCCGGTCAACCGGCTGGCGCACATCCCCGAAACGCCGGTCGCGCTGCTGGAAAGCCTGGCCGACGTGGCGATGGGCGAAAGCCTGCGATACGTATATGTCCACGGGGTTGCATCCAAATTCAACAATACCCGCTGCCGCAAGTGCGGCAAGGTGGTCATCGAACGCGACGGTTCCCGGGTCAAGTCGATAAATCTGGTTTCCGGCAACGCCTGCCCCGACTGCGGAACTGCCCTGCCCTTCATCAGGGAATAGAACCTGCCACGCCATGTCACGCCGCGGCACGCGCCCCCGCCGCGGGCGGAGGCGGATTGCATTTCACCCCCGGTTGTGGCAGGCTGACAGGGTTTTCCGGCACAAACCGGGACTCCGTTTGAGGGGGCAGAAATGGAATCCACCCATCATCTGTTTGGTCTGCTGCTGGCGGGCGGCAAGGGAAAGCGGTTCTGGCCGCTGTCGCGCGAGGATCACCCGAAACAGCTTCTGCAGCTTTTCAGCCAGAACACGCTGATCGAGGAAACTTACGACCGCGTCCGCCCGCTCATCCCGATGAACCGCGTCATGCTGGCCACGTCCCAGACGCTCGCCATCCGGTTCCGGCGCCTGTTCAACGACCTGGAACCCGACAATTTCATTATCGAACCGATCCCGCGCAACACGGCGCCGTGCATCGCGGTGGCGGCCCGCCGCTGCCTGGTGCGCGACCCCGACGCGATAATGGCCGTGCTGCCTTCGGATCACTATGTCGCCGACCCGGCCGGTTTCCGTGACGTGCTGACCGCCGCCGCCAACCACGCGGCCCACGGGAAAATCGTCACGCTGGGCATCACGCCGACGCATCCCGAAACCGGTTACGGGTACATCCGGTTTGGCGATTTCGAACCGGATCCGGAAGGCATGGAATGCCGGCACCGCTCCCGCACCCTGGCCGCATTCGTCGAAAAGCCCGACCCGGAAACGGCGTTTTCGTACCTGAAAACCGGCCGGTACCTGTGGAACAGCGGCATTTTCATCTTCCGGGCCGACGTAATCCTTGACGCATTCCGGGATCACCTGCCCGACGTTTACGAACAAAGCGCGAAACTGCTGGCGCTGGAAAGCGTTACCGAACCGGACCAGGCTGCCATCCTGGACGCCTGGAAGTCAATGGAACCTATTTCCATCGATTACGGCGTCATGGAAAAACTGACGGGCGGCGTGGTCGTCATCCCGTCGTCGTTCGGATGGTCGGACGTCGGATCGTGGCGCGCGCTGGCGTCGTTCCCGTCCGGCGAAACCCAGAATTTCGAGGTCGGCCGCGTTGTCACGGTCGATTCGCACGACAACGTGCTGTATTCGACCAGCGGCCTGCTGGCGACCATCGGGTTGAACAACATGGTCGTCGTGGTCACGCGCGGCGCCGTGATGGTGTGCCCGCTGGACCGCACGCAGGACGTCAAGGAACTGGTCAACGAAATCGAACGGCGCAACCTTACCGAATACCTCTGACAAACCGGGGAACCCACCAATGAAAGTCGCACTTACAGGATTGCCGCAAAGCGGGAAATCGACATTGTTCCATGCCCTTACCGGCGCGTCCGGTTCTTCTTCGAAGGGCGGCTTCGCGATGGGAATGGTGGACGTCCCCGATGCCCGCGTGGACCGTCTGAACGAAATTTACGAACCGAAAAAAAAGACTTACGCCCGGCTTGAAATCGTCGAGGCGCAGGCCCAGGGCAAATCGGAAAACAAATCCGGCATGGACCCGGCCTTCCTTAACGCGGTCAAGCCGATGGACGCGCTGCTGCTGATCGTGCGCGCGTTCGACGGGCCCGACATGTGCGAACCGGCGGCCGACGTGAAGAACGTCGTTTCCGAAATGATCCTGACCGACCTGGTCGCGGTCGAGGGGCGCCTGGAACGCCTGGAAGCGGAAACGAAAAAGGGCAGGAAGGCCGACCCCGACGAAATGGCCGCGCTGGCCAGGGCCCGCGACGTCCTTTCGGAGGACCGCATGCTGACGACTGCGCCGGAAGTGGCCGCGAATCCCCTTCTGCGCAATTTCGCCCTGCTGACGGCGAAACCGCTGCTGGTGCTGGCGAACGTGTCCGACGCCGAAATCGGCCAGCCGCTGGACCAGGTTCTTTCGATGTTCGGTCTTCCGGTGTGCGGCCTGCCGACGTTCGTCTGCTGCGCCAAGGTCGAGGAGGAAATCGCCGATCTGCCCCCCGGGGAACGCCAGGAATTCCAGGAAGCCCTGGGCATCACCGAACCGGCCCTGAACATGGTCATCCGCGAGGTTTACGGTGCCCTTGGCCTGATTTCATTCCTGACCGGCGGCAAGGACGAGGTCCGCGCCTGGACCATCCGCCGCGGCACCCTCGCCCCGACCGCCGCCGGCGTCATCCACAGCGACATCGAAAAGGGCTTCATCCGCGCCGAGGTCATCCATTACACCGACTTCGACCGGCTGGGCAGCGAAGCCGAGGCCCGCAAAGCCGGCAAATACCGCCTCGAAGGCAAGGACTACCCCGTCGGCGACGGCGACATCATCAACTTCCGGTTTAATGTCTGACGACGGACGGGTTATCCAGAAAGCCATCTATCCCTGCGCCAGAAGTCTCGTTTTGTGAATTGAATCTGTCGTCTTGGGGTGTATAGCCAGTCCGTCATTATGACCAAACGATCGACGGGGATGTGCCAGTGAAACTGTTGAACCAGCTACTGACTGCTTCTTTTCATCGTCTCCGCGGTCCTGGCACAACGTGCTC
>CAYYCO010000016.1:23543-47646 GCA_964470365.1 uncultured Anaeromyxobacteraceae bacterium | reverse complement strand
ACCGGCACCGTTCACGACGAGGTCGGCGGCCTGGCCGAACTGACCATCAACGGCAATCTCGTTTCGGTCAAGGACGACAACACCTTCGAATACCCGATGGCCGTGGTCCAGGGGCTCAACGTCATCGACGCGAACGCCACCGATATCTTCGGCCTCAAGACGCGCGCGATGCGTTCGTACCTGTTCAGCGATGTCTACTACCCGGCCGTCCCGGAGGACCCGGACCTGTCGCTGATCCCGAATGCCGCCCGCGTGTACCTCGACGACAAGCTGCTGGATAACGACGGCGACCCGGCGGACAAGGCAACCATTGCTGCCATCGCCGAAGACGTGTTCGCCACGCTGGACATCATGGCCATGCTGCCGAACCCGCTGCTGACCCAGAAGGTCGCATGGTGCGACTACAACGTCAGCCTGACCGGCATCGCCTTCGACCGTCCGACGGTTAACGCCTATTTCTATTCGGAAAACAATGGCGGAATCGCAATCGACGTGGAAATCCCGAACTTCGTCGGCACCGGCCATCTCGGCGGCGAACACTGGACCTGCATCAACGACGACTTCAGCATGTCGGCGGACAAGCTGTTCATCAAGATCGGCGTCAACCTGTCGGTCGACCCGGCCACGCACCTGTTCGTGATTTCGTCGAAGGGTACCGACGTCCAGTTCGAAAACCTCGACATCAACATCGGATGGACGGTCGACTGGCTGCTCGGCATGCTGAACAGCACCATCACCGACGTCCTGAAGGCGACGATCAACGACCAGGTCGACAAGCTGATCAACGACCTGCAAACCAAGGTGAACGAGGCGATCGCGGAACCGATTGCGATTCCGATCGACGGCTTCATCCCCGGCATGGCGAACATGGTTCTGTACGCGAACGTGTCGCCCGAAAAGACGGACTTCCGGCCCGAGGGCGGCCAGATCGATATCAGCCTCGGCGTCACCGCCGACAAGCACATCGATCGCGAATACATCCCGGGTTCGATCGGCCGGGCCGCATGCCTGACCGGCGAAACCGAAGTCTTCACGTTCGACACCGCCAACCCGTACAAGATCAACGCGGCCATCTATGACGACATCATCAGCCAGGCCGCGTTCGCCCTGTGGTACACCGGTGGCCTGAAAATCGATCTGACCGCGGAGGCCGCGGCGGAAATGGGCCTGGACCTGTCGGAATACGGCTTCGCCGACCTCGTGGCCAGCATCAACGCGCTGCTGCCGCCGATCATCCAGACCTGCGGCCGCGAAAACCTTGTCGCGCAGCTCGGCGACGCGTACCTCGAAGTCTCGACGTCCAACTTCTTCGGGCGTCCGCTGGACATGCACGGCTTCCTGTTCGCGGAACTCGAAGTCGAAATCACCGCCCGGAACAACGAAGACGGAACCCAGACGCTTCTCATCCAGATCCTGCCCCCGAACCGGCTGGACCTGAACATCGTCGAAATCAACCAGGAATGGTGGGGCGAGGAACAGACGCTCATCGACATGATCACCGGCCTTATCCCCGGCCTGATCGAGGACCCGTTCGAGGTGGACATCCCGGCGTTCAACCTTAAGGAACTTGGCGGCGACAGTATCGCGCTGCCGAACACCGACCTGTTCATCGACATCCGGCAGATCGATCAGCAGATCGGGCACACGGTTCTCGGCGCCAACCTCAAGGTCGCCCCCGGGCCGACGGAACCGACCGAACCTGTAACGGAATAGCCCTTTTCGGTCGCGACAACCCACATTCATTTCTGCGATAATCACGGCGTCTTCCATTGCCGGTTTCGATCGATGCCGCGCCGCGCTTCTTCAGTGACGACCCGCCTGTTCGTCGCGACCCTGTCCGTCCTGGCGCTGGCGGCAATTCCCGTGCCCGCGTCCGCGTGGCAGATACTTTCAGCGCTGACCGATCCGTGCCACGAACAGATGTCCTTTTCCGTCATCGAAGGAATCGAAGGCCTGGCTTTCCCGGGTGACACCTCCGGAATCCCTGATTCTGCGTTGTTTCCACAGGCTAACCGGCAGGTGGACCAGGCCGTCGTCGGAATCGCCACGATGATTGGCGATGAAATGGGCATCCGGTTCGACTCGGACCGGACCGCGCTTGCGGCGTTGAGCATTTTCGCGGGCTGCAGGTATCCGGACATAACGGATGGCTCGCCGTACGATTTTTCCATCATGCGTGCCGTCATGCTGGTCGATGATCACGAACACAGCCATTTTCTGCGGCGCAGCTATGACGACGGTCCCGCCGGCGATGCGAACGCGGCGGCCGACGCGCGCGCCCTGATACGCGAAGAGATCGATTCCGCGGTGAAGTCGGCCCGCGGCCCGCTTGAAGAAAGGTTCGTCAACCACATCGTGTCGATCGACTTTTACGGCGATGTCGAACTGCCTCTTTACGAACCGATGTACAGGCTCGGCAGGGCACTGCACACCTTCGAGGATTCGTTTTCGCACACCGTTCGATCGGATGACCTGCAAAGCATCGTGTCCATCATGAACAGCATCGACGCGCTGTCCGGCCATCTTGACGAGGCGCGCGACGGCATCGCCCATTCGATGGCGATGGACCGCTGCATGGCTGATGCCGCCGGGATTGCCCCGGTTGCGGCGGGCGCCGTCCGGGAACTGGCGGGCGCGGTTTCGGCGGCGGTCGATGCCGACGCGGAGGACCGAATCGACGACGTTTTGGACAGGTGGCTCGGCGTGACGGCCGGCTGCACCATGGAAAACGATTACTGTGACGTGTCGTGGCTGGAAGTGGCCAGGCGCGATCCGTACGGACCGATGATCCCGATGTTCCTGGGATGCGGGGCCGCACCGGTGGGGAGTCCGTGGATGTTGATTCCGATACTGATACCGGTGATCGTTTTCAGGACCAGGAGGAGCCGATGAATCGCTGGGCTGCCATTCAGGGTGCGATCGTGGCAATCGCTCTGGTCATGTCGGCCGGTCCGGCGGTCGCCCGGGATTCCGGTTCCGAAGTGACGGAAGGCCCCGGGGCGTGCAGGCCGGGACTTGCTGCGTTGAGGTGGTCGCCGGCAACGTTCGAAACATTCACCGACAAGTTTTTCCTGACGGTCGAGATGCATGGCTCGCTGCTTAACGACGTTGAGGACCGGCGTCCGGCGGGGGACAGTTTCGGATATGACGTCAAGGCCGGATGGCGATTCAGGCAGCTCGGCGTGTTTTTCCAGTTCGAACAGAACATGTGGGTCACATCACAGTTTGAACTGGGGGTCGTGCAGGGCGTCGTCAACCTGGGACTGGGGCTGGAAATCAATTACCTGAACGGCTACGCCCGTACCGCCGTGTCGCTGGGGCCGTCGATCCTGTTGTTCGATACGGTCGTCGACAAGGCGGGTAACACCGGATTCTTCCTGGACGTCCGGCCGATCGGGATGCGCTGGCCTGTCACGAAGTATTTCGCGATAACGTTCGACCCGATGTCATTCGCGATTGTCGCGCCCGCGCTCGACAGGTTTCCGCTGATAATGATCCAGTTCCGTACCACGCTCGGCTTCGAATTCGTCATGTAGGGGGGTACATGAACAGGCTGGCCGGTCCGGTGTCCGTTGTATTCCTGCTGTCGGTAGTTCCACGCGTTTGCCTGGCGCAGGAGGCCGGGGCGTCCGGGGGCCGGGAAGGTGCGGTTGTCGACGGCGCCGCGGCGCCGGTCGAAGCAGCGCTTGATGTGACACCGTCGGCGGGGCCTGCGACGGACGCGGCCACCTCCGGCCCGGCCGCACCTGCCGACGCGCCGGCCGCCGAGGTGCCGACCGCCGAACCGGATCTGCGTAAGAAGACGGTCAACATCAGTCCGTGGGATCTCCACCCGGCACTTGACGGGGGGCTGATGCTCGGGGCGGCCCTGATGCTGGTGATTGACCTGGGATTCAAGGACCTGAACCGCGGTCCCGGCTGCGGCACCGCCTGTGATCCGGCCACCGTCAATCCCTTCGACCGGACGGTAATCGGCTGGTACGACACGGACGTCGCGCTTGCATCGGACATTACGCTGGGCCTGTCGATCGGGCTGCCTTTCCTGGCCCAGGCCATCGACACGGCCGTCACGCGGCCGGTGGACGGCTGGAGAGGATTCGGCAAGGACGTGCTGGTCCTGACGGAAACCCTGGCCATGACCGCCGGCCTGACCAACTTCCTGAAGTATGCGGTGGGCCGGACCCGTCCGTATTCCTACATCGACACGCTGCCGGAAGACGTCCGCACGGAAAAGGACGCTGGACTTTCGTTCCCCTCGGGCCACACGTCGATGTCTTTTGCCATGGCCACCAGCTGGTCGTGGCTTTACATGAAGCGGCATCCGGACAGTCCCGCCGTCGTCCCGATCTGGGTCGGCAGCTATGCGATCGCCACGACCACCGCCCTGCTGCGCCCGGTCGCCGGAAAGCACTTCTGGACCGACATCATCGCAGGCGCGGCGCTCGGCATCGGTATTGGGCTGCTGGTACCGTACTTCCACGAACTGGTCGCGAAGAAAAACAGGGCATCGAAAGGCGCCGAAATCATCGTTTCGCCCACGGTCATGGAAGGCGGTGGCGGCGCCGTCGTCACGGTAATCCGTTAGATGCCGGCATGATTCGCCCCGCGATGCTATTTCTGCAGGAGGGCCAGCATCACGGATGCCGCCACGGCCGTGCCGATAACACCGGCAACGTTCGGTCCCATCGCGTGCATAAGCAGGAAGTTGTTCGGGTTTGCCCGCTGTCCTTCGAGGTGTGCGGTCCTGGCCGCCATCGGCACCGCCGATACCCCGGCCGCCCCGATTACGGGATTGATCTTCCCGCCGGACAGCACCATCAGCAGCTTGCCGACAAGGACGCCGAAGAACGTCGAGAATATGAATGCGACCAGGCCCAGCCCGATGATCTTCAGCGTCGCCACCTTCAGGAACTGTCCGGCCTCCATCGTGGCGCCTACCGTGACGCCCAGGAAGATGGTGGTGATGTTGCAGAGGTCGTTCTGGGCCGTGTCCACAAGCCTGTCCACCAGCTTCGATTCGCGCAGGAAGTTACCGAACATGAACATGCCGATCAGCGGCACGGCAGGTGGAAGCAGCAGGCCGCACAGTATCGCCGTGACGATCGGGAAAACGATCAGTTCGGTGCGGCTGACCGAGCGCGTCGGCTTCATGACTATGGAACGTTCCTTCTTCGTGGTCATCAACCTGATCACGGGCGGCTGTATCAGCGGAACCAGCGACATGTACGAATAGCTGGCGACCGCGATGGCGCCCAGATACTCGGGCGCAAGTTTGCTGGCGAGGTAGATCGACGTCGGGCCGTCGGCGCCGCCGATGATGCCGATGGCGCAAGCTGCTTCGACGCTGAATCCAAGGGCGACCGCCCCGAGCAGCGCGACGAACACCCCGCCCTGGGCCGCGGCCCCCAGCAGGAATGTGACCGGGTTCGCCAGCATCGGCTTGAAGTCGGTCAGGGCGCCGAGGCAGAGGAACATGATGATCGGGAATATTTCACTGGCGGTTCCGGCGTTGTAGATCTGGCCCAGGAAACCGTGGGTCGGGTCCATGATCCCGGAACCGGGCAGGTTCGTCAGGATGGCGCCGAACCCGATCGGGATCAGCAGAAGCGGTTCGAAGCCCTTCTTGACCGCCAGGACGATGAGCGTGATGCCGACCAGCAACATCACGATGTGTCCCCAGGACAGCATGCTGAATCCGGTGGAATCCACCAGCATGAGTAATCTTGAAACGATGTTATCCACGACTGTCCCCCGGGGGGCATTCAGGCGATGCGAACCAGCCTGGCTCCACTGTCAACCACGTTTCCTTCGGACGCCGCAATGTCAAGAACCGTGCCGGATGCACCCGCACACACCGACGTTTCCATCTTCATGGCCTCAAGGACCGCGACGACCGTATCCGGTTTGACCGCTTCACCGACCTTGACCGGAATTTTCTGAATCTTGCCGGCCATCGGGCAAAGGACCCAGCCCGGCCCGTCTGCGGCGGGCGCCTGGGCAGGCGCAGCCGCGGGCGCCGGCGCAGCCTGGCGCGTGCCCTGCGATGGGGGAGGCACCGCCCCGGGCCTTGAAACGGCAGGCGCAGCAGCCGCGGATGACCCCGCCGACCCGCCGACCTCCTCGACGTCGACATCGAAAACCTTGCCGTTGACCTTCACCCTGAATTTCCGCATTGTCATTTTCTTCTCCATCGATCGCTTGAATCCGGCACGTTTCCCGAGCCGGCAACCATCCAGCCAGGCATCTGATCGGCTGCGGGCCTGATATCGGTCACCCGGAACCGGCTTTCACCCATCATCATCGTCACCGCGGCGGTCACCGCCGCGACCGTTTCGTCGTCCACGCCGCCGGCAGGCGCGGTCGTCGCTGGAACCTGCGCCGGCACGGCCTTTTTCTGCCGACTGGCGACGAACTCGTTAGCCTTCGTCACCGTCCATCCGAGTGAGTGCATGAACAGCGCCATGGCGCCAAGTATGGTGAGCACGATGGCGAAGGCCGCCACCGAAACGAACAGGGCGCCATTCATTCCTGTAAGTCCAGTTTCCATTCAAATCACCAGTTTCCAGTCGTCACAAAGGTTCGTTGCCGTGCTTGCGCGGCGGCAGACTGTCGCGCTTTCCCTTCATCGCCCGCAGCGCCTGTATCAGGCGCGGTCGCGTTTCTTCGGGCCTTATCACCAGGTCGACGTAACCGCGTGATGCCGCAACGTACGGGTTGCAGAACAGATCCTCGTATTCCTGGATCTTTTCCGTCCGGACCTTCGACTGTTCTTCCGGCGAAGCGGCGGCGATATCCTTCCTGAAGATGATGCCGGCGGCGCCCTCCGCGCCCATGACCGCGATTTCGGCCTGCGGCCACGCCAGCATGAAGTCGCAGCCCAGGTCCTTGTTGCCCATGGCAATCGACGACCCGCCGTACGACTTGCGCAGCGTCACGGTCAGCTTGGGCACCGATGCCTCGGAATACGCGTAAAGCAGCTTCGCGCCATGCCGGATGATGCCGTTGTGTTCCTGCGCCCGGCCGGGGAGGTATCCGGGAACGTCAACCAGGGTGACAATCGGCACGTTGAATGCGTCGCAGAACCTTACGAACCGTGCCGCCTTGTCGGACGCGTCGATGTCCAGGCAGCCCGCCAGGTGAGCCGGCTGGTTTGCCACGATGCCGACGGTCGAGCCGCCGAGCCTGGCAAAACCGATCACGATATTCCGGGCGAAGTCCCGCTGGATTTCCATGAACCAGCCCTGATCGACCACCTTGCCGATGACGTCATGGATGTCGTAGGACCTGCGGCTGTCCACAGGAACCATCGCGGCGAGCTCGGGCGCCATGCGGTCGGCCGGGTCGCCCCATTCGGCGTCGGCCGGCAGGGCCACGTTGTTTGACGGAAGCAGGTCGATCAGTGTGCGCACCGACTCGAAACAGGACTTTTCGTCGTCGAAGACGAAATGGGCGTTACCGCTTTTTTCCGCGTGAGCCCTGGCGCCGCCAAGTGCGTCCTGGGTGATGTCCTCGCCGGTGACCTGCTTGATTACCTGCGGCCCGGTGATGAACATGTTGCCGATCCCGTTGACCATGAACACGAAGTCGGTCAGGGCCGGCGAATAGACGGCGCCACCGGCGCACGGCCCGACGATGACTGAAATCTGCGGAATCACGCCGGATGCCCGGACGTTGCGGAAGAATATGCCGCCGTACCCGTGAAGGGCGTCGACGCCCTCCTGGATGCGCGCCCCGCCCGAGTCGTTGATGCCGATGACCGGCGACCCGTTCGCAAGCGCCAGATCCTGGATCTTCCAGATCTTTTTTGCGAAGCTGAGGCCCAGTGATCCGCCCAGCACCGTGAAATCCTGGGAAAATACATAGACCGTGCGCCCTGAAATCGTCCCGAACCCGGTAACGACGCCGTCGCCCGGGAATTTCTGCTTTTCCATGCCGAAGTTGTTACGGTCGTGTTCGGCCAGTGCGTCGAGTTCCACGAAGCTGCCCGGGTCCAGCAGCTGATCAATCCGTTCCCTTGCCGTCAGTTTACCCTTTTCATGCTGCTTGCCGGCGCGTTTGCCGTCGGAGTCCGATGCGACGGCGTTGCGGCCTTCCAGTTCAGTGATGAGGGCAGAGATTTCCTTTTTCATTTTTACCGCCTTGATGGTCCGTCAGTGATTGCAGCGCTCGCAAAGTTCGGTCAGGACGCTGCCGGACGATTTCGGGTGAACGAAAGCGATCTTCATTCCGTGTGCGCCGCACCTGGGCGTTGCGTCGATCAGCCTGACGCCGGCCGCAGTGAGCCGGTTCAGTTCCGATTCGATGTCGTCGACCCGGTAGGCGACGTGATGCAGTCCCTGGCCGCGCTTTTCAATGAAGCCGGCGATTGTGCTTTCCGGGCATGTCGGTTCGAGCAGTTCGATGTGTACGCCGCCAACGTCGAAGAATACAACCCTGACCTTCTGCTCGCCGACCTCCTCCGGTTCGCTTGGCTTGACGCCGAGGATGGTGGCGAATGCGTCGGCCGCTTCCTTGAGGTTCGCAACCGCCACGCCGATGTGGTCAATTTTTTCAGTCACTTGGGCACCCCTCCAGATTCAGGCCCGGTCATTCCCCCGGGCGCGAGCCGAACCATTCCAGGAATTCGAGGGCGATGCCGGCCGCATCCGCCCAGCTTTGTCCCTGATCGAGCCTCCCGGGCCGTTCGTCAAGGAATCGCCGGAAGCCGGAGTCAGTCATATCACGCACAGCCAGATTGACAAGCCTCGAAAACCGCCTTTTTCGGCGTATTTCGACGATTGCCGGGTCGGAGGAGGTTTCGGAGATGAAGCGGTCAACGCCTTCCTTGAGCGCCCCCACCCCGCGTCCCTCGGTCGCAACCGTCTGGAATACCGAGGCAACATGGTCGTCGCCGGCCAGCCGGAGCGCCGTTTCCACCTCGGCCAGCAGACGATCCGAACCGGGACGGTCGGACTGGTTCAGGACGAACACGTCGCCGATTTCCATCACGCCGGCCTTCATGGCCTGTACCGAGTCGCCGTTTCCAGGCACCAGGACCATCAGGACCACGTCGACGATGGTCATCACGTCGATTTCGGACTGCCCGACACCGACCGTTTCGATCAGCACGGGGTCGTAGCCGGCCCAGGCCATCAGCGCCGCCGTTTCCGCGGTTGACGGGGCCAGCCCGCCAATCCTTCCGCGCGATGCCATGCTGCGTATGAAAACGTCGGGATCGCAGGCGTGTTCCTGCATCCGCAGGCGGTCGCCGAGGATGGCGCCCCCGGAAAACGGGCTCGACGGGTCGATCGCGATGACGCCGACGCGGCGTCCTTCGTCACGGTAAAGCGATATGAGCGAATCCACGAGCGTGGACTTGCCCGAACCGGGCGCGCCCGTGATGCCGATGAACGTGGCGGTCCTGTCTTCGGCCCAGACGGCCCCGAGCAGATCCTGCCAGCCGCGGCGCCGGTCGGCAATCACCGATATCGCCCTGGCCAGGGACTGCTGGCCGCCGTCCCGGATGCCGTCGACGATCGCTTTGATGTCGGGTTCCATCGTGCCGCCAGGTGGTCAGGGAATCAGCGCCGCGTCGTCCGGGGCGCTTTCGTTTATCACCGCAATCACTTCGGACATCGGGGTCCCCGGACCGAAGATGAACCTGATGCCGGCTTCCTGGAGAGCCGGCCAGTCCTTTTTGGGGATCACGCCGCCGCCGAATATGACCATCCCCTCGCCGCCCAGTTCACGAACCAGTTTGACGACTTCGGGAAAGAGGCGGTTGTGCGCGCCGGACAGGCAGGACAAACCCAGGAAATCGACGTCCTCCTGGACCGCGGCCGCGGCGATCGCGCCGGGTGTCTGGCGGATGCCGGTGTAGATGACTTCGGCGCCGGCGTCACGAAGTGACCGGGCCACGAACTTGGCCCCGCGGTCATGACCGTCGAGGCCGGGCTTGGCGATAAGGATCCTGATTCTGCGTTTCACAGCACCACCTCTTCCCTGTATTCACCGAACACGTCCCGCAGCACGTCGCAGATTTCGCCGAGACTGGCGTATGCGCCGACGGCATCAAGAACCGGCGGGAACAGGTTGGCGCCACCGACCGCGGCGGCACGAACGGCATCCAGCGCCCTGGCGACCGCGGCGTTGTCGCGTTCCGCACGCACCCTCTTCAGGGCGGAGCACTGGCTGATTTCGGTTTCGGGGTTGATTTCGAGGATTTCCGGTTCCGCCTCGTTTTCGACCGTGAAGCAGTTCACGCCGACAATCATCCGGGTCTTGTTGTCGACCTCCTGGCCGTAACGGTAGGCTGCGTCCTGGATCTGTTTCTGGACGAAGCCCTTTTCGATGGCCGCGACCATGCCGCCAAGCCTGTCGACCTCGTCGATGTATGCGACCGCCTCCGATTCGATGCGGTCGGTTTCCGCCTCGACCGCCCAGGAGCCGCCGAGCGGATCGATGGTGTCGGCCGCGCCGCTTTCATAACCGACGATCTGCTGGGTGCGCAGCGCCAGCCTGACCGAATCCTCGGTCGGCAGCCCGAGCGCCTCGTCGCGGGAATTCGTGTGCAGGCTCTGGGTTCCGCCCATGACGGCGGCCAGGGTCTGAAGCGCCACGCGTATGGCGTTGTTTTCGGGCTGCTGCGCGGTCAGGGTGCATCCCGCGGTCTGCGTGTGGAAACGAAGCATCCACGATTTCGGGTTTTTCGCGCCGAAACGGTCCCGCATGATGCGGGCCCAGATTCGTCGGGCGGCCCTGAATTTTGCCACTTCCTCGATGAAGTTGTTGTGTACGTTGAAGAAGAACGACAGGCGGCTGGCGAACGCGTCCACGTCAAGGCCGGCATCGATGGCGGCCTGGACGTAAGCGATCCCGTCGGCAAGCGTGAACGCGACTTCCTGCGCCGCCGTGCACCCGGCCTCCCGCAGGTGGTACCCGGAGATCGAAATGGTGTTCCATTTCGGTACCGCGTCCGTGCAGAACGCGAATATGTCGGTGATCAGGCGCATCGACGGACGCGGCGGGAATATGTAGGTGCCGCGCGCGATGTATTCCTTCAGGATGTCGTTCTGGATCGTGCCGCCGAGCCGGTCGGGCGTGATGCCGCGCTTTTCGGCCACCTTGATGTACATGGCCAGCAGGACCATGGCAGGGGCGTTGATCGTCATCGACGTCGTGACCGCGTCGAGCGGGATCCCGTCGAACAGGGTTTCCATGTCGGCAAGCGTGTCGATGGCGACCCCGACCTTGCCGACCTCGCCGACGGCCATCTCGTTATCCGAATCCATGCCGATCTGGGTCGGCAGGTCGAACGCGACGGAAAGCCCGGTCTGGCCGTGATCCAGCAGGTACCTGTAACGGCGGTTGGATTCCACGGCCGTCCCGAAACCGGCGTACTGGCGCATCGTCCACAGACGGCCCCGGTACATCGTGGTCTGAACGCCGCGCGTGAACGGGTAGCAGCCGGGGAAGCCGATTTTTTCCGCGTAGGCCGCTTCATCGCGGCCGGCCTCGGTATCCGCAGGCGTGTACAGGCGTCTGATTTCGGAACCGGAAGGAGTCGTGAAGTTTTTCTGCCTTTCAGGCGCCTTTTCCAGCGTTTTCCCGAGAGGCCCCTTTTCCCACTTTGCGAAAGATTCGTCGAAAGACACGTGAATGCTCCGCAGAACCATGTCAGCGTCGGCGGCCCGCCGGACGGGCCCCTCGCCGGGATTCTATCCCGTTAAAGGAATTATTGCATTGTTACGAAATCAGACCGATGTGCGTAAATCAGCCGTGGCGGTCCGGAATTAGCCCTTCAGGCAGAGCATCTTGTACGACACCTTGATGTGGTCCTGCGGCTGCGGGACGCAGGAGCCGTCGGCGTCGAAAATGATCGAGTTGGACGGGGAGTCGAATTCCCAGCCGTCGTTGCAGGGCACGAAGTTGCCGTCGCCCTGGTGATCGACCGACACCTTGACGGTGGCCGGGTCGGCCAGGCGGGAAAGGAAGAACTGCAGCTTCGGGTTGAACGTGATGTCGGAGATATCCGACATGATCGGTTCGAACGACGATTCGCAGATCGAACCGTACTTTCCGCCCGTGTCTTCGGTGGCCTGGATGTACCTGTAACCGTGGGACGCCGTGCCGCCGTCGGATGCCGTGCAGTCGCCGCCGCTGCTTCCGGTGCCGCCGGAGGGCACGCCCTTGACGCCGACGATGGAGTTGACGTGCATTCTGCCCACGTTCGCCCATCCCTTGATGTTGGTCAGGAAGTCGACGTAGAACGAAATCGCGGCCGAGCTCTGATCTTCCTCGTCCGACAGGATGATGATTTCAAGCTGGGCATCCTCGCGCATGAAGCCCTTGTTGAAACCGCCGCAGGAGCCGTCGATGCAGGTGTAGGGGCAGTTCGACGGGTCGGCGCAGATGTTCGCGTCGGCGGTGCAGTCGGATGTCCTGCTGCACGTGACTTCCGTGTCCGTGGTCAGCGGCGCGGCAAGACCGGTCTGCGCCGCCTGGAGGCCGGCCTCCTGGGCGTCGGAATTGCCGTCGCAACCCAGGTTGACCAGGTTGGCGAACTGGCTCTGGGCGCTGCCGCCCTTCGTGATGTAACGCGGGGTGACCGAGGCGTTGCCGCGGTTCAGGCGGCCGATGACCGCCTCGTCGACGACGTTAACGCTGATGACGCCGATGTGGTAGTCGTTATCCCAGAGGGACGCCTGAGAGATGAATTCGCCGAACGACGCGGCCAGGCGGTCCTGTTCCTCGCACATCGAGCCGGAGTCGTCGATGACGAACAGGATATCGACCTCGTCACCCTTGATCTGGATGAATTCGTCGGTGTGCTGGGTTTCGTAGGTGCCCTCGCCCTTGAGCGGAATGGCGATAACGGGCGCCGACTTGTCGGTGACCGACATGTGGATCGAGCACTTGTCCACACCCTCGTCGGCCGGAGAGTAGTTCGTTTCGAAGCACACCGGGGCGCCGGTGCCGACGGTCTTCGGCAGGGCGGGCAGGTTCTTCAGGTGGAATTCGGGCGTGCAGCCCTTCATTTCGACGTTCGTGATTTTCAGGGGCGCGTTACCCGAGTTGTAAACGCAGACGCTGTACGTTTTCGAATAGCAGCCGATGGTGACCACGCCGTAATCGATGTGGTCGGGCAGGACCGCCGCCTTGGCGAGGCCGGACTGGCCCATCACGTTGGCGTCGCATCCCGACATGGCGTCACAGGTCGTGGCGTCCGGGATGGTGTACGTGTTGCCGGTGCCGACGTCCTTAATCTTGAACGACATCAGTGCCTTGCTGGAGCTGAGCAGGTTGAAGATATCCGTAATGGTCGGCGGCGTGAACTGGATGAGCATCGAAATCTGCTGACCCGCCACGATGCCGCCGGCGGTCATCGGCGGCGCCTTCTTCATTTCGAAGTACGGCGAGTTCGTGCCGGTGAGCGGCGCGGTCGGGCAGGATGTGCCGTACATGCCCGTGCTGCAGTCCGCGATCTTCCACTGTTCGACGGTGCAGTTGCCGGTTCCGGTGTTGATCAGGCGGGCTTCCTTTTCGTACGGGAACCCGATGGCCACGACCCCGAAGTTCGTGACCGCCGGGACGAGCTGCGCGCGGCAGATGGCGGCGCCGGAACGTTTGGCGGTCAGCGGGATTTCCAGCCGTTCCTGGCCCTTGGAATTCGACGTGATGACCAGCGTGGCCGATGCCTCGCCGGTGTCCGGGCCCTTGTTCGTGAAGGTCAGTTCGACGGGGATGAACGAATTGCCGCCGATGGTGCTTTCGACCGGGTTCGTCGGGCTGGTGACCGGGAACGTCGAATTGAAGACGATCTGGAATTCGGTGCCGTAGGTGGTCGGGTTCTGGTCGACGATTTCCAGTCTCTGGATCTTGAGGTCGCCGAAGCCGTTGTTTTTGATCGTCAGTGTCGCCATCTTGGGCGTGTTCTGCGCGCCGAAGCCGAAGTCGATTTTATCTGGAAGGACCTCGATCGCCGGGGCCTCCACCTGGCCGTAAACCGGTACGACGTTCGGGCTGGATGTCGCGTCGTTGCTGGTGATCGTGATGGCGCCGAGGTTCCCGTTGGAGTGGGCGGCCGACTGCGTCGCAGTCCATTCGATCGTGTATTCCTTGAAATCGTTCGGTTCGAGGATATCCGGGGTCCCGGCGGCCGGGCCGTTGAGCACCTTCAGATCGGGGTGCGATCCCATCGAAGTGCCGACGTTGGAGATCGACAGGTTCGAGTTGCCGTTGTTCGTGACGGTGATGGATTTTTCGTCCTTGGTGTCGACTTCGATGTAACCGTAATCGATCGACGGCGGCAGAACGCTGATCTTCGGGCCGAGTTCGCAGCCGGTCACGTCGAAGGCCCACTGCTTCTGCGTGGTTTCGACGTTGCCGAGGACGATCAGGTACGAATCGTCGCAGCCGCCGTCCTTCGGTTCGTAGCGCAGCGTGACGTTCAGGCTTTCGCCGGGGGCGAGCTGGGTCACGGCGGTCGCGCCGTCCTTGGACGTGACGTCGATGACGCTGAAGTCGTAGCTGCCCTCGTAATCAAGGTATACGTCCTGGACGTCGACGGTGAACGTACCGTTGTTCGTGATGATCACGTCGAGGTCAAGGAATTCGCCCGCCTGCACTTCACCGAAGTCGATCGGGTACGGATCGCTGGTCAGGTCGCCCATCTGGCCGGAGGTCGTGACCGAGACGGCGGTGGCGCGATCCTGGGTGGCGACGTTGTGCGAGAAGACGATGCTTCCGTTGTCGCTGCCCGCGTTGGACGGCGTGTATTTCAATGTGACCTGCGCGTGCTGGCCGACGCCCATCGTGATGGTGCCGTATGTGTCCCATTCGTCCGCGAAGTCGCCGATGACGTCGAATACGAATTCGTCGGTCGAGATTCCCTGCAGCGCGATCCCGTCGACGATCACTTCGCCTTCCGTTCCGGCGTGCGAAATATCGAGCGTCAGGGTGCGGCTTGAATGAATCGGCACCGAGCCGAAGTCAAGCGACAGCGGATCGTACGCAAACACCAGGTCTTTGGCAGTAGGGCCTTCGTTGCACGAACAACCCGAATTGCCGAAGAACGGCATGGCGACAATGGCCAGAACCACAAGGTAACGGGCGAATTTCATCGGAAAGACCTCCAACAATCTGAAAACTTGGGCCAAACGGCACGGGCACAAGTTTGACGATTGTACAGTAAACGAATTTTGAAAAAACGGTTTTTTTCATGTGCTATCATTCCGCGCGGCACACGGGTTCCGCGCGGTAAACGGGGGACGACATGGCTTTTTCGGATTCACTCGTCGATCAGGTCCGCAACTGCGGCGTGGTCGGCGCCGGCGGCGCCGGGTTCCCGACGCACGTCAAACTGGCCGCCAGGGTGGACACCCTGATCATCAACGCGGCGGAATGCGAACCGGTCCTTGCGACCGACCAGTGGCTGGCGCTGGGGGCGGCGGCCGAAATCGTCGACGGCATCAGGGCGGCGGCCCGCCAGTTGGGCGCGTCCCGCATCGTTATCGGCATCAAGGAACACTACCACGAAATGATCGCGGCCCTGCGGCCGCATACCGCGGGTTCTCCCGCGATTGAATTCCATTACTTCCAGGACTTCTACCCGGCCGGCGACGAACACACGATGGTGCACGACATCACCGGCCGAATCGTCCCGGAGGGCGGCATTCCGCTCGACGTCGGCTGTGTCGTCCAGAATGTGTCGACGATGTTCTATGTCAGGCGGGCGATGTTCGACCAGCCGGTCATCAGGAAGGCGGTGACCGTCGCCGGCTTCGTCGACAGGCCGGGCGTGTACGAGGCTCCGATCGGGATGTCGGCGGCCGACGTCATCAATGCCGCAGGCGGCCCGACCATCGACGAATTCCGGGTGCTCGACGGCGGTCCTATGATGGGCAATCTGCTTGGCAGCCTGGAAGACCCGGTCATTAAGACCACGGCGGGATACATCGTGCTGCCGCCCGATCATCACGTCATCGCGGTGCGGACGGTGACCGACAGGATGTCCGTACGGCGTACGTCGGCCATCTGCTGCCACTGCCGGATCTGCACCGACATGTGCCCGCGTTTCCTGGAGGGGCACCGGATCGAACCGCACCTGGCGATGCGGGGAATCCTGGCCGGCCGCGAAATCGCCAGGGACGTCATGGCGATGTCGTGGCTGTGTTCGCAGTGCGGCGTCTGCGAAGAATTCGCATGCCCGATGGCGCTTTCTCCCAAAAACATATTCAAGCAATACAAGGCCCGGCTGATCGCCGAGGGCAGGAAGAACCCCTGCCACGAACGGCCTGAACACGCCCGGGAAGAAAACGAATGGGTCAGGGTTCCGAAGGGCCGCCTGACGCGGCGCCTGGGGCTGGCCGATTTCGTTCTGCCTCACGCAGGGCAGATCGTCGCGCTGCGCGATCCCTGGATGGTCAGGATCCCGCTAAAACAGCACGTCGGTGCGCCGGCCGAACCGGTCGTCAGGGCCGGCGAAACGGTCAGGGCGGGGCAGGTCATCGGGGAAATACCGGAAGGGAAGCTGGGCGCACGTGTCCACGCTTCGATCGGCGGTGTCGTAAGGGACGTCACGAACGGCGTCGTCACCATAGAGAGGTCGTGAAATGGCTCGTGATCCGGCAATCGGGGTCCTTGAACTGAACAGCATCGCGCGCGGAATCATCTGCACCGATGTCATGCTGAAGGCGGCGCCGGTCAACGTTGCGCTGTCCCAGACCATCTGCCCCGGCAAGTACCTCGTGATGATTTCGGGCGACGAGGATCCCGTCCGCGAATCGATGGGGGTCGGTCGCCACTACGCCGGCAACTACCTGGTCGCCGACATCCTGATCCCGAACGTCCACGAACAGGTCATCCCGGCCGTTTCGGCCGTCCAGTCGCTGGACGGGCTGGATTCGGTCGGCATCATCGAAACGTTCTCGGTCGCCGGCACCGTACTGGCTGCGGATGCGGCGTGCAAGGCCGCTGAAGTCAAGCTGATCGAGGTCAGGCTGGCGAACGGGCTTGGCGGCAAGGCGTACTTCACGATGAGCGGCGACCAGGCCGACATCGAGGCGGCCCTGGCGGCCGGCGTCGCCGTGCTTGAACCCGCCATGCTGGTCCGCAGTGAAATCATCCCCGCGCCCCACGCCGAAATCGCGAATATTATTCTGTAATCAACGACGGCTTGTGGTCGTGAATCGGATTCCCTCTGTGGCTTGTTGTGGCGAACGAAGTGAGCCGTTACTGCGTCAGACGGGGAGCGTAAGATCCGGCCGGGGATTTCCGCACTGCTCAGCCCCGCCTGCGGCCCGGGCCTCGGGGCTAGGGCGTGAAATCGATGCGTTCGACGAATTCGGGATGATCGATGAACGGGTTGCGCACGCCCTCGCGGACGGCGATGCGGCCGTTGCGGTCGCGTTCGTGATCGTCGGGCGGGTCCCTGCGGTTCCATTCCCGCAGCGTTTCTTCCGTCAGCGCCACGTGCGCCGCGCCGTACGTGTCGAAATCGGAAAGCGGCTTCAGCGAACAGCCCGAACCGCCGTACCGTAACTGGAAATAGAAGACCGCGCGGGCGACATTCCCCTTGTGGGCGTCGCGCGGTTCGCAGACCTTGCCGCCCAGCGAATCGTTTCCCACATAAGTCATGCAGCCGGTCCAGTCGGATTCGGGGAACCCGTCCGTGCAGTTTTCATCCGGGAATGGCGCGACGTCGTTGCCGTCGTAAGAGATGTTGACGACATTGCCGTACGGGTAGTTGCTGCGGGCGCTGTTGTAGCCCTTGTGCGCCAGGTACAGGTGGTGCATGTCGCCCTGGGCCGGCGCCGAACCGGCGCCTTTCGACTGGGGCCAGGTGTGTTCGACATTTATGACGCCGGCGTCCGGGTCCCACCACTGACCGGTGTAGATTTCCTGTATCTTCCCGTCGTAAGCGTCGATGTCGGCACGCAGGTAGTCCTTGGCGTTGTCATAAGATACTGTCGTCGTGCCGGTGCGGACGAGCGGGCACAGCGCCTGCACCAGGGCGACCCCGGTCGTGTCGTCAAGGCCGGTGTAGATGCCGGTGTATTCCCCGGTTTCGTAATCGAACCCTTCGTCGACCGCGGCATCGGCGGCATCCGGGACGAACATGTCCAGCCAGATGTCCGGGTCAGCCGTGTCGTCCCCTCCGTCGTCGGTTGCCGCGTCGTCAGGGGGAACGTCACCGCCGGCCGTGTCGGCCACGTATGAATCCGGGAGGCGCAGTTCGGCGTCGCCGAAAAACGTTTCGTCGTAAACGGTGTCGCCGGCCGTGTCGGGGAAGATATCGTCCGGGCCGGTGTCCGGGCCGGAAGAATCGCGATCGGTCGCGTCGGCAGTGTCGGATTTCGCGTCGATTGCGTGTCCGTTATCCAGGAAACCCGCGTAATCCGGGCGATCGATGATGCCGGGGCCGTCACCGCATGCGACAAGCCATGCGGCAGTGAAAATCGCGATCGTTATTGTCCTGGCGGACATGACGGTTACCCCGGTCGCCCTCAGGCCGGCCGCACGTCGCACACCTTCATCGACGGCGCGCCGGACATCGAATCGCGCGTCAGGTGGAAGGCCACGTCGACGACCTGTCCCTCGTCCAGTCCGCATGATCCCGCGTTGAACCATATCCCGTCAATCGAAACGCCGCCGGATTCGAACCGCAGCCGGAGATGCTCGCCCTCGCGTCCAACCCTGCGGGCGCCTTTGACCGTCGCGCCGCGGACGGCGAGCACCGGTTCGGGGTTCGCCATCCCGAAAGGCTCCATAAACGAAATTTCGTCGACCAGGGCCGGCTGCAGATCCATCATCCCGACCACGGCGTCGATGTCAAGGCGCCTGGCGGCCGTCGAGGTCCCCACGCCGGTTTCCGCCAGCTTCATGAAGACCGCGACGAATTCGTCGAACCTGGACATGTCCAGCGAAAGCCCGGCCGCCATCGGATGTCCGCCGGTACGGATGAGCATCGATTCCAGGCCGGCGAGCGCCGCGCCCAGATCGAACCCCTCGACGCTGCGTCCGGATCCGGTCGCCACACCGTCATCGATGGTCAGCACGATCGATGGAACGTGGAATTCGTCCACCAGCCGGGATGCGACGATGCCGAGAACCCCGGGGTGCCACCCGTTACCGGCCACGACGATTGCGCGTCCGGCCGAGGCACCCGATTCCGCCAGCTTCTGACGCGCCTCGGCGGTCACCAGCATTTCGACCGATTTCCGGTGGGTGTTCGCAAGTTCGAGGTGCTCGGCCCAGGTCGCGGCCGTGCGGTCGTCCCCGGCCACCAGCAGGTTCAGGCTGTTCGACGCGTTCGCCATCCGCCCGGACGCGTTCAGGCGGGGCGCCATCTTGAAGCTGATCGTGCCGGACGTCACGACCGACCGGCAGCCGGAGATTGCCTTCAAGGCGGCGACGCCGGGACGCGGCTTCAAGTTGATCCGTTCAAGGCCGGCCTTGACCAGGATCCTGTTGTCCCTGACAAGCGGCATTACGTCGGCCACGGTGCCGATTGCGACCAGATCCAGGTATTCCCGGATGTCGGGCAGTCCGGTGGCCCCGCGGTCGGCAAGCGCCATTTTCAGCGCCCCGCAGAAGTAGAAGGCGAGGCCGACGGCGGCGAGATACTTGAAAGGCGAGCCGCAGTCGGCGCGATGCGGGTCAACGACCGCGCACACGTCGGGCAGTGCTTCCCCCGGCATGTGATGATCCAGGATCACGAGATCGATGCCGAGGGCCCGGGCATGGGCCGCGGCGTCCACCGATTTAATCCCGCAGTCGACGCAGATCACGAGAGTGACGCCCCAGGCCGCCATATCGTCGATCCTGGCATTGTGAAGCCCGTAGCCGTCCGATTCGCGATCCGGGATGAACGTGCGCGCCTCCAGTCCGAGGGCGTGCAGGTACAGTTTCAGCAGCGCGGTTGACGTCATTCCGTCGGCATCGTAGTCCCCGTAAACGCAGACGCTTTCGTTACGCGCCACGGCGTCGGCCACGCGGCCGGCGGCGCGGTCCATGTCCCTGAAAACAAGGGGATTGTTCAATCCGGCCAGCCTTGGGTTCATGAAGGCCGTCATTTCCCCCGGCGACACTATTCCACGCCGCGCCAGGATGGCGGCGGCAATAGAGGAAACGCCGTCGGGGCGCAGAATGGCCGCGTCATCCGGATGGGCGGGGTTATCGATGTTCCAGACGGCTTGACCGGGGATCTGGCAGGAGTTGTTCACGTTCACCGGAGGCGCGGCCGGCATGCCGGGCCGCGCGGAGTCGTCACGCCTTCACGGCGAGCTTGCGGCGCTTCATGTACTTGTCGATGTAAAGGGTAATCGGCGAAGCGATGAAGATGGTCGAGTACGACCCGAAGATCATGCCGATGAACAGCAGGAACGCGAAATCGGCGGTGGTTCCGCCGCCAAGCAGCCAGATCGAGACGACCGACAGCATCGTGACGCCGGACGTGATGATGGTACGCGAAAGGGTTTCGTTCAGCGCGAGGTTCATCTGCGACCGCAGATCGCCGCCGCGGCCCTTGCCGATGTTTTCACGGATGCGGTCATAGATGACGATGGTGTCGTTGATGTCGTACCCGATGATTGTCAGCAGCGATGCGACGACCGGCAGCGTGAATTTCACGTCGCCGATGATGATGACGCCCATGATCAGGATGATGTCGTGGACGATGCACAGGATTGCGCCAGGGGCGAATTTCATGTCGAACCGGATGGCGACGTACACCAGGATGCCGATGACCGCGTAAAGCAGCGCCAGCATGGCGGTGTTGAACAGTTCGCGGCCGACCGAGGGGCTGACCGACGCCGTGGAAATGACGTTCACGAACTTGTCGCCGAATTCCTTCTTCATCGCCGACGTCACTTCGTCCTTGATCGACTGGACTTCAACGATGTACCTGGAGTCCGTGATTTTTTCGATCTTGGCCAGCGCCTCCGCCTCGACCTTGGATGCCTCGGCCTGCATGTCCTGGTTGCCCGACGACAGCAGCAGGTCCTTTTCGCGGAGCATGTCGGCGTAGACGCGTTCTTCCTTGTCGGAACGCACGGTCACGTTTTCGTGGTTCGCGCCCGCGAACACCTTCGAAAGTTCCACGGTGGCGTCCGCCCTGGTCCATTCGTCGTTCAGGTACACGTAGAACTTGTCGCCGGCCTCGAAAGGCGATTCGACGACCGTGCCCTTGCCGAAGTGTTCCTCGAGCTTCCGGCCCATGACCAGTTTGTCGGTCGGTGAAAGCAGGCTGGACAGTTCCGTGAACACCTGGAACTTGCGGGTGTCGGCGGTGGCCCCCGATCCGACGTCGAAGTCCTGGACCTCGACCTGGGAACCTGTGACGCCCTTCTGCTTTTCAACCAGGTTGTTGACGACGGTACGGATCTGGTCACGATCGATATCCGACCCGGCCTTGAATTCGGTGATGATTTTCGTCCCGCCCTTGAAATCGATGCCGGAATCGAAGCCCAGCGTGAAAATCAGGACGATCGACGCAAGAACCAGAACGGCCGAACCCGCCATGAAGTAGCGGGCATATTTCATGAAATCTAAGTTGGTTCCCGGCTTGATGAATTCCATGTTTCTGCCCCTTCCTTATATGCCAGTCGAAATGCGGTTCGGATGGAACCTGTCGAGCATGAAGTCGTAGATGACCCTGGTCACGAAGACCTGCGTCACGAACGTGACGGCGATACCGATGAGCAGGGTGACCGCGAACCCGTAAACCGGGCCGCTGGAGAAGTTCAGCAGGATCACGCCGGCGATTGCGGTCGTGATGTTGCCGTCGAAGATGGCGCTGAACGCGTGGCCGTAGCCGGCTTCCACAATGGCGCGGGGCCCCTTGCCGAGACGGATTTCTTCACGCATTCGTTCAATGATCAGGACGTTCGCGTCGACGGCCATACCGACCGTCAGGACGATACCGGCGAGACCGGGCATCGACAGGGACGCGTTGAACCCGACCAGGATCGCGATGGTGAACAGCACGTTAAGCAGCAGGCCCACGTCGGCGATGAGTCCCCCGCCGCCGTAGTAGATGCCCATGAAGATGAAGATTGCCAGCACGCCGACGACCAGGGCGACGATACCGGAATTGATGGTGTCCTGCCCCAGCGAAGGCCCGACCTCGAAGTCGTGGACCTTGTGGACGGGCGCCTTGTACGCGCCGTGCGTCAGGACGGTGGTCAGCGCCTGGGCGTCGGCGAGGATTTCGTTGGTCGGGCGGGCGCCGCCGAGGGAGATGCGTGCGCGGCCGCCGCCGATTTTTTCCTTGATGACGGGGGCCGAGTTCACGTCCTCGTCCAGCATGATCGCCATGTATTCGCCGACGTTTTCGGCGGTGACCTTTTCAAACGCGCGGGCGCCGACCGAATCGAATTCGATGCTGACGGACGGTTCGCCCGTCTGTTCGAACTGCACGTATGCCTGGGTCAGGTGATCGCCGGTTACATCGGCGCGCGACAACAGGTAATGCGTCCGCAGGTATCGTTCGATGATCTTGCCGCCGTCGCTGATTTCGACTGTTTCGTAACCGACCATGTGATCGTCGTCGACGCGCAGCGTCTTCACGAACGAAATCAGTGCGTTTTTGGCCAGCCCGTCATTCCTGCCCGCGACCAGGCCGAGGTCGGCCTGGGCGAAAACCTGGCCGGTCGTCCGGTCCTGCTGCAGCGAGAGGAGGTTGCCCTTTTCAGGGAATTTTTCCTTGAATTCGCGGAGCTTCGGTTCGTTGACCGCGAAGAAGTTCAGCGCTTCCGGGGACCGATCGACGATGCGGAAGGTCAGGCGGGCAGTCTGGCCGATTCGTTCGCGCACCGCGCTGACCTGGGCGCCCTTGACGCCCGGGAGCTGGATGTCGATATCGGTGTCGCCGTTCTTGCGGACGTCCGGTTCAGTCAGGCCGAACGCCTCGACGCGTTCGCGGATGACGTCGACGGTCTGGTTGACGACCTCGTCACGAATCTGGGCAACGCGCTTGTCGTCCATCTTCAGGATGACGGAGCTGCCCGTCGGGATCTGGCGAATCAGGTCCGGCCGGGCCTCCTTGACCATTTCCGAGGTGACGATGTCAACCTTCTTCGGGTCGGTGAAGGTGATCTTCAGCGAATCGAAGTCGGCGCGTTCGACCGTGAATTCCGCAAGCAGCCCGGCGCGTTCCTGATCCGTGAGGTTTTCCGGGACCAGCGATTTTTCCGTCGCCAGTGCTTCCACGATGCTGTTGGAAATCACGTCGCGGGCGCGGAGCATGTTGTCGCTGATGGCCTTTTTGTAATCGACCGTGTAGCGCAGTTCGAGACCGCCCTGGAGGTCAAGGCCGAACGACAGCCGCTTCTGCAGCGGGTACCACGACGGCGTGCCGTCGCCGAGCAGCGTCGGCATGATGTACGCCAGCGCCCCGAGCGACATCACGATCACCAGGACCAGTTTCCACAGTTTCCACTTGTTCATTCGGATCCCCCAGGAATGCCGGCGGCGCCGGAAGGCCGCCGGGGGTATGTGCAAATGCCCTTATTCCGGCTTCTTTTCTTCGGCAGCCTCGGTGTAGTGGCTGACGATCTGGCTTTTTACGATTTTGACCCTGACGTCCTGCGCCAGTTCAATCGTCGCGACATCACCGGCAATGTTCACGATCCTGCCGATGAGTCCGGCGGCCGTGACGACCTTGTCGCCGTTTTTCAGGGCGGTGATGAATTCATCCTGCTTCTTGCGCTGTTTCTGCTGCGGGCGGATCAAAAGGAGCCAGAATACAAGGATCATGACGCCGACGAAAATCAGCGTGGTCCACCAGCTCTGCTGCTGCCCGGCGCCGGTTTTTGCGGCCCCCGCGGCGGCGGATGCGGCGGGCGATCCGGTCGGCGCGGAAGTTCCAAGCTGGGCAAGCGTAAGGAAATTCATTATTGAAACCATTGAATCCTCCGTCCACAAAACGGACGCAGTCTTTTAGCAGAAACCCTTGCCGTCGTCAATGAACTATATGTCGCCGGCGAACTTGACTTCCGGACGGCTCCCCGCTAGTTTGCCCGTTGTTCCGGCGATGTGGCGCACAACCGCCCCGGGCCGGTTCGGGAGGGCATCATGGACAGGGAATTCATTCTGGATTGCGGCGACGGCGAACCCCAGGCGA
>CAYYCO010000016.1:4363-23443 GCA_964470365.1 uncultured Anaeromyxobacteraceae bacterium | reverse complement strand
TCACCGAACAGCGCCGACATCAGTTTTTCCGCCATGGCCCCTCCCGGCACCAGCGGGTGTGCCGCCAGCGCCGCCACGGCCGTCCGGCGTGCATGGTCCGGTCGGCCGCGCATGGCCTGGAACACGGCCTTCACCGCGAGATCCTCGTAGTCAGACACGCGGCGGACCAGTTCTGCCTGGGCCGGGGGCATCGGGGCATGGCGCCGGACTGTGACGCCGCGCCGATCCACGATGCAGTCCGATTCGACGACGGCCCGGTCGGGAAGTTCCGGAATCGAGCCGTTGTTCCTGACGTTGAGGGCCATAACGCGGCCGTGTTCGGCGGCGGCGGACGAAAGCAGTTCCATCGCCACCTCGGCGTAACCGCCGACCTGGCCTGCCAGGTAATCGAGGGCCGTCGCGCCCGGCCCGGGGGTACTTCCGTCGCGTTCGCCCATCGCGTATGACATGTAGGTCCCGTTCCGTTCGGCAAGCCACGACGCGTATGCGGCGGTGGCGGCGGCGACGCCGGCCCCGGCCAGGTCGTTCAGCAGGGCCGAATTGGCCTTGACCAGAGCCTCGCCCCTGGACAGCGGCTCGTGCAGCATGGCCGCCAGCGCGGTGCGGGCGTGCATGAAGTAATAGAGGTATTCGACCGGGATGCCGTCAGCAGGATCAACGGCGCCGTCATGCCACGGCAGCAGGCCGCGCACGAATCCGGGATCGGCCAGCGCCGCCGCCAGCAGATCCGCGCCGGACGGACCGGTCACCCTGCGCGTCCATGAAAGGTGATTCAGGCCGGAAACCTCGAAATCGACTTCGTCCGGGTCGATTCCTGCCGCCCGCGCGATTCGCGCGGCCGCGACGGTGGCCGAATCGCATATGCCGACCGCGCGATCGAATCCGAGGTCCAGCATGGCGCGCGTGACCAGGCCGGCGGGGTTGGTGAAGATGACCGGCAGGAAGCCCGGGGACAGCCTGCGCGCCGCGCCACAGATCCGGGCAACCGCCGGAATGGTGCGGGTAGCGAACGCGAACCCGGCGGGGCCGGTGGTTTCCTGCCCGATGACGCCGAGATCCATGCAGGCCCTTTCGTCCGCCGCGCGCCGTTCCTCGAAGCCGGGCCTGATCGTCATTATGAGCGCGTCGCACCCGTCCACCGCGTCGTCCAGGGAAGATGCGATTCTGAATGGCGGCGGGTTCCCGAGGTGGCGGCACAGCGCAAGACCGACGGGCATCAGGGCCCTGATGCGTTCGGGCCTGATGTCGAACAGCGTGACCAGGTCGATCCGGCTTCCCGCCCCCGACATCGATGCCATCATCAGTGGAAGCCGGGTGGAACCCGCGCCGGCGATGCAGACCTTCATCGCGTGACCTTGCCGGTGCAGGCATCCCGCATGAAGAGGCGCAGCGGCGTCGCGTCGGGCGTGACCATCACCGTCCCGCCGAATGCCACCGGAATCGCCGACCTGCGTCCGTCAAGCCAGACGCCGCCGCGAATCATCCTTGACACGAAACCGATACCGCCGGAACCGAGAAGGCCGCCGGTGAGCGTGTATTCGTCGCGGCGGCAGGCGCACGGCTCCCTGACCAGGTACTGCAGGTCGCGTTCGGTGATGGGACGCACCAGGCCGCCGGCAGACAGGATCGCCCCGGTCGAGCCCGCGGCCGTCGAAATCCAGACGCCGGAGCTTTTCTGCTGTTCGGAAACCGTGCCCGCGGTAATGATGTACCTGGAGGTGGCCGACGGGAAAACGTTGGCAAGCAGCGCGTCGTTAAGCGCCGGCTGCGGGAACGGGCGGCCGTCGACCGCCACGCGCAGCCTTGTCAGTTCGACCGGCGGGACGGTCCCGTCCAGGATTTTTTCCAGAAGGGCGCCAAATCCATCCGGCGTGGTCGCGCAGAAGTTGCCGACGCTGGTCGACGGCGACGGGTTCACGGCCACCAGCGGCGTACTGGCGAGGAACCGGGCTATGTCGAGCACCGTGCCGTCCCCGCCCACCGCGGCCACAAGGTCGAACCTGCCGTCCGGGACCCTGCGCGGACGCCAGCCCTCGGTCACGTGGAAACCCGCCGCGGTCAGCGCATCACGCACGACACCCGCGGCGGCCAGGGTACGGCCGTGCGCCGGCGCCTCCTGTTCCACGAGCGGATCGCCCGAATCGAGCAGCCTGCGAAGCGGAGCGGACGCGTGCATGGATTCGCCGAGTTCGAGCAGCGTACGTTTCGTGACGAGAAGGGCGCGTTTCATTTTTTTCCGCGTTTGTCGTCGGCGCGCCGGCGGGGTTTGTCCTTTTCGCAGTAGCTGGTGATGGCGTCGTCGACCGTCCTGAAGACCGAGCCGGGTTCGAACGAGCCGTCGTCCATGCGGCGGCCCGCGGCCCGGCCGGTCAGGATTTCGACCACCTGTTCAATTCGATCCACGGCCCAGACGTTGAAGCTGCCATCGCGGATGGCGCGTTCGACCTCGGGCTCCAGGACCAGGTTGCGTCTGTTTGCGGCCGGCATGACCACGCCCTGTTTCCCCGTCAAACCGCGTTCACGGCAGATTCGGAAGAAACCCTCGATTTTTTCGTTCACGCCCCCGACCGCCTGGACGTCGCCCATCTGGCTGAGGCTGCCCGTGACCGCGATGTCCTGCCGCAGCGGCAGGTCCGCAAGCGCCGACAGCAGCGCGCAGAATTCCGCGCATGACGCCGAATCGCCGTCGATGTGCCCGTACGACTGTTCGACGGTCAGGCTGATGGTCATGCCAGGCGTCCGGTTCCGGGCAAACAGTTCCCCGAGCAGGCCGGAAATGATCATCACGGCCTTGTTGAAGGAGTTGCCGGAAAGGCGGGCCTCGCGTTCGACGTTGATGATTCCGGACGACCCGCGATACGCGCGGGCCGAAATCTTGATCGGCATGCCGAAGGACTGGTCCGCCAGGTTGTAAACGGCAAGGCCGTTGATTACGCCGGGCCGGGCGCCGTCCGAATCGATGATGACGGTGTTGTTCATCACCATCTCGATGCTCTTGTCCCAGGACAGGGACACGCGGCGTTTCCTGCATTCGCGGGCCGTGATGATGTGGCTGGCGGTGATCACCTTCGCACCCTGGGCGCGCGCCAGGTGGTCCGCCTCGATCAGCAGGTTCAGTATCTGGTTGAACTGCAGGGTCAGCCGATCGGACGCATCGGCGACGCGCATCGAGTATTCAATGAGGTCGGACACGCCGCGCCGGTCGACCGGCAGCAGCCCGTCGCGTTCGCTGGTCGTCGCGATGAACCTGGCGTATTCCTGGAGGCTGTCGTCCGAGACCGCCATTTCGGAGTCGAATTCGGCCTTTATCTGGAACGCCTTGCCGAATTCCTCGTCGGCCTCGTAAATCAGGTGATACAGGTAGTTCGAACCAATCAGGATCACCTTGCACGACATCGGGATCGGGTCCGGGCGTATGTTGGTCGTGGGCAGGAACTGGTATGCCTCGCCCATTTCGGCGATTTCCAGCGTCCGCTGCCGCAGCACGGCCTTCAACGCCTCCCAGGCGAACGGGTACTGAACCAGTTCCCGGGTGTGCAGAACCAGGAAACCACCGTTCGCGCGCAGGAGCGAACCTGCCTTGATCAGCGTGAAATCGGTCGAATAAATTCCGTTTTCAACGCGTTTTTCGATCCGGCCCACCAGGTTGTGGTACGTCGGCGTGTTTTCGAACACGACCGGGGCGCCCTGCGTTTCGGAGTTGTCGACCAGCAGGTTAACCTTGTATTCGACCATGGACGCTTCCAGCAGTTCGCGCACGGCGGCGTCCTCCGCCTCCTCGGCAAGGAAGCGGGGGATGTTTTCCATCACCGACTGCCGTACCGCCTCCAGGTAGGCCATCACGGCCGGGTATCCGCCGAATTCCGCGCACAGCCCCTTCAACGCCTCTTCCATGAAGGCCGCGCACAGCCTGTTGTTGGCATCCTGGACCTTCGCGTGGACCAGCGTCTCGGCCTCCTTGTTCTTTTCAAAGAATGCCGCGATCGCCGGTTCGATCCTGCGCCGGTTGTCGTCGATGACCTTGCGCTGCTCGTCCGACAGCGCGTTGTATTCCTTGTTGTTTATTGTTTCCCCGTTCACGATCGGTATCGTGACCAGGCCTTCCTTCGTCTGCTTGACGTGGAAGTCGTTGTCCAGCGCAAACTTTTCGAGAGCCTGGAAGGCCTCGTTTTCGATCGCCAGACCCTCGTTCAGGATTTCCTGCAGCGTTTCCTGGTGTTTCTGGGTGCGGAAGGCCTTGGGCAGCCCCTTGCGCAGGGAATTGATCAATTCGTCCACCCCGGAGCGGAACCTGATCCCCTGGCCGGCAGGAAGGCTGAAGACGCACGGCGTTTCCGGGTGCTTGAAGTTGTTGACCATAAGCCAGTCCGGCGGGGTTTTCATGCCCGCTGCAGTATTGCGGACCAGGCGTTTCAGCAGGCTGGACTTGCCGGTTCCCGAAGCGCCGGAGATGTAGATGTTGAAATTGCGCTTCTGGATCGCGAGCCCGAGTTCAAGCGCCTCGAGCGCGCGGGCCTGTTCGACGACGCCGCTGAGCTTTTCGACCTTCGCGGTCGTCCGGAATTTGAATATCTTCGGATCCACATGGCGATGGACCTGTTTCCAGTTCAGCCTGCAATTCCTGATGGCGCCGGATTTTTTCGCCTGCATCTCGGTCAACCTCGGCTTGACGGCCGAAGATTATCACGATCGTTGGCGATTTTCGCGACTGATTGAACGCCTGTCCGGACGTCAGGAAGGAGCCCTGAGTTCGTCGGGCAGGAAGCGGGTAAAGGCGCCTCCATCACCGGAGCGGCCGAATCTCGCGGTCGATTCCGACGCCGGTGCCGCCGACGCCCTGACGGCCACGCCGCCGGAAGACGAGCCAGTCACCGTCCAGCTGCGTCCGCCGATGGTCACGGACTGGCCCTCGGACGAACGTCGTGACACCAGCCCCACGGTCTTGCCGGTCGCCGCATCGACCACGCGAACCGATTTCGTGTCGGCGATGTTCGAGTGAATCCGGCCTGTTTCGCCCATGTCCATGAGTCTGGGCGACGCCCTTAGAACCTCCGACGAACCTTCCAGCAGGTACCCGCCGCTGCGGAGATGGTCGATGATGATGTCGACGGTCGGCCCGTCCGCCAGCACCTCCAGCAGCCGCCGCAGGGTGCGCCGCGAAAGGCCGCGCCTGTTTTCGAACAGCAGCGAGAATATCTGCTGGACCACCACCGAAAGGTCCGGCCGGTACGGCTTGACCGGCATGGTGTGGTCGCGCACGTCCTTCATCAGTTCTTCGAATGCCGCACGGGCCGCCGCGTCCGGCGCCACGAATATCGCCTTCATGCCCTCCCTGCGCCTGCATCCGCGTCCCACCCGCTGGTACAGCGAGGCGACCGAGTCCGGCGGGTCCGCCAGTATGACGGCGTCCACATTGCCGATGTCGACGCCCAGTTCCATGGTTGACGTGGAAACCAGCAGCCCGGCCTCCCAGTATCTGAAAGCGCTTTCGGTTTCTTCCCGTTCCCTGGCCGGGAGGCTGGCGTGGTGCACCATGACGCGTTCGGCCGGCCACGGACCGGCCTTTGCCGCCTCGGCCGCCGTCTGTTCCGCCATGCGCCTGGTGTTGCAGAAAATGATCGCCTTGGTCAGGCCACCCGCCCGCATTGTCGAAAGCGCGTCGGCCAGGCTGGCGACGGTCGTCGAGTCGATGCCCCTGACGCCGTCGTTCCTGACGATGACCGGCACCGCGCCGAACAGCCGCTCGCCGAGTCCCTCCGGATCGCCGACCGTGGCCGACATCGCGACAAGCTGCGGCCGGGAGGCGGCCTTCTTCATCAGGATGCGTCGAATCAGGATCCGCAACTGGTCGCCACGGGCCGTGGAATCGACAAGGTGGGCCTCGTCGACGACCAGTGCATGAAGATGGTCGAATGCCCCGGGGGCGCGGCACAACAGGGAATCAAGCGATTCGGGCGTGGTCACCAGGATGTCGGCGCGCCGCGTGCCGACCGGGGTGGGGTGATCGCCGGTGCGGATCCGGCAGGTCATCTTCATCGCACCCGCCGGTTCCCGGATGCGTGATTCGATATCGTTCGCGAGCGCCTTCGTCGGCACGATATAAAGGATCCCGACCGCCCCTTCCGGCTTTCCGGCCGACATCCGCTGGCAGAGCGGAGCCATGGCGGCCTCGGTCTTGCCGGATGCGGCAGGGGCGATGATCATCACGTCGCTGCCGGCAAGCACATGCCGGAAGGCGGCGGCCTGTATGCCGGTAAGGGCGCCGAACCGGCCCAGGAAGGCCGGAAACGCCAGCGGCATCGCGTTCTGCGCGTCGATTCGGGTGAATGGCCGGTTTCCGTCAGCCTGTTTCACGACGGGTCGCCCTCTCCGCCTTCCATGATCATTTCTTCGACGTTGCCGTGCGGATAGAAGCGCACATAGTCCAGGGCCTCGATGACCGCCTTGATGAAGGTCCTGGTCGACTGCACGCGATCCGTCGTGTGGAGCATCCTGAACATCCTGTCCCTTCGCGCGGCATCCAGTTTCACGCCGTAAGTGGCGGCGTACGTGGCGCAGATCCTGCGGAACAGGTCGCGGAGCTGGGTCATCGTCAGGACGTCGACCTGGACCCTCGTCATCGTTTCGCGGGCCTGGCTGAATTCTTCCTGCAGGGTCCCGGGGGTCAGGGCGAAAGCGACCTTGAGGCTGGTGGGGATGCCCGTGGTGTACCGGACCGGGTGGTGCGCCGAGTAGATGAGGCCCGACTTTTCCCCGACCAGCGTTTCCGCCCGGACCAGATCCTCGTCCATAAGAACATCGTCGTCGTTGGACGTCATCACGAGGCCGCGGAAGAAGTTCATGCCGCGCTGCGCCTGGTAGCGGTACATCACGTTGCCGGCGATTTCCGCCTCGTCCAGCAGGACAAGCAGGCCGGTCATTCCAAGGACTTCCGAGGCGGCGCGGGCCGTGGCGGAAAGGATGTTGCAGTAGATGTTGGCGCAGGTCGAGTAATCGTAAAGCGTTTTTTTGCGACCGATTTTTCCCGCGCCACGCGCTTCGAGAAACTCCCAGTCGGCGTCGGGGATTTCGCCGCCATCCGCGAGCATCGACAGCACCCTGGCGAACAGCCAGTGGTCGCCCAGAACCTGGCGCCACGCCGGCCGGGCCGCCACTTCCTTCAGGAATCCGCGGAAGTCCACTTCCCTGCCGTCAACGTTGGCCCGGAATCCCTGGACCAGGTGGCGGTAAGCCTTTTTGGGGAAAGCGGCCGACGCCTCGGAAGGGTCGAAGCCCGCGGTCGCCACGGCGAATCCCATGCGGGATGCCTCGTTCGCCAGGAACTGCAGCAGGTGGCTCTTGCCGGCGCCGTATGCGCCCTCGACCAGTGCGGCGCCTTCCGAATGATCGTGGAGGAAGGTCGTAAGTGCGGCGATTTCGTCGGTCCTGCCGACGGTCCATTCCCCGATCGATGCCGACGGGACGATGCCCAGCCTGAACGATTCGATGGCCATCGCCGCGCCGACCGGCCTCCGATCCGGAAGTTGCCGGTAAACGGGGCCGCCCGCATTCCTGGGCTTTTCCGGCTCGGCCGAGCCTGTCAGCAGCCGCATGATCGCGTCGAAGGACGTGCGCCTGGGCATTTCCGCGGCCGCCGGTTGAGACTTTTCGGTGGTGCGCCCAGCCCCGGGGGCGGTCAGTTCCCCGGCCGGGATCCAGATGCTGGCGACGCCGAAATCGACGCGCAGTTCATACCCGCCGATCCTCGATCCGGTTACCGTACCGGCGCCGTACGTCTCGTGGGTTACGGCGTCTCCGACCTGGAAGCTACTCATATATTTCGTCCAGCCCGCCCTCGTCGGCCGGAGAAAGCATCCGGACGGCAAATTCATCGTCGATCGCCTGGTCCGGCTGGAACCTGATTTCGTGCAGCGCCCTGACCAGGGCCTGGACGAACAGCCGTTTGTACCCGATGTCGCCGAATGCGCGTTCAGAAGTCGCCGCGGCCAGGACCGCCACGATTTCTTTGGCCCGATCGGCCGGCAGTTCGAACGAGTAGGCCTTTTCGTAAACCTTGCACAGCTTGCGGCCGATATCGAGCATCAGGGCCTTCGGGTCCCTGGCAAGGCGATCCAGCCTTATCTTCACGCCGGTCGGGTTGGTGTAGTCGAACACGGTCTGTATGCGCTGGCGAAGCGCCTCGTAAGCGGGCGAACGCCCCTCGGTGAGGAACTGCTCGTTCGGGATGGCGTAAAACACCATGGTGTTGGCAAAGGACGACGCGCCGCACTGGTCGACCATTTCGCGGAGGTTGGCCAGCATCATTTCCTTCTGACGGGAGGTCATCGAGCCGGCCTGCTCGGCCTCGTCGAACAGCATGATGATTCCCTTGAAACGCAGATTCCGCACCCACGTCACCAGCGACCTGATCGTGGCGAACGCCTGGGAACGCTCGATCGGCTGGAGAATTCCCGTGTTTTTATGCTGGCCGCGGTCCCATCCGTCCACAGTCAGGAACTGCAGCATGGAATCGAACTGATCGCGGTCGCCGCGGGAAAGCGCCTCGATCGCCATGCGGATCGCCTTGCCGAAATTGGGATTTTCGCACCCGCGCACCGAATCGGCCGCAAGAGACCGGATGCGCTCCTCGAGTTCCACGCCGGACATCTCGTCCGAAAGTGCTGTCCGCATGTCGGAATAAACGGTCTTGATGAAGGCCCCGAGTCCACGTTCCCCGCCGGTCAGGAGTTCGTCCGGCGTCAGGGGGCGCATCAGGTTTACCGCGATCGATTTATAAACCATGTCCAGGCGGTGGAACGGCGACGAGTCCGCCGAAAGCGGGCAGTACGCGACGAGGTAGTCGTGGCGCCAGGCCAGCTCGCGGATGCTGTAAAGGAAGTGGGTCTTGCCGCCGCCGTAGGTGCCGACGACGACCTTGAATGACGACCCGCCCTCATGGATGAAGGATTTCAGGTAATCGTCCTCGATCACCTTGAGGTAACCGTCGAGGCCGGCCGAGAAGAACTGGAAGCCCCATTCGGGCGGCGTTCCAGATGCCCCGACCACTTCGATGATGTGCCTGGCCTGCCTCGCGGTCAGCTTTTCAACCATTCGAAATCCCCCTGGCCGGCCCTGCCGGCGCCGGCAATTTCAGCGCATCCGGGGCCGCGCCGTCAGACCGCGGCCTTCAGGAACCTGATGGTCGCGAAGTTCATGCCTTCCGTAGATCCGGGCCGTGGAACCCATACGTGGTCGCCCGGCTTCCTGGTCTGTGACATGGTCGCCACGTCCAGCCGCATTTCGACGTCGTCGACGACGCGGTTCCGGACCCGCGAAAGTGCGGCCGCGAATTCCGGGCGGCCCCATGAAAAGAACGTTTCCCTGCGCGGATCCAGCAGGAATGTTTCCTTCTGCCGCATCATGGCCATTTCCGGGACGATGTCGGCCAGCGGAATCGGCCTGCCGGGGGCCGACCTTGTCCTGGCGCAGGCGACCCGGTATGCCGTTTCCAGCTGGACCAGGAATCCGTGCTCGTCGAAGTCGGCCGGGAACAGCCTGCCGTTGAGCAGATGCACCAGGGCGGCGATCGCATCCGCGTCGAGCGGCGCGGTTCCAAGACGGTACTTGCCCGGTCCCAGCCACACGGTGCACAGCCCCTTGGTCCCGAAAGTGAATTCAAGCGAAAAGAACCCGGCGTACAGCGTGGGCAGGTTGCCGGACACGCGCAAACCCGATTCGCCCAGTTTCCTGGCGACCGCGCCCGCCAGCAGCGCCCTTTCGCGGTCCATGCGCGACCGCGATTCGGCGGTCGCGGACACGATGGCGGCCCGGAGGGTGGCGACCTTTTCGTCGAGCCCGGAAAGCGATTCGAGCATCCGCGACGCCTTTTCCCCCGATTCGGTGGTCTCCGGCGCGTTATCGGCGCGGGATGCCTTCAGGAACGTTTCGACTGCCTTGCTGGCGTTCTGTAACGATTTCGAGGTCTTCAGGAAATCCTTGATGAGTTCTTCCACGAAATTTCCACCCAGGACGGATGATCGTCCGGATTCGAGCCGCGCGGTATTATATGGCGAAATCCGGATCCCGGGGGACTGATTCAGGAAAGGGCGCCGGACCACTCGTCGCCGAACACCCCGTCCAGCGTTTTCCTGAAGTCCGGGGGCAGTGGCGCGGTCACCGAAACGGGCGCCCCGGTCCGCGGGTGGACGAATTCGATCCGCCAGGCGTGAAGTGCGTGGCGTTTGATGATTTCCAGCGCCTCGACCTCCCATTCCGGTTTACTGCCGCGTTTTGGCCACGCCCGGCCGTATACCCTGTCGCCGACGATCGGGTGACCGGCCTCGGAAAGGTGGACCCTTATCTGGTGCGTCCTGCCGGTGCGCGGCCGCGCTGCCACCAGGGCGCAGAGGTTGCCGCGCAGAAGCGTTTCGAATTCGGTGACGGCCGGTTTTCCGTCGGGCACGCGGCCGGTGAACTGCTTGCGGTCGCCGGTACGCCTGGCGAAACCGGTTTCAATCAGTCCGCGCTGGTCGATTTTCGGCCCCAGCACCAGCGCCAGGTACGTCTTGTGTATCGTGCGGTCCTTGAACATGTCGGTCAGCATCTCGTGCGTGACGTTGTCCTTTGCGATTACCATGGCCCCGGAAGTGTCCTTGTCGAGCCGGTGGACAAGTCCCGGCCTGTCGGTCCCGCCGATGGTCGAAAACGATCTTCCGGAAGCCAGCAGCAGGTTCACAAGGGTGCCTGAACCGTGCCCGGCGCCCGGGTGGACGACCAGGCCGGCCTTCTTGTTAATGATCAGCAGGAATTCGTCCTCGAACAGTATGTCCAGGTTCCCGTTTTCCGGCCTGGGCCCAGTGTTTTCGGAGGCTTCCGGCACCGTAACGTCGACGGTCATGTCCCCCTGCAGGCGGAACCCCGGCGGACGCAACCGCCCGTCGACGCGCACCGCCCCCGCCTTGATCAGTTTCTGGGCGCTGGATCGCGATATCGCCGGGAATCTGGCGGCCACGGCCATGTCGAGCCTTGCCCCTTCTTCATCGGGGCCGGCAGTGAAGTTCAGCACGTTCGTTTCCATCGGACCTTCCGCTTGAGGCCTGCCCGGCGGCTGCCGGGCCGCGGCTATGATACCACGAGGGCGTCCGCAGCGGAGACGGCGGCCTTGTGCGCGCGATGGAATGGAGTCATTATTTCAGGCACGAATTCCTGATTCCCGGCACGCGTGTCGCGGGGGCGTCGAATGTTCGCACGTCGCAATGCACTGCTTGTCTGCCTTTTTGCCATCGGGTGCGGGTCCGGCGGCGGCGGGCTGCCCGATGGCTCGACGTGCGCACTGCCCGCCGAGTGCGTGTCCGGGATATGCCTCGGTGCGGTCTGCCTTGATCCGGCCGGCGATGCGGACCGCGATGGACTCCCCACATCGCTTGAACTGCTCTGGGGGCTTGATCCGCTCGATCCCGACACCGATTCCGACGATCTTCCCGACGGCAGGGAATTCGGCGACGCGGATACTCCCTCCGATGTCGATGGTGACGGGGCGATTGATGCGCTTGAAGCGGCCGGCGCCGACGCCGACCAGGACTGCCTTCCCGATCAGTACGACCCGGCAGGGGCCGCCGCGCCCGCGACTTCCGCGGAACTGGTTCCCCTGGTATGCCTTTCCGACGGCGAATGCGACCGCTTCCGGCACCTTGTGACCGCAACCTGTTCCGGTGGCGTCGCCTTGTGCGACTACACTGCCATCGCTTCCTGGAACCAGGATGAATGGTGGTGCGACGGCCTCGACAACAACTGCAACGGGTTCGTGGACGAGGGCTTCTATTACGAGGGGATCGCCGTCGGCTATCCCTGCGCCGGTATCGGGGAATGCGGACCCGGTGTCGTTGAATGCGCCCCGAGCGCCTTCCTGACCCTTTGCTCGACCAATCCCGGCGGTTCCGCCGACCGCACAGCGCCCGAAACCTGCGACCACCTCGACAACGACTGCGACGGTGCGACGGACGACGGCCTCAGGTGGGAGGGGGCGGCACTCGGCCAGCCATGCGACGGGCCGGGCGAGTGCGGCGCCGGAACCGTGGAATGCCTGACCGGCGGCGATGCCGGGTGTTCAACCATGGACGGCGGGTCCGGGGAACAGGTCATCGACGAATTCTGCGACGGCCTGGACAATGACTGCGACGGTTTCACCGACGAGGCTTTTTCGGGTATTCCGTCAGAACTGTGCGAATTCAAGGGCGTCTGCAGCCAGAATCCCAACATGATCGGCGTCTCGTGTGTCGGCGGCGCCCTGAAATGCGATTTTTCGGACGTGCCCGGCTATTCGGGCGATTCCGAGCTGTTCTGCGACAACCGGGATGACGACTGCGACGGACAGGTCGACGAGGAGGCGGCGTTCAGTATCCGCGAACCGGGGCTCGGCGCCAGGTACCCGGGGCAGGGCTGCGGTCTGGGTGCCTGCGCGGGCGGCGTCGTGCGCTGTTCATTCGACGGTCGGGCGGGCGAGTGTTCGACGGCATCCTTCAGCGGCTCCGAATCATGCAACGACGTGGACGACGACTGCGACGGCGTGGTCGACAACGACATGTTCAAATTCTGGCAGGGGCCTCCGATCGCGCTCATGGACAGCGAACCGCAGCCGGTCGTCGCATCGATGATGGCGGTTGTCGGACAGTCCGGAACGTTGAATCCTGGATTGATTCCAGGTGCTTACGTCTGTGGCGGCGCGCACAGGGTCGTCGATGGCCGGCCATCCGTGTTCACGGGCCGCTGCTGGCGATGGGACTTCGATTCGCGACGGTTCAGCCGACTGCGGGACGGCCCCGTGGTTGAAAGCGGCGCGATGGTGTTCGATCCCGGGCGGGAAATCATCCTTATGGCCGGCGTTGCCGTCGGTTCGTCCACGGCACGCCTGTGGCGTCTGGAATCGACCGATGGCGAATGGGTTGAATGCGGTCCCTCACTGCCGGCGTCCGAGGTGCTGTCGGCAGGTATCCGTTCGGGCGGTTCAAGCGTCCGGGCGCTCGTGCGCGACGGAACGGCCGTGGTCGTGGCGTCCGCCGCCCCGGACGCGACGGATTTCGACACGGCAGCCGTACAAACCATCCTGGAACCGGGTTCATTCGCGGCGTTCGATCCCGCCGGCGGCTTCTACGTCTGGCACGCCTGTGACGCGGAACGTTTTTCGTACCTCGAATTCATCGGCCTGGACGGCGGCACACGGCTCGACCCGCTCGAGAATCCGGAAAACTGCATGTCGCGCGGCGCTGCGGCAATGATCGATTCCGCCACCATGGTCGCCATGTCCGGAATCGACAGGGAAGGGGACATCAACGGAACGTTCGTGTTCAGGAACAGCGGGGGCGTATGGTCCGGTGGGCAGGTCTCGGCGTCGGGGGCCGCGGGTTCCGTCGCGTGGCCCGCGATAGCTTTCTCGCCGGCCGGCATGCTGGCGTTTTCGGGGACCGACACAGCCGGCCGGGGATTGCGCAGGATGCTGCTGCTTGATGATTCCCTGGCTGGATGGGCGCCCGCCAGCGTGGTCGGCGGTCCTTCGCCGCGCGCCTCGGGCGTGGCCTTTTCCTGCCGCCCGACCGCGTCGGCGTATTTCCTCGGCGGATGGGGCGACGAACCCGGAGGGCCGGTCGCCGTCACGGATTTCTGGCGCCTGAACCTGATTACCGGCCTGTTCAACCAGGTTCCGGCGAACGAAACCCTCGGCGCCGCCATTGAGGCGGTGGCCGCGGTGGACGGGGCTGCCGGAACGGCATACGTTTTCGGTGGGCTGGACGGCGTGCCCGGCCTGGACGCCTCGCCGACCGACGTTTTCATGAGGTTCGGATGCGAATCCGGACGATGGGAGCGACTCCAGTCGGGTCCGCCGCCCCGATACGGTCACTCGATGGTCTGGGCGGACGACCGGCTGATTCTTTACGGCGGACTGAACGACGACGGTTTCCTGGGCGATATCTGGACCTGGACGGCGGACGGCGGCTGGAACCACGCGGGGGACTACGGGCTGCGCTTCGGCCATGCAGCCTTCTGGGACGCGGCAGGGGGCAGGATGCTGGTTGCCGGCGGCAGGCCAGGCGCGGACGTTTCGGCGTGGTATCCGGATACCGGTGAATGGCAGGTCATCGCGGATGGTCCGTTGCTGGATTCGATCGACGGTCACGCGTGGTTCGATCCGTGGTCGCGCAGCCTGCTGTATCTTTCCGGGACCACAGACGACGCGCTGATCCTGCGTTTCTGGGACGAATCATGGGAATCGTTACCGTTCCCGGGCCTGCAGACCGACATCCTTTCCGGTCTCGCCGTTTATGACGAATTCAACAGGCGGGGCCTGCTGTTCGGCGGCGTCGATCCGGCATCCGGAACGGTCGGTTCGACAATCATGATGGCGCAGGCGTGCCCGATGTGACGCGGCCGGTTCCGTCCGTCCGTCAATTTTGCGTCGTGCCCCTCAGGGCCGCGGTCAGCCGTTCAATTTCATCGTCGACCGCGCCGTTTTCGATCAGTCGTCCCCGTTCATACAGCGCGGCCCCGGCACGCGTGCCGACGATCGCCCAGTCGGCGCCGGCGGCCTCGCCGGGACCGTTGACCTCGCATCCCATCACGGCCACGACGGCGTGCAGTCCGTGCAGGTCATGCAGTTCCGTTTCCAGCATTGAAGCAACCCGTGCGGTGTCCATGCGGGAGCGTCCGCAGCCGGGGCAGGCCCTTACCTGCAATCCCGGGACACGCAGGCCCAGGGCGCACAGCGCCTCGTTAGCCGCGACGACCTCCGGCATGGCCGGTCCCGCCAGTGAAATCCTGACGGTGTCACCGATTCCACGCGGCAGCAGCGCGCCCAGGACGGCCGCGGACCTGACGGCGCCGGACATCGCCGTGCCGGATTCGGTGACGCCGACGTGCAGCGGCAGGTCGAATCTGCGCGAGGCGATTTCATTGGCCCTGATCGTCACCGACGGTGAACTGGACTTGACCGAAACGACGATGTCCGTCACGCCCAGGTCGAGCAGGCCGTCGACCCAGCGCGCCGCCGCCTCGACCAGTGCCGCGGCCTGATCCGCGCCGGGGATGTCAAGGTCGGCCGGAAGCGACCCCCCGTTTGTCCCGATTCGTACCGGCGTGCCGGTGTCGATGAGCGCACGCGCGACTTCGCGCATCGCGCCAGGCTTCCGCATCGTTCCGGGATTCAGCCTGATTTTGTCGACGACGCCGCACAGCCCGATCGCGACCCTGTGGTCGAAGTGCACGTCCGCCACCAGCGGTATTCCCGCGGTCAGACGCCGGACCTCCAGGGTCGCCGCGACGTGTTCAAGCCCGGGAACCGCAATCCGCACGATGTCGCAGCCGCCTTCGGCCAGTTCGTTGATTTCGCGGGCCACGGCGTCCGGGCTGCCCGGATTCGACCTGCACATGCTCTGGATGGAGACAGGCGCCCCGCCGCCGATCGTCACCCGCCCGACCCTGACCGATTTTTTCGAGGCCATTTCGTCCCCGCTGCCGCCGCGGCATCCTTCCAGCAGCAGATTCTACACCGACTTGCCCGTTGCGCGGCGTGGGGGCGATGGAATATCCTGCCTGCTGCTGGACTTGTTGCACCGGTGCGCCTGATGAAACGCCCTGCCGTCGTATTCGACCTCGACGACACGCTTTACCCCGAACGCATGTTCGTGGACGGCGGGATCCGTGCCGTCGCCGCCGTGCTCGACGTCAGGTTTCCAGTTGCCGCCGGCTGGGAAGCCGTGCTGACCGGTATTCTCGAATCCGACGGGCCGTTCAGGCTTTTTGATACCGGGCTGGCCATGTGCGGCGCCGCGCGGACCCCGGAACTGATGGCTGAACTGGTTTCGTTGTTCAGGTCGCACCAGCCCGTGCTTGAACCCTGGCCCGGGATTGTCGACATGCTGCACGGACTGCGTCGATCCGGCGTCCTCGTCGGCCTTGTCACCGACGGATATCTCGACGTGCAGCATTCGAAGTGGCGTGCCCTGGGAATCGAATCCCTGTTCGACGCGGTCGTGTTCTGCGCCGACGTCGATGGCGCCGTCCGTCCGAAGCCGGATCGCGCCGCATTCGAAAAGGTCGAACGGACGTTCCGGCTTTCAGGGTTCGAACCCGCCCCGATCGTGTACGTCGGCGATAACCCGGCCCGCGATTTTCCCGCGCCGGACGGCATGGGATGGAAAACGATAAGGGTCCGCAGGCCCGGGGCGTGGCACGCGGATGAGGCGGACACGGTTCCGGACAGGCCCGTGGCCGTCGACACGGCCGAATTGCGGTCCCTTCTGGATGGAATCGTCAGGGGCTGACCGCCGCGTGTCGATCCCGGGTCACGGATCCGCGATTTCCGGGTCCGTCGCGCCCGCGAAAGCCGGATCATTCGATGAAAACATCACGGATGACGCCCTGTAACCCGCATTGCCGCTGACCTGGATTGGCGAATGTATTCCGTCGAAGGCGGTTACGAACACCTCGCGGTCGGTGTAGTGCTGGGGGCTGTCGTCCAGGATGGCGCGGCCGTTCGAATCGAGCATCGGGGTGCCGGCGAAAGCCAGGAAGGCGCCCGATTCGGAAAGATCCATGGTTTCGGGAAGTATCGAAACGCATCCGGGTACCGGTTCGGCCGGGAAATCGGTAATTTTCCGATAGAAATCGTCCCCCGGATCCTGGTCGGCGCCAATCAGTGATACCGGCACGGCGACGACGTTAGTCCACGATTTGCCCAGGTTCGGGTCGCATTCCGACGCCGCCGTGAAGACAAGCTCGGTCCCGTCCCGCGAAATGATCAGCGGCTGCTGGATGCGCGTGTAGCCCCACCCCGGCTTGAGGTTGTAGCAGGCGTTCACGTTGAACCTGGAAGGGGTTCCCAGCAGCGTCGTCCACGTCATTGCGCCGGTTTCCGTGTCGATCGCCGCAAGCCGCAGTTCGCGGTTGTCCGCGACGTGCGCGAACAGCAGCCTGGAGCGGTCCGGTGTCAGCGCCACGGGCGTGTCGTCCGTCAGGTCGGGTGCGCCGGCGTCATAGGCGCAGCCGCCGTCGACCGCATCGACAGTCTGGCAGACCGGGCTGCCGACGCTGCGAAGCCCGTCCGCCCCGTCGTATAGCCAGAATGTCACCGAATCCCTGCGGAGGTCCTGGATGATCAGCGTGGAACCGTCCGCGCCCAGGCGGAATCTGCCGGAATGCATCGAATCCGCAAGCAGGTCGGGAGGCGGAAATACGAACAGCGTGACCGGGTCCGACGGCCGTTGCCCTGGCGGGAACGAAACGGACTCGAAACGGAAGCACGTCTTCGGGTTGCCGGTCGTCGCCTCGCAGTCGGCCTGGAACCTGGACATGAAGAGCGTCGTCCCCTCCAGCCGCGCCTGCCTGACGCCGGAGATCGGCTGATCGAGCATCGGGGCCGCATTCAACAGTTCGTCGAACGCCACCACCTGCAAGATCAGTCCCTGCGTGGTGGAATCGGTTCCGGTGACGACCGCCATCAGGGTCAGGTCCCGGTTCGGCAGGCATCCCAGAGTACAGTCAAGCCCGATGTCGTCGAGAACACGTTCGACGATCGGGAAGTCGGCCGACCACGAAGGATTTCCGTCGACGGGCAGGATCGACGGATTTCCCACGACCAGTTCGGACGGTTTCTGTCCGGTGCTGCTGGTATATCCGTAGATGATTCGAAGATTTTCGTCGACCACGGTCGGGACCGGTTCGACCGTCTCGGCCGCATCCGTCACCGCGTCCGCCTGCGATACGTCGTCGTCCGGCCCGGAGGACGGGCCGCACGCCGCAGAACCCGCCACAAGGGGCATAAGGATCGCGAAACTGAACAGGGGTGTGAGGCGCCGCATGACGAAGACCCCGTTTCGGAAGGTGGCCCCGCGAGGAGCAATACACGTTACGGCAATGTTATTACCGGTTCTAGTTCGATGTCGAAGGGATATAATAACGCGGCCAATTTTTCCCGGCCCGCTCCCCGGGTCGAAACGGAGCTTATGACCCTCACCATCGCAGAACTTGAATCGGTCGTTTCGGAAATCCAGCAGGCCATACGCGGCGCCGCATTTTCGGGCATCGAAAGCCCCGACATGCACACCTGCATCATTTCGTTCGCCCCGGCGGATGGCGGCCCGTCGCGCAGGCTGCTTTTTTCCAGGCGCCCGCGCCTGACGCGCATCAACCTCGTGCCTGCATCGGCGGAATATGCGCGCGGCCAGGGCTCCCCGCAGGCGGCACACTTCGTACAGGATGTTTCCGGCCGGCTCGCCGGCCTGGTCGCAGGTCCCATGCGTACCCGTTTCCGGGATCGCGTGGCCTCGCTCGACATGGTCGAACCGGTAAAGGATGAAAACGGTCGTTTTCCGACGCGGATGACACTGCTGTTCGAATGCACCGGCATGCACCCGAACCTCTTCCTGCTTGATTCCCGGCAGATGATTGTGGCCATGTTCGGTCGGTCCAATTCAAAGCGGCGGACGCTCGACGTCGGCTGTCGTTACGAACAGCCGGCCCAGGCGGACACCGTTACTTCGACAGGGCGCCGGGTGGACGTAATCAGGTTCATGGAATCGGGCGTCAAACTCAGTGATCAGATCGCGGCGATGTACGATGCGCTGGATCGGCAGGACGAGCAGCGCCGCGAACTTGCAGGATTCGGTGAACGCCTGTCGGCCGTGGTCCAGGAACGGCGCAGGGTCGCCGAATCGGTTCTCAGGGATCTTGAAACGCCGGTACGCGAGGGACGCCCCGTCGATCTTCATGACCGTCTGCGGGCGCGGCTGGCACGGATCCAGGCCGAAATCGACGAGGCGCAGGATCTTCTGTCTGGCGTTCGCGGCGGCAACGTCGACGTTTTCGATCGCGCCAGGGAACTGATCGGGGAATTCGAGGAACGCCAGGCCGCGAAGTACGTTGACCGTTCGCGCGACGGCGGCGGCAGGGATCGACCCTCCCGCGATGCGCCGCGTTCACCCCGTCCGCCGCGCCCCGAGGGTGGATACCGCCCGGAAGGCGGCCGTCGCCCAGATGGTGGAAGCCGTCCCGATGGCGGATACCGCCGGCGTGACGACGATGCGCCGCGTTCACCCCGTCCGCCGCGCCCCG
>CAYYCO010000016.1:0-4263 GCA_964470365.1 uncultured Anaeromyxobacteraceae bacterium | reverse complement strand
CGCCGCGTTCACCCCGTCCGCCGCGCCCCGAGGGTGGATACCGCCCGGAAGGCGGACATCGCCCGGAAGGTGGATACCGCCGGCGTGACGACGATGCGCCGCGTTCACCCCGTCCGCCGCGCCCCGAGGGTGGATACCGCCCGGAAGGCGGCCGTCGCCCAGATGGTGGAAGCCGTCCCGATGGCGGATACCGCCGGCGTGACGACGATGCGCCGCGCGCCCCGCGTCAGCCCCGCCGTCCCGGTACGGGCAAACCGCGACAGTCCCCGAGGCGGTCAACGCCCAGGGGCTGACGCCGATGCCGCCCTGTGCCCGTTCAGTCCAGTTTTTTCCAGGACTTGTTGAGCGTGCCGTGTTTGACCGAGGTGCGTTTTTTGACGCCCTTGGGTCCAACCAGCAGCAGGAAGTACGTCACGTCGAGTCCGTTGCGGCCCTGCCTGGCCTGGCTTGTCGCCACGGTCCCCGACCAGTTTTCGTACTTGCCGCTCAGGACTTTGACCCTGGCGCCCTTCGGAAGGATGGCAGCCGGATCGACCGGTTCGGCGACCTTCGTGCCCTTGCGGCGGCGGACCACCGTCGTGTGACCGGCGGTCGCGATTTCTTCGATGGTGATAAGACCCTCAAGCGCCTTTGACAGGCCTGCCTTGTGGATCAGTTCCATCACGGCCGATTCGCCGTATGCCCCTTTCAGGAAACTGACGAGGCTTTTGATGGTCCTTGTCTTGACGCGGCGATCTTCCGAAATCTTCTGGAACTGGCGTTCGATCGCAGCGTACTCTTCGACATACTTTTTGAGGTCCTTCAAATAGACCTCGTTCACAGGGTTGTCGTCAACCATGCCTTTTTCCTCCCGTGGCGGTCGTAAACATATCAGCAATCCCAAGCAACCCCGTCGTGCAGTATATCCGAGATTTATGCCGGGGGTGGCGAAATGAGTTTGTAACTGACTGTTATAATGGAATAAACATTGCTGGCACGTGCCGGAAAATTATGTTCCGGTCGTCCCGCCGGTCCGTTCCACGGTCTATACGTCCGTCGGGCTGCCTGTGTCGGCACTCCGTCCCCGGACCGAATTGACTGGGTGAATTGAATGGTCATATCCTTGCGCGGGAAGGGCGCGGAACGATCCGTCGCCCGCTTGCGGCAATTAAGTTGGAGGACCAGATGGGGTGCGGATGCGATGATAAGGGCGGCGCGAACGGCGCGGCTCCGGCCGGCTCGGGAAAATCGACCAGACTGATTCACGGAAGATCGAATTCCGCAATGTGGGAATACAGCCACCACGCGATTCCGCCCATCACGGCATCGACCACATTCAGGCTTTCATCGGTGTCCCGCGGTCAGCAGGGATTCATGGCTTTCGGAAACCCGGAAGTCGCGGAAGGCCCGACCTACATCTACGATCGTCTTGACGAACCTACGACCTCCATGCTGGAAGAAGTCATGGCGGACGGCGAGGGCGGCGAATGCGCAGTGGCGTTTGCCTGCGGCATGGCGGCAATTTCGTCGACCCTGATGGCCTGCTGCGCCGCCGGCGACCACATCGTCGCGCATCCGGTGATGTACGGCTGCACATACAGCCTTCTGACGTCGCAGATGCCCCGTTATGGCGTGACCACCGGTTTTGCCGACGCCCGCGACCTTATGGCGGTCGGCAAAGCCATAACCCCGGCCACCAGGGTCATCTACCTGGAAACGCCGGCCAATCCGACCCTGGAATGCATCGATCTGCAGCGGCTGGCGGAAATGGTCCGCGGGGTCAACGCCGGCCGTGACGAGGCCGCCCGGATCAGGATCGTCGTCGACAACACGTTCCAGACGCTCTGGGGCCAGCGCCCGCTTGAACACGGGGCCGACATCGTCGTGGCCAGCATGACCAAGAACGTCGGCGGGTTCGGCGTCGACATGGGCGGAATTTCGGTAATCCCGAAATCCCTGTGCGCCCGGCTGAAGGGCATTCGCAAGGACTTCGGCGGCGTGCTGCCGCCAAGGGCCGCGTGGGATTTCCTGGTGTACGGGCTGCCGACGCTGCCGGTCAGGCTGGCAAAGCAGGCGGCATCTTCACAGCAGATCGCGGAATTCCTGGAAAAACATCCGCTTGTCGGGAAGGTCGCCTATCCCGGCCTGCCGTCATTCCCGTTCGCGGACATCGCGCGGCGCCAGATGGTCACGCCGGAGGGCGAATTCTGTCCTGGACACATGATTTATTTCGAAATGGCCGGTTCGCCTGCGGTCGCCGCGGAGCGTCGGGAAAGTTTCATCAACCACATCGCCGACCACTCCTATTCGATTACGCTGGCGGTCAGCCTGGGAATGACCAAGACGCTGATCGAGGCGCCCGGCCTGATGACGCACTCCTCCGTCGACCCCGAAACCCAGTTGAAGCTCGGCATCCACCCCGGCGGAATCCGGCTGGCCGTTGGCATCGAGGACGTCGCCGACCTCATTTCAGACTTGAATCAGGCGTTCGAACACTGTTCCAGGTGACTGAACGCACCAATCCCTTTCAATGCAAAAGAGACGGTGTTTGAGGGAATTTGGCGACCCCGACGGGATTCGAACCCGTGTCGCGGGCGTGAAAGGCCCGTGTCCTGGACCTGGCTAGACGACGGGGTCAATGAGCGGTGAGCCCAGCGAGATTCGAACTCGCGACCAACGGCTTAAAAGGCCGCTGCTCTACCGGCTGAGCTATGGGCCCAGCAACGAAACGCGCCGCATATTAGTTTTCACGGTCAATCGTGTCAACAGTTTTTTGGAGGTCCGGCGCCGCGCGTGGTCAGTCGGCGTCGCCCAGGTCATATTTCGCCAGTTTGTAGCGGATGGACCTGAAGGAAATCCCGAGGAGATCCGCCGCGTCCTTCCTGACGCCGCCGGTCCTGCGCAGGGCGTCAAGAAGCAGGCGTTTTTCGATATCCGAAAGCAGACCCTCGAGATCCATCCCCTGTTCGGGAACGGAGTAGATTGAGTTGGATGCGGCCGGTGCCGAATCGGGTCCACGCGCCCTGAGGTGCTCCGGGAGGGCATCTATGGTGATTTTTTCGCCGGTGGCGAAAGTCATCGCGTGTTCGATGATGTTTTCCAGTTCGCGGACGTTTCCCTTGAATTCATGGTTCGCCAGGATGTCGATCACGTCGGGCGAAACGCCTGAAATGTCGCGTCCCAGTTCGCGGCGGTACTTGTCGATGAAGTGTGTTACCAGAACCGGGATGTCCGCGCGCCGTTCGCGCAGCGGAGGCAGCGCGATCCCGATCACGTTCAGTCGGTAGAAGAGGTCTTCGCGGAAGGCGCCCGAGGCGGCCTCCCTGGCCAGATCCTTGTTCGTCGCGGCCACGACCCTGACGTCGACAGTGATTTCCTGTGTGCCGCCGATCATGCGGATTTTGTGATCCTGCAGGAAACGCAGCAGTTTCACCTGCATCGGAAGCGACAGTTCGCCGATTTCGTCCAGGAAGATCGTGCCGCCGTCCGCGGATTCCAGAAGTCCGTGCCGGTTTGCATGCGCGCCGGTGAACGCGCCCTTCACATGTCCGAAAAGTTCGGATTCCATGAGCTGGTCGGGGATGGCGCCGCAGTTGACGACCACGAAGGGCTTGTCCTTCCTGGGCGAATTGAAATGGATCGCCCTTGCGACCAGTTCCTTGCCGGTGCCGCTTTCGCCGGTTATCAGGACGCTGGTGCGCGTCGGCGCGACACGGATGATCTTTTCGAACACCCGGTGCATCGCCTGCGTTTTGCCGATTATGTGATCGAAACTGTATTTGTCCGACAGCGCGATTCGCAGCCTGATGTTTTCCAGCGACAGTTCGCGTTTTTCCAGCGCCTTGTCGATGATGACGCTGATTTCATCCAGCTTGAAAGGCTTGCCGATGTAGTCGAACGCGCCCTTGCGCATGGCGTCGATGGCCGTTTCCACCGTCGAAAACGCGGTCATCAGGATGACCTCGGTCTGCGGGTGGCGTTCCTTGGAAGCGGTGAGCACGTCCAGACCGGAAAGTTCGCCCAGTTTCAGGTCGGTCAGCACCAGGTCGAATTCGTCATCGTCGCTGATCTGCCTGACTGCCTTTTCGCCGTTCGACGCGACCGTCACGTCGTGACCCGCCTTTCCCAGGAACATCCGCAGGACTTCACGTAAGGACTGGTCGTCCTCGACCACCAGAATGCGTGCCATCATTCCTCCGGACGGTTCATGCGGTTGACGATATGTGGTTTGGAGCGGGAAACGGGATTCGAACCCGCGACGTCAACCTTGGCAAGGTTGCACTC
>CAYYCO010000015.1:44622-50410 GCA_964470365.1 uncultured Anaeromyxobacteraceae bacterium | reverse complement strand
GGCCTGCTGGATGGCTGCCGCACCACCCTGGACAACTTCCCGCAATGGGGCGACGACAAACAGCAGAGCATCAAGGTCACGCTGATGACGGCCGCCCACCGCTGGTACCTGTCACGCGCATGGGTCAACCACCCGGACCTGCTGTTCTTCCGGTCCGCGCCGCTGGGCCTGACGTTCCAGGAGGCCCGCGCCTGGGCATCGTTCGTGGCGATTTACGGCGGCATCGTGAAAATCGCCGAACCGTATGTCGACATGCACGACCACCAGGACTGGCTGGACACCGTGCGGGCGATGCTCCCGGTGTACCCCCGCACCGCCCGTCCGATCGACCTGTTCGAACTGAAGTTCCCCGAATACTGGGTGCTGCCGGTCGAACGCGGGTCGCGCACGTGGCACGTCGTCGGCCTGTTCAACTGGGGCTTGAACGAAGACGTCGTCGCATCGGACACGGTCGCCGAAGCCCCCCGCGAAAAGACCATGCGCTGGTCCGACCTCGGCCTGGACGACGACGCGACCGTCCTGGTGTTCAACGCCTGGGATCGCACCTGCGAATGGGCCACGGGCCCGGAATGGACCATGACGGCCCAGCCGCGCACCGGCGCAATCCTGGTGGTCAGGGAAGACGCGGGCATGCCGCAGGTGGTGTTCACGACCAGGCACCTGCTGGGCGGCGCCGTGGAGATTTCGAACGAACAGGCCACCGACGGCGGCGGCCGCCTGCAATTCACGCTGGAAAGCCCCGCCGGCGGCGAAGTCACCGTGTACATCCAGTCCACGGTCGCCCCGGTCACCGTCACCGCCCCTGCCGACGCCACCCTCGCCCCCGGCCCCTGCGACGATGTCTGGGCCGTCACCTTCACCCCCGCCGCCGACACCACCAACGTCCAGATCGAATTCATCTGAAGTTTCCCCGGGTTGACTGAAACAACTTCCAGCCACTGTCGAAACAGACAAACGCGCCACGAAACGGCGCGCTTGCCTGCAAACACTTATTGGTGTAAATTTTCGATGAAACGCGTTGAACTTGAAAAGGTTCTTCGTTGCCTGGGTTGGAGCTTCGTGCGACATGGCGGAAATCATGACGTGTGGAAACGTGACAAAAAATCGCTGGCCGTGCCCAGGCATTTCAACATCAACGAAATCACGGCCAGGTCCATACTGAAGGCGGCACAGGAAACCGAAGAAGAGGAGATTCTGCCATGTTGAGGTTTGCTGGCAGGCTGATTAAATCCGGCAGGTGGTGGGCGGTTGAAGTTCCACTGCTTGGGATTTTCACGCAGGGCCGCACGAAAAAGGACGCTTACGCGATGGTTGCCGATGCGATTGAGTGCCTTGTGAACCGCAAGGGTTTCAAGGTCCAGGTGTTCCCCGGTGACTCGAACTACTTTGAAGTCGGTTCGGACACGGTTGCGCCGCTGGTCGCAAGGTTTCTGCAGCATCAACGGCACGAGGCGGGCCTGACCCTGGTCGAGGTGGCGCGGCGGCTTGGATCTGCGTCGCCCAATGCCTATGCCCGCTATGAACAGGGTCGTTGTGTCCCTTCGATGTCCAAATTGTCGAAACTGATAAGCGTCCTGAACGACGGGCGGGGCGTGGTCATCGACATGCCGCGGTCCTGATTCAACCACTGTTAACGTCCTTGATCATGGGGTAACATTTGTGAACTTTCCGACCTTTACAGAAGGAATCCAGATGAAGACATTCGGTCGCGCGATCCCTGCCGGTGTGATCCTGTTTGCCCTTCTTGCCGGCGCCGCATGCGGCAACGGCGGCGGCCCGACGCTGGACAACGGCGCGGGGGATGCCCTGGACCAGGACCAGGCCGGCCAGCTTGACGCGAACGGCCAGGAACTGGTCGTGAACCCCGACGCAATCGACCGCGACACCGCGGGGCACGACCTGGCGGGCACCGACACCCACCTGGGTTACGACACGAACACCGGAACCGACAACGGCGGCGGCGATGACGCCGTGCTGCTGCCCGACTGCACCGATTCCGCCCAGTGCGCGTTCGGCAACATCTGCATCGACAAACACTGCGTCCCGGGCTGCAACGGCGACCGCGACTGCCAGGACGGCCTGCACTGCGACGCCGCCGCCCTGCCCCACGGCAGCTGCCAGCAGTGCGTGCAGGAATCCCATTGCGACACGACGAACGATGAAAAATGCCGGAACGGCGTGTGCGTGGCGACTTGCGCGACCGCCGATGACTGCGCCGGGACCCCCGCGATGCCCTACTGCGAATCGACTTCGGAACTCTGCGTCGAGTGCCTCACCGACGCAAACTGCCCCGAAGGCCAGCTCTGCATCGATTACGACTGTGTCGTCGGCTGCCACGGCGACCGCGACTGTCCCGACGGCCTTCGCTGCGACCCGAAAGTCGCCCCGAACGGCGACTGTTTCCCCTGTGTCGCCGACACGGACTGCGGCGGCAAGGTCTGCCGCGACCACCAGTGCGTCATCGACTGCGATGCCATCAACTGCCCGGTTGAACGCCCCGTGTGCGACCCGGCCAGCGGCAATTGCCTGCAGTGCATGATCAAGGCCGACTGCGGCGCCGGCAAGGTCTGCATCAGCAACACATGCATAACCGGCTGCGAAAACGATGGCGACTGCGGGGACCGCCACTGCAGCGGCGGTTCCTGCGTCGAATGCACGTCGGACCTGCATTGCACCGACGGGAAAAAATGCCGCGCGAACACGTGCAGCGCGGCCGAATGTTACAAGGACAGCGACTGCAACCCGGGCGACTACTGCCATCCGCTGCTTTACTCATGCGAAGACCTCCCGAACGACTACTGCAGTTCCGACAACGACTGCGTTTCCTGGATTCCCGGCCTGCTGGACCAGCACTGCGACATGCTGACGCGTGAATGTGTCGCCGCGTGCCTGTCAGGTTTCTGCCTCGATCTGACGGGCAGCGGCCGCGACACGTGCGTTGACGGCGGCTGTTACGGCTGTGCCAGCGACTACGACTGCGCCGGCGTGCGCTGCAGCCCGTACGACCGTTTCTGCCGCGCCTGCCAGGGTGACGAAGACTGCAGCGTGCCCGGCTGGGTCTGCGGACAGGACGGCGCTTGCTATGAATGCCTCGACAACTGGGACTGCCCGGACGGAAAGGTCTGCGACGCCGCCGAAAGCAACCGCTGTGTCGAGTGCCTGGTATCCAAGGACTGCACCAACGGCGCGAAGCCGGTCTGCGGCAAGTCGAAAACCTGCATTCCTGCGTGCAGTCACGAATGCGAATCGGGCGAAATGATCTGCAACCCGGACGACACGACATACCCGATCACCGCGCTGACGTGCGGCGACACCGACGACGATCCCTGCCTGGAATACGGCGGGTATTACAGTTGCGGAAACGGCGCTTCCTGCGCCACACAGGGCAACGGCCAGGGCGAATGCGTGTGCAACAACGAATGCAGCTCGGCCGGTTCCTGGTGCGCCGCCGGTGACACTGACGTCGTCGAAACATGCGTCCAGGACCAGACCAGCGGCTGCTGGTACATTTCAACCAGTTACTGTTACGGCAGCTACGGCGAAAAGTGCAGCGGCGGCGAATGCGTTTGTTCCAACGAATGCACGGTCGACCAGTCGGTCTGCACGTCCACGACCGCTTACAAAAAGTGCGTGGAAGACTACTACACCGGCTGTCCCTACTGGTCCAGCTACACCTGCAATTCCGGATATTACTGTTACAGCGGCAAGTGCCAGTGACGGCGCCGGCGAATTCCTGACACGCCGAAGCTTTTCCGGACCTGTCACGCCGAAGCTTCAGCGAAGGCGGATCATTCGTCCATACGATTCACAAAGCATCGTGGCATAATCCAGTCAATTAAGTTCCTGGAGTGATCATGTCGGTTGAAACTGGCCGCGACCCCGTTTCGGTTTCCATCGCGTACGACCACGACGTCAATTACGCCCTGCAGCAGAATCATGTACCGATCGTCAGGCGGTTGAACGTCCGCAACACGACCGACCGCGACCTGGACAACCTGCTGATTTCGATCACGACCCTGCCGGAATTCACCGTTCCGTTCGAAACCGCTGTCCTTCGGCTCCCCGCCGGCGCCGAACTGGAAATCGCCCCCGTTGACGTCATGTGCAAGGCCGAAACCCTGGCCGCCCAGAACGAACGCGAAACCGGCGCACTGCTGGTCACGATATCTTCCGGCGAAACGATACTGCTGGAAAAACGGCATGAAATCAGCGTCCTGGCCCACGACGAATGGGGCGGATCGGCGGTGGTTCCGGAAATCATCGCGGCATTCGTAACACCTTCACATCCTTACATTTTCAAGATAATCAGGCGGGCGTCCGAAATCCTCGGCGAATGGTCCGGCAACCCGTCAATCGACGCCTATCAGTCCGGCAACCCGGGCCGCGCGCGTGAAATCGTGGCCGCGATATATGCGGCGCTGCAGGAATACGGGATCGCATACACCCCACCCCCCGCCAGCTTCGAGGACGCCGGCCAGAAAATCCGTACCCCGGACATGATCGTCGAATACCGCCAGGCCACGTGCCTGGATCTTGCCGTCATGTTCGCCGCGTGCGTGGAGGCGGCCGGTCTGCACCCCCTGATTATCATGGTCCGCGAGCACGCGTTCGTCGGCGCCTGGCTGATCGACCAGGTCTTCGCCGAGGCAGTCCAGGACGACGTAACCCTGCTGACGAAACGCTGTGCCGACGGTGTGCAGGAAATCTGCGTCGTTGAAACGACCGCACTGACCGCCGGGAAAAACTGCACGTTCGACCAGGCCGCCGACCTCGCGCGCCAGCGGCTCCGGACACCCGATGATTTCCACTATGTGGTCGACGTCAAACGCGCCAGGATGAGCCGCATCCTTCCGCTTCCCAGCCGCGTCAGGGGCAAACCGGTCGATAACGGCAGCGACGCGCCCCCCGTTGACTCGACCCACGCCGCCCCGCGGTCGTTCGAACCGCCGGTCGCGTTCACCGACTCCGGCATGGACGAGGCCAGCCGACTTCAGAACTGGGAACGGCGCCTGCTGGATCTCAGCCTGAACAACACGCTGCTGAATTTCCGCCCCACGGCCACCGGTATCCAGATCATGACGCCGTCCATCGACCGGCTTGAAAACGAACTGGCCGGCGGCAGGGAATTCGAGGTCCACCCCCGCCCGACCGACTGGGTCGACACGCCGCGCGACGCCGCGACCTTCCGCGTCAGGACGCACTCCGACCCGGAAATACTGCTGCTGGACGATGAATTCCGCATGGGCCGCCTGCGTGTCGACGTGCCGGAACGCGACCTGCCGGCACGCCTGACACAGTTGTACAGGTCAGCCCGCACATCGATGGAAGAAAACGGCGCCAACACCCTGTTCCTGGCGCTCGGGATGCTCGCCTGGTACCCGCGGGACGAAAAACGGGCCCACTATGCCCCGCTGATGCTGCTGCCGATGGAACTGGTGCGGAAATCGGTGCGGACCGGCTTCATCCTGCGCCACAGCGACGACGATCCGATCTTCAACGTGACCCTGCTGGAAATGCTGCGCCAGGACTTCGGCATCGACGTCCGGGGGCTTGACGAACTGCCACGCGACGACGTCGGTATCGATGTGAAGACGGTCCTGACCATCATCCGCCGCGCGGTGATGCACATCACCGGCTGGGACGTCGTGGAAAGCGCCAGCCTGGGCCTGTTTTCGTTCAACAAGTTCGTGATGTGGCACGACCTGCGCGAACGCGCCGACGAACTGAAAAACAACGACGTCGTGAAAAGCCTGATGGCCGGGATGGTCCAGTTCGACCAGATGGACGG
>CAYYCO010000015.1:0-44522 GCA_964470365.1 uncultured Anaeromyxobacteraceae bacterium | reverse complement strand
CAGAATCGGCTGGAAAAAATCGGCATCGGCAATTTCTGCCTGGAACTGCATTCGAACAAAAGCAGGAAAATCCAGGTTCTTGAACAACTGCGCGCATCGCTGCAGTGCGGCCCCGGAACGCGCCCCGCGCACTGGCAGGCGGAAGCTGCGCGGCTCGGCGCCCTCAAGGCGGAACTGGACAAGTACGTCGACGCGCTGCATGCAACCAGGCCGATCGGGCATTCGATCTATGACGGACTGGCGCGCCTGGCCGAGGTGTCGGCCGCACCCGATTCCATCAGGTTTGACGCGGACGCCGTGTCGGCCCTGACCCCTGAATCACTGGCCGGCTGGACAAAACTCGCGCACGATCTGGAAGTCGCGGCGCGCCAGTGCGGAACTCTGGCCGAAAGTCCCTGGGCCGGCTGTGCCATCAGGGATTACAGCCCGAACATACGCGCTGCGGTCGGCGAATCGGCCTGCCGGGTTCGCGAAACCAACGCCGCATGGAAGCCATCGCTGGCGTCCCTGGCATCCAGCTTCCCTCTACTGAACAACATGGCCGGCCTGGATACTCTGAAGGCCCACCTCGCCCTTTTCGATACGGTTATCGACGGTCCGCGCCTCCCGGACGAAATGGTGCTCCACGCGGAATGGAAGGTCGCGCGCGCCGACATCGAAAAGCTCCTGCTGCTGGTCCGCGAACGCGACAGGTTGCGTGCCTCGGTCCTTGCCCGATATGAACGGGACATCCTCGAAATCGATGCCGCAGGCATCATCAGGGAAATCCGGATGCTTTCACAGCGCTGGTTCCTTCCCTGGTGGACCGGCATGCGCCGTATCAAACGCCTGATGAAGGCCTACGAACTGCGGGGCGGGCCAGGTATCGGCGCTCCCGAATCAGATCTTGCCGAAATTCGGCGCCTGCAGGAATTCCAGACAGCCATCGACAGGCAGGCCGAATATGGCCGCCGCCTTCTGGGCGACCTTTGGCAGGATGGTGAATGCGCCCTGGACGATGCCAACCAGCTGCTCCAGGCACTTGACCGCATCAACCAGTCGATCGGCACCATCGCCCGTGGAGATCCCGCCGTCGCCGGACAGGTCAGGCAATCGCTCATCGGGATTCGGGCCGACGCGGGCGGCGAACTGAACGCATCCCATATTCGCCGCTTCGTCGAAACCGGCCATAACGCCATGGATTCATGGCATAAATTTATCGAACAGATCCAGATGTCCGGGGAATTCGCGAACGCGGTGGCCGCAAAACCTGACTGGTTCGCGGTCATTGACGCCGCTTCGGCCGCCTGGGCCGGCGGCCTTGAACTGTTGCGCGACTGGTGCGCGTGGAACCGCGTCCGCCAGGAGGCCGTCAATGGCGGGCTGGCCGCGGTCGTCAGTGCGGTTGAAAACGGCTCGGTCCCGGTTGACCGGGTGTCGGCGGCTTTCCTGCGCGGCATCTACTCGATCTGGGTCGAAAGGGAAATCGTCGGGGACCCTGTTCTTGCCGAATTCTCGCGCGGCATCTTCGAGGACAAAATCCAGACATTCAGGGATCTGGACGAGACGTGGTCCCGGCTGACCTGCCAGGAAATCTATGCACGCCTGGCCACCCGGGTTCCGCGGCCGACACGCGACGTGGATCAGAAGGCTGAACTCGGCATACTGGCGCGTGAACTTCAGAAGCAGCGGCGTCACATGGCCCTTCGCCAGTTGTTCCAGGCCATCCCGAACGTCCTGGCCCGGCTGAAACCGTGCATGCTGATGAGCCCGATTTCGGTCGCCCAGTACCTCGACCCGTCGCATCCGCCATTCGACCTGGTCATCTTTGACGAGGCCTCGCAGGTACCTACCTGCGACGCGGTCGGCGCCATTGCGCGCGGCAGCCAGGTCGTGATCGTCGGCGACCCGAAACAACTTCCGCCGACCACCTTCTTCACCCGGACCGATTCGGATGACGACGACGCGACGACATACAGGGACCTCGAAAGCATCCTGGACGACTGCCTCGCCATCAACATGGACGAAAGCCACCTGCTGTGGCATTACCGCAGCCGGCACGAAAGCCTGATTTCGTTCAGCAACGCGCGGTATTACGACAACCGGTTGCTGACCTTCCCGTCACCGGACGACCTGACCCCCAAAGTCAGGGCAGTGTTCGTGGACGGCCGGTACGAACGCGGCGGCTCGAAGCAGAACCGCGCCGAAGCGCAGGCCGTCGTGGACGAAGTGGTGCGGCGCCTGAGGGACCCGGTGCTGTCGCGGTTCAGCATCGGCATCGTCACGTTCAACGCTCCGCAGCAGAAGCTGATCGAGGACATCATCGACGAGCAGCTTCGGCGCACGCCCGCGCTGGAAAAATTCTTCACGGAGGGCGTCGGGGACGGCAGGGAACCGGTCTTCGTCAAGAACCTGGAAAACGTCCAGGGCGACGAACGCGACGTCATCCTGTTTTCCATCGGTTACGGCCCGGACAAATCCGGCCGCGTCAGCATGAACTTCGGCCCGGTGAACAAGGACGGTGGCCAGCGCCGCCTGAACGTGGCGGTGTCGCGGGCCAGGAACGAAATGGTCGTGTTCACGTCGATCCACGCCGACCAGATTGACACGTCCCGTACCACGGCGTGGGGCGTCGCGGACCTGCGCGCATTCATCGCGTATGCGGAACGCGGGGTCCTGCCTGTGATTCCCGGACAGGCCGGCAACGGGCGTGGCGACGATGATCGGCGGCTGGAAAACAGAATTTGCGCTGCACTGGCCGATCGCGGCCACGCGGTCAGGGTCGGCGTCGGCGCATCGGGGTACCGCGTCGACATCGGCATCGTTGACCCGAAATGTCCCGGCCGTTACCTGCTGGGCGTGATCCTTGACGGTCCATCGTACCGCGATGCGCGCACGACCCGCGACAGGGTCAGGCTGCGCGAGGACAAACTGCGCGATCTGGGCTGGCGGCTTCACCGCGTTTGGTCGCCGGACTGGTGGGAAAACCAGGCCCGGGAAATCGCCCGGATTGAAACGGCGCTGCGTGACGCCGCATCCCACGGCCCCAACGGCACGACTGATCGTGGCGGTACAACTGATCCTTGCGCCCCGTCCGCGCCCGGCACAACCGCGACATCGGGCGTTGTACCCGGGGCCACGGGTTCCGCGACCCCATCGGGCGCGACTGGGGACGGACACTCCGACCATGCATTGTCTTCGATACCGGGCGAAAGCACCCCCCTGGAATCCACCTCCACTTCGCATGGCGACGCCGCTCGCCTTTATGTTCCGCCCCCACCTCTTACAGGTGATTTCGGCGATGTTCCCGGGCTGCCGAAATCGGTCACAACCCTGGCGTCAAAGTACCGAGTCTGCGAACTCGAACGGGAACCACGCGACCAGGCCGAATTTTACGCGCCGACCGCGACCGGACTGATCGCCGCCCAGGCCATGAAGGTCACCGATGTCGAGGGCCCGATCAGCCACCCGCTGCTGGCCAGGCGCGTAATAAATGCGTGGGGCATGAACAAGATCGGCAACGTCATCGACGAACGAATCACAGATATCTGCCACCGCATGAAACTGACGCGCACGACGCACCTTGGCCGCACCTGGTACTGGCCCTTGACCGCCACGCCCGCAAAATACGCCGATTTCCGGATCCCGGATGACCCCGAAGCGTACCGTCGCGAGGCCGAAGACATCCCGCCGGAAGAGGTTGCCAACGCCATGCGGCAGATCCTGAAACAACAGATAAGCCTCCCGGAAGAGATACTTGTCCGTGAAACCGCTCGACTTTTCGGCATCCGCCGCGTTGGCCCCTCTGTCGATGAATGTTTCCGTTATGCGATTAAGCTGATCGAATCGTCACATGACGCCGAAACCGACGCCGGCGGCCGCGTTGTCTGGACCGGCAAGGACTGACCGCAAGGCCGGGCGAATCTTCATTCCCGTAATTGGCGAATTCCTGACACGCCGAAACTTTAGCGGAGGCGGTCGCCCCTACTCGGAAGCGGCCTCGTGGTCGACGGTGTAGCCGATGCCACTGGAAGTGTCGTCAAGGTATTCGGCGAAGGGTTCATCCAGGCCGAAGGCACGCTGCAGCATCGGCACCGCGAATGTCTGGACGATCATGTGCTGCTGGTGGCGGGAAATCAGGGGTTCCCTGTCGCCCATACCGCCCAGCGCGCCGTATCCGTACACCTTGTGATCGCAGAACGAACCGTGGTTCGCGCCGGGCATTTCGATGAGCCATTTTTCGCCGGTATGTTCGTTGAACCCGGCCTTGTATGTCAGGCTGCCCGACTGCATGTCCTTGCCGCCCCCGAACACCATCAGGTACCCGGGAACGCTCCAGCCTGCGTCATCGACCGGGCCCAGGTATATCGCGCCCAGCGTTTCGGACCAAAGCCCGGCCTCGCCGACGTTCGACAGTTCTTCGGCGCGCCCCGTACCGCGCGAATGCCCGATGAAGAAAAGCGCGTCGGTCGTCGTAATCGGCGCAAGTACGGCATGTTCTTCTGCCAGGTTCTTTCCCAGGAAGCGTTGAATGACGGGCGCCGTGTCGAAAATCAGTTGCGAGTATTCGTCGCCGACCAGGTTCTGGATGGTCGCGGGCATGATCGACACGAAGCCCCACGTGGCCAGCAATTCGGCAAGGTATTCGTACTGCAGGTGCAGCGCGCCGTTGCCATGCAGGATCACGACCAGCGGGAACGTGCCCGTTTCGGCGGGCCGCCTGACGGACCCGCACTTCGCCGGGTAATACACGCGCGTCTTCGATGCATCGCCGACGATGTCGACGTAACCTGCGGCGTACGGGCCCGCCTCCCACGGATTGTCGGGTACGACGCCCGACGCTTCCGGGGTGCTGCCGTCACAAGCGATCTGCCCCTTTGCCGACTGTTTGAAAGGCCCGGCAATCGTCGCCACTTTGTTGTCAGCGTCGTACACGGTTATCGCGCCGGCCATCCCCGCCAGCACCGTTATGAACAGGCGATTTTCGTCCTTGGAAACGGTCGCGCCCTGCACCATCGACGAACCTATCTTTACCTTGACGTTACCGGCGGTGAATCCACCCGACGTGAACTTGTCCCCATCGATGATCAGGCGGTCGTTCACCGCGCCGTCCATGGCGTGGATGTTGAACAGGCCCAGCGTCGTCGAGGTCCACGTCGAACGACGCTGACACACGCCCAGGCTGAACAGGCATGATTCACCATCGGCGCAGTCGTCGTACCCGTCGCACGTCGGCACCGGTTCCGTCGTATCCTCTTCCACCACGTCCTCCGGCGTAACGTCCGGGACGGCCGTGTCCGGTCCGGGAAGTTCGGCCGCGTCGTGGCCGGCGTCAACCGCAACGTCCGGCGGCACAAAGGTGTCTTCCACCGGCACGTCGGCGACGGTCGTGTCCGCAACAACATCCCGGTCGACCGGCACGTCGTCCGGGACAAACGTGTCCAGCATCGCGTCGGATTCGGTCAGGTCCTGTTCAAGGATGGTGTCCATCGTTATCGGGTTGCCACCGTCGCCGCAGCCCGCAAAGGCGGAAATGCCCAGCGCGACCAGCACGAACCCAAGGAAGCTGAAAACCTTTGTCATCCTTAACATCGGCACCCCCGATACGGTGGAATCGTCCGACAGTATATTACCTTTACAATCGTCGTGGCAGCTAAATGCCCGTATCAGAAAGATTCGTGGAAATCCGCCCGGTTACTTCGCGCCCTTGGGCTTGGCGTTCCAGATGGTGGTCATCAGGAGGGCGGACAGGATCGACAGCACGGACAGCAGGAAAAACACCAGGGTCCATTCGCTGAAACTGGATGCCAGCCAGGCCGGCAGGTGCGGCTTCATACCCTCGGCAAGGCCGGGGGTGATGTCCTTGAGCCAGCCAATGCCGGCGCCCGAAATCATCGCGCCGAAATTACCCATCGCCATGGTGAAACCGGTGGCGGCGGCCGCGGCCTTCGGGTGCACGTCCACCGTGGCCGCGCCGGACATCAGCATATCCGGGCCGTAAACCAGGAACCCGGCCAGCCCCAGCATGATGGTCGCGATCAGGGTTTCGCCCCTGGGAACCATCACGAAACCGACGCACACGATGGCCAGCCCGAACAGCATGATGGCGCACAGTGGCGCGCGCCGCTTGTGGAATATCTTGTCCGACATCCAGCCGGCAGCAACCGCGCCGACGGCCCCGATCAGCGGCAGGGCGACTGCCTTGAACGCGCTGTTCTTGATCGGCTGGCCGTGGAAATCGGCCATGTACGTGACCGCCCAGTTCATGAACGAATAACGCACGGAATTCATGCAGAAATAGCCGATTGCAAGAACCCACAGCACCTTGTTGGAAAGCACCAGGCGCATCGTTTCCGCGAACGGCAGTTTTTCGGCCGCCAGAGATTCTTCGATGGTCGCCTTGACCGGCGCTTCATCAATGTCGTCGCGGACATGGCCGAAACCGACCAGGCGAGGATCGTCACGCAGCGCGATCCACAACACGACCGCCATGCCGGCAAGAATGACGGACGGCACCGTGAACGCGGCGCGCCACCCGTATGTCCCCGCGATATAACCGGCCAGCAGCCATGCCAGGACGTTGCCGACCTGGTAACACGTCGAAATCAGCCCGACCAGCAGCCCGCGGTGCCGCGTCGTGGTCCAGTTGGTCAGGGTTTTCACGACCAGCGACCAGCCGGCGGACTGCGCGTACCCGTTCAGTCCCCACAGAAGCATCATCAGCGGCAGCGAACTGGTGAACGAAAACAGCAGGTTGGCGACGACAGCGACCGTCATTGCGGCGGTCATCATCCGGCGCGCGCCGAACCGTTCGCCAAGCTGGCCGTTCACGAACTGGCCGATCGCGTACGCAAACGCATAAACCGTCGGGATCAGGCCGATTTCGGCGGCGCTCCAGGTCGGGAATTCCAGCAGAATCAGTGGCTGCGCCACCGAAAAATTCATGCGGCACAGGTAATAAGCGGCGTACCCCATCCACAGGGTCGCGAATATCTGCACCTGCCACCTGCCGAGCCCCTTCGTGCGATCCGCTTCCACATTGTTCGAATTCGTTTCAGGCATGTGCCCCCCGGATGGAAATGGTGCCGCGCGCCCCCCGGCCGTCGGATTAGTCTGCCATCCCCCTCGCCTAACTGCAAGGCGGGAAATGGCACATCCAGAGGGTCCTCCAGGCGGTCCGGTTTCGCTGGACACCGCGCGCGCGCTTCGGCTAGACTGGCTCCAATCATCGATCCGTCCGGAATGGGGGGCGCATGCACGCGACAATCCGGGGGCTCACGCGGCGGTACGCGGCCCGACACCTTGTCATTTCCATTCTTTTCGTTTTTTTCGCGGCTGGTTGCGGCGGCGGCGGCACGACGGATCCCTGCGACGGGATCGACTGCGGCGGAAACGGGATCTGCGCGAACCGCGACGGTGTCGCGGCCTGCCTGTGCGACAGCGGATACATGCCCTCCGGAACCACATGCGTAACAGACCCGTGTACCCCCGATCCGTGTGCCTTCGGCGTGTGCGTGCCCACCGGGACGCAGCCGACCTGCCGGTGCGATCAGGGATACGCCGGCGCCCTTTGCGACCGCTGTGACGACGGCTACATGCCGCGTGGCGGCCGATGCGTGCCAGGCGATCCCTGCGAGGACGACCCGTGCGTGTTCGGCCTGTGCGCGATGATCGACGGCGCGATCACCTGCACCTGCCACCAGGGCTATGACGGCGACCTGTGCGACCGCTGCGCCGCCGGGTACTTCGCCGAGGGCCTGCGGTGCGTCACGCATTCAGTCTGCGACCCGAACCCCTGCATCCACGGCGACTGCGCGCCGGCTGGCGGCCTGGCCGTCTGCGCCTGCACGACTGGATACGCGGGCGATACCTGCGAAGACTGCGACACCGGCTGGGTCCGCGACGGCCTGCGCTGCGTCGCTGCCGACGGCGATCCCTGCGACCCGAATCCGTGCGGCACCGACGATGCCCACCGGAACGTGTGCGTGGCCAACGGCGCAGCGGCACTGTGCATGTGCGACGACGGATATGTTTTCGTCGACGGCTGGTGCGTCGAAAGTGCAGGCGATCCCTGCGACCCGAACCCCTGCCCCGCCGGCGAAAACCGCGGAACCTGCGTGTCCGACGGCGCCGGCGGCCACACATGCCTGTGCGATGACGGCTTCCGCCCGGATTCGTCCGAAAACTGCATCGCCGACACCGGCAGCATCGCGACCCGGTCATGCGACGTTACCGTGCGCTCGGTTCTGCCGACGACGGGTCCCGTGTCGCTGCGCGGCGAATTCAACGGCTGGTCTGAAACCGCGGACCCGATGACGAAGGTCGGCGGCGCCTGGGAAAGAACCTTCACGGGCCTGCATGCCGGGGATTACGCATACAAGGTGTTCTGGCGCGACGGCAGCCAGGAACGCTGGGAGCTGGACCCGGACAACCCGTTCACGAAATGGGTCAGCGGAACGCGGAACTCGCTGCTGCGCGTGCCCGACTGCGATATGCCGCTGCTGGTTCTGGACGGGGCGCCGACGGTCGATGGCGGCCGGGTGACCTTCCAGGTGCATGCGCTTTACGGACGGCAACGGGTCGAACTGGACGCGGCCCAGGCGACGGTAACCCGCAACGGGACCCCGGTCAACGGCACGTGGGACGCGGACGCGGGCACTTTCACGATCGACGACGCCGGCCTGGCCCCCGGAAAATACGGGTACATATTCCGGATCGCGGACACCGCCGGCCGCGCGGCCGATCCGCTTTTCGTTCCCCTCTGGGTGGAAGAAACGCCTTTCGACTGGCGCGACGCGACGATCTACTTCGTGCTGACCGACCGCTTCAAAAACGGCGATACGTCGAACGATCGCCCCGTGACGGACGCGCAGCTTGACGTCAAGGCGAACTGGCAGGGCGGCGATTTCGACGGATTGCGGGCGCGGATCGAATCCGGATACTTCGACAACCTGGGCGTGAACTGCCTGTGGGTGTCGTCGCCGATCATGAACACCCAGGGCGCGTACTGGGGATCTGACGGCCATAAATACACCGGCTACCATTCGTACTGGCCGATCGCGACCGGGTGGACCGGCGACCAGCCGCTGAACGGGCTGGACGGCCCGATCGACCCGCACTTCGGCGACATGGATGCGTTCCGGGAAATGGTCGCGGCCGCGCATGCCCGCGGAATCCGCGTAATCGTGGATTTCGTCGCTAACCACGTGCACACAGACGCACCGCTGTACACGGAACACCGCAACGACACGGAACCGTGGTTCAACTGGAACGGCGGGAAGGTCGGCCAGGGATATGTCTGCGGGTGGGACCGCCCGATTGAATGCTGGTTCGCCGAATACCTGCCCGATTTCGATTACCGCAACGGCGCGGTCATGGATCGGGTGATGGATCACGCGATCTGGCTGATCCGCGAAACGAACATCGACGGTTTCAGGCTGGACGCGGTCAAACACATGATCCTGGACTTTTCCGCGACTCTCCGCGGACGGATCGACGCCGAAATCGACACCTGGGACGGCATCCGTTTCTACATGGTCGGCGAAACGTTCACCGGCGAGGGCGACGGCGAAAAACAGACCATCAGGGAATATGTCAGTCCTGAACTGCTGGACGGCCAGTTCGACTTCCCGATGTTCTGGGCCGCTCTTGCGGCACTCGTTCGGCAGGAACGCGGGCTCGACTCGCTGCGCGGGTTCATGGACGGCAACGACGGCTATTACGGCGGCAACGCGGTGATGTCCACGTTCCTGGGCAACCACGACGTGCCGCGCGCGCTGTCGCACGCGGCCGGGCAGATCGGCGACCTGTGGGGCAACGGTTCAAAGGAACAGGGCTGGACTTCCCCGCCCGCGCAGCCGACCGGCGAGGACCCGTACCGACGCCTGCGCATGGCGTGGACATTCCTGTTCACCCAGCAGGGCGTTCCCCTGATTTATTACGGCGACGAATTCGGGATGCCCGGGGCCGGCGACCCGGACAACAGGCGCATGATGCGTTTTGACACGGCGCTGTCGACATACGAAAAATCCACCCTGGCGCATGTGCAGTCGCTGGGCAAGGCGCGGCTGCGGCACACTGCCCTGCGGCGGGGAACGCGCTCGACGATCCAGGCTGCCGGGGATTACTGGGCATACGTTATGCGGGACGGCACCGACGCGGTGCTGGTCGTGCTGAACCGTGGCGACGCGGGGGCGCGTACGCTGGCCGCCGGGGCCGCGGGTCTGCCCGACGGGACGTACCGCGACGCGCTTTCTGGACGCGAAATCCAGGTTACGGGCGGCTCGGCGTCCGTTTCCATGGGCCGCGTGGAATCGGCGGTCTTCGAAAAAAAGTAAGGGGCACACCATGCAGGACAGGCTATTTGACGGTTCTTTCGCGTGGCGGCCCGGCATGGGCGCGACCTTGTTCATCCTGGGTTTTGCCGCGTCGATGGCGGCAGGCTGCGGGGACGGCGGCGACGATGACCCTTGTCTGGGCGTGGCATGTTCGGGCCAGGGCGAATGCGTCATCGTGTCCGGCCAGCCCGTCTGCGACTGCAACGCGGGATTCCATGCGGACGGCTCTGCCTGCCTGCCGGACCGCTGCCGCCCGGCCGACTGCGTCCACGGCACCTGCACCGATCCGGCGAACCTGCCCTACTGCGAATGCGACGAGGGCTACGCCGGCGATGCCTGTGACGGCTGCGCGGAAGGGTATGTGCTGGATACGTCGGACGGACTGCGTTGCGTCCTGGACGCGTCATGCGACGAAAATCCGTGCGGCGAACACGGTGACTGCCGGACGGACGGCGCCGGGGTGGCGTGCGACTGCGACGACGGCTGGGACGGAAACGTGTGCGACCGTTGCGCCGACGGATACCACGACGAGGACGGTGCCTGCGTGCCGAACAGCCCGTGCAACCCCGATCCGTGCGTTCACGCATCGAAATGCGCCGAGGTCGGCGGCGGCGCGGTCTGCACCTGCCTGAACGGATACGACGGCGACCTCTGCGACACATGCGCCGACGGCTTCGTCAACGACGGACTTGCCTGCGTGCCGGCCCCCGGGCCTTGCGACGACAACCCCTGCCCCGCCCTGCACCCGGGCGAACACCGCGACCGGTGCGTCGTCGAGGACGATGCCGCGGTCTGCATGTGCGATTTCGGTTACGACGATGTTGAGGGCACCTGTACGAAGCAGACGACCTGCGACCCGGAAACGACATGTGCCGGCCACGGCACCTGCACCGGCACCGGTCTGGAATGTGACTGCGACGACGGCTATGACGGCGAAAACTGTGACGAATGCGACAACGGCTGGGTGCCGCAGGGCGACGACTGCGTGCCGGACGTGCCGCCCGACCCTTGCGATCCGAATCCCTGCGGCGCCGAACCTGACCGTTCACGCTGCGTTGCCGAATCCGGTGCCGCCGTGTGCGCATGCGACGCGGGATTCAGCGATGTCGCCGGCGTCTGCGTGCCGACGTGTGACGGCGACGCGACGGTGTGCGCCGCCGCCCATTCCAGTTTCGGCTGGATCGTGTCGGCCAACGGGCACGGCGCGCTGGTCGTCAACCTGGATCCGGCGGTCCTGCCGACCGGGGACGACCGCGACAACTATCGCTACATGCTGTCCGTGCACCCTTACCAGACGTGGGGCCTTAACGGCAGCAACCAGGCGGTCAACACCCGCGACGTTCTTTACGACACGTTCGCGGGGCTCAAGGTTGAGGGCGTCGGGAAATGGATGGACGGCGTGGCCCGCGATTACGCGGGTTACCACGGTCAGGACGGCATCCCGCACTGGGTTCAGACGGTTGACGGGCTGCGGGTCGAAACATTCATGTACGCACCCTGGCAGCTTGCGCGGCCCGCGCTGGTGATGCTGACCCGCGTCACCAACCCCGGGACGACGGCCCGGCAGGTGTCGATCCACACCATCCAGAACTGGCACATCGGCAAAACGTTGAACGATTCCCACCGGTTCCCTGACACACAGGACGAATCGATCGCCAGGGACGCAGCGACCGGCGGATTCATGGAACAAGGTCCTGGCGGCGCGGTCTTCCACTATCCGCTCGGCACGGTCGGACACTACGCGGCTGCGGCGGGCGCCTCCGGGGCCGATCCCTGGGTCCGCCTGAACGCGGGACAGGATCTCGGCGACGAATCTTCGGTCAGTGCCGGCGACAACCGCGTGTGCGGGTTCCAGGGACCGGAAACCGCGCTGCAGCCCGGCGAAACCGCCTGGTTCGGGGTCGTCAGCGCGTTCGACACGTTCAAGGATGTGACGACGCTGAAACAGGACGTAATCGACGCGTTCGGCGGTCTGGACGCGGAACAGGCGCTGGCGGTGGCCCGGGCCGAATGGACATCGTGGCGCAAACCGACGCCGGCCGGACTGTCGGCGGCTGAACGCGCGGTGTACCGCACGTCCGAGGCCGTGCTGCGCATGGGCCAGGTCTGGGAGACCACGGACAAGTCCAGGGGACAGATACTGGCTTCGCTGCCGCCCGGAATGTGGGCGATGGCGTGGCCCAGGGACATGTCGTACTCCATCGCGGCGCTGGTGCGATCCGGCCATTTCAAAGAGGCGCGGGCCGCCCTGGAATTCATGCTGCTGGCCGACGCCAACGGATACAAGACTTTCGACCACTATGGCACGCAGACCGGGGTCGGCGCGGACTACCGCATCTCGGTCTGCCGTTACTACGGCCGCGGCCAGGAGGAATCGGACTGGAACGCGGACGGCCCCAACGTGGAATTCGACGGGTTCGGGCTGTTCCTGTGGGTGCTTGGTGAATACGTCAGCGCATCGGGCGACACCACGATCGTGGACACCTACTGGGCGACAATCCGGGACGAAATCGCGGACGTGCTGGTCGGGCTGCGCGCTGGGAACGGGCTGATCCGGCCTGACAGCTCGATCTGGGAGGTCCACTGGAACGGCCGTCAGAAACAGTACGCATACACGTCGCTGGCGGCGGCGGCCGGCCTGTGCCAGGCATCGCTGCTGGCGGACGCCAGGGGCGCGGCGACGCAGGCGGCGACATGGGCACAGGCCGCGCGCAACATCATGGCGGCATTCCCGACGAAACTGATGGACGCCGGATTCCTTGCGCAGAGCGTGGAAGAACTGGACGGCGATTCGGGATACGTCGATGCAGCGGTGCTGGAAGCGTTCCGCTGGAACCTGATGGATCCCGCGGGCGGTGCGGCCGCGGCGACGACCGACCGGCTCCTTGACGACCTGACCGTGCCAACCGGCATCGGCCTGGCGCGCAATGACGACGGCGGCTGGTACGACAGTTCGGAATGGATTCTGATCGACCTGCGCATGTCGGGCGCCCTGCGGGCCATGGGCGGGGAAACCGCGACGGCGCGGGCCGACCAGCTTCTGGACTGGGTCACGGCACAAGCGGGCGCGAACATGGGCCTGATCCCGGAACTGCTGACGCGGGAGGGCGCGAATTACGACGGCGCGGTGCCGATGGTCGGCTTCGGCGCGGGCGCTTACCTGCTTGAACTGTGGCAGCGGGCCGACGACGGCGGCACGCCCGCTGCGCCGTGCGGAATCGCTTGGTGATGACGGCCGGACGCACAGGCCGCCAGGCGTCGTGGACAGGTGAAACGGGTTGTTGACGAACTGCCGGATTCCGGGGAAACAGGCCACGATTCGCACGATGGCGATCGTTTGTGCCCTTTTCCTGTCGGCTGTCTCATGCATCGCGTGCGACGACGGACAGTCCGTTCCCGAAAGGCAGGTTCGCAACTGCGAAGTGACGTTCGCGTGGGGACCGGCGCCTGCCGCGTCCAGCGTCGCAGTGATCGGCGAATTCAACGACTGGAACCCGGATGGTTACGCTCTGTCGCGCAATGCCGACGGGAAATTCACCGGCCGGTTCGTGGTCGGCCCGGGGCGTTACGCCTACCGGTTCCTGGTGGACGGGGCGGATTTCCTGGACGGGACGAACCCGCTGACCATTTTCGGCCGAGATGGACTGGAACACAGCGCGCTGGTTCAACCTGACTGCACCAGGGCGACGTGGTCGGTCGAACGCGCGGCTGTCGACAACGACCGCTTCCAGGCACGGCTCCGTTTTGTTGCGGGTGCGGGGGAACTGGACTGCGACACCGATTCGCTTTCGGCGGCCGTTGACGGCACACCGGTTGCCGCGACGCTGGCGGACGGGCTGCTGGAACTGGATGCCGGACCGCTGTCCCCGGGCAAGCACCGGCTGACCGTCGATGCGACCGATGACGGCGGTTTTGCCGTCGAACCTTTCATTCTGCCCTTCTGGGTGGAAAGCACGCCGTTTGACTGGTCCGACGCCATCATTTACCAGATCGTCGTCGATCGCTTCAGACTGGGCGGCGGGACGCTGGACACCGACGCCGGCATCACGATGCGCATGGGTGGCGACTGGGCAGGTGTCGTCGCGGCGATCAACGACGGTTTCTTCGAACGGCTGGGCGTCAACGCGCTGTGGATCTCGCCCGCGGTTCAGAACGCGGACGGCGCCTGGCCCGGCTTCGACGGCCGATCGTATGCGTCGTACCACGGTTACTGGCCTGTGGCGACGCGTACGGCCGAACCGCTGTTCGGCGGCGAGGCGGGACTGGACGCGCTTGTCTCGTCGGCCCACGCACACGGGATGCGGGTGATCCTGGATATCGTCCCCAACCACGTCCACATCGACCATCCCTGGTTCACCGACCATCCTGACTGGTTTAACAATTCCGACGGCGACTGCGTGTGCGGCCGCGACTGTTCGTGGACGACCGACATCGAACAGTGCTGGTTCACCGAATACCTGCCCGACCTTGACTGGCGGCAACGGGAGATGCTCGAAACGGCTCTCGCCGACATCGCTTGGTGGCTGTCGCGTTTCGACGTGGACGGGCTGCGCGTGGACGCCGTGCCGATGATGCCGCGGCTGGTCACGCGCCACCTGCGTGACACGGTGACGCGGACGTTCGCGCCAGGCGCGCCGCACGTACACCTGGTCGGCGAAACATTCACCGGGTCTGCCGGGCACGACCAGATCCGCTGGTATCTGGGTCCGTACGGACTCAGCGGCCAGTTCGAGTTCCCGCTGATGTGGACGCTTCGGTCGGTCGTCGGGCAGGGAAACGGAACGATGACTTCACTGCTGGACGAAATCGACGCCGGAGACGCCGCCTGGGCCGGGTCCGGCGCGGTGATGAGCCCGCTTGTCGGCAACCACGACGTCCCGCGTTTCGTAACGGTGGCCGCCGGCGACGACACAGATCCGGCGAACCCGCCGCCCCAGCCGGCCACCGCTGAACCCTATCGCCGCGCCGCGATCGCGCTGGCGTTCGTGCTGACGCTGCCTGGCGCGCCCGTGATTTACCAGGGCGACGAAATCGGCCTTGCTGGCGGCGGCGACCCGGACAACCGGCGTCCGATGCCCGATGCGGCGACATGGACGGACAATCAGCGGTGGCTGTTCGCGCAGGTTTCGATGCTGGGGCGGCTGCGGGCCGGGAACGACGCCTTCCGGCATGGCGCGCGGACCGACCTTGCGCGCGCCGCGGACCATATCGCGTTCAGGATGGACGGGCCTGCCGACTCGGCAGTGGTGGCGTTGAACCGGGGAACCGCCCCGGTGCTGCTGACGCTGCCGGCCGGCAAATGGACGGCGGCCGACGCGCCGGCGGACTGCCTGGGCGGCGACGTCGCCATCAAGGACGGCAAACTGGAACTGATCGTGCCCGCCATGGGTGTGATGGTGGTCGTGCCCCGTGATCGGTGCCCTGAACCGGACCCGGCGGCGGATCTGGAGGTGCCATTATGAATCCACGGATGTACTTTCTGGGATGCCTGCTGACGGGCCTGACGGTTGCTGCCGGGTGCGGTTCCGGCGGCGACGACCTCGACGCCTGGACGCCAGACGACCAGGGCCAGGGCGACGACATCGTCCAATGGGACCCCGGCAACCCCGGAACCGAATGCAGCGGCTACGGCTACGGTTACGGTCCGGACTGCGTGCCGCCGGGCGCGCTGGATTGCACGCAGGACCCGTGCATATTCGGTGCATGCGAAATCGTGTCCGGCACGGGCGTATGCGTCTGCCTTGATGGATACACAGGCCGCATCTGCGGCGAATGCGCCGCCGGCTGGATCGCCCGCGGACTGCGCTGCGTGCGCATGGACGCCTGCGACGGATTCCCCTGCACATTCGGGACCTGCCGCATCCTTAACGAACAGCCGTTCTGCGACTGCGACACCGGTTACACCGGCGACCACTGCGACGTCTGCGCCGATGGTTTCACCGCGAAGGATCTGCGCTGCGTCGAGGAGGAAGAATGAGCGGACACAACCGATGGATTGCCGCGGCGACGACGCTGGCGGTCTTGATGATGCCGATGCTGACCGTCCGCGCTGCGGAACCGGCCCCCGACACGGCTGCAGCGGAAACCGGGCAGGCAACGGGCGCGGAACCGGCCGCTGAATCCGGTCAGGACGCCCAACCCGGACAGGCCGCGGACGGCCTGGAAGCCCCTCTGCCACTGGCGGGCGCGCAACCCGGCGGCAGGGCGCTGAAACTCTATTCCACCGGGTTCACGTTCGGCACCTACGGACGGGTCGGGTTTTCGACCGACTTCGAGGGCGGGATGGGGCGATCCACGAACATCGTCACGCACGGCGCCCGCCTGATGGAAGACTCCTACGCCGAACTCGACTTCGGTTACGGTATCCGCACCGCCAGCGGCTTCGCGGCGCGGGTGCTTATCACGACGGCGTTCTTCGGCGAATTCTTCCACTTCACCGGCGACCCGGTCCAGGCCATCGCCCTGCGCAACCTGTACGTCGAAATGTCGGGGTTCTTCAAAACCGACCTGAAAATCTGGGTCGGCTCCCGCATGTACCGCGGCGACGACATGTACCTGCTGGACTGGTGGCCGCTGGACTCCCTGAACACGCTGGGCGGCGGCCTTTCCTGGGACCATCCGTCATGGCAGATCCGGGCGCACGTCGGCGTGAACCGGCTCAAGGACGAATACCAGCTGCGCACGGCCGAGGTTCCGTCAACGTACGGGGCTGAAACGATTACGCTGATGGAACGCCAGCGCATGATCGCGTCGGCCAAGGCCACATGGCTGGGCCGCGACATCGCCCCGAAGCTGTCCATGAAGGTTTCGCTTTACGGCGAATTCCACTGGCTCCCGGCGGGCAAGCTGCGCTACGACGACGAACTGCTGGACTATTTCCAGGAATTTGCCATCTCCCCCGATCCCGAACTGGTGGCCGAACTGCCGGCCGACACTGGCGGGGTGATCGGCGCCCAGATCGGCTTCTGGGGCTTTGGGCGGGATTCGCACGTCAACATATTCGCGCGCTACGCCTGGGGACTGGCCGCTTACGGCGAATGGGCCGTGCCGTGGGGCATCGCTCTGGACCGTACGACGGACGGGGCAAAGGAACTCGTGCTGGCCGCGTCGGGAAACTGGGAAAACGATCACTTCGGCATCATGGCCGCGTTGTACGGCCGCCTGTTCGTCGATGCCGATTCAAACCGTTACGACCTGGACGACTACTGGGAGGGCATCACCGCCATCCGGCCGACGTGGTTCGCGACGACGCACTTCCACCTGGGCGCTGAATTGAGCCACCAGTGGAAGGCCCCGCGCGGCCTGGCGCCGGGGGACGACAAAATCCTGCAGCCGCACGTCGTCCAGATGTCCATCATGCCGTCGCTGAACCTGGATCGCGGCATGTACCAGCGGCCGCAGATCCGTCTGGTGTACACCGCCAGCTGGATGAACGACGACGCGCGGGCCATGTACCCGGAATTCGACGAACGCCGGGGGCAGGAATGGCAGCATTACCTGGGCGTCCAGGTCGAATGGTGGCTGAACAGTTCCAGCTACCCTGACTGACGGCCGAACGTGGCGACCGATATGGACCGGAGGTTTCCGATGAATGAACAAACGATGCGGCCGCGGCACGGACATTGCGCCATTCCAGCCTTGCGGATTATCACGTTCCTGGCGGCTGCGCTGGCATGGACCGGATGCGTCGACCCATCACAGGCGGAACAGATCCCCGGCCTGAAGACTGTCGTCACCGACTGGCGTGACGAAATCGTCTACCAGGTACTGATCGATCGTTTCGCCAACGGCGATGTAAACAACGATTTCAACGTGTTCCCGCAGTCACCTGCGGCATATCACGGCGGCGACTGGCAGGGCCTGATCGACCGGCTGGATTACCTTGACGAACTGGGCGTGACGGCCCTGTGGATTTCGCCGGTGGTCAAAAACGTGGAAGAGGACGCAGGCGTCGCGGGCTACCACGGTTACTGGACCCAGGATTTCACACAGCCCAACCCGCACTTCGGCGACATGCCGAAACTGCGCGAACTGATTGAAAAGGCGCACGGACGCGGGATGAAGGTCATCCTGGATATCGTGACCAACCACGTCGGCCAGCTTTTTTATTACGACATCAACCGCAACGGCCAGCCCGACGAACTGGTAATGGGGTCCGGTACGAATTCACCCATCACGCGGACGACGGAATGGGACCCGGATTTCGATGAAGACGGCATCCAGGCGTGGACTTCGCTGGGGTATTCCGGGCCGGCGCCCATCGTCTGGGTCTGGCAGCCCGAAATCAACCGCGTCCCGCCCTGGCCGCCCGAATTCGCCAACCCCGACTGGTACAACCGGATGGGGCGCGTCACCGCGTGGGGACGCGAAAAGGCCGCCTGCTTCGACGCCGGGCGCATCACGGCCGCGCAGCGTGATTCCGATGAATGGTGGGGTTCGCTGCCGGACTGCTGGGATTACGTACGCATGCAGGAGGTGCTGGGCGACTTCCCGGGCGGGCTCAAGGACGTCCGGACCGACCTGCCGGAAGTGCGCGACGCGATGATCGACGTTTATGCCGCCTGGGTCGAACGCGCCGGGTTCGACGGGTTCCGCATCGACACGATCAAGCACGTCGAACACGAATTCTGGGCGGAATTCTGTCCGGGCATCCGCCAGCGCGCGGCCGCGGCGGGCAAGCGCAACTTCCTGATGTTCGGCGAGGCTTTTGACGGCAACGACGCACTGATCGGCAGTTTCACCGGGCCGGGCATGCTTGATTCGGTGTTTTACTTTTCCCAGAAATTCGTCATCGACGACGTGATAAAGAACGGCGCGCCCACGCGGCGCCTGGAAGATCTCTGGCTGGCGCGAATCCCGCGCGAGGGTGCCGGTTCGCAGACGCTGAACTACGGGACTGCGCCCCAGCCCGGGGGCGTGACGGCGGCGGACGGCAAGGGACTTCCGCCGTGGCGACTGACCGTCAACTTCCTGGACAACCACGACCTGCCGCGCTTCCTGTACGAATGGGACGATCCGGCGTCGCTGCACATGGCGCTGGCCCTGCTGCTGACGATGGACGGGATCCCGTGCATCTATTACGGCACCGAACAGGATTTCGACGGCGGCAACGATCCCGCCAACCGCGAGGACCTCTGGGACAGCGGATACGCGACCGACGGCGACACGTTCCAGTGGATCCGGCAGCTGAACTACCTGCGACGCGACCACGAACCGCTGCGGCGGGGCGACATGAAGGTCGTGTGGTCGTCGACTGCGACCGGGGACGCGCAGGACGCCGGCATCCTGGCGTTCGAACGGACCATCCCGGCCAGCGGTGCCACGCCGGCAGACACCGTGCTGGTCGTGCTGAACCTGTCCGCCACCAATACCGCGCAGACCAGCGCGGATAAAACGGGCGGCGGGGACATGATCACGTCGTTCGCCCAGGGGACGAGACTGGTTAACCTGCTGGACGAACCCGATCCGACCGACGACCTGACGGTTGGTGCGGGCGGCACGGTGCGGATAACGCTGGGACCGCGGACGGCCAAGGTGTTCGCGGTACGTTAGTGGCTGACGGAACGGGGGTTTCTGTATGGCGGAATTAACACTTCGCGGGATCGGCAAGGTATATGACGGCGGTGTCCGCGTCCTGTCGGGCATCGACCTGGACGTGGCCGACGGCGAATTCCTGGTGCTGGTCGGGCCGTCGGGCTGCGGTAAATCGACGCTGCTGCGGATGATCGCGGGACTGGAACAGATCACCGAAGGCACGCTGGCGATCGACGGACGCGTGGTCAACGACGTGCCGCCCAAGGACCGCGACCTGGCGATGGTGTTCCAGTCGTACGCGCTGTACCCGCACATGACTGTCCGCGAAAACATGGGATTTTCCCTGCGGTTGCGGCACGCGCCGGCGGCCGAAATGGACGAAAAGGTCAGGGAAGCATCCAGGATGCTGGGGCTCGAAAAACTGCTGGACCGGCTGCCGCGCGAACTGTCGGGCGGCCAGCGCCAGCGGGTCGCCATCGGGCGCGCCATCGTCCGGCGGCCGCGCGTGTTCCTGTTCGACGAACCGCTGTCGAACCTGGACGCGAACCTGCGCGGCCAGATGCGCGTCGAACTGAAGGCGCTGCACAGGGACCTGGGCACCACGATGATCCACGTGACGCACGACCAGGTGGAGGCGATGACGCTGGCCGACCGGATCTGCGTCCTGGAGGGCGGTCACGCCCGCCAGGTGGATACGCCGTCCGGCCTGTACGACCGGCCTGATTCCCGTTTCGTGGCGTCATTCATCGGCTCACCGCCGATGAATTTCCTGCCGCTTTCACCCGCCGGGGATCGCCTTGTCGCGCCGGGTGTTTCAATCCCGCTGCCCGCAGGAATTCCGGCCGCATCCCTCGGCCCGGTCGTCGATGTGGGGCTTCGGCCGCATGAACTTGATCTGGTGGCCACGACCGGCGGATCGATCGATGCCGTCGTGGATCTCATCGAAACGCTCGGCTGGGACGCGCTGGTTCATGCGCGGTGCGGCGAGATCCCCGTGCTGGCGCAACTTGCGGCGCATGACGCGGCGGGCCTGGCCCACGGGTCCCCGATCCGCCTGTGGACATCGCCCGGGGCCGCGAAACTGTTCAATCCGGAAACAGGCATGGCCATTCGCGGCGGGGGTGCGGCGTGATTCGATGGACACGAATTCCGCCGCCGCCGGCCTTGACGGCGGTGCTGGTATTTCTGGCCGTGCTGCTGGCGGCTCCACTGGCTGGAATGGCGGCGCCCCCCGAAAAGCAGGCGCTGCGCCTGTGGCATTCGTACCGCGGCGCCGAACGCGACGCTCTGGAAAAGGTTGCTGCCGAATTTTCGCTGCAGCATCCCGAATGGCCGGTCGAGGTGCTGGCCGTGCCGTACGAGGCGTTCGCCAACAAGCTGACGTCGGCGATCCCGCGCGGCAACGGTCCCGACGTGTTCATCGCCGCCCACGAACGCCTGGGCGACTGGGTCCAGTCCGGCCTGATCGCGCCGCTGCCCGCGGATGACCCGGCATGGCCGGGGTTCTTCCCCGCCACGGTCAGTGCGCTGACCTGGAAGGGCGTCCCGCACGGATACCCGCTTGCGTTCAAGTCGCTGGCCATGTTCGTCCGTGACGACGTCCTGGACGGCCCCGTCCCGGCCGACACGGACGCGATGCTGGCCACCTGCCGCACGCTTGCGGATCGGCGTCCCGGCAATTTCTGCCTGGCCTGGGAGGCCGGCGCCTTTTATCACCACGCCCCGTGGCTGTTCGGTTTCGGCGGCGGCATCCTGGACGACGACGGCACGCCGCGCCTGGACCGTCCCGAAAACGCCGCGTCCATCGCCTTCGTCCGCGACCTGTCGCGCGCCGGCTACCTTCCACAGGAACCGACGGCGGCCCTGGTCACGCAGCTGTTCAACGAGGGACGCGTCGCGATGGTCGTCAACGGCCCGTGGTTCCTGGGCGAACTGGCCCCGGGCATCAAATATTCGGTCCATTCGCTGCCCCGCGTTTCGTCCACCGGCCGTCCGGCAACGCCGTTCCTGACCGTTGATGCCGCCATGGTGTCCGCCCGTTCGGCGCAGCCCGACGCGGCCCGCGCGCTGGCGCGTTTCCTGGCCGTCGACGGCGCCGGTGTCAGACTCTCGGAGGCCCGGCAGGTCGTGGCGCTGACGTCCGCTTTCGACGCCCCCGGCGTTGTCGTCGATCCGGTCGTCCTGCGATTCCGGGACGCCGCCGCGGACGCCATCCCGATGCCCAACGTCCCCGTCATGCGCGCCGTCTGGGAACCTGCATCCCAGGCGCTGCGTTCCGTGCTGCGCGGCGCGGCCGAACCGGTCGCCGCGTTGAAATCGGCACAGCAGCGGATCGGAATCGCCACGCGCCCGCAGCCGCCCGCCGCCAATCCCCTGCCCGCCATGGCCGGCCTGGCAATCGCGGGCATCGCGGCGCTGATCTGGGCCGCCCGCCGCTTCCGGCGCGACGACACATGGTCCCGGATGCGCGCAGCTTCACATGCGTATGTGTTCCTGGCCCCGGCCGCCATTGCCACGGCCGTCCTGGTGTTCGTTCCGTTCGCGGTCGGCACCGCCGTCGCGTTCTTTTCGCACCACCACGGCGAATTCACCTACGTCGGCCTGGCGAACTTCATCAACATACTTGGCAGCACCGATTACGCCGTCACCGACCCGCTGTCGTTCTGGTTCACCCTGGGCGTGACCGTGATGTGGACCGTCGTCAACGTGTTCCTGCACGTGTCCATCGGCGTCGCCCTGGCCCTGGCGCTGCGCCGCCCCTGGATGAAACTGCGCGGCGTGTACCGCGTGCTGCTGATAATCCCGTGGGCCGTGCCGAACTACATCACGGCACTCATCTGGAAGGGCATGTTCCACAAGCAGTTCGGCGCGGTCAACGGCCTTCTGGACTGGATGGGGCTGGAACCGGTCGCGTGGTTCAGCCACTTCTGGACGTCGTTCGCGGCCAACGTCGCAACCAACACCTGGCTTGGCTTCCCGTTCATGATGGTCGTGACGCTGGGCGCGCTGCAGTCGATCCCCGCCGAACTCGAGGAAGCCGCCGAAATCGACGGCGCGACGCCGATCCAGCGTTTCTTCGCCGTCACACTGCCACTGCTGAAACCGGCACTGCTGCCCGCCATTGTCCTGGGCGGCGTCTGGACGTTCAACATGTTCAACATCATCTTCCTGGTCAGCGGCGGCGAACCTGACGGCGCGACCGAAATCCTGATCACGGAAGCCTACCGCTGGGCATTCTCACGCCAGGAACAGTACGGTTACGCCGCCGCATACGCGACGCTGATCTTCCTGTTCCTGCTTGCCTGGACCATTGCATCCAGCCGCCTGCAACGGAGGTCAGCATGAACCGCCGCCCGACCTGGCTGGCCGCCATCGGCTGGAACCTGGCGCTGGTCGCCGCATGCGCCGTGACGCTTTACCCGGTCCTCTGGGTCGTCAAGATGGCACTGACACCGTCCCAGGCCTTCAACCTGTCGCCCAGCCCCATCCCGGAAACGGTCAGCCTGTCCAATTTCCACGACATCGTGACGGCCACCGACCTGGCCGGAAGCTGGTTGTTCGGCCACTGGCTGTTCAATTCGGTCGTCGTCGCCGCCGCGACCACGCTGCTCAGCCTCGCACTGGCCACGACCGCCGCCTACGCCTTTTCACGGTTCGTTTTCCCGGGCCGCAAAATCGGCATGACGCTGTTCCTGGTCACCCAGATGTTCCCCGGCGTGGTGATGGCGATCCCGCTGTACCTGCTGCTGGACGCCATGAACCTGCTGGACAGCATGGTCGGCCTGACGCTGGTGTACGCGACGACCGCGATCCCCTTCTGCGTCTGGATGATGAAGGGCTACTTCGACACGATCCCCAGGGAACTGGAAGAGGCTGCCGTCATGGACGGGGCCGGGCGATGGACCATGTTCTTCCGGATCGTGCTGCCGCTGGCGCGCCCGGCGATCGTCGTAACCGCGCTGTTTTCGTTCATGACCGCCTGGAACGAATTCATCCTGGCCGCCACCTTCCTGTCCGACGAAACGTCGTTCACGCTTCCGGTCGCCCTGCAGCGCTACGTCGGCGACTACTCGACCGAATGGGGGCACTTCGCCGCCGGCGCGATCCTGGTCAGCACCCCGGTCATGGCCCTCTTCTTCGCCCTCCAGCGCCACCTCATCGGCGGCCTTACCGCCGGCGGCGTCAAGGGCTGAACCTCCCGTCCGAGCGGAGCGAGGTCGGAGGGCACGACCTCGCATCGCATCGGGTGGGGCAAGTCGCTTCAGGGGACTCCCCGGCCGGAACCCACCACCGCCCGTTGACGGCCAATGACACCCGCCCGCCGATTTACGTTGAACCCGGAAATGCTGGTATCCTGCGCGCGTTATCTTTCGCGGCGGCATAACGAGGCCACATGACCGACGACACCACACAGACCACAGTTTCAATTGAACGACGGGCGAAAAAACACGTGCGGTCACGCATGCATACATGGATGGCCGTGTGCGCGCCGGGACTGGAACAGATCCTGCGGAACGAACTTGCCGGCCGGGGATTCACGCCAGCGCCCGACGAAATCCGTGGCGGCGTCGAATTCGCCGGCCGCCTGGAAGACGGCATGCGTGCCAACCTCGTCCTGCGGACTGCTTCACGCATCCTGGTGCGGGTTGCGACGTTCAAGGCCCGCGCGATTGAAGACGTTTTCCGTGAAACCGCCCAGATTCCCTGGGAAGCATGGCTGCCGGCAGGATGCGCGCTGGACATCCAGCCGACAATCCATTCGTCGCGCATCGAAAGCTCGACCCTTCTGCAGAACACGGTATCGGGCGCCATTAACCGGCGCTTCGCCCAGGACGGCCTTCCGGTTCCACGGATGCTCGACGTCGCCGAATCACAGAAGATCCTGGCGCGCCTGGACGAAGACCGGCTGACGCTGTCGCTGGACTCGTCGGGCGATCTTCTGCACCGGCGCGGCTGGCGCAGTAAATCGGTCGCGGCCCCCATTCGCGAAACACTGGCCGCCGCCATCCTGCTGGCCGCCGGTTACGACGGCGCCGAAAACCTGGTGGATGCCATGTGCGGATCCGGAACGTTCGCGATTGAAGCCGCCCTGATCGCCGCCCGCGTCCCGCCCGGTGTTTCGGCCACGCCGCCCCGCGCCTTCGCCTTCATGGACTGGCCGGCCTTCCCGGCCGCCGCCTGGAAACACATGGTCGCGACGGAACCGGCTGTGTCCCGCGCGAACAGCGGGACAGAACCAGCGTCAGCCCCGGGTGCCCCGCCCCACGCCGCCATTGTCGCCCGCGACATCGACCCGCTGGCCATCGCTGCCGCACGGGACAACGCCGCATCCTCCGCCACCGCCGGCCTGATCGATTTCCTGGTCGCCGACTTTTTCGCCACGCCCCCGCCCTGCCGGTCCGGCCTGATCGTCATGAACCCGCCATACGGACTGCGCCTGGACGCCGGTGCGTCACCCGCGGCACTGTACCGTCGCATCGCCCGCACTCTTCAGTCGAGCTGGCAGGACTGGCGTTATGCCGTGGTGATGCCGGACGCCGGCATTGCGCGCCAGTGGCCGATGCCCGTCGAATGCCGCCTGGACTTCGCCCACGGTGGCCTGGATGCGGTTGCGGTAATCGGGAAAATCGACTGACGGAACGACCGGTTACACGACATCCTTGTCGATGGCGATGCCCAGTGCCCGGCGCAGGACGAAGTGGTCCTCACTGATGGCGAAGCGCAGGACTTCCTCGATCTTTTCGCGGCGTTCCATGCGGCTGAAGCCCGACTGTTCCACGCGCAGGGCGTTCATGACCGACGGAACGTTGCACGAAACCAGCGTACCGGCGCGCAGCGCGGTGATTTCCATGCTGCGGAAGTAATCGCGGAACACGTCGTCCAGCGATTCCGTGTGCCTGCGCAGGAAATCGTCGACCAGTTTGGACATCTGGTTTTTCTGCTGCTGGTTCATCTTGCGGTCGATCGTCCTGACCAGCTCGTTCACCATTTCCGCGCCAGCCCCGAATTCCATGTCCGGCTTGCAGTACTTGAACACGCCGGCCATGATGACCTTCAGTTCGGTCAGGTTTTTCACGGCGGCCAGGAAGTGCATCGGGTGCAGGTACGTGAGCTGGCGGCCAATCTGGAACGCCAGTTCGTATTCGTCATGGCCCGACATCATGTCCGCGCCCACGATCAGCGCCGGCGGCGCAAGGTATTCAACCTTCATGCCGGTCGGGTTGTCGTCGCGGTACACCTTGTGCGGAAGCGGACCCAGCGCCTTGTTGGCCGCCTTGTAGATGTTGACGAACACCAGTTTCTGGTCCAGATCCATGTCCGGCTTGCGGCGCAGGCCCAGGTCCTTCAGTTCCTTGATGTCCAGGTACGGCCCGATGCCCTGGTAAATCACCTGCAGCGTGCGGCCGAGGACGATGTCCTCGTCCTTCGCCATCAGATGGCTTTCCCAGCGCGCCGGTTCGATCGTGCCCGTGAACCACGGGATCCCCGGTTCCAGGTTGTCGTCGTAGAACTTCGCTTCCTCACCGTCGGCGATTTCCATGGCACGCATGATCGACGAGACGACGAACGCCTTGTCGAACTGGTTCATCTTCATGTACAGACGGCGCATCGCCTTGTACGACGTGGCGGCGTCATTGGAAATCGGGCCAAGGGCGACGATCTGGCGGTGCGCCTCGACCGCCTTGTCCTCGTCGGATTCCTTCAGTTCGTAAAGCTGGGCCAGGATTTCGTAGGTCTTCTTTTCATCCGGCTTGATCTTCGCCGCGGCCTGGAACGCCTCGACCGCGAGGTGCGGGTCCTTGAGCCGCGACCGGTAGATTTCGCCCAGGTTGGCCTGCAGCCTGTATTCCAGTTCCGGGTTTCCACGGCCCTTCAGCCTGTTGATCATCCTGACGTACGCCTGCGCCTGGGCATCCCAGTCACGCTTCTGCGTCAGAATTTCGTCGATGGCGCGGAACGCCTCCAGCCTGTCCGGGTCGTAATCAAGCGCATCGTCCAGCGCCTGTATCGCGGCCGTGTCGTCGCCCAGTTTTTCCTGATAAATCGCGGCCATCTGCACATAAGCGCGGGCACGCCCTTCGTTCGTGTCCTCGGCGTCGGCCATCGTTTTCAGGATCGACATGGCGTCATGGAATTCGCCGTTCTTGAGGTTCAGGTTGTACAGGCGCATCAGCGCGACCTTGGCGCCCGGTTCAATGTTCAGCGCCTCGCGGTATGCAGCCATCGCCCCGTGCGTGTTGTTCATCCTTTCCTGATAGATGTCACCGACTTCCAGCAGGACGCTGAATCTTTCGTACGGATCGTTGTGCGCATCGACGCGGGCCTGCTTGTACCTGATCACGGCCGGCCAGTCCTGGCGGCGTTCGGCAAGCGCGATCTGCAGGTCAACCGCCTTTTCGTTGCCCGGGGCCAGGGCAATGACCCTGTCCAGCCACATTCCGGCTTCCCGTTCGTCGTTCAGGGCCAGGTTGATTTCGCCCAGCGCGAAGCCAAGTTCGATCATTTCGTCGTCGGACAGTTCGTCCTTGCCGAAACCGACCGCCTTCATCATGTTGTCCTTGGCGAGCTGCCACAGGGACTTGCGCTGATGGCAGCGGCCGATGCCCAGCAGCGCCCTGAAATGGTTCTGGCGCTGCTTGATCGCCATGGTGTATTCACGGAAGGCCTTTTCGAAATCGAACAGTTTTTCGGCGCAAAGCCCCATGTTGTAATGGATTTCAGCCGCGCGCCCCGCGTCCGCCATCACCTTTCCGTCGGAAACCAGCATGTCCAGCAGCGGTTCTGCCTTTTCCCACATGGCCGCCGCGACGTACGTCGCCGCCAGGGCCAGTGACACGTCGGTCATGCGCGGGTTGTACGTCAGTGCACGTTCGAAATGTTCGGCCGCGCGCCCGCGATCCTTGAGGTGGGTCAGGTAAATATCGCCGGCCGCTGCCCGCAGGCGCGCCTTGTCGTCGTCGTTCGGCGTTGCCGCCTCCATCGAAAGGTACACGCCCGCGACCTTTTCCCAGTCGAGCAGGTCGGTGTAGATTTCGATCAGGCACTTCGACGCGCGGTCGTTGACCGGGTCCACGACCAGGATACCCTTAAGCATGTCGATGGCGCGATCCGGGTTTTCCAGCTTATGCCGGACGATATCGACCGCGTGCATCATCAGGTCAACCATGCGCGCGTCGGTATCGACCTGGTCCTTCCACCTGACGTACGTGTCGACCACGTCGTACCAGGATTCCATCGACGTGAACAGCCTGACCAGATTTTCGAACGCCGGCTGGTAATCCGGCTGGAAGCCCAGCATCCGCTGGTAGCAGCTGATGGCCGCGTTGACGTCTTCCATCTTCTGTTCGTACAGGCCGGCTTCCCGGACCAGCGTCGCGATCCTGATATCGCGATCGTCGACCTTCAACACCCTGTTTTCATACAGGTTGATCAGTTCGTTGAAGTCTTCCTGTTCGACCAGGATCTTCACCGCGAATTCGAAGACTTCGTGGTCCAGCGGATCCATGTCCAGGATCTGCTGCCAGTAATCCAGCGCGCGACGCTTGTCGTCCAGGTGGGTTTCAAACAGTTCGGCCAGCTTGCCGCAGTACAGGATCCGGTCCGGAATTTCGTTCGCCATGTCCAGCAGCCGCTGGAACACGTCCGCCAGCCCGACCCAGTCCGAAAGCCCGGCGTACAGCGACTGCAGCCGTTCGATGCTGGGGGCGTGCGACGCGGACTGTTCCAGGATGGCCTGGTACGAGGCGATTGCGCGGCGCGGATCCTTGATTTCGTTTTCAAGGATCTGGCCGATGCGGAACCGCACATCGGTTTCCTGTTCCGGCGCCACGTCGACCTTGCGGCCCAGCGCGTCCACCAGCTTTTCCCAGTCACGCAGATCGCCGTACAGACGAACCAGCGCATCGATCGTTTCGACATGGCGGTCGTCGAAATCGAGCACCTTCGCATAAGCCACGACGGCGCGGCGCGGGTCGTCCAGCTTGGCCTCGAGAACCTGGGCGGCCAGCGACTGGAATTCGACCTTCTGGAGGTAATCGGCCGTCAGTTCGACGCGTTTTTCCAGCACGGAAACAAGTTTGTTCCAGTCCCGGGCGTCCGCGTACAGTTCGGTCAGGGCCTCGAGCGACGGTTCATTTTCCGGCCAGTCCTTGAGAACCAGTTCATAGAACCTGATGGCGTCGGCCGTGCGGTCGGTGTTCTTGTGCAGGATTTCGCCGAACCTGACCAGGTGTTCAAGGCGCTGATCGTCACCCATGCGTTCCATCAGCGGGGACACGTAATCGACGTAATCGCCCCAGTTCTGCAGGACCTGGGCCAGCCGCCACAGTTCCATCAGCACGTTGTCGTCGGCCGGGTTGACCATCGCGGCGCTGACGTAAACCAGGAATGCCGGTTCATGCACGCCCTTGCGGTCCTCGTAAATCCTGGCGCAATCGGCAAAGTTGTTGACCCTGTCGTCCGGGTCCTTCAGAAGGGCATCGCGATCCACCAGCACCTGGCAGAGTTCGTCCCAACTTTCGAGCCTGTTGTACAGGTCCTGCAGCTTTTCGGACACCTCCATGTTGTTGCCGATGATTCCCACGACCGACTGCAGCGTCTGTGCCGCCGCCGCCAGATCCTTCATCCGGTCGGCCTGGATTTCCGCGGCGCGACCCAGCATAGCCGCCTTTTCCTGGTCGTCCGCCGTCAATGCGACGATGCGTTTGATAATCCCGACGCACTGATCGAAGCGTCCGGTTTCGTCGTACAGCCCCTCCAGCTTTTTCAGGGCGTCCATGTCGTCGGCGGAGATTTCCAGGATCCTGTTCCACCAGACGATCGCCTCGTCCAGCTTGCGCAGGTCGCCGGTCAGCAGTTCCGCCAGTTCACGTTCAAGTGCCAGCAGGTCGTCGCCGCCAATCAGGCCGGTGTCAACCAGCGATTCCAGGATCCGCCACAGCGACTGGCTGTCGCCCGATTCGCGGTACAGCCGGCGCAGTGCCTGCAGCGCATCCATTTCACGCGGAGACATGTCAAGTATGCGGCGCCACGCGGCCTGTGCCTGGAACGTGTCGCCAAGTTCGGTTTCCGCCGCCCCGGCAATCGCGCGCAGTAATTCACCGCTTCGCGCCGGTTCGTCCGCAACCAGCGGCAGTTCCCGATCGCAGGCCTCAACAAAACTGGTCCAGTCGCCGGCCGCGGCGTACAGGCGCTGCAGGTTCCGCAGGGCCACGACGTCGCTGGTTTCAACGTGCGACACTTCCTCCCACAGCGAAAGGGCGGTTTCCGGACGTTCCAGTTTTTCTTCGGCGAGGACGGCCATGCGCCGCTGAATGACGGCGCGTGCATCGCCCGTCGATTCACCGTCGGCCAGCCGCGACAGCACGTTGAACAGATGTTCCCATTCGTTGCGCTGTTCATGCAGGCGCGACAGGGCGGTCAGCGCATCGCGGTGCATTTCGTCGGCCTTGAGGATGGCCGTGAACGCCGCGACCGCACCGTCGGAATTGTCCAGGCGGTCACGCTGCAGGGCGCCGACCCGCATCAGGAAGCCGATCTTTTCTTCGTCGTAATCGGCGAACCGGACTTCCCTTTCCAGGATGGCCAGCAGGTCGGTCCAGCGCGACTGATCGACATACATGGCGTCGAGGGCCGCCAGCGCCACACGGTCGCCTTCCTGGATTTCCAGGATCCACTTGCCGATCTGTTCTGCCTGGGCCAGGTCCGCCAGCTTGTCGCGGGCCGTTTCCAGGGCCTTGTGCCACAGGTACACCTTGCGTTCCGCGTCGCCGCAGGCGCCGGCAGCGGCCAGCAGGATGTCCAGGAGCAGTTTGAAATTGCCCGACGAACCGGCCAGCATTTCGATCTGGATCAGCAGCGATTCGTCGGCGGGATCGATTTCGAACGCACGGCCGTACCATGTCATGGCGGCGGTTTCGTTCACCAGGTTCTTTTCCCAGACCTCGGCCAGCCTGGTCATGACGCCACGCCGTTCGTCCGGATCGGTCACGTCGGCCAGCACGGCCTCGTACACGGCCGCCAGGTCGGTCCAGGCGCCCGTTTCGGTGTAAATCGGTTCAAGGATGCCCAGGATGTCGGCCCGGTGCTTGCCGCCATCAAACATGGCGCGCATCCCGGCCACCGCGTCAGCCTGGTTCGGCGCCAGGTACAGCACTTCCTGCCTGGCCTCCAGGGCCGCCCTCGAATTGTCCAGATGGACCTCGCAGACGGCAGCGAACCGCAGCATGAACCGGACCTTGTCGTCCACGACCTGGGTCGCATCGTATTCGGCCCGCAGGATGCGGGCGAGGTCGTCCCACTTTTCCAGCGTCGAGTACAGTTCATCCAGTGCCGACAGCGCTTCCGCGTTGCTTTCGTGGTCCTCGATGATCTTTTCAAACGCTGCCGCCGAACCCGGCAGGTCGCTGATTCTGTCGCGCAGGATGCGGGCGGCGTGCAGGCGCAGTTCAAGCGCGTGCGACGTTCCCTCGACGACCTTGGCGCCCTCAAGCATCAGCGCGGGCACGTTTTCCCACATGTCATGGGCGGTGGCCAGGTCCTCGATGTGCTGACGCGCCGGGACGTTGTGCGGATCGGTGACGAACGCCCTGCCGTAGCATTCAAAACCGCGCAGCGGCTCTTCCATGCGGGTTTCGGCAATTTCGCCCATCTTCAGCAGGTTGGAAACCTTGCGGGCGACGTCCTCTTCGCGTTCCGTGATCACTTCGTACACGACGTACAGTCGCATCCATTCGCCACGCGCCGCCAGGACCGGCGACAGGATGGCGAATGCTGCGTCGGCCGCGTGGTCGGCGCGGACCATCGATTCCAGGGCATCGACGGCGTCCTTGTTGTCGGGGAATTCATCCAGGAGATCCCTGAATATATCCACGGCCTTCGTGGCGTCGCCAATTTCGCTTTCAAGCAGCTTGCCCATCCGGAAATGGACAGTCAGGCGTTCCTCGCCGGTGACCACGTCGTGCAGGGTTTCCAGCGTCGAGTACAGGTTCCACCAGTCTTCCGCCGCGGCGTAAAGACGGTCCAGGGTGCGCAGGCCGTCCACATCGCCCGGTTTCAGCGACATGACCTGCAGGAACGTTTCGATCGCGTCGCCGGTGTTGCCCATGCGGTCGTGCTGGACGAGTCCCTTCTTTTTCAACGCAGCGATACGAGCGTCGTCTTCCGTGTAGTCGGACTTGCGGCCCAGGACGTCGACCAGTTCCTGCCAGCTTTCGCCCTTTTCGTACAGCTTTTCGAGGGCGACGATGGCCTTCATGTTCCTGAAGTCGATTTCCAGGACGCCGTTGTACGCGTTGATGGCGTCAGCGTCCCTGCCCAGCGTGTCGGCGTAAATGTCGCCGGCCCACAGAAGCAGCGCGGCGCGTTCATCGGACGCGGTAACCAGGTCGGCACGCGTCATCACCAGTCCGACCAGCGGTTCGAATTCGTTGTCTTCACGGTGCATCGCGATCAGGTCGTCGATGGCGGCCAGATCGGACGGGTCGATTTTCAGGACGGCACGGAAGTTATTCTTTGCCAGTTCACGATCGACGCCCGCATCGCGGCAGACCTTCGCGATAATGCGGTGAGTTTCGCGGCGGCGATCCTCGTCGCCGATATCGGAAACGACGCCCGCCAGCACCATGACCGCCTCGCCGATCGCGTTGCGCACGCGACCCACACGAAGCACTTCGTCCACCAGTTCGGCCCGTTCCGGCGCGGTCCTGAAAGCCTTCGAAACGTATTCGAACGCCTTGTCCAGATCGCCGATGGCGTTTTCGTAGATGGCTGCGATGGTCGCGTAGTGGCCAAGCCTGGTTTCCACGTCGTCGGCGGCCTCCGCCAGCACATCGTACACGGCCACCAGTTTCACGTTGTCGCCGCTGGCCTTGTAAGCCGGCAGCAGGATGGGCGCGACCATCACCTTGACGTCCGGGTTGCCGAACAGCCGTTCAAGCTGGGCAAGGGCATCGGCATTCGTCGGGTCGCCTTCCAGGATGATATGGTACACGTCCACGGCGCCCGCGACGTTTTCCAGCCTTGTTTCCAGGGTTTCGGCCATGCGCAGCCGCAGCCAGGTGCGGTCGCGATCGTCTTCGGCGAGTTCGATGCGCTTCTGCAGGACGTCGGCCAGGTCGAACCAGCTTTCGGCCCTGACGTACAGGTTGTCGAGCTGACGATACGCGGCGGCGTAATCCGGGTCGATTTCCAGGACGCCACGGACGGCCGCGATGGCGCCTTCGATGTTTTCCAGGTGATCCGACAGTTCCGCCGCCATCTTGAATGCGTATGCAATCTTTTCGCCGGCGTACGGGGACACCTCGAAGCGGCGCTTGTACACCTTCAGCAGTTCAGGATGATTTTCCTGTGCCTCGTATATCGTTTCGAGGGCCTCCAGGGCCGCCTCGTTCGAATCGTCGATTTCCAGGACGCCATGGAAGACCTTGCGGGCCTCGTCCACGCTTTCCAGTTCTTCCCACAGTATCCGCGCCAGGCGCAGGCTGAGCGCAACGCGCGCGTCGGCCAGTTCGATCCCTTCCAGCGCCTTCGCATAGATATCGACCAGGGCACGCCACGCGCCGATTTCCCTGGTCACCGTTTCGATCCCGTCCCATGCGCGGGTCACGTCCGGGGTGACCATCATGATTCGGGACAAAGTGCGGAAATGTTTGGCGTCGTCGCTGGCGCCGTTGTGGTACAGGGCGTCCAGTTTCCACAGCAGGTCGATCGTATCGATGCTGTCGCCCTTGATCTGAAGTTCGATTTCGATCAGGTCGGCCAGATCAACATGGCGGTTGGCGGCCTCGAACGGCCCCTTCAGCAGTTCGACCAGGCGCGGCCGCAGTTCGACGACACCGATCATCGATTCGAGCTGGGCAATCGTTTCCGCGTGGACGGGATCGTAATTCAACGCCGTCGCGTATGAATCGACAGCCGCGTCGCCGCACCCCTCAAGACCGGCGGTCAGGAGGCCGATTCGGCTGTACAGATCGGCCATGATGGCCGGATTGATTTCGTCGGTGGTGAACAGTGCGTCGACGTGCCTGTTCAGGAGATCGCGCAGATCGGCGAACCGCTTTTCCTTCAGCAGGAGTTCCGACAGTTCGGAGTAAGCGCGCCATTCGATCGGGTCGTCGGCGATGATTTCGTTGAACGTCGCGACCGCGTCATCCACCTTGCCCATGCGTTCGTACAGGGCTTCCGCGATTTCGAACCTGACGGACTTGCGTTCGGCAGGGTCGTCGACCAGCGACAGGCGCAGGCCCAGAACCCTGATCAGGTCCTCGTCGCGGTGCAGCTTGCGGTAAATCGCCTCGAGCGCGTAGATGGCCTGGCGGTTGCCGGTGTCCATGTCCAGGGCACGGTTGAACGCCGCCTGTCCGGCCTCGGCATCCATCAGGTTTTCGCTGTAGATTTCGCCGATGCGCAGCCACGTCGTGATCCGCCTGGCGGTATCCGGCATGACTTCCACGGCGCTTTCCAGCGCGGTCACATATACGTCCCAGTTGTCGGACGGACCGGCCAGCTTTTCAAGCTGCGCCTGCAGGTCCTGGTTGAGCATGTCTTCCTGGAAAGCGGCCAGGTACAGGAAGAAGGCCTCCCGGGGACTGTGAAGCTGGTTTTCCTGGACCAGGGCTGCTTCCACCCGCAACCGCTGGCGTTCCGGCGTGTCGGCGGCGCCGGCGATCGCGATTTCGTACACCTTGGGCAGCTTGCGCCATTCGCCGAGCCCGCGGTAAAGCTGGATCAGTTCGTTGGCGGCACGAGCGTCGGACGCGAACAGCTGCAGAACCGTTTCCAGGTTTTTGACGGCCCTGACGCCCTGCCCCAGTTCGTCACGCCATATCGAGGCCAGCTTGAACAGGACCTCGCGTTTTTCATCGACGACGCTGATCGAATTGACCTGGCCCTCCAGTGTCCTGGCCAGTTCGTCGACGCTCCCGTATTTCCGCAGGAACCAGTCCAGTTCCTCCCACTTGTGCTTCTGAAGGTAACTGGCGCGCAGTTCGCGTTTTGCCCTGTCGTGGTTCGGGTCGACGTCCAGGATCATGCGCCACGCGTCCATCGCGCCGACCTGGTCTTCCAGCTTGGTGCCGTATAGAAGCGCCAGCCGTTCCAGTATCTGGACCTGTTCGCCCTTCTCGGTCGTCAGTTCGAACCGCCGGCGCAGCGTCGCTGCCAGCTTGTCCAGTTCCTTGGTCCGTTCATACAGCATTTCCAGGTTGCGAAGCGCGTCGGCATGCGCATCGTCAAGCCCGAGCACCAGTTCCCACAGTTCGATGGCAACCGGGAATTTACGCAGCCGATCCGTGGCCAGAACGGCCAGTTCGGCGTAAGCAGCGGCCTTTTCGAACGGGTCGGCCAGGTTGTCCGCCTCGGCCCGGCGGATGCGGATAAGGTTTTCGAAATCGTTTCGCTTGAAGTAAAGGTCCTTCAGCTTTTCGATGACGTCGCGGCGTTCGGGTGCCAGTTCCAGAATCGATTCCCAGGTCTTCAGCGCGTCCACCGGTTTGGCGAATCTGGTTTCCAGCAGTTCCGCCTTCTTTTCCATCAGGCGGATGCGGTCCTCGAGCCTGCGTTCCTGTTCGATTTTGTGATCCAGAACCTTGGCGTAATCGGGCCAGCGGCCGGCCTGTTCGTAACGGGTCATCAGCGAATCGATCGCCTCGTCGCTGGTCGGATCGACGTCCAGTATCTGCTGCCACGTCGCCAGGACCTTGGGTTCGGCATGCATCCTGTCGCCGTAGATTTCGATCATCTGCTTGAGTATGGCGACCTTTTCGGGGACGGCATCTTCCGGAAGCGCGGCGAAGCGGGCGCGGTACAGTTCGGCCAGCGACGGCCAGCGCTGGAGCTGAACGTAAAGCGCTTCGAGATGTTCGGACGCCTCGGCGTCGGATTCGTCGAGTTTGACGACCTCCTGCCAGTACGTGAGTTCCTTGGACGGGTTCTTGTATTCACCTGCGGTACGGGCGAGGTATCGCCGGATTTCCAGTTCGGCCATACCGGCCTTCGGACCCGATTCGGACATGAACTGTTCCAGGCGCAGCCAGTTGCCGCGGGACGCGTAGAACACACGGTAGAATTCAAGCCAGGTCGCGGGGTCGGGAAGATTTTCGTCCCCGACTGCCCTCATGTAGAACTCGGCGCGGACCACGTCGTTCTGGATCTTCCAGGCCACGAGGCCGGCGGTCCAGGCCAGGATCCTGCCCTTGTCGGTCGTCCGTTCCTTCCTGAAAAGCATGTCCAGCTTCTTCATGAAGGTTTCCGTCACCGCGGGGTCGACCAGCGATTCCATCACCTCGCCCAGGAACAGATCGAGACCCTCGAGACCGCCCTCGGCCACCGCTTCCTCGATGGCCATGTCAAAAATGACGTTATCGGTCGGGTTACCTTCGAGTTCAACCATGAAATCCTGTACTTTCATCACACACCCCTTATGTACCGGAAACAGGGAAAATTACCGTCCGGTTATCTTTATCAGATCAGTGCAATCTGGACAAGCGAAACAGGGCATTTCCGGGGCAAAAAACTCGGTGCGGATCAGGTGCCGGGGGCGGTGGTTTTCAGGGGTCAGTGAATCGTCATGTCGATCGTGTCTTCAGCACTGAAATACGCCTGTGAACTGTCCGGATCGACCGAGAAAACGATGAGCCGGAACTGGTAGTCGCCGGCCACGTCGGGGATGAACGTTACCTGGGCCGCGCCGCCCGCCTGGTTCAGGAACACGCTGGACGCCGCCGGCTTTTCCGACACGAACCAGATGTATCCGGAATTCGCGGGGATATCGTACGTTCCGGGCACGCTGTTGCTGCCGTCCAGGACGACCAGGTCACCGACCTGCAGGCCGGTGTAGTCAGCGGCATCGCCCGCATCGGCGGTCGGCAGGGTCACGCCCTCGAAGCTGTTGAAGCCCGCGAGGTTGACCTTCACGTTGACCTCGGTCGACGTCAGCTGGTTCATGTAATTGACGTTGACGAAACCGTTGACCGTGGTGCCGCCGTCATGAGTTCCGTTGAAGCTGACCGTGAAGTGGCGCGCCTCGCCCTCCGCGAGCTGGAATCCGCCCGCGACGTCCTCGACGATGCTGAACGCTTCCGGATCGTCAACATGGGCCGGTTCAACGTCGATGCTGGTGATGTCCAGGGCCAGGTTGCCCTTATTCATGACGACGACCGTCTTTTCGCCAGTGGTGCCCGGGGCCGCGTAAATGGTCATGCGGATCTTTTCGGGCGCCGGCGCGATGGCCAGTTCGCCCTTCCTGACGCCGCCGCACAGCCTGATCGTCTGCTTTCCGTCGTACGGGCTGCTGAACGGGACGATCAGGTCGCCGCTGATGCCGTCCTGAGAGGGGGCGGTGTAAGTAACGGCCACGGTTATCGGCGAATTTTCCGGGGTCAGCGTGAATTTCGGTTCGGTGATTTCGTCACCGGTAACCGCGCCGCAGTCGCCGTCCTGGCTGGCGCCCAGCTTGTACCACTTCACGGTGTACGGATTGTCGCCGCCGGAAACCTCAATCGTCGGCCGGCTGAGGATGACCGCGCCGGGACCGGCGTTTTCAAGGCTGAGGGTCTTGGTGCAGCTGTTGCCGGGAACCGTCACTTCCGTGAAGTTGACGCAACCGTCGGCCTGGTCGCCGTACGTGATCGCCAGCGTGCCCGCCTCGGCCTCGCCGCGCAGCGGAACGACGGTGGTTTCGGGGATTCGGCAGACGCCGGTCAGGCAGCGGTATTCGCAGTCGGCAGGGTTCGCGCAGTAGTAATTCGCGCATTCCGACGTCATCAGGCAGCCGCACATGCCGTTGAAGCAGCTGTACGGGCAGGTCTTCGTCTTGTCGGGGCAGAGTTCGTCCGAATTCTGGCACTGCGGGGTGCCGGTGCAGGACACGCCGGTGTCGATCTGGGAGCCCCAGAGGACCTCGAGGTTGGTCGTGTCGGGGGGCAGAACCGGGCGGTACTGGATCGTCACGTCGAGCGGGCCGTTTTCAGTGCCGGCGTTCTTCGGGTCGATCATCAGGTTTTCGTGAACGGCCACGGTGCTTCCGTAAACGGTCGTGTCGATGATCGAATACGCCGTCGAGGCCGGTTCGAACCGCAGTGCCGCAATGGCCAGCGGGGCGTCGCCCACGTTTTCGATCGAGAAGGTGGTGGAGTCCGGCGACGAGGCGGTCGCGCCGATGAAGATGTAGTTGTTCGGCGTAACCTTGATTTCAGCGGTCTTTTCTTTTGGAACCACGCTGAATTCGAACACGCCGGCCTCGACGCTTTCATTCAGGTTCATGTCGTTCGTATAAACGCGGATGACCGTCGCGGACAGGTCGCGGTCGGCGTCCGGCGAGTAATAGACGTTGATCTTCAGGACGGTCGGGTGGGTCTGCTTGTAATCGTTGGCAGCCACGACGACCGGGAACGAAATGTCGGCCGGTTCGGGCGTCACCGCCATGTCGCCGTTCAACGAAACGATTTCGATGTTCGTAATTTCAAGGTCGGCGTCGCCCACGTTACCGAGTATCAGCGTAACCGTGCCGCCGCCCTCGGTGAATTCGACCACACCGCCCTCAAGGATACGATCCGTGCCGCTGGCGACGGCGCCGGACGTCGTGAGGTAGAAATCCGGGGCCGTGCCGACCGACCCGCTCTTGCAGCCGGCCACGCCTGCCATAACCGCCACGGCCAGCACCGCGATCATCCTGCCACGATTCATTTATGGATCTCCTTCTATTTCCGTTATGGGCGAATATCATTCGCCCCTACATCCGTGCATGATCAACGGCCCGCCTTCGCCCCGCCTTCGGCGTGGCTTCGGCGTGGCATCGCCCTTCGTTCCTCAGGGCTCGAAGCACAGCGTCTCGTAATGGACCAGGATTTCATCCCCTTCCTGGGGCATGTTCGGACTTTCCGGATCGAAAATAATCGAATTCGACGGCGCGTCGTAATCCCAGCCGTCGGTCACATTCACGCCGCGGACCTTCACCGTGATCGAATTCGGGTCGGCGATTCGCGAAAGGAAGAACTGCTGCTTCAGGCCGAACGCGACCGAACCGATTTCACTGAGGACCGTCTTGAAGTTCGGGTCGCAGATCGAACCGACCTTGCCGCTGGTGGCGTTGGCGACCTCGATATAACGCATGCCGGCGCCAGCGCCCTGACCGTTGGGGCCCATGCAGCCCGGATACGGGGTGCCGTCTTCCAGGGTCAGCGTGCCGTCGTCGACGCCGACGATGGCGTTGAAGTGCATCATGTTCTGATTGTAGAAGCCCTTGATGGACTTCAGGAAGTCAATATAGAACCCGAGATCGCCGCTGGACTGGTCTTCCTCGTCGGACAGCACGATCAGTTCGAGCTGGGCGTCCTGGCGCAGGAACCCCTTGTTCCAGCCGCCGCATGTGCTGTCCAGGCACTTGAACGGGCAGGAGCTGTCCTGACAGATGTTCGGGTCGCCGCTGCAGTCGGTGTCGGTGCTGCACGACACGCCGGTATCAGTGATAAGCGGCGCCGACAGCGCTGCCTGGGCGTTCTGCAATGCGCCCTCGGAATTGTCGCCGTCGCTGCCCAGGTTCGCCAGGTCGGCGAACTGCGATTTCGCGTTCGGGCCGGGCGTGATGTATCGCGGCGACTTGAATTTCGCGCCCAGGTTCAGCTTGCCCATCGCACCCGCGTACTGTTCGCTGACGCCGACGGAAGTTATGCCGATGTGATAGTCGTTGGCCCAGACTTCCGACTGCTGGATGAAGTAATCAAAACTGTCGATCAGGTTCTGCTGGTCGTCGCCCATCGATCCCGACTGGTCGATCAGGAACAGGATGTCGACCTCCTGGCCGGACAGCTGCGTGAACTTGTCGGTCTGGTCACTGTAAATCGTGCCCTGGCCGCTGAGCCCGACGAACAGTTCCGGCACGCTCTGGTCGTTGCTTTCGACCTTCAGGATGCACGAATCTTCGGTTGTGTCCTGCGGCACAAACTGCACGTCGAAGCACAGGGGGTTGCCGACCGAAATCTGCCGCGGCAGCCCGGGGACGCTTTTCAACCTGAATTCGGGGGTGCAGCCATCCAGGTTGATTTTCGTGACCTGCAGCGGGGCAGAACCCGTGTTGTACGCGCACACCTGGTAAGTCTTGGACGCGCAACCCAGCGTGACCAGGCCGAATTTGATTTCCGACGGCAGGACCGCCAGGTTGGCGAGACCGCTGGAGCCAAGGATATTCGGCGCGTAGGTGCCTGTTCCGCCCGCGGCCGGGATAATCAGATCCTTGGCCAGGGCGCTGTCACGGATCATCACGCCCGCCAGGGCCGAGTATTCGGTGATGGAGCCGAACATCGTGCTGGTTTCCGGCGGGGAGAACTTGACGTAAATCGCGAACGCGCCGCCCGGGGCAACGCCGTCCTTCACGACCGCCGGCTGCGACACGACCTTGAACCTGTTCGACTTGCTGGTGGTGAACGGGGCAGAGCAGGTTCCGCCAATGCCGAACCCGGACGAGCAGTCCTGGATCTGCACGCCCTTGTACGAGCAGTACCCGGTTCCCTTGTTCACGACGCGGATCGGCAGCTCCTTGGAAAATCCCATCGGGACCAGTCCGAAATTGTATGTGGACGGTTCGATGACCGGGATGCAGGTGGCGGTGCCAGCCCGCTTGATCGTTATGTTCACGACCTTTTCGGTGTTGGGAACGGCCTTGTCGTTGGACGTGATGCGCAGCTTGGCCGTGACGGTGCCCGATTCAGGCCCCTTGTTGGTGAACGACACCCGGGCCTCCATGCCCGAACCGGCAGCCAGCGTGTATTTGCCGCCAATCATCGTCGCGCCGACGATCTGGATATTCCATTCGTTGCCGTATTTGGCTTCCGAAATGTCGAACAACTGCGGTTCGCCCGAGATGATCAGGTCCGCGGAACCGTCGTTACGCAGAGTGACCGATTTCGTGATCGTGATGCCCTGCGCGCCGTAGCCCATGTCCAGGGTTTCGGGGGTAACGGTCAGGATCGGCGAATTGACCTTGCCGTAAACCGGGACGACCGTGGGACTGCCCGCGTCATTGCTGCTGATCGAAACCCAGCCGATGGCCTGGCCGGTGTATTTCTGGGCCTCGGTTACGGCCCAGTTCACATAAACATCGCGCGTCGCGCCCGCGGAAAGATTGAAATCGGTGTCGCCCTCGACCGACAGGCCGGCGTCACTGCCGGGAACCACCTGGATGGCGCCGACCTGCAGCGTGTCGTTGCCGACGTTGCCGACGACGCAAAGGGCACGTCCGCTTTCGCCGATATTCACGCCGCCCATTTCAAGCTGGGCCGGGTTGACGGAAATCTTCGGTCCCAGACCGGTTCCGAACACCTCGAATCCCCAGGTGTTTCCTTCCCCTGTGACGTAGAGGGTCGATTCCTCCGGCTTGCCTTCGGTCGGCGCGTACTGCAGCGTCAGGCCGATCGTGTCGTCGGGACCCAGTTCAACCGGAAGGGTCTCGCCCTCGGGCGGGACGATGGCGGCGATGTTGAAAGTCGACGGGCCTTCCGGATCCATGAACGCCTTGTCAATGATGAAAGACGCAGTACCGATATTTTTCACCACCACGTCCAGCGTCGCAGTTTCACCAACGGGAACCTCGCCGAAATCGATCGGGGAAGGTTCGGTAATGATGGACGCCGACTGGCCGGATGACGTCACGGCGATCAGCGTCTTGTAATCCAGCGTGGCAATATTGTGGCCGATGACGAGGTAACCGTTATCGGTGTCGGTATTCGTCGGGGTGTAGACCACGTCGATGGTGGTCGATTCGCCGGGCGCCAGCCTGGTCTTTTCCGGCATCGCGACCTGGTAGTCGTCACCCAGCGCCTGGGTGGCGACCGAATCGATCACGACCTCGCCGGAATCGCCGATGTGGGTGATGGTCACCGTTATCGTTTTTTCGCCGCCGATCGCCACCGAACCAAAATTGATGGTCCGCGGCGTGTAGTCGATGTTCAGGTTTTCGCCGACGTTTTCATCGTCGCCGCAGGCCGCGAACGCAAGCAGGCCGGCAAACAGGAAAACCGGCAAAAAACCAGAAAATGCAGACGAAACACGCTTCATCACGAAACCCTCCGGAAGGACGTATTTTGCGGAAAATCACGACGCCGGGACATCACGATCCGGAACCGGGACGGACTGCCGCGGGTCTATTTTATTGATTCCGAATGAAATTGAAACAATGAATATGGAAGACGATAAACCGATGACTGACGACACGGCATGGGCGAATGACGTTCGCCAGCGCCCCTACTCCGCCGAACAGCCGCCGCCGCCGATTTCGGAGAACGAGGGGTCTTCGTATCCCTTGGTGATCTTCAGCGAATTGTCGGTGTTGCGCAGCAGCGTGACCGTCTGCTGGGGCCACGCGATTTCCACGGCGTTCCACATGTCGCACTTGTACATCGCCTGGCCGGTGATGTTCAGGTCGATGTCGAACACGGGCTGGCCCCAGATGTAGCATTTCAGGCGCGGGTAGCTGGCGCCGTAGCCATGGTCGTCCCAGTAATGGACCCCGATTCGGTAAACACGGCCGGCCACGGGCGAATCCAGGTTGATATTTTCCGGACCCGCGCCGTCGGTATCATCGCGGTCAAGGGACGGATTGTCCTTGCCGTCCGGGTTCGGGGTTTCCCATTCCGGGTTCTTCTGGAACCAGAACGCGTCGTACGGCACGTGGAACCAGGGATCCGGCTTGCCGTCGCCGTCGATGTCGGTCATCGCCGCGAACGGGTGCGCGAAGTGAAGGTCCATGTCGGACCCCACGTCCAGGCCCTCGTCAATCGGGTCGTCGTCCGCCGGCGTGGTCCACGTCAGTTCGCAGTGGATCGCCTTGTCGGGAATGACGTTGACGGTGACGCATTCGGCGCCGCCGCATTTGGGATCGCTGCTGCAGTACTGGGCATCGCACACATCCAGACAGTACGTGTATTCACCGCCGATGTTCACTTCGTGCGTGACCGTGGGCGAAGACGCCGTGGGCAGCAGGATGAATTTGTTTTCTTCGGGCTGCTGGACCGTCCACGAGTATTGCGTGATGGTTCCGCCGGACGTGCCGCTGGTCGACTGTTCGCCGTGGATGTGCAGGATCGTCTGCGGTTTAACCTCTTCCCCTTCCTCGATAATAATCAGGGGCTTCGGGCAGTCGACCGTAACGCCGTATCCCGAAAGCGGGATTTCCGCGATCGCCTGGATACCGTTGTTGGCGATCAGTATCGCGCCGGTGTCGGGGATCGGTTTGTTGTCGGCGTCGCGCGGGTTTTCTTCGTTCGGAGTGAATTTCATCGTGATGTCGGCGGTTTCGCCCGGTTCCAGCACCAGCGGGGTTTCCGTCGTCGGCTGCGGATTCAGCCCCGTCGCATCAAGCGTGAAGTCCGGGCTGGTTTCGGGATCAAGCGCCACGCTGGTGATTTCCAGGTTTTCGGTCCCCGACGATTTCAGCGTCACGACCATGCCCGCCGCCTTACCGATCAGCTTGCCGCCGAAATCGACCGGGTTCGGAATGACTTCCAGTTTCGGGCCGGTCGAGTTACCGATCAGCGTCACCGTGTAAAGGCCGTCCGGCACCTCGGTGTTGTTGGTGTGGATTACCAGCTGCGCCTGCGCCGTGTCGCCGTTGACCGGGGTGAACGTTGCGGGCCACATCACGCCGCTGCCCGGTTCGATGGTGACCGACGTCGGCAGGTCGTTCTGTTTGTAGTCGCTGGTGCCGACATAATCGGCGCCCTGTATGGAAACGGCAAAAGTTTCAGGCTGCATTTCCGCGTCGTCTTCCACCCGGATCCAGTCGACGACCAGGGCGCACGAACCGGTGTTGACCAGGGAAATGTCTTCCGTCCCCGCCTCGCCGACGCGGACCATGCCGAATTCGTACCTGTCGTCGACGTCAAGGATCGGGCGGCAGCGGCCGCCCTGGAAGTTGACCACCAGGTTCTGCAGCGTCGGGTCCGTGTTGTCGTTCACGATGGTGACGGAAGCCTGACGGTCCAGACCGTCGTCGGCCGCGCGGTACCTGACCGTGAAGGTCACGATGTCGTCCTGCGTCAGGCCGGCGTTCGCCGCGATCGTCTTCGGCAGGGTATCGTTTTTGATCAACTGGAACGCGGGCATCCCGTCGGCCTCGTCAGCGGAGGTCGGCGTGTAGTTCAGGATGATGTCGGTGACCGTCAGGTCCTTGCCCTCGCCGGCGTTAATGATCGTAATGACATAATCTGAATCGATCGACACGTTCACATCGGTCGACGCCGGATTTATTTCAATCTTTGAAAAAAGCTGGGCGGTATTGTTGTCCGAGCAACCCGGAACCATGGCCGCCATCGCCACCGAAGCCAGCACCGCCGCAAGCACAACCTGGAAACGTCTGGTCATAAGTACCTCAACATCGTTCGTGATGCCCGGGGTCAAATAATGCCGCCCGAAGTACGGATTAATTCCTGTGGATTATCTGAAGCGCCCGTGGTGGTGTCAAGGACGACGGCATGGTAATTACAATATAAATTATCATGTGTGCCACGCCTCGCAGGGGCGAATGACATTCGCCCCGGCCCGACCGAAGGGATTCCCGACATCGTGGCGGGTCGGGAGCTTACGCGCCGGCTTGGACGCAGTTGCGCCTGACCGGCGCGTCGGCGGGCAGCACAGCCCTCCGCATTCGCTCCGGACTGGCAGTCCCGCCTGGAACGCCCC
>CAYYCO010000014.1:0-51513 GCA_964470365.1 uncultured Anaeromyxobacteraceae bacterium | reverse complement strand
GCTTTGTCTTGATTTAATCCTTTTTTAAGGACAGAATCGTGGAAAATGCTGCAACCGATCCTGATTCAAGGATAAGTTGGCGGCAGACGAGGCAGACAGTCCGGGGGAATGGAAAATGAAACAGGCGTCAGGCGCTCATTCATCGGCGATCGGGCAGTTCCTGCGGGCCAGGCGCAGGGAACGCGGCATCACGCAGGCAGAACTGGCCATGTACGCTGACGTCAGTTACACACTGGTCAACCGCATCGAAAACGGTGACATGAACGTCCAGGCAGGGTCCCTGAACAAGTTGTTGAACGTGTTCGGGTATCAGGTCGGGCCTGTGCCGATGGACAGATCCGGCGAGGTGAGCGATGCCTGACGTGGATTTCCAGCAGATCGGCAGGGCCAATGTTTACCTCCGCGATGTCAGGGCCGGCGTTCTGGAAAAGCAGGCTTCCGACAGGTTCGTGTTCGAGTACGACCAGGCTTACCTGGCCGCGCAGGGGGCCATGGGTATTTCGCGGGGGATGCCGAAACGCGCGGAGGCGTACGTCGAAAGGTCGCTTCACCCGTTTTTTGACAACCTGATTCCCGAAGGGTGGCTGCTGCAGAACACCGAGGCGCTGCTGCACATCGACAAGTCGAACCGCTTTGCGATCCTCATGGCGACCGGTCGTTTTCCGACAGGCGCCGTGACCGTGCGGGCGGTGGGGCCGGACGGGCGCGAAATCGATGCGTTTTCGGACATCCTGGGCGGCAGGCTGGACGAAGGTCTTGTCGAAGTATCGCTTTCGGGACCCGACGGCTTCTGTCCGACGTGCTTCAAATCCCTCACACCGGGGGCAGTCCACAGGAAATGCGTGACCGAGATGTGGGGTACGACCAGGCGTCTGAAGGTGGCCGTGGATCCCGACCGGCCGCTGACGTCATTCGCGCACGTCATATACGGGGGTTCGATATCAGGTGCTCAGAAGAAGGGCGCGTTCAGCCTGGATCGCGTTCGCGGGGTGCTCCGGGCCACGCCGGTCGGGGCGCAGTACATCCTGAAGCCTGACGGCGATTTCCCCGAACTGCCCGAAAACGAGCATGTATCGATGGCGATTACCAGGGCCGTCGGGTTCGAGGTGCCGCCTTTTTCGCTGGTTCACATTCCCGGACTGGGAAACGTTTATGCGACGCGGCGATTCGACATCACGGAATCCGGCACGCGCCTGATGATGGAAGACATGGGGCAGATCATCCGCGTGCGCAGCAATGACAAATACGATTCCACGTTTGAAAGGGTCGTCGCTGCAATTCGCGCACATTCATCGGCACCGGAAATCGATATCGACGATTTCTACCGCCGGTTGGTTTTCTGCTTTCTGATTGCGAATGCCGACATGCACCTGAAGAACTGGACGTTGCTGGAAAATGAAAGGGCGCCCGGGACCTTCAAGCTGGCCCCGTGTTACGACATGCTGAACACACGCCTGCCTATTCCGCGTGAACGGGTTGAAACCGGCCTGAAGATGCAGGGGCGCGACAGGAATCTGAAAGCGTCGTACTTCAGGCAGTTCGGCAAGTCGATCGGCATTTCCGCCTCCAGGATCGAATCTGTTTTCGACGGCCTGCCACGCTGGTTCGAAATCGTCGAAAGGCTGGTCGGCATGTCACTGCTGAAGGCCGAATCGAAGAAACGTTACGTGGAAATCGTCCGGGAACGCTTCGACATTTTGATGTCTTGAGATTTTTCGACCCGGCCAGCGCGACCGCCGCGTCACAGGTACTTGTGCCAGAATTCCGCGCAGCCCAGCGTGTCATCCAGCGTGTACGGCCTGAAACCGAAGGAAAGATAGGCGGAACGGGCGGTTGCGTTGCCGTTCAGGACTTCCAGGGTCATCTTGCAGCAGCCGCGCGCACGGGCGATCGATTCGGCCTCGGCCAGCAGCGCGCGTCCGATGCCCTGGCCGCGATGGCCCGGCAGCACGGCGATGTCGTGTATGTTCAGCAGCGGGCGGGCCGCGAACGTCGAAAAGCCCTCGATGCAGTTTGCCAGCCCGACCGGAGCGTCGTCCACGAAGGCCAGCAGTGAAAAGATGCCCGGGCGCCGCGCCATTTCGTCCAGCAGGTGGGCCCGCGTCCAGTCGGGAAGCGGTTCGCCGCCGCCCATCGGGTCGCGGGCATAAGCGTCCAGCAGGTTCAGGACCGCGTCGCGGTGCGTCCGGTCGCCGTAATCCGCCATGATGATTCTGGTCATTTCCGGTCCCGTCGAAAGGTCGGGCCGATTATCGCATGAAACGCCGGTCGGGCGGAAAGGCACCCGTTCCCGCGCGGCCGCGAAAATGCCGCATGTCCATGACAAGTCCGTGACATCGGTCAGGCATGGTCGGCGTCAGGCGCGGCCGTATGCCGGCACGCGTAGGCCCGACTGAATCCGGGCGCCAAATTCCCAATCCGGAGACCTGACAGATGAAAAGGCTGCTTCTGACCTCGGTGGTCGGCCCTTTCGGCGTGGACGATGAGTTCGGCCGCAGGGACAACAAGATGGAACTGATGCACAACCAGGTGACGCGCGAACAGGGCGTGTTTTCGTTCCGGTTCAACCATCCCAGTTTCGGTCTGCACTTCCTGGCTGAAAACGTGCTTACACCCGCGACGGTACTCGATTTCCCGACAGAGGCTGCCTTCCGTCGCGAAGTCGCGAAAGGGTACGAATTCGTGGGTATCAGCTTCATCATCCCTAATTTTCTGAAGGCGCGGCACATGGCGCGTATCGTCCGCGAGGTGTCGCCGGCCAGCAAAATCGTCCTGGGCGGGCACGGCACCAGCATCCCGGACATCGCAGACAAGATCGACGCCGATCACATCTGCCACGGCGAGGGCATCGGGTTCCTGCGGGCCCTGCTGGGCGAACCGCTGGACCGCCCAGTCATCCACCCCGTCCTGAACAGTTCGTACAACCGTAAAATCATGGGCGTTCCGATTCCCGATTCGGCGGCCGTCCTGGTGCCGGGCGTCGGGTGCCCCAACAAATGCCGTTTCTGCGCCACCTCGCACTTTTTCGGGGAATACACCCCGTACCTGAAGACCGGCCGGGACGTGTTCGACGTTTGCTGCCGCGCCGAGGATGAACGCGGCATCACCGATTTCGGGGTGCTGGACGAAAACTTCCTGAAGATGCCGCAGCGCGCGCTGGAACTGATGGAACTGCAGGAATCGACCGGCAGGCGCTTTACGTTTTCGATATTCAGCAGCGCGGAAACCCTGACCGCGCTTGGCGATCTGGATCTGCTGGTGCGTATGGGCGTCAATTTCATCTGGATGGGCGTCGAGTCGAAAAAGGAAATGTACGAAAAAAACCGGGGCGTGGACTTCAAGGACCTGGTCCGCGAACTGCGCCGGCGCGGCATTTCGGTGATGGCGTCGGCGATCCTGTTTCTTGAACATCACGACAGGGTCACCATCAACGACGACATCGAATTCGCCATCGGGCTGCAGCCGGACTATCTGCAGTTCATGGGGCTGGGGCCGATTCCGGGCACCAGGCTGTACCAGGATTACGCCGACCAGGGAAAGTTGCTGAAGGACGTGCCGTGGGAAGAACAGCATGGCCAGGACCGCATCTGGTTCGACCATCCCTCCTTCACGCGCGACGAAACGCGCCAGGTGCTGGCGGACGCCTTCCTGCGGGATTACCGCAAAAACGGGGCGTCGTTCATGCGGACGATGGCCACCACGCTGTCGGGCCTGGAATACACGGCGGCCCACGACGACCCGCGCGTCAGGCAGCGGTCGGACGCGTTCCGCACGATGGCCGGACAGTTGCGCGTCTTCCTGGATGCGGCGGCCATCTTTTCCACGAACGGCGCCACGTCCCGCCAGGTCGCCGCGTTGCGTGAAAGATACGATCGGCAGTTCGGGCCGGTTTCGGCGAAGGAACGGCTGATGTCGGCCGCCGTCGTGACGTGTTCGACATGGGACCGGGTGCATAACGCCCTGCTGGGCGACGTCCGGCAGCCCCCTTCGTCCACCGTCGCGTACCGCCATTCCGATTCACCGCCCAAGTCCGCCGCGAAACGCGCCCGGGGCGTGAAAACTGTCGTCGCGCCCTGTAACTGAGCCGTCCCGCGGTTACTGGTTGGCGGGGATGCACACCTTGGTGGACGGATCCCACTGGTAATCCTGGTTGCAGCCGCAGTAATACTCCAGGCTCATCGCCATGCAGGTGCCGTCGGAATTGGCCAGACCGATGCACGGGTTAGGGTCGCACCAGTCGAAGCAGGTCTGTGTGTTAATGTCCCAGAACGTGTTGTTTTCGCAGGAACACCCGAACGTTTCGTTCTGGTATTGATCCCACGTGGGGTAACACGACTGCGGGATGGCGTTGGTCATGGTGCATGGATCGGGGTAACAGACGCTTTCGTACCGGCATGAGCCGCTTTCCAGGTCGTTTTCGTAACCCTCGAAGCATGCGCAGGTGCCGTTGCCGTCGCTGCCGTCGCTGCAAGTCCCGTAACCGTCGCATGGCGGTCCGCTGTATGTCACCGGGCACGCTTCGCAGCTTTCGCCCCAGAATCCGGGTTTGCACGTCCCGCACGCGTCAAGCCGCGCCCAGACCTGGTCTTCGCAGTGGTAATCGGCCGTTTCGCCGCCCGCGGCCAGCACCGCCATCGCGATGTCGAATTCCGGGACGCGGAAGCAGGGCAGGGCCGCGCGGCACAGTTCCTGCTGTTTCTGGGCCAGGGCGCATGGCGACGTGCCGGTCCACAGGTCGGTGAATTTCATGAAGCAGTCGCTGACGCACTGGTCCTTCCCGCCGGAATACAGGCCGGGGAATTCATCCGGGTAACACAGTTCGTACTGCTGGCAGTACATGTCGCAGAAAGATGAGAGATCGCGGTTCGGGTCGTACGCCGTGGCCGGGCTGACGCGCATCCCGACCTGCGCCGTGGACTGGTTGCCGGTGCCGTCATCGATGGTGTACGTGAACAGGTCGTATCCCCAGAAGCCGGCGTTCGGCGTGTAAACGACCTGCGTCCCGTCCGCGATGATATCGACCGTCCCGTCGGTGTCCGCCAGGTCCACCGATACGATTTCCGCGGGCGCCGCCGGCATGAAGTGGTCGTTGCCCAGGACGCCGATGCGGGTCGGACCGTCGTCCTGCAGCACGTCACAGTCGGGCGACATGCGCCACGAATCGCCGACAGCCGCGAAATCCGGGGCCAGCGGCGGTTCGAAAAGTCCCGACGGCGTCACGTTCATGTACAGGGCCAGCGAAAGTGCGTCGGGGATGGGTTCGCCATCGTCGTTGACGGTCACGCCGCTGGTGACGTCCATGTTCATGACCATCATGTTGACGGCCAGGCAGACGGCGTCCATGGCGGTGCAGAACCGGCCGTCGGCCGACCAGTCGCACGGGGTCGTGTCGATGGTCTGGTCGCAGCTTGCGGTCGCGACCCCGTCTTCGACGCGGAACGACGCCACCGGCAGATCCGGGTTCACTCCGGCGCAACTGCACGATTTCGCCTGGGCGTTGATTTCGTCGACCACGCGCGACAGCCTGATGTAACCGCCGATTACCGCGTTCGTGTCGGGCGGCGCATCGGGAAGCGCCAGGGCCAGTTCGCGCGGCCCGGATTTGTCGGGCGCGCCGGGCACCAGCATTTCGACTCGGAATCCCTCAAGCGGCAGCGAAAGCACGGTGCCGTCCGTCAGCGGAACCTTCAGGGGCAGTTCCACGCCGGGGCCGGACCGCAGCAGGTTGCCATCGATTGCGCCGGAATTTATCTGGGCGATCGGGCCGAGGCCGTCGGCGCGGAATCCGTCCTGCCGAACCTGGAAATCCCCGCTGTCGGGCAGCCCGTCCAGGTCGATGTCGGACGTCGCAGGGTGAAGCGCGAGGGAAACGGGACCGCATCCGTCAGCCGGAACGTCGCGCAGTTCCAGCATCAGGTTGAAGACGCCGGTGCGCACGAAATCCGACAGGATGCTGTTAAAGCGCAGCGTCCCCTCCGGGAACAGGCCGATGGCCCATGCAAGCTTGTTGTCCGGCACGCCGTCGCCGTTGAGGTCGAACCCGGTCGGAGTGTCGGCCGACGGCAGGACCATGGTCGCGACGTGATACATGTCAGGGCTGAATTCGTATGCGTCGGTCGCGATTTCAGCGACGCAGCCCCTGGCAACGCACTTGCCGCCGTCCGCGCAGTCGTCGTCGGACGTGCATCCCAGGTCCACCGGCCTGCATTCCAGGCGGATGCCCTCGAAATACGCGTCCATCTGGTTTTCGACGGTGTCCTGGTAAACCTCGACGATGTCGGTCGCATCCGGGACCGTGACGTCGGCCGCGTCTTCGACCGCGTCCTGACCGACAACGGTGTCGACGGGGGCGTTGTCGGCCAGCGTGTCAGGCAGAGCCTGGTCGTCCATCGCGTCGAGTATCGTGGCGTCGTCCGCCGCGTCGCCGATGACGTCTTCCGGGGTTTCCCCGCCGCCGCAGGCCGCGAACAGGGCGCACAGACAGATCACGGGAAGAGAACCTTGAAAGGCCTTCATGATATCCGTCCCTTTTCAGTTATGCCGGTTGGCCGGTATGTGATTCTGCCGCGAGTATCGGGCGTAAGCGTCAGGGGGTCAAGTGCACGCCAGGGCGGTCGTCGGCGCGCGGATCGCCGACGGTGGCGCCCGACCCGGCGCATGGATTCGCGCCCGCGATTTTCATGTCATTCCGGAAGCGGTGCGGTCGTCTTCAGTTTCGAGGGCGTGAATATTCCCGGCAGTCCCTTCAGTCCCAGGCTCATCGCGATATTGAAGAAGAATGCCAGGAAACCCAGCATCAGCAGCGCGCCCGAAAGCGCGGCCAGGATCATGTAGGGCGTGAATTCCCCGTTCGCGTAGATGGTGCGCCGCAGCATACCGTTCAGGCCGGCCATGCCCATGAAAGCGCCCATCCCGATGCCGCCCAGCAGGTGTGCCCAGAAATGAAACGTGGCCAGCTTGTCGCTGAAAAGCTTCGCGCCGTTGGTCACGATCGGGAACAGGAAGTACAGCGCCGAGTAAAGCGTCATCGTCAGGCCGACCAGTACCGCGACGTGGACGTGCGGGCCGACGATCCACTGCGTGTTGTGCAGGATGCGGTTCAGGCCCAGATCGGCCTGCATGATGCCGGCCGGGACCGCCAGCGCGAAGCCCAGCAGACCGCCCAGCAGGAATTTCAGCGGGTGCGTCATCTTCAGCGGTCGCGCGGACCAGAGGGTCGCCAGCGTGATGAAGAACGCGAGCCCCTGGGTGATCAGTTCGAACGCCGTCACCAGTTCGCCCGACACCAGCTTCAGCATTCCGGGTTGCGCCTGGTCCGACATCAGGTGGTGCGACCAGACCGTCCAGGAAACCACCATTTCCACGAACAGCGCCGCCCGGGCGATGTTTTCCATGAACAGCTTTTTGCCGGTGATCAGCGTCGCCAGCAGGTACCATGTGCCGGCCACGAAGATCAGGACCAGGCCGTCGGCGATCAGGTCCAGTCCCCACCAGAACCAGTTTTTGTAAAGCAGGGCGTCGACCGCGCTGTGTTTCAGGTCGATTCCGATGATGTTGGCGACCATGTACACCAGAATCAACACGCCGGTGAACAGGATGATGCCGGCGTTGAAGGCGGTGTCGACGGTGCCGCGCGCGATCGCCGCGATCGGCAGGGAAACCAGGTGTTCCTTCTTGTTGCGCCTGAACAGGTTGGCGATACCCGAAAGCCCGACCGCCGAGGCCAGCAGGCCGCCGGCCGGCTGCTTGTCCCAGCCCTTCGGCGTGTACATGATCGTGGCGAATGTGTTGATGACGAACAGCACGGTGCCGACCATCACCAGCGCGATGCCCAGGATGAAGAATGCCCCGCCCCACACGGAAAACTGCGAAAAATCAGCGGGCAGCGGCCAGTACAGGGTGTAAAGCGGCGCGTATTCCGAAATGAAGCCCGCGCCCCAGAACAGGAACGTGCCGCCGGTGACCAGGCCCCAGATCCAGTTGGCCATCCTGATGCTGAAAAGCGGCTTTTTCATCAGGAACGGCACCAGGAACAGGAAGGCGCCGAACACCAGCGAGTACGTTGACCCGAAGATGCCGACCAGCGGGTGCGCGGTCAGGATGCCGAAGAACTGCCGAGGCTCCATGCCCGGTATCGGCTGCACCTCGCAAATGCGCATCAGCATGCCCTCGATGGCGACCATTCCATAGAAGATCAGGCTGGAAACGACGAACCTCAGGATCATTTTCTGCATGGCGGTCAGGGTGTCCGGTTTGAATGCGTCCTGCTCGCCGTTGATCAATGTCTTGATGAAGGCCATCTGTCTTTCTCCTTATCTGGCGTTCGCCTGTCCGGCGGAATCGTCACAGGTCACGACAACCGCGTCCCTGACCACCATGTTCACCCCGGCCGGCCCGGAATACTCGGTCGAACGTATGGTGTAGGTGCCCGCGCGGTCGAAATGCCACAGAATGTCGTTGACGTGACCCGGCAGGACCTGCATCTGGAAGACCATCGAATTGTCCAGCCTGAACAGTCCGAATCCGTACGTCAGGTCTTTCGACGTGACGTTGAACAGCGCCTTTTCCCCGCACTTGATTTCCAGTTTTTCAGCCGGCAGCGCGAATTCGTGTTTTTCCACGGTGATGTCGAATACACGGTCCGCCTTGATGGTGTGGCGGTTCATGTCCAGCGATTTCCACGGAATGGTTTCGTATGTGATGAAGTGCAGCGAAACGCCGATCACGACCAGAAGCCCGACGAAGCTGTAAAACAGCCACGCCTTTACCGGGGCCGCCTTCCCGGGTTTGGAAATCCGCCAGGCGAACCAGGCCATCACAGCCATGATCGCCAGCACATACAACGTGTACGCGACCGTCTGTCCCCACAGCACCAGTGTTGAATCAACCATGCGGGCACCGCCTTTTCGATTAGAACTTTGAAGGAATCATACACGGCATTTATCGGATACAAACAGTCCAGGTTTTATCCGTCCGGAAATATTGCGATATTGCGGCGGATTAGAAGTCTGCCAGACAGAAGGCGGGTTCGTCCAGGAAGCGGCTGAAGATGACCACGAAGGCCACGGCGGCCTGGATCATCAACACCTTGTCGTCGTAAAGCGAGGCAAGCTGCGCCTCGCGCTTCTTTTTGTCGGCGGGCGCGAAAAAGCGTGAAAAAAGTCCATCGAGCGGATGGTTTGACGAAGGCTGCGTCACGATGTCCATTCCACCGGACTGGGAATACTGCATCGTGCTGAGGAGCAGCGATCGCTGAACCTCCACGTCGGTCACATGGTAACCCCAGAGGTGTAGCAGAATCCGCTGGGCCTCGCAGACCGCGGCGTGGGCCACGGCGTCGAACAGGCGCCGGGAGGTCTCGTCCAGCGGCGTGCATTTCGAACGGATGGTCGTCAGGATAGTCGCGGCCTTGTGAAGGCGGTACAGGCGCTGGGCGCCGTCCATCTTGCGCGGGGTGGTGTGCGCGGCGTGCGGCTTGAAGCCCTGGTAGCCCTTGCGGAAAAGGATGTCGAACAGGATTTCGTAGAAACCTGCAACCGGCAGCGGATCGACCACGCCGATTCGCATGTCCAGGATGTTGTCCAGCTGGTCGGCCAGTTTGGCGCGCAGCAGTTCCGGCGTGCGGGTGGACTGTTCGAGAACCCTGATGATGTACTGGTGGTAGGATTCGCCGCGCTTCCTGGTCAGCCAGTCGATGCGTTCGTTCAGGTACCAGGCGTCCAGAGGGTCGATTTCGCAAAGCAGGCCGTTGAATTGCGCCTCGAGTTCCGTCGTTTCTTCCAGGTCCTCGCGTTTGTCGTGCAGCAGTTCCGTCATCACGTCCAGAAGGTTCGTTTCGCCGCGGGCGCGGACCAGCAGGGCGGCAGCCCGCAGCGGATGAAGGACGGCAAGGGAGCCCAGCAGCCTTTTCCTGCCGCCGTATGCGTCAACCAGGTAATCCGTCATCCTGTACAGGATGTCACGATCATGGTCGGACAGTTCCTGGCCGTTCGTGATTACTGGAAGGCAGTCGTGGACGCATTCCGACGTCAGCATCCAGTTCAACTGGGCCGACATCACGAAGAAATGGCCGAGGTCGTGAAGTGAGTGTTGTTGCATATGGTCCGTCTGCATCGTGCTGATCCCCGCGGAAACAAGCCGCCATTATGCCACCGCGCGTCTGTCCGGGGGTAATGCGCTATGTATGGAAATTTGATGTCGGGGCAGGCATGACGCCGGTGATCCGGGAGATTCCCGTCCGGGTTGACATGGGCGCGGCAGAGCGCACCATTTGCGCGTTGGCGGCAGATGCTTTTTCGCGATGGTGCAATGGGATGAAAGTCGGTGTCCTCACAAATCTGAACTCGCGTAAAAACCTGTCCGGCGGCGCTGTTTTTGAATCGGCCGGCATCGGTGACGACTGCCTCGTCTGCCGGACCCGCGATATAACGGAAATCCGCCCCGCGCTGGAAAGATTCGTTGATAACGGATGCGAATACTGGGTTGCCGACGGCGGCGACGGCACCCTGCACTGGATGCTGAACGAGGGCCGCGAGGTTCTGCGCTGCAAGGGCTTGTGGCGGGACTGCGGGTCTTATCCACGCATAATTCCTTCCAATGGCGGAACGATTGATTTCGTGGCGCGAACGGTCGGGATCAAGGGGCGGACGGACCAGGTCGTTCAGCGGCTGGTTGACGGCCTTCATGCCGACGAAAAAATCGACACGGTGCGGCTCGACACGATCGAGGTGCGCGGCCACGTCCCCGGCGATCCCGACGACCACTGGTCGTTTGAACGGACCGGCTTCGCCATCGCGCTGGGCGGCATCGGCCAGAAATTCTTCAGCAAGTATTACGAACGCCCGAACCGCAACCCGCTGGACATCATCGACATCAGCGCGCGTGCCAGCGTCGGTTACCTGGCGTCGCTGCTGCCCGAAAAACTGCTTCCGGATGCCGCCTCGGGAATCAAGGATTTCGGCCGGTTCATCCTGTCGGGCACGCATGCGGACGTTGTGGCCGACGGCCGCGCGTTTGATTACGGCGTGTATCAGGGTCTCCACGCCAGTTCGGTCGAAATCGACTTCGGCACGATGAAGCTGTTCGAATACGCCCGCGACCCGGGGAAAATGCACATCGTGGTCGGCGACCTGCCGCTGATTGAGTGTGCCTGGAAGTGGACCTGGTATGTCGCCGGCAAGCCGATCCCCGGCAAGCGCTGGCACGAATTCGCGGGGGCGTCGCTGGACGTCCGCGCCACGGGCGACCAGTTGCTTGATCCCGTCATCGACGGCGAAATGTTTTTCGGTTTCGACCGGGTCGGCGTCCGCATCGGGCCCGCCGTCGATTTCGCGCTGGTTCCCGTCCGGCGCTGATCATTCGGCCGCAGGCGCGTCCCCGTTCAGCTTCCTTATCGATCTCGAAAGTTGTGCCAGCCCCGCCCCCAGGACGTTGAACGAGACCCCCACGTTCCAGGCCATGCCCTCCCACCGCGGCAGTCCCGCCAGTCTGCCGCTGTCGATCATCGCGACGACCAGCAGGAACGACAGGATTACGTCCAGGGAGGCCGCAACGTCCGTCAGGCGCGATTTTCCGGCGCCGCTCCCGTCAGTCCACAGCTTCACCAGCAGCGTCAGCGTGCAGACCGTGGCGCCGCGTCTTTTTTTCAGGATGAGGAAGACGACGTTCGTGAGGTTGATGAACAGGTCGAGCGCACCAAGCAACAGCAGAATGCCGCCCATGACCTTCATACCGGTCGTGAAGAACAACAGCTTGCCCGTAATCAGCTTGAACACGCAGAACGGCAGTCCCACGGTAACGACTTCCAGGAGGTCACGCAGGTGATTCATGGTCATCCCCGATAGAATTCCGGTTCGCATATAATAGCCCCGATTCCGCCGTGTCGTTTCATCGTGGTTCGTAAATCGGGGGTGGCATGAACCAGCCTTGCGCGGCATTGTCCGTCCTGTTCGTCCTGACAGCGGCTTTGTGGATTCCCGGGTGCCGGACGGGCGGCGGCGACGACTCCGGAAACGTTGCCGACATCCTTTTCCCGCCGATGGATTCGGAGGTGGTTGATTCGGCCGTCCCGGATGATCCCGGCGGCGACCTGACCGGCGACGACATCGGCGGGCGCGATATCCCGGTGTACCTGGACATTTCCGGGGTGGACCTGGGTGCTGTCGAGTGCGTGGAAGACCTTGACTGCCCGCAGTCGGGGAAACCGTGCGAATGGGTCCGGTGCGACCCGGCGACAAATTCTTGTGTGCAAAGCAACAGCTCGAAATCGGGCGACATGTGCGACGAGGGATACCTTTGCCGCAGGGGCGGCCGGTGTGAGGACGGCGTGTGCGTTTACCACTCGGTTGAATGTCGCGACTGCGGGGATGGCATCTGCTTCAACGCCGGCGAAAACTGCGCGGACTGCGTTGCGGACTGCGGCGCCTGCCCGCCGGCGGAAACGGAATGCCGGGACGGTCTCGACGAGGATTACGACGGCGAAACCGACTGCGACGACTCGGCGGACTGCGACTGGGACCCGCGGTGCGGGCGATGCAAATGCGTTTCATGCGACCCGGAAGAATGGATCGGATGTGGCCAGTCCCAGATTATTGAACCGTTCGGCCCCGCCACGTTCCCGGACGTCGAGGCCTGCGGCCACCTCCCGTCGGAATTCGCGTCCGCCGTCTACCGATTCGATTCGGCCGCGGACCAGGAAGTCAGGGTCAAATTGACGCCGGGCGCCGGCGGCGAGGCGTACCGCGTGTTCGTCCTGGAAGGCAACTGCAACCCGGAATACTGCATCGAAAACGGCAGCAACAGCGTGGACGCCGTGTTCCACGCCCGTGACGGCTGGACGTATTACCTGCTGATCGACTGCACGTCGGATTTCGCCGGCGAGGTCACGGTCGAGGTCGAATGTCCCCGGTGACGCCCCTTTTCCTGGCATTGGCGCGGTGCTGTCGGCCACGCAACTTGCTCGCCCGCTCCACCACCCGAAATCGACAGAACAATTTTGGCGCAGGACTCTGCCCTGTTGCCAGCACAAGCCTTTTCAGCTATTAAGAACTTCCAGCCAGTGCCATCCATTCATTTCAGGGGACAGACGGAAAGATGCAGAAAATCGCAGGGTTCGATAACGAAAAGTATCTGGCGGAACAGACGGCCGCGATCCTTGAACGCGCGAAGATGTTCGGGAACAAGCTGTACATCGAATTCGGCGGCAAGCTGATGTTCGACTTTCATGCGGCCCGCGTCCTGCCCGGGTACGCGCCGAACGTGAAGGTCCATCTTCTGCAAAAGCTCAAGGATGACGCTGAATTACTGGTCTGCATACACGCCGGCGATATCGAACGCCGCAAGATGCGGGCCGATTTCGGCATTACTTACGAATACGACGCCCTGAAGATGATCGACGACCTGCGCGATCGTGGCATCCTGGTCAGCGGCGTGGTCATCACGCGGTTCGACGACCAGCCCGCGGCCTGCGCGTTCAGGGACAAGCTGGAACGGCGGGGCGTGCCGGTTTTCATGCATCGGGCGACCCGCGGGTACCCGACCGACGTCGATCTGATTGTCAGCCCGTCCGGATACGGGGCGAATCCGTACATCGAAACCACGCGGCCGCTGGTCATCGTGACGGGCCCCGGGCCGGGCAGCGGGAAGCTGGCGACCTGCCTGTCGCAGGTGTATCACGAACATACCCGCGGCGGGCGGGCCGGATACGCCAAGTTCGAAACGTTCCCGATCTGGAACCTGCCGCTCAAACATCCTGTCAACGTTGCATACGAGGCGGCCACGGCCGATTTGCGCGACATCAACATGATCGACCCCTGGCACCTCGAGGCCTACGGCACCCAGGCGGTCAATTACAACCGCGATGTCGAGGCGTTCCCGATCGTAAAAAGGATCCTCGCCAGGATCATGGGTGACGACAGCGTTTATCGCTCGCCGACCGACATGGGCGTGAACCGCGCGGGTTTCGGAATCGTGGATGACGACGTGTGCCGCGAGGGCGCCCGGCAGGAAATCATCCGCCGTTACTTCCGTTACGGTTGCGAGTACATGATGGGGCTTACCGACGGCGAGACTGTTGAACGGTGTAAGCTGTTGATGAATGAACTTGAAATCGGCGAACTTGATCGCCCGCTCGTGGTGCCGGCGCGTCAGGCCGCCCGGGACGCGGAAAAGGCCGGAAAACAGGGCCAGGACACGTACTGCGGCGCGGCGCTCGAACTGCCGGACGGCACCATCATCACGGGGCACAACTCGCAGCTGATGCACGCCGCCTCCGCCGTCATCCTGAACGCCATAAAGAACCTGTCGGGCGTCCCTGACCGTCTGCACCTGTTGTCGCCGAACATCATCGAATCGATCGGCGGCCTTAAGAAGGGCATCCTGCGGGAAAAGGGCGTCAGCCTGGACGTCAAGGAAGCCCTGATCACGCTCAGCATCTGCGCGACGACGAATCCCACGGCGGGCCTTGCCATGGAAAAACTGAAGGACCTGGCGGGATGCGAGATGCACATGACGCACATCCCCAGCCCCGGCGACGAGGCCGGCCTGCGCCGTCTTGGAATCAACGTAACCACGGATCCCAGTTTCGCGTCCAAGGACCTGTTCATCGCCTGATTCCGCGCGCACCGCTTCCACGGCGCAGTTGACGACACTGCCATTTTTGTTAATCATGTGTTCAATCAGTCATCGCGGGGCACCATGGTTCGTCCAGGACGGAAAGAACGCGGATCACTTCCAGGCAGCGAGTGCGAACTGCAGTTGAAGGCGATCAGTGACAACCTGGTCGATGGCATGTTCTATCAGGTCGATTCGGGCCTTGACGGGAAGGAACGCCGACTGATTTATGTCAGCCGTGGCGTTGAACGGCTTCATGAAGTGCCGCTGTCGGAAGTTTCGGAGGACTCGTCATTCGTCTATGATTCGATTGACCCTGACTATGTGCCGCTGGTTGTCGAGGCTGAAGCCGAGGCAATCAGGACTTTGACCCCATTCAGGGTCGATGTCCAGGTTACGCTGCCTTCAGGCAGGCAGGCCTGGCGGTCATTCGCATCTGCACCCCGGCGCCTGGCGGACGGCAGGCTGTTATGGGACGGGCTTGAACTGGATATCACCGCGCGCAAGCAGGCCGAATTCGAATACCGGGAAATGCAGATGCAGTTGCTGCAGACCCAGAAGATGGATTCGATAGGGCAGCTCGCCGGTGGAATTGCACATGATTTCAACAACATGCTGTCGGTCATACTGGGCCACTCCGAAATCGCGATCGGCAGGCTGGAACAGGGTGGGGCCGATACGGCCAACGAGGTCATGTCCAACCTGCATTCGATCCGGGCGGCCGCGGAAAGATCCGCGGAATTGACGCGGCAACTCCTGGCGTTCGCGCGCAAGCAGTCGATTCAGCCCCGGGTCATCGACCTGAACCGGACCGTGTCGGGGATGCTGTCGATGCTGAAAAGGCTGATTGGCGAGAATATCGAACTTGACTGGGCCCCTTCCGCGCAGGCCGGTCATGTCCTGATGGACCCGTCGCAGGTCGACCAGATCCTGGTCAACCTGTGCCTCAACGCCCGGGACGCCATCAGCGACGCGGGACGGATTGCCATTTCCACGTCATCCCGAAGCCTTGACGGCGATTTTTGCGTCCATAATCCCGGATGCATCCCCGGTGACTGGGCGGTAATCACCGTTGCCGACGACGGCGCCGGAATGGACCAGGCGACGCTGGACAGGCTGTTTGAGCCGTTCTTCACGACCAAGACGGCCGGGCACGGCACGGGGCTCGGCCTGGCGACGATTTACGGGATCGTGCGCCAGAACGACGGATTCATCCTGGTTGACAGCACTCCCGGGAAGGGGAGCACGTTCACGGTGTTCCTGCCGCGTAACGGCGGTATGACTGCCCACAATCATCTCAGGCAGGAATCCTCTGCCGGGATGATCGGCGGGCACGAAACCATCATGATCGTCGAGGACGAACCCCTGATCCGCGAACTGATGGTGACGATGCTCGAACCGCTCGGCTACAGGATTATTGCGGCGTCCGGCCCGGTCGAGGCAATCGGGCTCGCACGCGACGGTATCGGCCGAATCGACCTGCTGGTGTCTGATATGGTGCTTCCCGAAATGAACGGCCGCGAACTCGCCGACCGGATTCTGGGTATCAAGCGCGGCGTCCGGGTGCTGTACATTTCCGGATACGTGGATGGCGTTTTCGGGGACAAGGGGGTGCTCGAGCCCGGTATGCATTTCCTGGCTAAACCGTTCACGCTGGAAGAACTGACCAGCAAGATCCGCGAGGTACTGCGTTCATGATCGATCGGTGGCGCGGCGACAACCGACATGTCCGGTGCAAGCGTCCCTGAAATCATCATTCCCCTTTACAAAACGTCTGGTCTTAAGTAGTTGTGTTGCCGTTCACAGAAAAACCGGGGGGCAGGTGGATCGTTTTTTCAATCCTGAATCAGTGGTGGTCGTGGGTGCTTCGAACGCGATGTTCAGCCTGGGCGGTTCGATCTGCAACCTGCTGAAAAATTACATTCCTTTCAAGGGCAGGGCATACGCGGTTAATTCCAGGGGGGAACCGGTTTTCGATTGTCCCGGATATGCGTGCGTTATGGATCTGCCTGAAACGCCCGACCTTGCCGTCGTCATCGTATCCGCCGCCAATGTCCCCGCCGTCATGCGCGACTGCGCCGCGAAGGGCATCAAACGTGTCGTGGTCGAAAGCGCCGGCTTTTCGGAATGCGGGGAGGCGGGCGCGGCCATGCAGGCGGAAGTCGACGCAATCGCCGCCGCGAACGGCATGCGCGTAATCGGTCCGAACTGTCTTGGCGTTCTCAGTACCAGCGGGCCGTTCTGCTGCTTTTACGGCGTGAACCCCAGTCTGGTGGAAATGATCAAGGTCGTGAATTCCCGCGGGAAGGCGTCTTATGTCTGCCAGAGCGGCGGCGTCGCGGTGCTGCTGGTCGAATCGGCCTTCGACGACCTGGTCGGCATTAATAAGGTGGTCGCAATCGGCAACCGCTGCGACGTTGACGAGGCAGACCTGATTGAATACTTCCAGACCGACGAAACCGAAGTCATCGGGCTGTACATCGAAAACGTGGGGCACGGACGCCGCCTGATGGACGCTGCCGGGCGCTCGCGCAAACCGGTCCTGGTTTACAAGGCCGGTCGTACCGAGGAAGGATCGAGGGCCGCGCTGTCGCATACCGCCGGCATGGCCGGAAACGACCGGATATTCGATGCCGCCTGCCGCCAGGCCGGGATAATACGTGTTGAATCGATCGACGAATTGCGTTCGATGCCCAAGATATTCACTGAAATGCCGCCGCTCGCGGGCCGCCGTATCGCCACGTTCACCAATTCGGGCGCGTTCGGCAGCATCGGGTCGGACCTGTTGGTCCAGGCCGGGCTGGATGTCGTTTCACTTTCGTCCGAAACCCGGGCACGACTTGAAAAGACGGGACAGATTTTCAACGCGGGCAATCCCGTGGACATCGGGCCTGCGCTGCCGCAGACGTATCTGGACATATTCCAGATCCTGCTTTCCGCGCCGGAAGTGGACGGCATGCTGGCGCTGCTGACCGGCTGGCAGCCCTTTGTGGTTGACTGCCTGCAGGAACTTCACAGGATGTGCAGGCATTTCGGCAAGCCGGCCGCGATATACACGCCGAACACGCTGTCCAGGATCCTCGCCGTCCGCGCGGGCCGGCGTCTGCCGCTGTTTGAAAGCGTGGAACAGGCGGTCCGGGCGCTGGTGGTGTCCAACACGCATCAGCAGTTCCGGGCCAGGACAGAAGCGGTGGTCTCCGGTGTTGAACCGGCGGGCGGCAGCGTTCTTTCCGGGGATGCAGCCGGGGTGGTTGCCGCCGCCCGCGCCGCTGGCAGGCGCACGCTTAACGAGTATGAATCCAGGAAGGTGGTCGCGGGGTGTGTCACTGTTCCGCGCGAATGCCTGGTTCACTCGCGCGACGAAGCGATCGCCCGGGCGACGGCCATCGGGTTCCCAGTGGTCCTGAAGGGCTCGGCGCACGATCTGGCGCACAAAACCGAAATGGACATGGTCCGCGTGAACCTCAGGGACGCGGCCGATGTCGGCGCCGCGTACGACCACCTGACCGGCCGCGGCATCCCGCTGGAAGGCGTGCTGGTCCAGGAAATGGTCAGGGGTGCGCGCGAATTCGTGATCGGCATGTCGCGGGATCCGCACTTCGGGCCATGTGTGATGTTCGGGCTGGGCGGCACCCTGACCGAGGCGTTGAACGACGTCGCGTTCCGGGTGGCCCCGCTGACGGCGGACGACGCCCGGGCGATGATCGGTGAAATCAGGACGAAAAAGCTGCTGGGTCCGTTCCGCGGCGACAGTCCGGTCGATATCGATGCGCTGGTCGGCGCCCTGGTCGGGATCGGGCGGCTGGCGGTCGAAAACGATGACATAGCGGAAATCGACATCAATCCGTTGATCGTCCGTGACGGGATTCCGGTGGCCGTCGATGCGGTTGTCGTGCTGAAATCCTGACGATTCGCCCGGTCAATCCCCACAGCCTCTTTCGCGCGTTTCCCGGACAACCAAAACCGGATATATTGACCCGGTCGCTGGCAGGGGACATGTGCATGGCCAATCCCGATGAACTCGTCCTGGTCGTTCCGCGCGCCGCGGTACCGGAATTCCAGGGGTTCCTGCCGTTCGACAGGGCGGGCGTGCTGGACCTGGTTGGGCAGGGAAGATTCATGGCCCGCCGGCAGGCCGAACACGACGAGGACTTCAAGCAGATTATCCCTTACGCGGTGTTCATGGCCGGCGACAGGATATTCAAGTACCGGCGCGGGTCGAAGGGCGGTGAATCCAGGCTTTTCGGGCTGGTTTCGATTGGCGTGGGCGGGCACATGTCCGCCTGTGACGCCGACGCGCAGGGCGGCCTTTACGACGCGGCGTTCGCCCGCGAATTGTCCGAAGAGGTCGAGATGGCCGACGTCATCGCGAACGACGTACGCGGCCTGATAAACGACGATTCCAACCCGGTCGGCAGGGTTCACCTGGGCGTCGTCCACCTCATCCGCGTGGCCGCGCCCCTTGTCAGGTCCCGCGAGGACGAACTGGTCGACGATGGATTCGCATTACCCGCGGAACTGGCTGCCAGGCCGGAAGAATTGGAAACCTGGGCCCGCATCTGCCTGGAAAACTGGCCCGTCATCGCCGGCTGATCATTCGGGACTAATCGCCGGATTTGTCGGCAGGCGCGAAGCGGCCGTCGATGTGCGGTTCACCCTTCGGCTGGACCTTCAGGACGAAGCGGGTGGCGTCGCCGTCGGCGGCGGTGTGCAGGGCGACCGAACCGGGGATGAAGAACGGGCGCTTGAACCTGACTTCGAAGGTACAGGGACCGTCGATCGGGTGGTCCTTCTGCAGGATGGCCAGGCAGCGCGCCGCCGAATTCATGCCGTGCGCGATGGCGCGCTTGAAACCGAACATCTTCGCAGTGAACGCCGACATGTGGATCGGGTTCGGATCGCCCGCGGGCCCCGCGAATTTGCGGCCAGCGTCGGCGCCCAGCTTCCATTGTGCGACCGGTTCGCCCCAGTCCGGTTCCGTCGCGGACTGTCCGGCCGGCTTTTCCGACTTCTTCCGTGCGCCGGCAGGCAGCGGCGACAGGTACACGCTTGTTTCGCGCCACACGACTTCGCCCCCGACGCTGACGTCAGTCAGGATCGTGAACATCTGCCCGCGGGGACTCGGCTGGATTCCGTCGATCGTCGCGCGCAGGTCCATTTTTTCCCCGTCGCCGATCGGGCGCAACGCCGTGATGCTGTTGGAAAAGTGAAGCAGCCCGAACAGCCGCAGGGGGAACGCCTTGTGCGTGAACATCGCCATGTGCAGCGGCATTGCCATCGCATGGACGTACAGCATCGGCAGGGTTCCGTCATCCGCGAGTCCGACGACCCTGCGGTATCCGGCCAGCGATTTCGCGTCCGCGGTCGCGCCCAGCCATTCAGACCGGAAATGCACGTCCAGCCTGTTTTCAGGCGCCTGGGACGGCCGTCCGGCAAGTATCGTCGCGAACATCCCGAGGCCGTTTTTCGGCCGGTTCGTGAACCTGAGCGTGACCGTTGTGTTTTCTGCCATGTCTGTCAACCTGCGTTATTGCCCTGAAACAGGCTGGGCGGCGATGTCCCGCCCGGCGGACCGCACGGAATGTCCGCCGGTTCCCGCCATCGAAACAAGTATCACCACCGCGCGCGCGACGTCAACCGCAACCCGGCCCGATCCATCATGATCGACGCGTCGCATATTTGCGGCAAGCAGGGGGGAATGGCGATACAGCCTTCCGGGTCGCACGTATCAAATCTGGCGGGCCTCTTTCGAATTCGTTATCCTGCATCCGTCATCCCGGCAATCCTGGAGGAGTCGGAAATGTCATGCAGGAATCGGATGCACGTTCTGCCAGGGAATCTGCTGTTTGCTTCCGTGCTGTGCGCAGTGGCGTTGTCAGTCGGTTGCGACGCTGTAAACGACTTCAATTCCATGATTGCCTGCCAGCAGTACTGCGACAGGAATTTCGAATGTAATCCGCTGGTTGAACCCACCGACGATCGTGTCCGGATCTGCGTCGACAACTGCCGCGATTCCATCGAGGTCCAGTGCGGCAACGAAAACCAGCAGGCCGCCAACGACCACATATTCGACTGCGTCGAAATGGGTTGCGCCGCTTTCTGGACGTGCATGGTCTTCGACAGCGCCCCCGAATGCTACGGCTTCGTGACCGACTGACAGGCACGTCGATCCGGAATTGGAAATAGTGTTTGGTTGCCGGTCGGAATAGGGCATAGACTCTATGCGATATGTCAGCGCGGGGTGTGCTGTGTCAACGTACTTCGCTTTTCGTCTACCGCGCGTTCTTCTGGCCCTTTCTATCATCGTCGTCGTTGGTGCCTGCGGTGGCGGCGATGTACCCCCGTGGATGCTGGACGTGCCGGGTGATGCCCGTGGACAGGATTCTGTCGGTGGCGACATCGCGGGCCCGGGCGACGACCTTGCCGGGCGGGATGCGGCGGCCCTGGATTCCGGGCGGGATGCGGCGGCCCTGGATTCCGGGCGGGATGCGTTGTCCGGAACGGACGCGTACGGCGACGACCTGACGAATCCGGACGCCTCCCATCGGGACGCAGCCGGCCGCGATGCTTCAGACACGTCCGTCTCGGACGCCGTGCCGCATGATTCCGGCGTGGACGCCATGCAAGATGCCGGCCCGGATGCCGCGCAGGACGCTTCCGGCGACGTCGTTTTCTGCATCCCCGACTGCAGCGCGGTCGAATGCGGTCCCGACCCCGTGTGCGGCGAATACTGCGGCCCCTGCGAATTCGGTTACGTCTGTGAAGATGGCGGCTGCCGTCTCTGGCTGCCGCAGGACCCCGAAGTCAACTGTGGCGGCGGGATGTGTCTGGTGCCGGCCGGGCCGTTCCAGATGGGGTGCAACCCGGCGCTCGATCGGGACTGTGAGTTCGACGAAACGCCGCTGCATGATGTCACGCTGTCCGCATTCCGGATTGATAAGTACGAAGTTACTGTCGACGAATACAGGAAATGTGTTGACTCCGGGGTATGCCGGGAACCGGCACCGTGCATGTGGGAAGACAAGCCTTCCCCAAACGATGTTCTGTGCAGCTGGGGCGTCCCGGGGCGTGAACAGTACCCCGTTCACCACGTTGACGTGGAACGTGCCATGGAATACTGCGCCTGGGCCGGGAAACGCCTGCCGACCGAGGCCGAATGGGAAAAAGCGGCGCGCGGCACCGATGGCCGTAAGTACCCGTGGGGAATTGCCCCCGCGACCTGTGAATACGCGGTGATGATGGAAGTCGAGGGCGCCCCGGGATGCGGCACGGGTATTCCCATGCCAGTGGGGTCGAAACCGGCCGGCGTCAGCCCGTACGGCGTCATGGATATGGCCGGGAACGTGTGGGAATGGGTGCATGACTGGTATCGCGACGATTATTACGACATTTCCCCGTCGGTCGATCCGCGTGGGCCTGACAGTGGCGCCGTGAGGGGGCTGCGGGGCGGCGGGTTCAACTATGATGCGGTTTCGCTCCGGACGTCGAACCGCGATCGGCCGAACTGGTATGACATTTTTAACAGCAACATTGGATTCCGGTGCGCGATGGACGTGGCGCAGGATTGATCCGGCCTTGGGGGATGAACCATGAAACGGAATCTCATGACTGCTCCATTGGCGGCGGTACTGCTGCTGGTCGCGTGTGGTGGAAACACGGACGGCGGCGACTCTCATTCCGCCCGTGACGTCGCCGGGGCCGATGCTGCCGGGTTCGACGCCGAGGGTCGTGATATCGCTGCTGGAAACGACGCATGGGCCCTGGACTTGACCGGGCGTGACGTGCAGGTTTGGACGGACGTGGCCGGGGACCACGCGGGCGGGACCGACACTGTTATCGATCTCCTGGACGATGCATGTGCCGACGGTTCGTCCCCCGGTGACGCGGTCGATGCCGGCCGCGAATTCGGGATTGACGTCATAAATATCGGGTACGATCCGGAATTCAGCCTTTGCGGCGGTTTCGCGTCGGGCGATGGTGATTTCACGCAATCCCGCGACCCTTTCTGCGGGCAGTCCATGATGAAATGGTCGGTTGATCCGGTGACCGGCGAAATCAGACTGACATTTGAAAATGTCTTCTTCAACTGCTGTGGCGAACATGAAATCGCGGTTGAAAACGATGACGGGGTCATCATCGTCACGATCATCGATCGTCCTGCCGGCGACGGCGACCGCTGTTCATGCACGTGTGGATACGACTACGCGGTGACTATGCCGCCGCTCAAGGACGCGGTCCAGGCGACGTTCCAGCTTTACTACGTCGTCGACGGCGAATACATGCCGCCTGAATCCGAGGGCTGTGCCGGACATTTCTGGGTCGACCTGACGGCAGGATCGGGGGAATTCGGTATTGATGGCACCCAGCCCACCTGCCATCAATTCATGTATCGGGCGATTAACGTGCGCATCAGCGACTGCGGCGGGTTCAACCCGGACGGCGAACACTGCAGGCCCGAAACGTTCGAGTGGTCGTACGATCCGGACTTGTCCGTCCTTCACGTCATGAACCGTAACGTCATAATGAACTGCTGTGGCGAACGGCATGCGTACTCCCGCATTGACCCGTTTTACGGGAATCAAATCGCGGAACTGGACGTGCCGCCGGATTCGGGGCGTTGCGACTGCCTCTGCATGTTCGATTTTTCCATGGACCTCATTGATGCGTCCGGCGGCTACGGCGAGTACGCCATCACGCGGACGGTCACGGACGCCGATTCGCCGGACGAAATCGTCTGGCATGACTATGTGGATACTTCGTCGCCCGGCGCCGTCGTTATCCGCCCGGCGGCCGATAACTGCATCTGACCCCGTCCGGCACAATATTTCCCTGTCGGTTGACCGGTTTCGCCGGGCCGTCGATACTATTCACGACTCCAGCGGGGCGGCGGTTCGTACCGCCGGCATGACATGGACCAGCCAACCGTCGGTTCTTCGGCGCTCGGCCGTTGCGAATCACTGCATATCGGGCCGGCGGCCCCGGACGGGCCTGACGGCGTCTTCGTCACGTCGCTGGGAAACGCCGGAATTTATGTCACCGACCGGGAAACCGGTTTCCTGATAGACCCGTTCGTCAGCCGTTACGGCATCGCTCGCGTGGCGCTGGGCTGCGGCCTGCCCCCCCGCATGAAACTGGTCGATGAATGGTTCGATCGCGTCGTGTCGCACGGGTGCGCGGCCGTCCTTGTCGGGCATTCGCATTACGACCACGCGATGGACGCGCCGTTTTTCGCGGCGCGGGCCGGCTGTCCGCTGGTCGGCAGCGAAAGCACCGCGAACATCGGCCGGGGCGCGGGCCTGGCCGCGGACATGTTGAAGGTGATCGCGAACGGCGATCGGATGGAAATCGGCCGGTTCCGTATCAGTTTCGTGCAGGGCGAACACGGCCCCGCGCTTTTCGGACGCATTCCCTATCCCGGGACCATCGACAGACCGTTGAAAACGCCTGCGGGCGCGGGAAAGTACCGGGTGGGCGGGTTCTTCGGGATCGTCGTTCAGCATCCGGCCGGCACGTTCATCCAGCATTCCAGCGCGGGCTGGGTCGAAGGCATGTACGAAGGCGTGCACGCCGACGTTTTCATGCCCTGTCTCGCCGGGCGTGCCGACACGGATAATTATCTGCGCCATGTGGCCGACCCGACCTGCGCCACGACCGTCATCCCCATTCATTACGACGACATGTTCGATCCGGTCGGCTGGGCGCGCGGCTTCGTCCGCGGCGTCGATTTCTGCGAATTCCTGGATACGGTGGCCGCGACCAGGCCACATGTCAAAGTGGCGACCCTCGCCCCCGGCGTCCAGTCGCGCATACTTCCTGAACCATAATCGCAGGGTTGACCGCCCCAATCAGGCCTGGATATCGGTTTCCCCAGGCCGTCCACCCCTTCAGGGGGACGTGATCCGGTCATGCTGGTGCTGTGACAGAAAACGTAAAATTGCTTGCTCCCCGGCATACAGAGTACTACAACCGTGACATATTCTATGTTTCACCTTCAAAGGGGTTTGAAATGCGCGGATTCACTTTTTTTTCAGGTTCACCGTTTCTGAACGCATGTTTTACTGCCGCTGTCGTGTCTGCTGTGGCTATGACGACGGCCGGCTGCGGCGGAAACGGGGACGGCGATGATGTCCAGGACGCCACAAGCGACGTTGCGGCCACCGACATTGCGGCCGGGGACGTCGCATCCGACGCGGCGGTCGATGGCGGCATTGATCAGGGCATTGAACCTGACGTCGTGACGGACGAGGTTGGGGGCGACGTTCTGGTGCCGGCCGGTCTGGGCTCGGTTCCGGCGAAGATAGATTTTGTTTATTCGCGGACGGATGATCCCAGGCAAAGGGTGGTCACGGTAACCAACGACGGCGATGTCGATCTGCGCGTTTCCGGCGCCGCGATCGTGGAGGCCTCCGAGCCCGCCGACGAGGGACTGTTTTTCATCGTTGAGGACCCGGCGTTCCCGCCGGACAGTGGTGAAGGTGCGAATCCTTCCCATATGCTTCTCGCGCCCGGCGCATCTCATTCGTTCCATGTCGGGTATGTGAAGCTTGGCGCCGACAATCGCCAGTCAACCGCCGGACTGGTGATCCAGTACCGCCTGCCCGAAGATGGTCCCGAAACGGCGCGGGAACTGCGGATTCCGCTGACCGCGGCCTGGACCGAAAATCAGTACTGTGATATCGCCATCTATGACATCGGTTCGGTCGTGTTCGATATGATTCCCGCGGGCACGTCGGCGGACAAGGTGTTCAGGTTCAAAAATACGGGGACCGGAACATGCTCGATTACCGCGTTCAAGCTGGCGGATTGCGTTGTCGGCGACACCATTGACTGCCCGGATCCGTTCACGGGCGCGGACTCCGTCGATTTCCAGGTGGCCTCTCCGGACCAGGTCGTCGGGATGCTGGTTCCGCCAGGCAGCCAGTCAGAGCCGATAACCCTGCATTTCCCGGCCAGGGATGAAACCCTGGGCACCTCATATTCCGCGATAATGTCGTTCCAGGCCTCGGACGACGCCGGATTCCTTACGAATCAGCCGAACTGCGGCGGCGACACTGGCGTCAGGTGCGGCGACAACGTGTCGGCCCAGACATTTGCCGGGCCGTATATTCCTGCCGACCATCCACAGTTCGGCAAGGTGCGCGTCGGTTGCGCCGTCACCCTGAAGGCGTATGTCATGAACGACGGGCCGGCTGCCCAGCTTCAGAACATCCAGACAGGCTCCTGTCCGGCAACCTTCAGCGTCGCCGGCATTCCGGCCACCTTCCCCGTCAACCTGGGACCGCACCAGCAGCGTACGCTTGACGTGACGTATACCCCCGCCGCCGTCGGCCAGGAGTCCTGCGCCATCACGTGGACCATCGACGGCAAGGACATCGTCGGCACGGCCACGGGCGAGGGCACCGAAGACTTCCAGGTCACGGATACATTCGTGGTTGCCGAGGGTGACGTCAGCTTCGATCTTTCCGGTGTTCCCGGCGGCCCGATTGACGTGACGATCGACGGTGTGCCATGCAATGAAGGATGGACAATCGCGTTCCCCGATTACAATCCCAGGGCCGTCCCCAGCGGATCATGCATCCCTGAAACCGGCGACACCGTGAACATCACCTACAGCGTCAGTTGCGTGAGCTAGCGCGTCGTCTGCTGCGTCCCGTGTTTCCGTGGGTACACAAACTGGAAATACGCCATCAGCGACAGGAACATCCCCACCATGACGACGGTGCGCGCCGCGTAAACGATGGCCAGCGTGTTGCTGTCGACGATGGCTGGCACCAGCGCGAACATCCCGGCGAAAAAGCTGAACGACCACGCCATGAATGATTCGGTGTTGCGTCTGAGGCTGACAATCTTGTGAACCATCGGCACGTAACCCAGCGCGATCAGCACCTGCACGAACAGGTTCGAGCCCCAGGCGTCCCCCGAAGTCACGCCGTACGCGACTATCGCGGCGATCCCGGCCAGGTACCACTTTTCGAACCGGCTGAACCTGACCCCGCGGGCACGTCCGAAGATCAGGACGGCAACAAGGATGCTGCCGACCTCCAGCACGTCCATCGTGTTCAGGATTCCGGCCACCACGTCGCGATCCTCGGCCAGCATGTATGTCGCGAAAGACAGGGCCGTTCCGGTCAGGAAGATGACCCACGTGGAAGTGGCCGGTTCGACCGTCCCCCGCCGGATCTGCCAGATGTATCGGACGGCCGACGACACCAGCAGAAGCGCGACCATGCCGACGCAGATGTTCCTGAAAAGCTCCATGGCGGCCCCCCGGTTCCGCCGAAGGTTATTTCATTGCGGCGCTGGTGGCAATCGCCCTTGATCCAGCCCGGATTGACGCCCGTGGATATGGATTGCCTGCGGGTCAGGCCGTATAATCCATACGTCATTGCATCACGGGTGCCAAAATGAAATATTTCAATGGGTTCATGCTGCTTCCGTTAGCGGCCTTCCTGGTTTTGGCGGGCTGTTCCGGCGGCAGCGGGAATGACGTGGGGGAGGATTCGACCGTGGTCGCCGACGTGCCGGCCGATTCAGTGCTCATCCAGGATACGGTCGTCATGGATACGGCCGGCCAGGACGCCGCGGCGCATGACGGGGTCGTCGCCGACACGGCGGGTACGGACGGAAACGTCGTCGACACGGCGATCGCCGATACCACGATCCAGGACACGACGGTCGCCGATTCGGTCGCGGACATCGCAGGCGTCGATGCTGTCAACGACGGCGTGGAACCCGTAAACATCGCACTGAACCCGCTGGTCAGTGAATGTGGGGGCTTCGCCGCCGCAACGCGCGAGGGCGAAGATTCGTACTGCGGCGACGACAGGCTGATCTGGTCGGTCGATTCCGAAAACGGTGTTATCAATTTCACCAATCAGGACGTTTTCCTGAACTGCTGCGGGATTCACGACGTGACGGTTACCCTCCGGGACGGCGTGTACGTCATCACCGAAATCGACGAACCGGAGGAGGGCGGGGCCCGGTGCAACTGCATGTGCCTGTTCGATTTTTCCGTCGACATGCCGCTGGTTGACGGCAACCTGATAACGGTCAGGATCGACAGACTCGTGACCGACGTGGACGGTTCCCCCGCCACGGCATGGGAGGGCGAAATCGACCTGACAACCGGTTCCGGCGACATCATGATCGCGGAAAACGTCGGCTGGTGCGACGATGCCGTAAATATCGGCCAGAACCCGCAATTCAGCGCGTGCGGCGGTTTCCAGGCCGAAATACCGCGCCTGCTTGAACTGCCGTCGCCCGAAACCCTGAACTGGACTTTCGACGCAAAAACCGGCGTCGTCACGTTCGTCGACAGCGACATGTGCCTGAACTGCTGCGGCAGCCATTCGATGTCTCTGTACCTGATCGACGACGTGTACGTGCTGGCCGAGGTCGACGAACCTGCGGACGGTGGCGGGCGCTGTTTCTGCAACTGCATTTTTGATTATTCCATCGACCTGCCCGGAATGACTGCCGCCGTCATCGACGTCAGCGTAACGCGCGATGTCACCGATTCCGGCCTTGGCGCGGCGCAGGTCTGGGCAGGCTCGATCGACCTGTCGGCCGGTTCGGGCAGCATCGCGATCCAGGGCGAGGCCGTCACCTGCATATAGCCGCTGTCGATTTTGACCTTTCTGCTATCATCATCCGACCTTCCAGCATCCAGGAGATGCCATGAACAGGTTTGCCGCCGTTATTGTCGCCGTTTCTCTTGCGGGGCTCGCGACGCCCGCGTTGGCCGAGGGCATCGGCCCGATCGATGTGCGTGCCCGTGAAACCGGCGTCCAGAAGACCCGGTTCATCGGCAAGGATGCCACCCTTTACAACTATTCGTGGGAAATGGACAGGGACGGCGCCCGTGTCGTTTACAGCGCGAAGGGCGACAACGGAAAACAGGGCGCGAAGCGGATTGAATGGACTGAAAAATCCGTGATGGAAATCGTGCCCGGCGACGTCAGGACGCTGTCGTGGGTCAAGGAATCAAGCGGCGCCGAACAGCAGACCTGGCGGCTTGAATATGACTGGACCGCCCGCAGGATGAAGTACACGTGGCATGACCGCGCCACCGGGAAAAGGGAAGAAAAGACGGTTGAACTGTCCTCGAACGCACATGCGGGCGATGCCATGCACCTGCTGGTCCGCGGTTTCCCCTTCCAGAAGGGGCCGGGCACCAGGATTTCCGGGGATTTCGTGATGACGAACGGCCAGGTATTCGCGGCCTCCATGATTTTCAGGGGCGAGGAACGCATCGAAACCGCGTTCGGCCCTGTCGATGCCTACAAAATTGAATTCAAGCTGGGCGGCGCGATCGGCGGACTGGCACCGAAGATGTACACCTGGTACACGAAGGCCGCCCCGCACGTATTCCTGCGGTACGAGGGCAAGGACGACGGCCTGACGAAACCGCGCACCGTCAACGACCTCATCAGGTACACCCCCGCCGAACTGCTTGCCCCCGCACCCTAGGGCCGGAAAATCTGCCCGGAATCCTGGCCGTTGTTTATCGATTCTTCCGCCAGTCCGTTTGTCCCGTTATTGCATCGAAAGATTATGGGGATTGTAAAGAAGTGTGTTTTCAGGCGATGGCGGGGGTCATTTGCCGCGGATTCCGCCAGCCGGTTGCGTGCCAACGGCGCCGCCGCCGGCCTTTCCGCCGAATCCCCTGGCGCCGGAAGATTTGGACTTGCCGGACGATGAGCCGGGCTTTGTCGCCGACCCGCTGCCCTGCTTTTTCCCGCTTTTTGACGGCGTCGTCACGCCGCGAACCGCAGGCTGGCCGTGTCCGGTCGACGGACGTCCGACGGCCGGCGCGTTGCCCGGCCTGACCGACGGTCTGTCAACCACGGGCTTCTGCTGGTACGGCGCCTGGACCGCTGGCCGCTGCGTCTGGGGTTTCTGCACGGCATCACGGGGCGGCGTGATGTTCCTGTCGGGACGCTGGGTCGCCGGATGGTTCGCGCCGAGCCCGCCGCGGTTGTTGACGGGAACGTCGTTCCTGGGCGGACGCGATCCAAGTGCGTTGCCGTCGTTCTTCGGCATCGGCCGGATGTTCACGTTGACGCTTGCGCCGTCCTGCCTGTGGCCCTTTTCGCCGGCGCCGCCATCCGACGGCCTCTGGATGTCGCCACGATCGCCGTCGCCGCGATCGCCGTCATGACGGTCGCCGTCGTGGCGGTCATCGGGACTGTGCCTGTCGCGGTAAGGCCGCCGGGGCCCGTCATGGTGCGGCCTGCCGTGGGGGTGCCTGTGATGCCAGCCCCACCACGCGTGATGGTGGTGGTAGTAGTGGATGTGGCCGGTCCACCACCAGGGGTAATGGTTGTACCAGACGACGGGTTCGATCCACGAAAACCACGGCCCGTAGGTGATTACGACGTAATCGTACCCGTTGTTGCTGCCCATCGTACGAACCGTGCCGACCTGGTTGTGAGGGATGTTGTACAGCGTCGCGATCATGTCCGACATGGACTGGATCAGGACGTCGACACCCTGGTTCGTCTGGGCAGAAACCTGCTTTATGACCTTTGCATTGATGGCGTCGACGCGCCGCAGGGTCAGGATGTAAACGCCGTTGACCACGCCGATGTCGCCGGATACCGCCTCGGGCACGTCAAGCGCCCGCGCAACCTCGACCACGCAGGCCATGTTGTTTTCGCGGCATTCGCCATTGTCCAGGGCGAGATCGATGGCCTCGTCGACTTCGTTTTCGCCAACCACTTCCAGACCGGTCGTCCTGGAAACCTCGCCGGGCAGCCACGATGCCACCGCGTCCACCTGGTCGCCGGGGAGGTCGGTGACGGCCGAGACACCCCAGACCAGCACGGGGTCGTTCACCTCAGCCGCGGCCGGCACAGCGGCAAGTGCGGTTGACAGAACGAACGCCCCGAGCAGAACCGTCAGTGTTCGAGCCTTCATTTCATGACCTCCATGTCATGAGTGGTTTCGACACGTTCGAACATTGATGGAATGTCGACGTGACGCCCCCATGTTACGACATTTGGCGCCGACGGACAGTTAAGAGACCTTTACAATTTCATTCTGATCCTGACACAGGCTGTTCGGCCTGGGTCAGCGTGCACACCTGCGGGACGTGGTCGAAATACGCGGCGTCGATGACGGGGGCATGGCCGTCCGTGACGCCCGCTGCCCAGCACGACCCTTCAAAAACGTCGCTGATCACATGGTCGATGTTTCCGACGCCGCCGTATGTCGGCGTCACGTTTTCACCGACCTCCGTGATGAAATGGAATGGCTTGCCGGCGCCGACGTGTTCGACCAGCTTGACGGCGCTGGGGTCGAATATGACCGCGCGTCCCGGATCCGTGTTGAAATCGCCCATGATCAGGTTTCGTTCGCCAGAAGCCGCCGGCAGCCCGGTGCCGTCCCCGAAGTCCTCGAAAACCTGCTGGAACTGCCGGACGCGGCACTGCATTTCGTCTTCCTTGAAACCGGAAGTCCCATGCACGTTGACCAGCGTGACCGTGCCGCCGCCGACCATATCGATGGTGCCGCGACCGATCCGCGAACCGCTGCCGCATGTTTCGACCTTGTAGCCCTCCATGCCTTCCAGGCAGAAATCCGAATCGCATCCGCGGAACCTGCCGAAGTCCTTCCTGACGGCGGCGCATTTGTCGTTTTTCTGCCAGTGGCACATCACCTGGTAGCCCGCGCCCGTTATCACCTGGGCGACCGTGGGCGTTTCCCTGGTCCAGCCGTCGCAGACGAAATCGGTTGTGGACTCGGCCGGCACATCGATGCAGTCGCCTGAATAGAAGATCTCCTGGAACACCACGATGTCGGGCGCGACCGCCGCAATGAAGTCGCGCGCCGCTTCCACGGCCGGAACCCATGCCAGTCCGTCCCCGTAATACTGGTCGGACTGTTGCGCGTGCCATTCGGTGTACGCGTCGTCGTCGCGTGCACCCCCGTTCTGTTCCGAAGTACCCGTGTTGAAGGTCATCACGGTGAATTCGGGCATGACTACCGGGGAATCGGCATCGACAGCGGCATCGACGCCGACGTGCGTTCCGCCGCATCCCGGGGGGCATGCGGCGATTGCCGCGATGGTCGTGGCGAGCAGCGCGTGGTTGTGGAGGGAGGTGCCCCGTTTCCTGTCAGGCATGATGTTTTTCCCGGGGAATGTCAGGAAGGATTATAGCGCGGGAATCAGAAGCAACCCTGGGTCAGTGCCTTCGTGGACTGTTCGCAGACGGGCGGGAGACCCCAGACGAAGGTGCAGTTTTCAAGGTATGTGCCGGTCTGGCCGCAGCCGGGGGCCGCGCCGATCCAGCCTTCCACCATGTCCTGCTTGCACATCAGGAGGCCGCCGCAGGAGCCGTCGCCGTATTTGTACTGCTGGGTCACGGAGCCGTTGCAGTCGTAGTCCCAGGTGCCGCAGGCGTTGACTGTCGTGCGCGGCGTGCCGCCGTTCGGGTTGGCCAGCGCGTCGGTGTCACAGCAGTCGCCGTTCCTGGTCGTCGTGTAGGGGACGGTCGGTCCGCACAGGCAGAGCGTTTCCGCGGTCCCATAACCGTCGCCGTCGATGTCCTTGTAGAACATGGTGCAGCCGGTCGTGTTCGCCGGGTCGACGGTGCCGTCGCAGTCGTTGTCCAGTCCGTCGCAGATTTCGTTTCCAGGGAAGCCGGTCTGCACGCAGGTCAGGGCACCGGTCGCGCAGCTGGTGACGCCCTCGTTGCACACGCCGAGCAGGCCGGTCTGGCAGGGCACGCCGGCGCCGGGACTGTCCTCGTCGATGTTGTTGTCGCAGTCGTTGTCCAGCCCGTCGCACTTTTCAGGTTCCGGGAAGACCGTCTGGATGCAGACGACCAGGCCGTTGGTGCAGCCGGTTTCGCCGACGCCGCAGGCGCCGTCCTTGCCCCAGACGGCGCATGGCAGGCCGTTGCTTTCCGCGTCCGTGTCGGTTTCACCGTCGCAGTCGTTGTCAATCCTGTCGCATTTTTCGGGCTTGGGCTGGATGTTCGGGGCGCACAGCAGCGCACCGCCGTCGCAGACCGTGGTGCCGTCCCTGCACTGGCTGAGCAGGCCGCTGTCGCAGGGGACGCCGGCGCCGACGTCGCCGTTGTCCACGATTCCGTCACAGTTGTCGTCGAGGTCGTTGCAGATTTCATCGGTGCCCTGGCCGGGAACGCAGATGTTTTCGAACCCGTCCGAGCACTGAGGCACCTCGGCAAAACAGACGCCCTCGCCGCAGGTCAGCACGGTGTCATTGCCGAGGTCCGGCGTGTTCAGGCAGCCGACCGTCGTTTCACAGGTGTCGATCGTGCAGGCGTTGGCATCGTTGCAGTCGATGGCCGGGCCGGCAATGCACGCGCCGGCGTCGCAGTAATCCGGGCCGGTGCAGAAATCGTCGTCGGAGCAAAGGGCGCCGGTTTCCGCCAGAACCTGTTCACACAGGCCTTTTTCGACGTTGCAGGTCCACCACTGGCATTCGGCGCGATCGCCGTAAACCAGGCAGTCGTCGTCGGTTTCGCATTCGGGAACGAACGTGTCGATCGCCACTTCAGGCGTCACGTCTTCCGGCGGTGTCACGTCTTCCGGCGGCGTCACGTCTTCCGGCGGCGTCACGTCTTCCGGCGGCGTCACATCTTCCGGCGGCGTCACGTCTTCCGGCGGTGTCACGTCTTCCGGCGGTGTCAAATCTTCCGGAGGCGTCAAATCTTCCGGCGGAGTGGTGTCTCCCGGGCGGACATCCTGTTCAATGCCCGGATCCTGGGCGATGCCGGGATCCTGGGCAACGTCCTGGCCGACGTTTGCGTCTTCCGCGATGTCGGTCACCGTGACGTCCAGTTCAGGATCATTGTCGCCGCAGGCGTTGTACGCCAGTACGAAGACTCCAAGAGCGATAACGGCAAAACGCTTCATAACAAGCCTCCTGAAAAATCGACATCATTTTAGGTTAAGAATCGAGCCACTTGCAAGTTTCTGATATTCGTAATGTTTTTTTCTGGGGATGGAAGTCTGAACCGGCCGCGGCCCGGTGGCGACTTTTCGGGCGCCGTGCCTTCAGTTCGCCGCGCCCGCCTGACCGGCCGAATCCGCTTCCGTCGCCGGCATCTCGGCATCCTTCAACATGACGTGGAAAGTCGTACCGACTTCCCATTCGCTGTTGACATCAACGCGGCCCTCGTACATGTCGACAAGCTTTTTAACGATCGAAAGGCCGAGGCCGGAACCCTCGATTCGCTTCGTCTTTTCGTTCTTGATGCGTACGAATTCGCCAAACAGACGTTTTACGTCGTCCGGCTTCATGCCGATGCCGTTGTCGGCAATCGTCAGGTGCATCAGGCCGTCGTCGCGCCGGCCGATCGTCACGTCCACCTTGCCTGCGTCGCGGTTGTACTTGACGGCGTTCGACACGAAGTTGTTCAGGATCAGCTCGATTTCGCCGGGGTCGGCCGTCATCGTCGTATCGCCGTCCGAAATGACGTTGACCGTGATGCCGCGGGGCGCGCCGCGTTCCCGGCCGGCCTCGGCCGACAGGTCGGCGATGCGCCTGACGTCGACCGTGCCGATTTCCCGCCGCTTGCTGCCAGATTCGATCCTGGTCAGGTCCAGCAAATCGGCGATCAGCTTGTGCATGCCGCTGAGCCGGAAGATCGCCCGGTCGACCACGTCGTTGTAGTCGTCGAGCTGATCGCCCACCACCCGGTCCTTCATCATCATCAGGTAGCCCTCGACCGCGGCGGTCGGGGACTTCAGTTCATGGGCGACGACCGACAGGAATTCGAACCTGACCTTCTTCCTTTCGGCCACCAGCTTCATGGCCTGGCGCTGCAGGACGATGTGCTTGGCCGCCTTGAAAAGGCAGGCGCGCAGTTCGTACGGGGTGAACGGTTTGGCCAGGAAGTCGAACGCGCCGCTTTTCGTGGCCGCCACAGCCGTTTCGAGCGATGCGTAGGCCGTGATCATGATCGTGAGCACGCCGATCGATTCCGACGCCAGCTTTTCGACCAGTTCGATGCCCGACATGCCGGGCAGCTTCTGGTCAAGCAGCAGGATGTCGGGCGGCGACTGGCGGATCATCTCAAGCGCGATTTCCGCGGATTCGGCCGATTCCGTCGTCAGCGCGAAACTGGAATTGAATTCGGGGACTTCCACCACGACGCCGCGAAGCGCCTTGGCGATGGCCATCCGAATGCCCAGTTCGTCGTCAACGACAAGTACGCGAAGTTCATCCACGGCGCACCTCCCGGTCGGCAAGCGGTCGATAATGTTCAGTCAACCGGCAGAAGCAGGTCGATCTGCTTCTTGAGCTGGTCGTAACGCAGGGGCTTTTCGAGCATCACGTCTGCCTGGATCCAGGACCGTTCTTCCTTGGTGGCTGCGCTGAAAGCCAGTCCGGTTTCACCCTCGACGCCGGTCGCCATTATCACGGGCTTTTTCGGATCGGCCTTCTTGATCTTCCGGCACACCACGAAACCGCTGTCCATGTATTCCATCATGAGATCCACGACTGCCAGGTCGAACGCGCCGCCGCCGTCCAGGAATTCCTCGCCGGCCACCTGGCCCTCGCACCGAACGACCGTGAATCCGTCCTTCCTGAGCCTGGATTCGGTGATGTCGAGGAAATCGACATCGTCGTCGACAAGCAGGATTGTTTTGCCCTTGGTGTTACCCTTCTGTTCGTTCATTTTGTCCACCTTTTCACACGTTGTTGCCGTACCTTGGCACGGTAACAAAGAAAGTCGTTCCCGTCGGCCCCTGTTCGGGGTCGGCATTCGATTCGAACCGTATGTCGCCGCGGTGCATCTTTACGATGCCGTAAGACACGGGAAGGCCGAGGCCCGTTCCCCTGCCGATCGGCTTCGTGGTGAAGAAAGGCGTGAAGATCCTGTCCCGGTGTTCCGCCTTGATCCCGCACCCGGTGTCGGCGACCTTGAAAATAACCTGCCGATCCGTCACCTGGCAGGTAAGCGTAACCTTTCCGCCTTCCGACGTTGCTTCAATGGCGTTTGACATCAGGTTTGTCAACACCTGCAGCATCTGGTCGGAGTCGATTTCCGCCATCGTGTCCGGGGGCGGAAGCTGGGTTTCAATCGTGACACCCTCGTGTTCATGAAGACCAAGCAGAACGGACTTCACGAAATTCCCCAGATTGGTGGGCTGCAGCAGCACGCGGTTCTGCCGGGCGAAGTTCAGCAGACCCGACACGATCTTCTTACAGCGGTCGGCCTGGTCCGAAATGACCTTCAGGTCTTCCTTCATTTCGGAATTCGCGTCGCATTCTTCGGCCAGCATGTGTGAATACATCAGGACCACGCCCAGGGGATTGTTCACCTCGTGCGCGATACCCGCCGCAAGCTGCCCCATGCTGGCCAGCTTTTCACCCTGGATCAGCGCGTGCTGCGCGTGTTCAAGCCGCTTGTTGACGTCCGCCAGTTCCGCCACCGAGCTTTTCAGCTTGTCGATTGCGTAGGGCAGGCACATTTCGCTTTCGGCAAGGCCCTGATGAATCGCGATGGCGTGTTCGAGGCACGTGTCGTAACCGCACGCGCCGCAGTTCAGTTCGTCCTTTGACGAATTCTTGCCCATGTTGCGCAGGATGTCGTTAACCTCTTCCCGGTTGGGCGTCGTCATCCTGCGATCGTCGGCGGTATACGATTGCGACAGGTCGAGATCCGGATACCGGTGCATGTCCTCGACCCACCTGTCGGCGTCGAAGTCCGCCATGCGGCTGCGCACATATTCGGCAATCATCGCGCGCCGTGTGTAAAGGGGCACCGTCGCGGATACGGCAGGCCCCATTATGCAGCCGTTGCAGGCCATCACTTCCACCAGAGTCGCGTGAATCGCACCGGATTCGAATTCGCGGATCGCGTCGACGAACGTGTTGTGGCCGTCGACCACGGCGCCGTCGGAGGACATCAGGCGCTCGTCGATTTTCGCGGTCTGCATCAGCCCGCCGCTGACGGGATAGATGCCGCCGAGCCTGGCCAGCGGGGGATCGAATCGGGATGGTTCGACTGAATCCGGAGCGATGCCCGCATCGCGGAACATGTCGCGAAGTTCCACGAACGTCAGCACGGCGTCGATCTGGCCGCGGGACAGTTCGATTGCCTCCGCCTTCTTGGCGATGCACGGGCCGACGAACACGACGGCCACGTCGTCGCCGTACATCCGGTGGACGTAGCGCGCCATCGCAACCATCGGCGAAGCGACGGGCGCCAGCGAATCGGTCAGGTGCGGCGCCAGGTGTTCCACATATTTGACGGCCGCCGCGCAGGCCGTTGCAAGGAAGTGCCTTCCGGTATCGGAGTATTGCTGGACAAGGTCGTGATAGCGTTCGGAAACCAGGTCCGCGCCGAAAGCCACTTCATTGACCAGTTCGAATCCGAGCGCCCGGACCATGCCCAGGAAGGCCTCCGGCGGATAATCTGAAAATTCCACCGGAAAGCTGGGAGCGAGACACGCCGAAACGCGCCTGCCAGGCGTGGCCAGCAGGGTCCGGACGTCGTCGATGGACGACATCACCTGTTTGGCCTTCTGGCTGCACACCTGGACGCAATTGCCGCAACCGATGCACCTGTCGTTGATGACCTCGGCCTGGCCCCCGGATATGCGGATCGCCTTGGCGGGGCACTCGCGTACGCAGGTGAAACACACCCGGCATCGATCCCCGATTGTGGTGACCAGCGGAAGTGACATGGGCCAGGCCTCCGGAAACAGGCACGTCAACAATGGCGCACCCGGCGCTAGAAATCAACCTCGCGCCTGCTGTATTCGGTGTGCAGCAGGTGATGGCTCCGTTCGCCGAGCGGCTTGCCGAGGTATTCGTCGTAAAGGCGCTGAACCTGCTGATTCTTGTGGGAAACCCGCAGTTCGTCGTCCTTGTCGATGGCATACAGAGCCTTCATGCGAGCCTTGACAGCTTCGACGTCCGTGCCGATCGGCTGTCCGCCGCCGCCCACGCAACCGCCGGGACACGACATGATTTCGATGAAGTGCAGGTCGCTGCGTCCGTTCCGGATTTCCTCGACCAGCTTTCTGGCATTGCCGAGAGTGTGGGCCACGGCCACGCCGATTTCCAGATCGCCGATCTTGACGTGCGCTTCCTTGACGCCGTCCAGGCCGCGGACCGCCTTTACCTTGAGGTCGTCCAGTTCGCCGCCGGTGCCCAGGTAGTGGGCCGTGCGGATTGCCGCCTCCATGACGCCGCCGGTCGCGCCGAACAGCTTGCCGGCCGAGCTGCGTTCACCGAACGTCGTGTCGGCGCCCTCCGGTTCCATCGAATCCAGGTGCAGGCCGCGCATTTTGATAATCCTGGCCAGTTCCCTGGTCGTGATGACCGCGTCCACGTCCGGATAGCCTTCCTTGGAATGTGTCGGAAGTTGGGCCTCGTATTTCTTGGCCGTGCAGGGCATGACCGAAACCACATACACGTTTTCCGGTTTCAGTCCCTGTTTTTCGGCGTAGAAGCTCTTGATGACGGCGCCAAGCATCTGCTGGGGGCTCTTGCACGTGGACAGGTTGTCCAGCATGTCCGGATAATTCTGTTCCATGAAATCGATCCACGCCGGGCAGCACGACGTGAACATCGGAAGCTTCCCGCCCGTCTTGACGCGATGGAACAGCTCGCTGGCTTCTTCCATGATGGTCAGGTCTGCCGAGAACGACGTGTCGAACACGCGATCGAAGCCGAGGCGGCGCAGCGCCGCGTTCATGACGCCGGCGACGTCGACGCCCGGGTTCAGACCGAACAGCTCGCCCAGGGTTACGGAAACCGCGGGGGCGTGCTGGACGACAACGAACTTCTGCGGGTCGTCGATTGCCGCGAAAATTTCCTTGAACTTGCTTTTTTCCGTCAGCGCGCCGGTCGGGCAGGCAAGTATGCACTGTCCGCAGTCGACGCAGCTTGACACGTTAAGACCACGGTTGAACGCCGTGCTGACCGTGGTCCTGGAACCGCGGCCCGCGAAGTCGATGGCCGCGACGGACTGGATTTCCTCGCATGTGCGGACGCACTTGCCGCACAGGATGCACTTGTTCGGGTCGCGCACGATCGACGGGCTGGACGTGTCGGGCTTGTGGCTGGACTTCAGCCCGGTGTACCTGCGCTGGCGGACTCCGAGTTCCTCGGACAGGTTCTGCAGGTGGCATTCGCCGTTGCGCGAACAGTAAAGACAGTCGTCCGGGTGGTTCGACAGCAGCAGTTCGAGGATGGTCTTCCGGGCCCGCACCGCGCGTTCGGAATGAGTCTGGACCTTCAGACCCTCGCGGACCGGGAATGCGCAGCTCGGGACCAGGCCCGGCATACCCTCGATCTCGACCACGCACATGCGGCACGCGCCGGTCGGGAACAAATCCTTCATGTAGCACAGGGTCGGAACCTTGATGCCGGCGCGATTCAGCGAATCCAGCAGCATCTCGCCGGGGTTGGCGTCGATTTCGCGATTGTTTACAAGTATTTTCATCATTTTCCGGTCCTCCCCGTCACTCGACCATGACCGCGCCGTGGCGACAGTCGTTAAGGCAGGTTCCACAGCCGATGCACTTGTCGGCGACGATGTAATGGGGGCTCTTCGGGGCGCCCATGATCGCCTCCGCCGGGCAGTGGCGCGCGCACAGCGTGCAGCCGATGCACTTATCGGCGTCAATCGAATACTGCAGCAGTTCGGTGCAGCAACCTGCGCGGCACTTCCTGTCGTAAATGTGTTCCTCGTATTCCTCGCGGAACCAGCGCAGCGTCGAAAGGACCGGGTTCGGAGCAGTCTGTCCCAGTCCGCAGAGGCTCGTGTCCTTGATCACCTTTCCGAGGCGTTCGAGATAGACGACGCCCTGGAACCTTTCCAGCGCCTCGATATCCTTTTCGTTCCGGCGCCCGCGCGTAATCCTCTGGAGGATTTCCAGCATGCGCCTGGTGCCCTCGCGGCAGGGGATGCACTTGCCGCAGCTTTCGCGCTGGATGAAGTCCATGAAGAACTTCGCCAGGTCGACCATGCAGGTCTTTTCGTCCATCACGACCAGGCCGCCGGACCCCATCATGGCGCCGACCGTCTTCAACGATTCGTAGTCCACGAGCGTGTCCAGGTGGCTGTCCGGGATGCAGCCGCCGGACGGGCCGCCGATCTGTACGGCCTTGAACTGGTGTTCCCCGGGAACGCCGCCGCCAATGTCCATGACGATCTGGCGGATGGTGGTGCCCATCGGGATTTCGACCAGGCCGGTGTTGGTGACCTTGCCGGACAGGGCGAAGACCTTGGTGCCCTTCGAACCGGCCGTGCCGACCGACGCGAACCATTCCGCGCCGTTACGCATCAGTATCGGCAGGTTGGCCAGCGTTTCGACGTTGTTGATGACGGTCGGCTTGCCGAACAGGCCGCGGGAGGCCGGGTAGGGCGGCCGGGGCCTGGGCATCCCGCGCTTGCCTTCGATGGAGTTGATCAGCGCGGTTTCTTCCCCGCACACGAACGCGCCCGCGCCTTCCTTAATCTTGATGTCGAAATCGAAGCCGCTGCCCAGGATGTTGTGGCCCAGCAGGCCCACTTCCCGCGCGACCTTCATCGCTTCCTTGAGTCGTTCGATGGCCAGCGGGTATTCCGCGCGGATGTAGACGTAGCCCTTCGACGCGCCGATGGCGTACGCGGCAATCGCCATGCCCTCGACCAGCCGGTGGGGGTCGCCCTCGATGACCGCGCGGTCCATGAACGCGCCCGGGTCGCCCTCGTCGGCGTTGCAGATCAGGTATTTCTGGTCGGACTGCGCCTCGTGCGCGAACTTCCACTTGAGACCGGTCTTGAAACCGCCGCCCCCGCGTCCGCGCAGCCCGCTGAATTCAACCTGGGTGCACACCTCCGGCGGGGTGATGGTGGATATCGTCTTTGCCAGGGCCTTGTAGCCGCCGCGCGCGACGTATTCGGCCACGCTGGACGGATCGATCATGCCGCAGTTTTCCAGGACCCAGCGGGTCTGCGGTCCGAAGAAGGGATGATCCTTGATCGAGACCACGCCTTCCCAGGGGGTATCCTCGGGACCGGGGGTGAACTGCATTAGGACGTCTTTCCTGCGGATGTCGTCCGGAAGGTCGTCGGCAAACGCCCCGTCCAGGATCGGGTGGACCCGATCCGCGGTGACATGGTGGAAGGACAGGCGCGGCCTGCCGGGAACCTGTACATCGACCAGCGGTTCGTACGCGCAAAGCCCGATGCAGCCCACCTGGACGATGTCGGCGTCGATGTCGTGTTCCTTCAGGTAATCATTGATCGCCTGCAGTGTCGCGGCCGCGCCGGCGCCAAGACCGCACGTGCCCATGCCGATAAATATCGTCGGCCGGGCCACGACCTCGCGCCGCAGAATCCGCATCGCGTCGTCGTCGCCGCCGATCTTGCCCATGATCACGGGGAGCAGTTCGTTCTTCAATTCCCGCCCGGAGAGCCGGTCGGTTGCAGTGTTGACAGGGCGCATCATTCAGCCCTCCTTCGGTAGGTGTTCAGTACCCGTGTGACCTTGTCGGGCGTCATCCCGGCGTGGAATTCGCCGTTAACTGCGATGACCGGGGCCAGGCCGCAGGCGCCGATACAGGCGACGATTTCCAGGCTGAACATTCCGTCCTTCGTGGTCTGTCCGGCCTCGATCTTCAGGTTGCGCTTGAGCGCCTCCAGCACGGCCGCCGAACCCTTGACATGGCACGCGGTCCCGCGGCAGACCTGTACGTTGTACTTGCCGCGCGCCTGGAACCTGAACTGGTTGTAGAACGTCGCGACGCCGTACACTTTGCTGGGAGCAATCTTCAAGTGCTCTGCAACGCGCACGACGGCTTCCCTCGACAAGTAGCCTTCCACCTTCTGGATGTCCTGCAGGAGGGGGATCAGGCTGTCCCTTCCAGCGTCGGAATACCGACCGAGGATTTCCTGGATCTGGTCATTCATCTCGCCACCATCTGTTCGTGATCGCCCGGGGCCCGAGTGCCCCTGACGGCGTAATAGCCAACTTTTTCAATCACCCCGGTCAGGTCCATGTTGTGAACCCATACGCAGGATGGGACCTTGAGTTTGACTGGTGCGAAGTTCAGGATGCCGGTGATGCCGGCGTTCGCAAGCCTGAGCGCCATCCTGTTGGCGTCAGCCGCCGGGATGCAGAGTATGGCCACCTTGATTCCGCTCGCCGCGATCTCTTCTTCGAGATCACGGGTGTTGTGGATGCGGCAGCCATGAAGCACGCGGCCGCATTTTTCAGGGTCCTGATCGAAACCCATTGCGATGTTCGCGTGGCCCGGGCGGGTCTTGAAGTGTGCCAGCAGGGCCATGCCGAGGTTTCCGATTCCAATGAGCGCCACGCGGGTCGACATCGGCTGGTCGAGCAGTTCGCGCAGGTGGGAAAGCAGTTCGTTGACGGAATATCCACGGGCCGTACTGCCGGTGAGCCCCAGGTTCATCATGTCGCGGCGGACCTGGGCCGGAGTCACTTCGGTTTCGTTTGCAAGGGTGCTGGAAAAAACGTATTCGACGCCGCGGGACTGCAGATCCGACAGGTGGCGCCTGTATTCGCTGAGCCTCTCGACCGTTTTTTCGGAAAGCATCCTGTAACCTCTGGCGCAGTCAGTCTGCGCAAGTTGGTTTGAAGGTGCTGATTTGTTAACAGAATTTTTCTGTCGCCAAAGAGCTGTTGTGATTAATATCACAGGCAGGAAAAATTGCAACACTAATTTGATCGGATCCGCGAAATTTGTGGGTGGGCGGGTTACGGGAACGTGACGGACACGAGTTCCATCGCGTCGTATCCTGGCACCATTGAAATGCGGACGATGCCGAAATCGGGTTTGACGTACACGTCGACGTGCATCGGTCCGTAGGGTTCCTCTTCGCCCATCGCTTCCCAGGCGTCCACGGAATAGAGGTAGCACCCGTCCACCGTGCCGTAAGGAACCTCAACCGAGGCATTCTTGCTGACCAGCGTGTATTCGACCGTCGCTTCCATCGACATCGGTTCGTCAACGCTGAAGCCCAGCACGCCGGAGGCAGTCACCGTCTGCTTATCCCCGACCGGGACATTGGCCCATGCCTTTATTGCAGGCGTGAACGAGTACCAGAACTGCGGTTCCTTCTGGCCGTTGTAAACCTCGCAGGCCTTGAACGCCAGCCCGACGCCCATTTCTTCGTCCAGGGCAGGCGCCACATAAACGGTCAGTCCTTCGCCGGCGTCGGCCGTGAAGTTGCCGACCTGCCCGCGGTACCAGGTCTCACCGTCGTATTCGACCGTCTCTTCCTGCAGCAGGCCCGGGAAGTCCTTATATTCCCCCGGTGCGCCCGTGTGCATGCGATACATGTACGTGGTCCGCAGATCCGGCGGCGTCAGGCCGCCTTCCGCAACGTCTTCGGGCGCCAAGGTGTCTTCGGGCGCCGTGGTGTCCTGTGGTTCGACGGTGTCGTGCGGGACATTCGTGTCTTCGCCCGGGTTGCCTTCGTCGACCGGCATGACGTCCGTGCCGTTATCGTTAATTACGTCGTCGCCGTTCGAACCGCCGCCACATCCTGCCAGTGCAATCACGGTGATGGTGGCAAGAAGCCATGGGAACCTCTTCATCTGTTTCCTCCGATGGGGAATGTTTTTGTTCGCCCGGATGATATCCCGGGACGTCGCGCAGGTGCAATAGATCATGTCAGCGACTGTCGGACGTGAACGGCCCCGCCGGCCTTCCACCCGGCTTCGGCGGGTGTATAATCCGTGCATCTTTTCAGGGTGACGACAAATGAACAACTTGAGGCTTCTGCCGGTCCTGGCCGTGATGGCGCTGGTTGCGTGCGGCTCGAACCAGGACGGGAACGATGAGGGCGGTAACCAGGATGCCGCCATGGATGTCCAGGATCTTGATGTCATGCAGGACAACGGGACGAACGACACGGGGCGCGACACGACGGTCGCGGACACGGCGGTCACCGAGGTCGGCGGTGAAGACGTGGCGGCGGACGCCGTGGCGCCGGATGTCGATCAGGAAACCGCGCAGGCCGACGTGCCGGCGGATGTCGATGAGGACACCGGTCCGGTTGAATTGTGCCCCTACCCGACGAAGGTCGAAATCGAGGAATTCAACCGCAGCGGCGGAAACGACGCGTTCGTGGACGCCCAGCCGATCATCATGGGCGAGGAAGTCAGCGGGTACATCGGCCTTGACGGCGACGAGGACTGGTACGCGTTCTGCCCGACGGCCGACGGGATCGTCAACATTCACATCGATTTCACCGATTCGTATGAAGCGATGGGCATCAACTGGATGTTTTTCGCGGCGTATACCGACTCGTGGCTGGAATCGAACGTTTCGGTGGCGACTTCGGAATACGACGGCACACCGTTTGTGATGCCGCCGGTCAACGGCGACCTGACGACGATCGACGTCCAGATGTCGGTCCTGGCTTCGCAGGGCCGGTACGCGTTCAAGCTGGCCGGTTACGGCGACGGCGAATTCTTCCCCGGTTACGACCAGGCCAACCCCTACACGGTCAGCGTCACTATGGTTCCCGGTGACGATCTTGAAGTCGACCAGCCCGCGGTGGAAGGGTTGGCGGACTTCGGCTCCATCGACACCTGGCGGGACGCGACCGAACTGGTCCTGGATGAAAACGGCGAGGTTTCGGTCCAGTCGTACGGCTGGTACTGGAATGACATCGACTGGTACAAGATTCATCTCGACTGGCCGGGATACATCGCCATCGATGCGTACATCGAACCGCTGGTCGATGGCGAGGGATACCCGCTGGTCGATTTCAATGGCGCCGTCATCCGCATGGGTGAAAACGGGCCCGAAGAACTGGAAGACGAATACGCGATTGAATGGACCGTTCCCTACAACGGGGAATGCGGCCTGAATCACGGTCAGCAGTACGTTTACGGCGGCGCGGATTATTACATCAGGACGTTCGCGGCCCCCGGAAACCAGTCCGTCCCGTACAGGTTCGCGTTCAAGTACTCTGCCGGATGGTTCGAGGACGACCAGCCCTTCGTCGGCGATTCGACGGTCGGCGAGGTCGAGGACTACACCGACGCATACGACATGGGCACCCTGGAACTTGGCGGCTCGCTGACCGCCGGTTCATACGGCTGGCAGTATTTCGACTGGGACTGGTTCAAGTTCACGGTGCCGGAAAACGCCAGCCAGAATGTCACCGTGACGTGGGACTTCACGGCGTCGTACGACGCGAAGGGCTGGTATTCCTGCCCGGACAACGAAAACGGACTTGAAAACTGGATGTACATGTTCGATGAAACCAGCACGGACTTCCCCGGAATCGCCCAGGGCTACGAGGACGACGTGCCCGTCCAGACCATGACCACCCCGGTCGTGGCCGGTATGACGTACTACATTGTGGTCATGTCCCGCGAGGGCTCGGACCGCAACAACCCGTACACCCTCACCGTCACCGGCACGCCGTAACCCCCGGGCGTTCAGTCCGGCGCGCGGCATGAAGCGCGTTCCCCGTCTTCGATACACGTCAACCTGTCGGCATATGTTGCTTCAGTAATCCAGGACGCATCGGTCGTCCACACAGGCGGCCGCGGGCGCCGGGCCGCAGCCGCAGGCTTCCTGGTCCCAGCATCCCTCGGCCAGCCAGTGTTCCTGCAACCCCGACATATCCCCGCCAAGGTTGCTTCCGTTCCACGGCACCCAGCAGGGGCCATCGGCGCGGTCGCAGAGACCGGGGATGGCCCTGCACGTCGTGTATTCGTTACATACCTGTCCGTTCCCGATGGCGATGGCGAAAAGCACGTCGTACATGACATCGCAGGATGGTTCGCAGCGCACATCCCCACCGTCCTGCACGCATGCGGAATGGATTTCGCACTGCCGCCTGGGCAGCGCCCAGCAGCCCGCAGAAGAGCAGGCGGAGTAACCGTGAATGTCGAAGCACCGCTTCGTTCCCGTTTCGCAAGGGCAGCAGCCGCAGATTGACGGGCAGTCGGTTTCGCCGCATTCCAGCCCGGTCCAGCAGGCGGTTTCGCAGTAATCGGCGGCGTGCCCGGCGATGTTGTAGAACCCGGGGAACGATGCAAGCCGGCAGAGCCGGTCGTACTGGTCCGGGTCTACGGCGCCGTCCGCGGTCAGGGCAAGGTCGCCCATATAGATGCCGTCGCCGGCGGCGCAGCCCAGCGTGTACCCGTGTTCGCCGTACCGCGCGTCGGTGACCATTTCAGACAAATCCGTCGGAAGGCCTTCCAACGCGTCCTTCGCGGCGCAGGCGGTCCACATCGTGTGACCGGCCGCGTTCGGCGCATCGAGGCCAAGCCGTTCCGGCACGCAGCACTGGCCTTCGCGGGCGACTGACGCGCCTGCCTCCAGCCGTTTTCGGATCCCTTGGTACGTGACGCCGTCGCAGCCGCACGTGTACGTCCAGTCCAGTTCCCCGCTTTCAAAAAGATAGTCGCCACCGGCCCCCGCGTAATTGCAGATTCCAGGTCCACCGCAGACCCCCGGCAGGGTGTCGCAGAACATTTTTTCGGGGCATCCCCGGCCCTCGTCGGGATTGCATTCGTCTGCACGGCAGGGCATGTCGTCGGCGGTGCCGTCCTCGTGCCAGGATGACGCATAGCACAGGGTTCCGTCCGGGCATTCCGTGAATCCGTGATAGTCGCACGAGTCAATGCAGCGGCATCGGTCGTAGCGGTTTTCGGCGCTGACGTATCCCGTCCGTGAAGCGCACCTCATGTAAAATTCGCAGATCTGATCGATACAGGGTTCGCATCCCGACAGGTCCGGCAACCCGCCCTGGTCGGGCGTACCGCCCTGGTCCGGCGTACCGCCCTGGTCCGGGGTTGACTCGTCACCGGTCGCGTCCTGCCCGCCGGCCGGTTCGCCGCAGCCGGTCGTGGAAAGAACCGCCACGGCCGCCGAGCACATAAGTATTTTCACGGCATTCGTCATAAGTCGTTGTGCCTGCATGGTTGGCCGGGTGAAATGACCAATGTGATGTTATGCAAAGGATCTGCGGAATTCAATGTTCGCGGATATCGACGCCGGCGGCCCGCCACTTTTCGGCGATTTCCGACACGGCGCGATTGGTGCCGGTCGTTATCGCGTCAAGCACCGCCGTGACCTTGTATCCACGGTTCAGCGCGCCGTGGATGGTGTCGTCCACGCAGTAGAACGCGTCGATGCCGACAATCACCAGGTGGTTTATGCTGTTCTTGCGCAGCCAGGCGTCCAGGTCGGGGTTCGAAAATGCGTCGCCGCGCGTCTTCGTGAATTCCGGGATCGACGGCAGCGCCGGCAGCCGCGCATCCATCCTGCTGCCCGGTTCGTCCGGCGCGGCCAGGCCGCCCATGATCTTTCGTATGCCGGGATCGTCGTATATCGCGCGGATATATGCGACGGGCTGTCCGTTCCCGACCGCCTGCGCGACAAGCCTGCCCGCGGCCAGGACGGTGCTTTCAGCCCGTTTCATGCGCTTTTTCGCGTTCGGGCCGGTGAAGTCTTCCTGCAGATCCACCACCAGCAGCGCGGTCTTCATCCTTTCGTACGTCGGGATCGCGGCCCCCTTCGTGGGCATTCCAACCCAGATCATGTAACCGGCCATGGCCGCCGCGCCCGCGCCCAGGATGGACAGCGAGGCGATGATGGCAATCTTTGCGCCTTTCTTCACGATGAATTACCTGTTGATGAACCCGGCTGCGATTCTATTCGTTAACGGGGGCGGTGATAAGGCCGGAGTACATGGCGATGTAGTACGGAAGCAGGAAGACGGTGGGATTGGACCAGCCGTTGCCGTTCCCGCCTTCGGTGCAGTCGTACGGGTTGCCGTTCCACCAGAAGGTCCGGATTTCGTCGTATGGAGGAACCGACGTGAACTGCTGTTCGCCGTGGCGATCCTTGGCGGTGTTCAGCTTGTAGTCCTTGCGGTGGCAGTTGTCCATCGCCCACTCGCGAAGGTCGTCGGGCAGTTCCTGCAGGGTCCGGCGGGCGTTTTCGGCATCGGGCGTCTGGTATCCGCTGAGCGCCGCCGTGGCAGCCCACCAGGGGTTGCGTTCCGGGCGTTCCCATTCGTACATGAAGCCGTATCCTTCCAGCCAGTGCGCCAGCCTGTCGGGGTTCGGTTCGTACCGCAGGACCGTGGTGTACGCGCAGGTCGCCAGTTCATGGTCGGAATGGTTGGCGATCGACGGATTGACGATGGTCAGCGTGTCGTTCGTCGGGATGGCCAGGTTGTAATACTTGTTGGTCGTCACCAGTTCGTCGTACACGTCATAGAAGTATTTGTCGCCCGTCATGTGCCAGGCCGCCAGGAGCAGTGCGAGGCCCTCGTTCGAATTCAGCCAGCCGCCGCCGTAGTAAGCGCCCATGCAGTCTTCCAGCGTGTACCCGTCGGTCATGCAGTCTTCCACCCCGTCGACCGCGATTCCGATGGTACCCGGGCCGAACATCGCGAAAGTCGTTCGTGTGCCGTCCAGGTCGATCAGGTTCATGGCGTTGTCGGCGATGTACCCGGCGACCGTGGAAGCGTATGCCGCGACCTCGGCCCGTTCTGCGTCGTCCTTTGCGCAAAGGTCGTAGTACAGCGGGAACCCGAAGAAATGTCCCGCGATTTCGTCGGAACTGGTGTCAGCCTTCCAGACGTATTTCTTGCCATCCACCTCGACAGGGTTCCAGCGGAACATGCCTTCCTTGACACCGGCGGTGCCGTCGGTTTTTCCCACGCGCTCGCTGCAGCAGACCTTGTAGTCGTAGTAGTTCATTTTTCCGTCGACGCAAGGAACCGTGCACGGTTCGCCCGGGCCGGGGCAGTCGCCGGATCCGCCGTTGTTCACGTAGTCCCCGCCGCAGTTGATGAAGTCGGTTTCCTGGCTGATGATTGACCGCGCGATGAAGCCCTTTTCCTTACCGGCCGCCTCGAAACTGACCCACGGGTAGTCGATCAGCTTGTACATGTTGTGGATGGCCCGGTGGGCGTATTCGTAATACTTTTCGTCGCCGGTCGCCGCGTACGCGAAGCACCAGCCGCCGACCATCATTTGTGTCCACAGGCCGTCGTTGTCCTTGTCGCCGACCGAAATTTCGGACTGCGGGTCCCACGGGGATGGCGTCCAGCCGTCGCTGCTGAAGAAACCGCCCATGCGCCAGTAGTAGTTGACCATGGCGTCGAACGCGGTTTCCTTGTCGGCGAGCGTGCGTTCCGTCTGGTAGATCCGCGTCAGGCCGTACGGGCCGCCCAGCCAGAGGTTGCCCGCCGCATCGATGCCGACGCCCGGGAGGCGCTTCCCGACAAGGTGAGTCACTTCCTTTTCGGCGTCGTAGGTCGTCTGGTCGACCATCCAGCGAAGCCCGTAGAAGTAGTCCTTTTCCGACAGGTCGCGGGACAGCAGCGTCGCGCCCATTTCATGCCCGATCAGGAAATGTTCCGCGTCGCAGGCGATACCGATGACCTCACCCCAGGCGAGTCCGCCGATTCCGGCCGTTATGTTCTGCATTACCTGCGGGCTTTTCGCGATCATGAATCCCGTCGCGGTGCCGGCGGCCAGGTAATCCGGACACATGCGAAGCGACAGCACGTTGTTGTCCGGAAGCCCGCTGTTGGCGGTGGTGAACAGGGTTTTCGTGCCCGTGCCGGGCGTGTAGATGACCAGTCCGTCGGGGGTTGCCACATAGACGTCTGCCGCCCCGGGGGCCAGTACGATGTCCCTGACGTCGGTCCCCGTAAATTCGGGAATTTCGGTCAGGACGGCCTCGGCAAGCCCGTCGGACGCGGCGGAATCGAACAGGAAGATGCCGGTCGGGGTGCCGATGTAGATGCGGTTGTTGAACGGGGAAACGCCGACGCAGTTGATCTTGCTGTCCGAAACGTCCCACGACGTGATCGTCAGGTCGGTCAGCGAAATCAGGTTGATCGTGTGTTCGGTCACGAAGACGGCCAGTTCGTCGAACATCAGTTCGGCGAGGTCGACGACCACGGTGTCGAGGCCCTCGCGGGGGGCGCCCACCAGGCCCGGCCATATCTGCGTGAATTCGGTGTCGTCCGGGGCCTTGAACATGAGCCCGCCGGCCGTTCCCAGAACCACATAATCGCCCATGGTCGCGATTTTCCGCACGTCGAGCGACGGCAGCCGGTCGGTCGAATGGAAATGTTCGGCGAATTTCTGCTTGAAAGGTTCGTCGACAACCGTCACCGGCGAATTCCGCACGGCGTTGATGATGGCGGCATCCGGGTATTCGAACGGGACATCTCCGGAAGTGTCGTCGACGGTGTCGTCCCCGGCGTCCGGAAGCATGGCGTCGTCAGCGTCAATGCCGGCGGTGTCCTCGCCCGGCAGATCCGTGACCGATTCGTCGGTGGTCGCCGTATCCTGGATCACGTCGGCCGTGACGTCGTCGCCCGGCGTGTTTTCGTCGCCGCAGGACACCGTCGCCGAACCGGCGAGCATGATGGCCGCAAGGGCCGCGATTCCTGAAATGTTCCTGATACCCATGGTGATGCCTCCAGTAATTCCCGAAACAGCCGCCCGTCACCGACATCGCGGAAACGACATTATAAACGGCAAGTGCGCGCGTGTGCGCGTTTGTTGTCGTGATTGTTTGAATCGGGCTGCCATTTAGGGCATTATGGGTCCGACTTTTTGCCGGAAGTGGCGCAATGCATTCACTTGATATCGATAACGACAAGGAAGCCCGCGAATACAGGCTGGACAAGGTCGACGTCTTCACGGACGAGGTCGGCACGCTGCTGAAATTCCAGATGGATGCGGCCGGGCAGGGACTGCCGGAATTCGCGGAGGCCTGGGTCGGCGTACGCGATTCGAAAGGGATTTTCATAAAGGGGCGCAAACCTTTCCTTGATGATGACGGCGACTTCCTGACCAATGCCGAAATCGTAAACGGGGCGTGGGTCGTTTATATCCCGACCGGCGCCCTTGCACACGAAAAGGAGGGCGTGTACCGCGTCTGTTCCATCGTTGTCTGCGAGGACCCGGAGGACGAGGACTACGGCCTCGTGTCCGGTTACGTCAACCACGACGTCATGATTCCCGCGCCACGGAAGTGGGACGTCATCGAATGGCTTCGCCCGATGATCGACCTCGTCGGTCTGCTGGCCGGGGTCGCCGGCCTGAAAACGAAGGACGAATTCCAGATCCTGGCGGGCAATTTCGCCGACTGGTTCGAATACGACGACGTGCTGGACATCAACCTGCTTGCGGACGCGCTGTCGAAGCCTTCGGAGGGCATGACTCTGAACGACGCGGCCATGGCGATTCCCCTTCGCATGCCGGAATTGATGCCTGAAAACGTCGTTGCCACGCTGCTGTCGCTTTTCGATATCCCGCTGGAAAATCACGACCGGCTCGAAGGCACGGCAAAGGATGAGGCCTCGTTCGTGAAGAAGGTCGCCGACATTTACGGAATCCGCGGTGCCCGCTGGAAGGACCTCCTGGCCACCTTCCAGGACGTCCAGGCAGCCGAGGAATGACGTCGGCGCGCCCGCGCCGCCACGGAAGTGCTAACATCCTTTCCGTACCAGACACCTTGAACCTTCGGGGTAAGACATGAAAAAGTCGTCCCGCGCCGCAAAGGCGAGGCGCGTCGGCACCAGGGGCATGTCCGTGACCAGGCGTTCGGCCAAGGCCGGCCTGCCACCGGGCGCCATGGTTCACGTCGGCGAACGCAAAACGGAAATTTCGCGGATTACCGTGATGGAATTCGCACCGGACGGCGTCCGGGAACACTCGCCCGGCGACGTCGGCGCGGCGCTGGCGTTCCGCGGTGGACCGAACCCGGTATGGATTAACGTGTATGGCCTGCAGGATGTCGGCCTGGTGGAACGCCTTGGCGCCGGATTCGGTGTCGGCGGTCTGACGCTGGAAGATATCGTCAACACCACGCAGCCGCCCCATGTGGAATTTCATGACGACTACATCTTCGTCGTTCTCAAGACCATCAAATTCGAATCCGCGGAAGGCCACCCCCGG
>CAYYCO010000013.1:0-52302 GCA_964470365.1 uncultured Anaeromyxobacteraceae bacterium | reverse complement strand
ACTTCACCCCGGGGCTTGCTTCCGGAGTCGCGACCGGGTAATATTCGTCTGCCGGGACGGGGCGGCGTGATTATTGCGTAACCCCGCCAGGTCCGGAAGGAAGCAACGGTAAGTAGTGTTGCGGGTGTCCCGTCCCGGTATTTCTCCCACCTCCAGGCAAATGCCATGTCTTACCAGGTCATCGCGCGTAAGTTCAGGCCACAGACGTTTGATGACATCGTCGGCCAGTCCCACGTGACGACCACCCTGAAAAATTCGATTCAGGCGGGCCGAATCGGTCATGCTTTTCTGTTCACGGGAATTCGCGGCGTTGGCAAGACGACCGCCGCCCGCGTGCTGGCCAAGGCGCTGAACTGCGTGGAAGGGCCGACTGTGACTCCATGCAACGTCTGCGAGGCCTGTCGCGAAATCACGGCCGGAACCTCGCTGGACGTCAAGGAAATCGACGGCGCTTCGAACCGCGGCATCGACAGCATCCGCGAACTGCGCGACGGCGTCGCCTTTGCCCCGACCCGCGATCGCAACAAGATTTACATCATCGACGAAGTCCACATGCTGACGACCGAGGCCTTCAACGCGCTGTTGAAAACGCTTGAAGAACCGCCGCCACATGTGGTTTTCATTTTCGCCACGACCGAAATGCACAAGGTGCCGGCGACCATCGCCTCGCGCTGCCAGGTTTTTGAATTCAAGCGCATCGGTGTTCAGGCGCTGGTCGACCACCTCGGCTACATCGCCCGGCGCGAGGACATCGACGCCGATCCGGAAGGCCTGCGCCTGATCGCGCGCGAGGCCGACGGCAGCCTTCGCGATGCGTGTTCCCTCCTCGACCAGGTCATTTCCTTTGCGGGCCGCACCGTTAACGAGGCGGCAGTGTCGGAAATCCTTCGGACCGGGTCGCGCGGGGACCTCGAAAGAATGCTTGGCGCGGTCCTGGACGAGGACGCCGGCGGCGCGTTCTCCGCGTTCACTCAATCCATCGAACGCGGACTTCCGGCGCGCCAGGTGCTGAAGGACCTTTCCAGGTTCCTTTCGGAATGCCTGCGGGTACGCCTGCTGGGTACCGATGCCGCGCGTGAAACCGGGCTTACCGAGGCTGAAATCGCCACAATGATGAAACTGGTGTCCGGCAGGACCCCTGAACACCTGGCCGCCCTGCTGAACCTTTTCGTCACCGCTTCCGATCGTGTCGCGGATTCGCGCAGTCCCGAACTGCTGGCGCAGGCGGCCATCGTGAAGGCGGCACGCATGTCGGCATTTTCGGCGGTCGCCGGTCTGGTCGAAAGGCTTGATCGTCTTGCCGCCGGCGCACCGCTTGCCGTCGAACAGGCACGAACCCCTGTCGCAACGCCTGTGACATCGGCGCCACAGTCCCCCACGGTTGCACCGGCCGCCTGGACGCGGCCGACGCCATCGACACCGGCCCAGCCTCAGAATCCGTCCCGCGCACCCGCCGCCGCGCCCGGGGCGCCGCAGTCGACTTCCCAGGCCGAACGGCAGCCAGCCCAGTGGACCAGGCCGGCCGCGACCGCCGGGAAGGGCTCCGTCGCCGAGGCCGTCGCGCGCCTGAACCAGGCGGCGGGACAGGCACTTGCTCCGGCTCCGGCCTCGACGCCATCACAGGCTCAGGACGTCGAAAGCCGGATGATGCGCGACCCGGTCGTCAACCGCACGATTGGACTTTTTGGCGGCGAGATTGTCTCGATCGAGCCGGAATCCGGCAAATGAATCATCCCCGGGTGTCAAAATGAAGAACGGACTGCCCGAATCACTGACACGGCTTGTCGGCGAACTTCGCAAGCTTCCTGGCGTCGGGGAAAAGACCGCGCTCCGGTACGTACTCCATATGATGGCCGGTGGGGGCGACCGTGCCGCCGACCTTTCGACCGCGCTGCAGGCCGTGATCGATCACGTCCGGCCATGCCCGGTCTGCGGTTTTCCCGCCGAGGGCGACGTCTGTTCGTTCTGCTCGGATCCGTCTCGCGATCGCGCTTCGGTTTGTGTCGTCGAATCGGTCGGCGACCTGATGGCCGTGGAACGGATGGGCGAATACAACGGCCTTTACCACATACTCGGCGGTTCGGTTTCGGCGCTTCGCGGGATTACACCGGAAAAGCTGCGGATTCCGGAACTGGCCGAACGTGTCCGCCGTGACGGCATACGCGAACTGATCGTCGCGACCGGCGCCGATGCCGAGGGCGAAACCACGGCCCTGTACATCCGCCGAATCATGGAGGGACGCGGGGTCCAGGTCCGCGTGACACGCCCGGCCACCGGCATCCCCATGGGGTCGTCGATTGAATACCTGGATGGAATCACCCTGATGCGGGCCATCCGCGCGCGCCGCGAGCTTTAGGTCGGTTCCCGGGCGATTCGGCCGCAGTCCATCAGCGTTTCCGGTAATCGTCGCCCTTGAGTTCCATGAATTCGCAGATTTCGCAAAGGCGTGAATAGATGCGTTCGTCGATACGGGAAATGAGGCCGGGCATCCCGACGGACTCCGAGACCTTGTTCGGATCGTAGTTCGTCGTGGCGATGACCGTCTTCCCGGCGTTGTATCTGCGGCTGATCAGCTGGTCCAGCACCGATACCTCCCAGTCCGTCGCCCGCCCCTTGCCCAGCTCGTCGATGATCAGGACGTCGGGGGCCACAAGCGGCAATATCAGGTCGCTTTCCGACCTGTTGTCGCTGAAGCCTGCCTTCAGGTCCGACAGAAGCTGGAAGAAATCGATGAACCTGACCGAATAGCCTTTTTCAAGCAGGAAATACCTGGCCATGGCGCACACAAGATGCGTCTTTCCGGTGCCGGGCCGACCCCACAGCAGGAAACCGCGGTTTCCCGGGCGGTAGTCTTCCATGAATCGGCGCATGAACAGCTTCGTTGCCGCCTGGGAGGCACAGCGTTCCTCGAAGAGGTCGATGGTCTTCGCGTGCATCCTGGCCGGAACGCCGGCCTCGTTGAACAACGCGATTCTGGTTTTCAGGTGGGTACAGTTGCAAGGCCTTGATTTCACGGGAAACACGGTGCTGTCGATAATAAGGCCGCGTCCGCCGCAGACAGGACACTCGCCCCTGCAGGCTTCGCACAGACGGGCACGTGCGAATTCGCCGACTGCATCCGTCACATACCCCAGGTCCTTGCACTTCGGGCAATCCATATCAAATCCGTCAGTGTTTCCGTTCCTTCAGGACTTCCTCGATGAAACTTTCGAAACCCACGTGTTCCGCGACCGCCTTCCGCAGTCCGTTGCGCCGCAGATCCTCGAGCGCCCGCCGCCCGACGCCGCGTTCCGCGGCAATCCGCACGGATTCGTCCACGCGCGCGCGAACATCGGCAAACACGCCGGGTGAAAGCGACTGGCCGATTTCCGTAACCAGCATATCTTCAATCTCAAACAACAGGTCGGCAAGCGGAGTCTGTGACCTCGCGGCCTCGAAGCGTTCGAGCGCCCTGACGAACGTGCCCTTCGCCGCATCATCCGACGTCGCAATCCTTGAACGAAGGACGTCCGCGGCGCGATCCGCCAGCGACGTTGGTTCCGCTGCCGCACTGGCGGCGGGCGAAGCCTGGCGCGCCGGTAAACGGTCGGTGGTTCCGAGCCCCCTTGCCGTCGCGCGGGACCAGGTTTCGAATTCCTTTTCAACCGAAGTGCGGTAGTACCGTAGCGCGGACGGAAGCGGCGCGGTGGGTTCGGATTCGGCCAGGAACCTGCGGATCCCCCCGACGATGCCGCGTGAAACCACGTCCAGGGGCACGCCGCGCGATTCCCAGTCCCGCACGATTTCCAGGTCGGATGCGCGCAGGCAAAGACCCTTCCGTATCGCGGACAGGAACAGACACTCGACTTCTTCGACGTAGCAGCCCATCCGCAAGACCCGCCCCGGACGCGTCACACGTCCAGGTTGATGACGTTGAGAGCGTTTTCGTTGATGAATTCGCGGCGCGGTTCGACAGCGTCGCCCATCAGCAGCGTGAAAATTTCGTCGGCCTTGATCGCGTCGACGATGTTCACCTTCAGCAGCGTGCGCCTGGAAGGATCCATCGTCGTTTCCCAGAGCTGTTCGGCGTTCATTTCGCCGAGGCCCTTGTACCGCTGGTACGACATGCCCTTCTGGCCGCGATCCATTATCAGGGAAAGCAGTTCGTCCGGACCGTCCACATGGATATCGCGGTCGCCGAGCGAAACGGTGTAGGGCCACTGCGCGACCTTGCGGATGTCGTTCATGACGCGGCGGAACTGCATCACCTCATGCTGGTCGAAGGCCTTCGCATCCAGGTATGTGCGGACCGGGCTGCCGTTCCTGCGCGTGGTCACGGTCAGTGAGGCGGTGCCGTCGTCGTGGTCGTCGCGCCTGACCTGGAACGGTTCCTGTTCCACCCCGAGCCTGCGCAGGTACGCCGCGATCATATTGCCCACGACGGTTTCGGAGCCGGCGCGGTTGACATCCGCCGGACCGAAGTCGGATTCGTCAAGCACCGCCTTGAACACGCGGCTGTCCTGGCCGAGGTCGATCTGTGCGGCCAGGCGCCTGGCGATCGATATCCTGCCGAGGTACCGTTTGAGGTCCTCTTCCGAAAGCGGGAACATGTCGCCGGCGGCCAGCACGGACGTGCCTGCAATGCCGTTTTCAAGCAGGAACGATTCCAGTGCGGCGTCGTCCATCAGGTACATTTCCTGTTTGCCCTTGCGGACCTTGTAAAGCGGCGGCTGGGCGATGTACAGGTACCCGCGTTCGATCACCTCCGGCATGTGCCGGAAGAAGAAGGTCAGCAGCAGCGTGCGGATATGGAGGCCGTCGACGTCGGCATCGGTCATGATCACGATCCGGTGATACCGGATTTTGTTCACGTCGAAGCTGTCGGGGCCGATGCCGGTGCCCAGCGCGGTAATCAGCGTGACGATGGCCTCGCTTTCCAGCATCTTGTCGAAACGGGCCTTTTCGACGTTCAGGATCTTGCCGCGGAGCGGAAGAATAGCCTGGTGCGCCCTGTTGCGTCCCTGCTTGGCCGAACCGCCTGCCGAGTCGCCCTCGACGATGAACAGTTCGGCGTTCGCCGGGTCCCGTTCCTGGCAGTCGGCCAGCTTTCCGGGCAGCGAGGCGCCGTCAAGCACGCCCTTGCGCCTGACCATTTCACGCGCCTTCCTGGCGGCGTCCCTGGCCCTGGCCGCCTCGATGGTCTTTCCGACGACGGCGCGTGCGATCCCGGGGTTCATTTCAAAGAAGTCGGCCAGCAGTTCGTTGACGATGTTTTCGACAGCGCCCTTGACCTCGGACGAAACCAGTTTGTCCTTGGTCTGGGATGAGAATTTCGGGTCGTGCACCTTGCAGGACAACACGACCGTGAGGCCCTCGCGGACGTCTTCGCCCGACAGGGCGCCCTTGAAATTTTTCAGGAGGTTTTCGCTTTCCGCGTAATTGTTGATCGTCCTGGTCAGGGCGCCGCGCAGGCCGGCCACATGCGTGCCGCCGTCACGGTTGATGATGGTGTTCGTGAAGCAGTACAGCGTTTCCTGGTAGCCGTTTGTCCATTGCAGCGCCACCTCGACGCCGACGTCGTCCCTGGTGCCGCTGATGAAAATCGGCCTGTCGTGCAGGCACTGCTTGTGCCTGTTGATGTGTTCCACGAACGATACGATGCCGCCCTCGAAACAGTAGTCAACCGTCTTGACGTCGTCTTCCTGGCGGGAATCCGTGAAGCTGAGGCGCAGCCCGGGGTTCAGGTACGCGAGGGTGCGGAAGCGCTGCGACAGGATTTCGAAGGAGTAGTTGATGTCGGAGAACACGGTCAGGTCGGCCTTGAACGTGACTTTGGTACCCGTTTCGTCGCTGTCGCCGATTCGGCTGAGATCGCCGTCCGGCACGCCGCGCAGGTATGTCTGCGTGAAGGCGCCGCCGTCACGCCTGATGTCGACCCTGAGCCATTCCGAAAGACCGTTTACGACCGAAACGCCGACGCCGTGCAACCCGCCCGAAACCTTGTAATTTTCGTGGTCGAATTTGCCGCCGGCGTGCAGTTCGGTCATGACGACTTCGGCCGCCGACCGTCCGGTATCCTTGTGGATCGCGACCGGAATGCCGCGGCCGTTATCCTCCACGGACACGATATTGCCCGGCAGCACTTCGATGTGGATGTGGTTGCAGAAACCGGCAAGGGCCTCGTCGATCGAGTTGTCGACGACTTCATACACCATGTGGTGCAGACCCGATCCGTCATCGGTGTCGCCGATGTACATGCCGGGGCGTGTCCGGACCGCTTCGAGGCCCTTGAGCACCTTTATCGATTCGGCATTGTAGCCGCCGGCGGTCTCGACAACGTCGTTTCCGTTGGATTCGTTTTTTTCGGTGGACATTAAGTATTCCCTGGTTATGAAGTCCCTGAAATCAGGTGCCGGAATTATACCCTCAGACGGTGTCGTTGTAAAGCGTTCCGGCAATAGTTACGACAGGCGGCAAGTCCAGAAAAATGGCGTATCTGCGGCACTTCGTCGCCGGTTTGACCGTATGTCTCGACCCTGATAATCTGGCGCCGTTTTTCGAGGCATGGAAACAGTCTCTTTCCGGGGGCATCGATGGGGTCGGGAAACGGGACAGGCACGACACCGGATGCCGGCGATCCGGGGCGCGTCGGGTGGCTTGAACCGTTAAGGCTGGCCATCGGGCTTCGCGCGGTTGCCTGGGTCGGCTGCAGGTCCGACGGAACCGGATGCATCGTGCTGGGGGTGTCTTCGGACGCGGTCGAAGGCCTGCTGCAGCCGGGGACGGTCATCCCGTCGCCGGGAGGGGCGCTGGCGGCGCTGAGGGCCGGTGAGCCCATGATGATGAATCATGACCGGGCCCGCGAGATGGCGGTGCCGTATTCCTCCGCACAGGTGGCTGTCTGGGGCGCGATGGTATTCCCCGGGCATGACGGTTTCCTGTGGGCCGACCGTGACCGGGATGTCGTGGACGAACTGGACTTCAAGGTTTTCTCGTCGTTCGGCCGGCAGTTCTTCGCCTCCGGTCGGCGGCCCGCAGCCGCGCCGGTTTCTTCGGGTACGGCGGCCGGACCGTTGCTGGATACGATTGACGGCACGGCCAGGATACTTGAATGCGAAAATGAGCGTTCGTGCCTTGAAACCCTCGCCGGCGCCGTGATGCAGCAGTCCGGATCGCGGCTCGCCGTGGTTGTGGTGTCCGAGCCTGACGAACCGTCTTCCTGCCGGGTCGCGGCCGTGGCCGGGGATGCGCCCGCGGCGCTCTGCGGAAGGCCGGTTCAGGTGCAGGGAACGCTGCCCGGACTGGTGATGCGCAGCATGATGGCGGCGCCGTCCGATTTTCGTTGCGGATCTGCCAATCGTCGCGTGCTGGGACCGGACAACGCACTGACGCTTGAACTGGATGAGAGCCTCGTGGTGCTTCCGGCCGGCGCGGGCAGGGTGGCGGTGGGCGCGGTGGTGCTGGCGGGCGGGGACTATTCCGACGGCCCGGTCCTTCATGGCGCCAGGACGCTTTGCAGTTGTGCGGGACTGCTGGCCCACCAGTTCCGTCTGCGCAGCCGCATATCCAGTGACGCGATGCGCGACGATCTGACCGGGATGCTGAACCGCCGTGCCTTCGGCGAGATGTACTCGCAGATGTTCCGCAGCACCTGGCGCCAGGGTAATTCAATGAGTCTCCTGATGATCGACGCCGACCGTTTCAAGCTGGTCAACGACGAACTGGGTCATCCGGCCGGGGATCGCGTGCTGCAGTTCATCTCCGAGGCCATCATTTCCTGCCTTCGGATATCGGATTTCGCCGGAAGGTTCGGCGGCGAGGAATTTGTCGTCTGTCTTCCGGCGACCGACATGCAGGGCGCCGCGCGCGTTGCGGAGCGGATCCGGCAGGTCTGCGCCGGCACGGCGGTTCCGTTGGAACGGGGAGGCCGGGTCGTGACGGTGTCGATCGGCGTGGCGTCGATGCACGCGTCTGGCAGGCAGACCGCCGGATCCGAGGTCGAACTGCTGAAAAGGGCGGACGAGGCGTTGTATCGGGCGAAATCAAACGGACGCAACCGCGTGGAACTTTCCTGACGGCGTTCCGGCAGTCTTTCTACAGCAATTGATGGACCGTCCCGAAATCGCCTCAGGCGCGGCTTCTATTCGGGAAGCGTGTGTGTATCATAGACTGGGTCTGGTTTTGAATGGTTCGGGATCTTATGGATGATGGCGGCGAAAACGGCGGAATGGTGATCGACGGCATGCTCGCGTCGGACAGGTCTCCCGCCGATGTGTACGAACAGATGATGGTCTGGCCGCGGCGCACCTCGCCCGTACCGGTTGAAGAACTGGTTGACGGCATGCAGGAATGCGACAGATGCTTCGTTGCCGGCGCCTATTCGATGGCCGAAAGACTCTACGAAGGTCTCGGCAGAAGAAAGAACGGCGAACTTTCGTTCACGCATCCGACCAACGTGGCGATGTTCCTGAAGCTTGGCCTCTGCCAGCCGCACGTGATCGCGTCGGCCCTCCTGCATGACGTCCTGGAAGACAGGGCCGATCAGATCAAGGGCGCAACCGGCCGGTCACCCGCCGAAATCGAACTGGAATTGCGCGGTCAGTTCGCATCCGACATCATCGACATGGCGTCGGCCTGCGATTTTCCGCGTGACGTCGCGGAACGCGTGGTCGAAATCGTCTGGACCCTGACCCGGCACAAGGTCGAACTGTATTACAAATCCATTTCTTCGGTCTTCAACCATCCCGACATCTCGGTCAGGATTTCCGCCGCGCTGGTCAAGCTCGCGGACCGCATGCATAACATCCAGACGCTGGACAATTACGAAAACGAAGAAAAAATCTACCAGTGTTTCAAGAACATCTTCATCCTGAACAATGCCAAACAACTGCTGATCGAGGTTAACGCCCGCAACTGGAACGAAAGGATGCTTCATTCGCTGGACAAGATGTTCAAGAAGTCCGGCAAGTCCACGTTCCAGGCGCTGCTGACGCTGTCCCACGCGGCACATTCCGATCAGAACGTTTTCCAGGTCGTTTCCTATCTGGCACTGGCGCTGCGTAAATTCATGCTTGAAAGGCAGGGATTGTGGCGCGTCACCAACGAGGTGGTGCGGCCCGGCGCTCCCGTGTGGGCGCTTTTCGATGGAATCGTGATGAAATACGACCACCGCCTGCATCACGAGGACGCGCAGTTCGACGCGCATGTCGGCCGCGAACTGGATTACATGCGGATCACCTTCGGACCGCTCGGCCTTTCGGACGCCGAATACAGGACGGCGATTGCCTACAAGGATGCCATGGCGCTGGTGGAGGTCGTCGCGTCGCTGCTGTACGTTGACGACTACATGATTCGCGGATTCGAGTGTTCGCAACTGTGCAAGCGTGGACGTAACTGCATGAGGCGGGACCCGTCGACACCGCCGTTCGGTTTGCGCTGAACAGGGGGCATGGCCCATGCCGGCATTACTGCCCGAAATATCGCAGATCATCGAAATGATCCGGCTGGCGTCCACCACGATACCATCGGACGTTGCGGATGCGCTGGCGGCAGGCAGGGCGCGCTCTGACGGCAACGCGGCGGTCGTGCTCGGTGAAATCATCGACAACTGTTCGATCGCCGCCGGAAGTTCCGTGCCGATGTGCCAGGACACCGGAATACCCTTGTTCTACGTGGCTGGAACCGGGCTGGATTTCGTGTCGCGGCGGGTGCTGGTCGAACGGATTTTTTCCGCTGTCCGGACATGCGTTTCAGACGGCTTGCTCCGCCCCAACTCCGTGGACGCCCTGTCCGGCCGGAATTCCGGCGACGGGACTGGCGACGGAATTCCGCAGGTGCATTTTGACGACGAAAGCGACCCGGCCGCGCCTTTGACCATTTCATTGCTTCTCAAGGGCGGCGGCAGCGAAAACATGGGGCGCCAGTACAGCCTGCCGGGCGATCTCGAAGGCGCCGGCCGGGACCTTGACGGCGTCCGCAAATGCGTGGTCGATGCCGCTTTCCGCGCCCAGGGCTTCGGGTGCGCGCCGGGTATCCTGGGTGTGTGCATCGGGGGTGACCGTTCGTCCGGGATGGCCATGGCCAAACGGCAGCTGCTCCGCCGTCTGGACGATCCGCCGGGCCCGTTTGACGAACTTGAACGCGGGCTTGTGGAATCAATCAACCGTCTGGGCATCGGTCCGATGGGGCTCGGTGGATGCCCGACCGTGCTGGGCGTCAGGGTAGCGGCTCTCCCGCGGCACCCGGCCAGCTTTTTCGTGTCGGTGGCATACGGCTGCTGGGCGACGCGCCGGTGCCGGATGCTTGTGTCGGCCGATGGCGCCTGCGTCCTGGCGTGATTCCGCCCTGACGGGATGGTAATGGGTTATGGACAGGCAACCGTCCACGTTCCGTATTGAATCGCCGTGCGCGCTGGAATCCGTGGCAGCACTGCGTGCCGGCGACCGCGTCCTGCTTTCGGGCATTCTGGTGACCGCCAGGGATCTCGCGCACATGCGCCTGGTCCGGGACAGGCCCGACGAGGTGCGCGAAATCCTCCGCGGCGCCTTCATCTACCACTGCGGTCCAGTCGTCGTCCGGGACGGCTTGCGATGGCGTGCGGTTTCCGCCGGTCCGACCACATCGTTACGCGAGGAGCCGTACGAATCGGCCGTGATACGCGAATACGGTATCGCCGGGGTCATCGGCAAGGGCGGCATGGGCGCATCGACGGCGTCCGCCCTGGCGTCGACCGGCACCGTGTACCTTCACGCGACCGGCGGGACGGGCGCCGCGCTCGCGGCGGCGGTCACCGAGGTCGTCGGGGTACACTTCCTTGCGGAATTCGGCGTGCCGGAGGCCATGTGGGTGTTCCGGGTCAGGGATTTCCCGACAGTCGTTACGATGGATTCCGTCGGCGGCGACGTACACCGCCAGGTGCTCGACCTGTCGCGCGCCGTCATCGAAAGGTAGGACAACCCTACGACGCGGCGGGTTTGCGGGGCGGACGGGGCGCAGTCTTCTTTTCCGCAAGGGCGGCCTGGAGATCCGCGATTTTCTTGTCGTAGATTCTTTGCATGTCGTCGATCTTGCGGCGGAGTTCGTCGTTCTGGTCCTTGACCTCCGCGATTTCGGAAATGGTCTGGGCCATGACGACGTGGCGCAGTTCGTCCAGCACCGATTCTGCCGCCTTCACCAGGCTCTCCTTGTGAACCCTGTCGGTCAGCGCGGTCAGTTTTTCGACGCCGGCGCGGCCCTTGTCACCGGCCATTTCGCGTGCCCTGGCGGCGGCCTTTTCGGCCTTGTCCCTGGCGATTTCCGCAGCCTTTTCAGCCTGTTCGCGTGCCTTTTCGGCGGCCGCGTGGCCCATTTCGGCCACCTTCGAGCCCTTCTTCATCAGGGAATCGATCTGATCCGTGATCCTGCCAGCCATGATTGTTTCCTCCAAGCCAGACAAATGAAAAATAACGCGCCGCGTCAGAATGTCAAGAGCCCGGAATCACGAAAACTTTTGTAACGCCGTCGCGTTTCGGCCGTGACGCATCAACAGGCCGCGGGTCAAGGGTTGCCGAAGTCTTCGTTAACGTAATTATGGGTGATTTTAGCAGAGGCGGCGCTGAACGATCCGGTTTTGTCGAGTCCGACGGTAACGCACTGCAGGTCACCGACGTACCACATGTCCAGAGACTGGAGCCGCCGGGTGGAGGAGTACATCATCTGGCCCTTGACGAAAACCTGCACCGTCGCGTAGACGTCGCCGTATCCGTGGTCGTCGAAGAAGTATGCGCCAACCTTGAATTTGCGGCCGTTTGGACATTCCAGCCCCATTGACAGTACTTCAGGTTCCTGACCGTCGTCGCTGTCGTTGCGCAGCCGTACGAGGTCGTTCGTCCACGGAAGCGCCTCGCCCCACAGATCCTTTGCCGGGGACGGGTAGTACCAGAAGCAGTCCCAGGGCAGGTCGAACCAGTTGTCGGGTACGCCGTCGGCATCCAGGTCCGGTTCGGTGCCGTCCTTGCCGGCGTTCATGTGTGTGAAGTGGAGATCGACATCCTGGCCTGTGTACGGCGGCGTCGGGGTGAACGGGTTGACCGGCGTCCATGAAAGTATCACGTCCGCCTTGACTTCCGTGCGCGTCACGATCTTGAGCGAATCGGGGGCGCAGGCCGTGTGGCCCAGGCCGTCGGCCACGTCCAGGAAGATTTCGTAGTAAGGGGTCGTTTCGTCGACGCCGGCCCCGACCGCGAAGGACGGGTTGACGACATCGCTGCCCGGGATGAAGACGCCGCCGTTGGCTTCAGGCTGCGACGCGGACCATGACCAGGATTCAAGCGCGCCGAACGGCGAGAACGACTGGGATCCGGTCAGCTTCAGCAGTGTGCCGGTCGGAACCTCGTATCCATCGTCGGTTCGGCAGATACGGGTATTTTTCGTTTCGGCATCCAGTTCATCGACGGGGCAGCCGTCGCCCTGCGCGAACGATTCGTTCAGGACTTCGATGATCGGCCGCGTGCATGCGCCATCGACCGCGAAACCTGTCACACGGAGGAATTCGTTGCCGGCGAACATGTCGCCCGAAACGATGATCTGGCCCGCCTCGGTCACCGGCTTCCCGATTGAGTCGACCGGGCTGGCCCGCGTCGGGTCGTAGACGACCCTGACGGTGAGGGTCTGCAGCGGCGCCAGCGTCACCGGGTCAGCAACCGTCGGCTGCTTCCCGGGGAATTCGACCTTGAATCCGGCGGCCACGGCGTCGGCGTCGGGGTACACCGATTTGATTTTGACGTTCATGCCGCCGTTCGAAGTGATCACAAGATCATGGCTCAACGGGGAGCCGATGACCGCGGCGCCGAAATCCATCGCCGTCGGGTTCAGGTCGACGTCCGGTTTCGTTTTGTTGCCCATCGCGTGGATGAGGTAGCCGTCCGGGTACGACGCATCCGACGAAAATACCCGGATTTCACTGTACGCCTCGGTCGCGGCGGTCGGCTCGAATATGACGGTTCCGTCGAAGCTGGCGCCGGGCTTCAGGTTTTTCGGAGGATCGACGACGTAGGTCGTCTTCATTCCGGATGTCTGCGGTTCGAATCCGACGTCGAGCTTGATGGACGCCGGGCCGTTGGTCGTGAATTTGTCCAGGCGCAGCGCGGCATCGCCGTCGTTGCGGACCGTGACCGGGACGGTCGCCTTTCCGCCGAGCGGGACATACCCGAAATCGATCAGGTACGGAATTACGGTGATTTTTCCATGCGGGACGTGGACATCCCCGGGGACATCCAGTTGCTGCCCTTCGTCGGGAATCGCGGTATCGACGATCAGGTCCGGAGCAACGCCGTCGGGCTGACCGTCGTCGACCGGGACGTTCAGGTCCGTGCCGCCGTTATCGGAGATATCCGGGGGGCCATCGTCCGGACGCCCGTCGTCATGCAAGCCCGAATCGGGCATGCCGGTGTCGTGCCATGCGTCTTCCACGGGCACGTCGATAGTAATGTTTTCGTCCGTGGGGGCCTGGTTGAAGCCGCATCCCGCCGCGAAGGCGGCCATGACGGCGATTGTGGAGATCGAAGCCTTATTCATGCAGTTGGACCTCAATGTCGGGCAAATTATCCCGGTTATCGGATTCTATCCGATTGGCGTTGCTTCTGAAACAAGGGAATCAACCGTGAACTTGGGAAGCCTGGTGATAGCTGTTATCCTGACGCGAGGCCGTTTCTGGAGATCCGGAGGGATTGCAATGTCGTTCAGGACGATCGCGGTTGTTCTCGGCGGCGGCATGGGACGCCGTGCCGGTGCGCGCCGCCCGAAGCAGTTCGAGGAGGTTGGCGGCCGGCCGGTGATCTCGTTCGCGCTGGACCTCTTCGACCAGATGACGGAAATCGACGGCATCGTGATCGTGGTGCCGCCCGACTGGGTTGACTTCACGAGGGCCTTCCTGGGGCGCAACAGTTACACGAAGGTGCTGGATGTCGTCCCCGGCGGCTCGACCAGGCAGATGTCGTCGTTTTCGGGGCTGATCCTTGCGGCGCGGTTCGGCGGTCCTGCGTTGAAGCGTGTGGTGATTCATGACGCCGTCCGTCCCTTTGCGACCGCCGAACTGGTCAGAAACGTTTTGAAGGCATCCGAAAAGACCGGGGCAGCCACGGCCGCATGCATGGTGACCGACTCCGTCTATTCCGTTTCGGACGGGCGCATTGCGGCGCCTGTGGACAGGAAGGGGTTGTGGAACGCCCAGACTCCGCAGGTTTTCGAGCCGGGGCTGATCCTCGACGCGCACAGGGCCGCCCTGACCGCCGGAATCGTCGACATGTCCGACGATGTCCAGCTTGTCCTTCGCAACGGCGTCACTGCGCTGGTCGCCGAATCGGACTCGTCCAACCTCAAGATTACCTATCCCTGCGACATCAAGCTCCTGCAGAGAGTCCTGGAGAATGAATGATGCCTGAACCGGTTGTCGGGATCGATCTGGGCGCCACAAGAATCAAGGCCGGCATGGTCCGTGGCGAGAAGATTGTCGGAACGGTTGTCGTGAACCTTGATCCGCCGGACCGCAGCCAGGAAGGAATCGTGAGGCGCCTCGCGGGCGTTGTGGAAGAACTGTCCGGCAGGTTCCTGGAGCCGGGCGAACGGCCGCGCGGAATCGGCATCGGTTCGCCGGGCGCCATCAGGCACGCCGAGGGCGTTATCGTGCGGGCCCCGAATTTTGACGCCTGGAACGATTTCGAACTGGGGCGGATGCTTTCGGGCGCGACGGGGCTGCCCGCCTTCCTCGACAACGACGCGAATGTCATCGCACTGGGTGAAGCCGTGTACGGCGCCGGGCGCGGGATGCGCGACTTCCTCTGTCTGACGCTCGGCAGCGGGCTCGGCGGGGGACTGTTCCTGGACGGCAGGGTTTATCGCGGTGCCGACGGGATGGCCGGCGAACTGGGCCACATCGGCGTCGAACCGGAAGGTTTCCCGTGCAACTGCGGGAGCCGCGGCTGCATCGAACAGTACGTGGCTGCGGTAGGCCTCCGGAATTACGTCAGGCGTGACAGGCTGTTCGGCGATGAGACCGACGCCGCGCTGGCCGATCCCGACCTTCCCCGCCGCCTGTTCGAAATGGCCATGCAGGGACATCCGCAGGCCCGCCGCTACTATCACGACGTCGGATATTACCTGGCCATGGGCATCGGGACCTTCATGAACCTGCTCAACGTCGAGGCGATCGTCCTGGGCGGCGGCATGGCGCGATCATGGGATGCCTTCGGCCCGACGCTGATGTCCGAGCTGCGGGGCCGCGCCTACCCCGTCCTGGTTGAGCGCACCAGAATCGTCATGTGCGGATTGTGGGAAGACGCCGGGATCCTTGGCGCCGCTGCACTGGTTCCGGCCGTTTCGTAATCCGTTTCCGCATTTCCCGTTGTGATATCATAGCCGTCGCAACGGAAACGTCCGCCAATCGTCCCCGGGGGGCCTTGATGGAAGACAAAACTGTAATGATCGTCAGGCTTTTTGGGCCTCAACTTTCAGATGTGTCCGTATTCGTCAGGGGACTCGAACGCGATGGCGGCGAGGTCGCCGTATGCTGGGACGAGCATCCGGAAGTCGTGGTCAAGTGCAGTGGGGACGGCCGGATTGTGGCGGATCTGTGCGCGAAGTTCGGTGATGCAGTGTATTCGATTGACGGGCGTTCGATGGAAACCGTTGTCGGAGGGCACCTCGCGGCCGGCGGTTTCACCGTTTCGACCGCGGAATCATGCACCGGCGGCCTGGTCGGGCAGATGCTGACCTCGGTACCGGGTTCATCGGGATTTTACGCGGGTGGCGTCATCGCCTATTCGAACCTGTTGAAGACGGCGCTTCTTTCCGTTCCCCAGGAAATGCTCGACAGCTATGGCGCCGTATCGGGGCCGGTCGTGATGGCCATGGCATCCGGCGTCCGCCGACTGACGCGGACCGATGTGGCGGTTTCCGTGTCCGGGATTGCCGGACCGGGCGGCGGAACCATCGAAAAACCTGTCGGCACGGTCTGGTTCGGGCTGGCATCAAACGATGGCGCGCAGGCGCTTGAATCACGTTTCAGCGGCAACAGGGCCGAAATCAGGCGCTGCGCCGCGATAACGGCCCTTGATCTCGTCCGGCGGTGGGCTTGCGTGCGCGCCGGCGGAAACATTGTTTTCGATATTGCCGGTCGGGGCATCATGAACTAATCTGCTGCGCGTTCCACCCGGGGCGTCCGTACCCCGGTATCGAAGGCTGAACTGGGGTTTCGGATGTCATCGAATCTTGATGCGCCGGCTGAAAGGATCGGGGCGATACTGATTGAACCGCCCGTCGTGTTCGCCAACCAGCTGTTGCAGATGGTCAGGGAACTGCGCAAGGCTCTCGGCAGGGATGTGAAGCCGGTCTGGATGCCTCCGCAGCGATACGGCGTGGCGCTCATGACCGCCCGCCTGCCTGAAAGGGCGCGTGACGAAGTGGTGTCGATGGGTTTGCGCGCCGGGGTCGCCTGTCTCGGCAGGGGGCGTGAATTCGAACTGCGCATCGACCCGCCATCGCTGGAACGACAGCCCGACGGATCGATGCTGATCCTGTCCAGCGCATGGTCTGCGTCGCCCGAATTCCCGGAATTGTTCGCCGCGGTCCGCGCCGGCCTGGAATCGACCGGTGTCGAAGTCGTTTCCGGCCTGGATGACCCCGGCGGCCTCCGGTTCGTGTTCGGATGGATCCCGGGGCCGTGCGACGTGCCGGCCATACGCCCCGAGGGCCTTTCGACGCTTCCGGGGGCAACCAGGATCGGCGCACTGGTGTCCGGAATCCTGGAACCGGTCGGGACGACGCCGATGTCGTCCTGGCGGCGCCTGCGGATCGTCAGGCTTGACGAGGGCGCCTGTTTCTGAAGTTTTTGACGGCCGGGCCGCTGCAGGCCGTTCGGGTTCATGGAGGAACCACATGGCAAAAGAAGCGAAAAACATCCAGCCGAAGGCGGCTGAAACCGCCGAGCAGAGGGAACGGAACATCGACGTCGCCGTCGCGACCATCGAACGTCAGTTCGGCAAGGGCAGCATCATGCGGCTCGCGAACGACGGAAGTTCGATCAACAAGGTACCCGTCATCCCCACCGGGTCGCTCGGACTCAACATCGCCCTCGGGATTGGCGGATACCCCAAGGGGCGCGTGGTCGAAATCTACGGCCAGGAATCGTCCGGCAAAACGACGCTGACCCTTCTGGCAATTGCAGAATGCCAGCGTGCCGGTGGGCTGGCCGTATTCATCGATGCGGAACACGCGCTCGATGTGAATTACGCCCGAAAACTCGGTATTTCCGTTGAGGACCTGCTGCTGGCGCAGCCGGACACTGGCGAACAGGCGCTTGAAATCGCCGAAACCCTGGTCCGCACGAACGCGGTGGATCTCGTGGTGGTCGACTCGGTGGCAGCGCTCGTGCCCAAGGCCGAACTTGAGGGTGAGATGGGCGATTCACACGTCGGCCTGCAGGCCAGGCTGATGAGCCAGGCGCTCCGCAAGCTCGCCGGCGTGCTGTCCAAGTCCAGCACCTGCATGATTTTTATCAACCAGATCCGCATGAAGATCGGCGTCATGTACGGCAACCCGGAAACCACTACCGGCGGCAATGCGCTGAAATTCTATTCGTCGATCAGGCTGGACGTGCGCCGCGGCCAGGCCGTCAAGGACAGCGACGGACAGGCTACGACGGGCACCAGGGTCAAGGTCAAGGTCGTCAAGAACAAGATGGCGCCGCCTTTCCGCGAAGCCGAATTCGACCTGATGTACGGCGAGGGCGTGAACAGGCTCGGGGAACTGGTCGATCTGGCCGCGTCCTCCGGTGTCCTTGAAAAGAGCGGCTCGTGGCTCGGCTACAACGGCAAGCGCCTCGGTCAGGGGCGTGAACAGGCCATGGCGTTCCTGAAAGACAATCCCGCCGAGCTGGAGGCGGTGACACGCGACGTATACGTGAAATTCGGGATCCCGGTGAATGACGCGCCGGTCGCCTGACGGCGGCGGATCCGCACTGAAAGGGGAAATCGTGAAATCTGCAGATATCAGGGAAAAATTCCTCAAGTACTTCGAGGGCAAGGGGCACCGGATCGTTGCCAGCCACGGGCTGATCCCTCCGGCCGACCCGACCCTGCTGTTCGTCAACGCGGGAATGGTCCAGTTCAAGGACGTGTTCGCGGGTTACCGGGACCCCGGTTATCGGCGCGCCACCAGCAGCCAGAAGTGCCTGAGGGTCAGCGGCAAGCACAACGACCTTGACGAGGTCGGCCGGACGCCGCGGCATCACACTTTCTTCGAGATGCTCGGGAATTTTTCTTTCGGCGACTATTTCAAGAAGGATGCGATCGCTTACGCGTGGGACCTTCTGACGAATGTCTACGGACTGAAACCGGCCGACCTGTGGGTGACGGTCCATCCCGATGACGACGAGGCCAGGCGGCTCTGGATTTCGGAGGCGGGGGTCGCGCCCGATCGCATCGTGGCGGATCCCGACGACTTCTGGTCGATGGGCGACACGGGGCCATGTGGCCCGTGCAGCGAAATCTACATCGACCGCGGGCCGTCGTTTCCGGGCACGTCGATGCACGATCAGGGCCACAGGTTCATGGAGATCTGGAACCTGGTCTTCATGCAGTTCAACCGCGACGAATCGGGGCGGCTGACCCCGCTGCCGGCGCCTTCGATCGATACCGGCATGGGGCTTGAACGAATCGCGTCGGTTCTTCAGGGCGTCCGTACCAATTACGATACCGATCTTCTGCGTCCGCTCATCGACAGGGCGGCCGCGGCAGCCGGCGTCACGTACGGCGCCGACCCCGAAATCGACACCGCGCTGCGTGTCATCGCCGACCACGCGCGGGCAACAGCCTTCCTTATCGCCGACGGGGTGTTCCCGGAAAACGAGGGCAGGGGATACGTCCTTCGCAGGCTGATGCGGCGCGCGATGCGTTTCGGGCACAAGCTCGGCTTCCGGGGGCCGTTCTTCACCGACATATGCCTGCATGTGTCGGCGGTGATGGGGCCCGCATGGCCGGAACTGGCACGCGACTCCGCGGTCATAACAAGGGTGGCCGGCCAGGAGGAGGAACGCTTCCTCCGCACGCTTTCGTCCGGCATGGAACTGATTGATGCCGCGATTGCGTCGGCTGCCGGCGCGGGCAGGCACGACATCGACGGTTCGACCGTGTTCACGCTGTACGATACCCACGGCTTCCCGGTGGACCTGACCGAGGTCGTCGCCGCGGAAAAGGGCATGGGGATCGACCGGGACGGTTTCAATGCCCTGATGGACGAACAGAGGGCCCGCGGTCGCGCATCGTGGAAGGCCCATGACGGATCCATGGCGGCCGTGACGGAATACTGCCGCGCGAACTCGATCAGGACCGCCTTCGTGGGTTATGGCCACGATGAGACGTCGGGCGGAACCGTGCGTGCGTCGGTAAAGGCGATATTCAGGGACGGCGCGCCCGTCGATTCGGCGTCGTCCGGCGATGACGCGATGATCGTGACCGACGTGACGCCCTGTTACGGCGAGTCCGGCGGACAGGTGGGCGATTCCGGAGTCATATCGGCGTCAGGCCTGGAATTCACGATACAGGACACCAGGAAGCCGTCGGAAGAATGCTTCGTACATGTCGGCCGCGTCGTCACCGGTGTCGTCTCCGTCGGCGACCCGGTGGATATTTCCGTGGACCCGTCAAGGATGTCGACCAGGCGCAATCACAGCGCGACCCATCTTCTGCACAGGGCGCTCCGGACGGTGCTCGGCACCCATGTACGGCAGCGCGGGTCGCTTGTCAGCCCCGAACGCCTCCGGTTCGATTTTTCGCACATGTCGGCGATGACACCGGAAGAGATTTCGCGCGTGGAAGAACTGGTCCAGGGGTGGATCTTTGACGACAGTCCCGTGGTCACGATCGAAACCGACGTCGAACATGCCGTGGCGGCCGGCGCCATGCATTTCTTCGAGGACAAATACGGCGACGTCGTCCGGATGGTCAGGATGGGCGATTCCGTCGAACTGTGCGGCGGCACGCATGTTGCGCGTACTTCGTCCATCGGTGTGTTCAAGATTGTCTCGGAAGGCGGCATTTCCGCAGGAATCCGCAGGATCGAGGCGCTCACCGGTGGCGCCGCGGTCAACCACCTGAAACAGCGGGACGCGCTGATGCGCGATGTCGAAAAGGTATTGCGCGCCGACGGCGCCGCCGCCGTGGACCGGATTGAAAAACTGGTCGAGGCCGAAAAGTCGCTGCGCAAGGAACTTGCCGACCTGCGGGTCAAGGCTGCCGCCGCCGGTTCCGCCGGCCCGGCCGCGCCTGAGGTGGTCGAATTCAACGGCGTCCGCGTGATGCTGGTTTCGGCCGACGGGATGGACCGCAAGGGACTTCGTGAACTGTCGGACGTCATGCGCGACCGGATCGGTTCCGGCATGGTGCTCATCACCCTCGCGGAAGGTCCGAAGATGACGGTCTGCCTGGCCGTGACAGCCGACGTCCAGAAGACCCGCCCGGCCGGACAGGTCCTGAACGCCATCCTGGCTCCGCTGGGCGGCAGGGGCGGTGGTTCGCCTTCGCTGGCCCAGGGTGCAGCCGATACGCCGGCCGACCGGGCCGTGTTACTTGACGCAGTGGCGAAAGCTCTGCAATGATACTTCACCGTTTGACTCCCAAAGGAGGCTCGCGATGGGCAGAAAGGCTCACAGGGTTGATGCGGCGCAGGGCGGCGACATAACGATCGATCTCCTTGTCAGGCACGCCGACGTTCCGCAGGGTGCGGAACTGCTGGAAAGATACTCGCGCACATATTCCTGCCGGCCGGCCGGTTTCGTCGCCCCGATCGAACCCGTCGTCGAACCTCCGGTGGTCGAACCGGAAACGATGGTGCGGGAAGATGCGGGCGTGTCCGCGGCTGCGATGGAAACAGAACTTGAAGTGCCGCCGTCGGAATACCGGTCTCTTGAAGAAGTGGTCGCGGCGGCCGGCGACGATACCGACAACGACTATGACGCCCCGGGCGCGACGGTCGCCATGGAGGCGGTCGATGTTCCCGTCGAGACCATGACGTTTGACGCCGCCGAAATCGATGCGATGGTCGGTGACGACCCTGCCGCGGATCTGACGTCGGCTGAAATCGAAACTGTCGAGGTCGAAGCGGCGGAATTGCCTGGTGACGAATCCGAGGGCGACGACGACGAAAACGCCACCGTGATGATGGGTGCCGTTGACGTTTCCGCCGGTGCGGCGGTCCAGGACGACGCGTCGAACCGCAGGAAAAAGAAACGCCGGCACCGCTGAACCCGTCCCGTCACGTAATCCACCGGCGCCCTGAACGGCGCGATTTCAGAAGAATTTCGTCAGTATCCCGGTTGCGGACCAGGCATCCCACTTGCCGGTGTACAGGCTTGTCGAGTCGTAGTTGTCGATGTCGAATCCGTGCGAAAGGACGGAGTACGTCCACAGGCTGACCGTTCCGGGCTGGATGGGACGGATGCCGAGTCCTGAAGCGAGTCCGACGTCGGGCAGGTCGATGGACCTGGTTTTTCCGTCCGCGATGATGGACCAGCGCCCCGTGACGCCGACCGTGTACAGCCGCATGTAGTAGAAAGACGGCGCAGGCGGCGTTTCGATGCCCCACGAAATGGTCCTGTCCAGCCACAGCCAGTTTTCGGTCGGTGAACTGAAACGCGGTATGTTGACGAAGGGCCCGGCCATCAGCGAGTCGCGCCGGAATGTCAGGACGGGCGCGCCCGAAGCAGCGCCCCCGAGCTTCGATGCGGCAAAGGCCGATATTTCGGTCTGGTCGGAGGGCTTCCGGACCATCGTGAAGACCCCACCGTCCAGCACGCCGACGATTCCCCTTGACCCCCCGACGAGAACGCGTCCGTCCGTCATGGGGATGGCCCTCGTGAAATCGTCGAGGGCGCCTGTTTCGACCGGTTCAAGCAGCGAGGGAGAGGGGCCCTGGAGAATAGTGCCCCTGGTGCCGACGACCGTCAGGATGCCTTCGGCAAAAACGGCGGCGTCAAGGTCGGCGGATATCCCTGGAAGCGACACGGTCGAGCCGATCGTATCGTCGGCAATGAACAGTGTGCCGCCCGGGCCGGTGCCGATCGCCGTCGATTCGTCGAGGCATTCCAGACTGGTGACCGGGGCCGGCGTTCCGTACGGTACCCTGTGCCATTGGCCGAGGCCGTCGCGTGCGAAAAGTCGTCCACCCCCTGCCGCCCAGACCGTTTCGCCGCAGGCGGTGACGACGTTCAGTGCCGCGGATTCCGTCGAGGTCGTTTCGGCGACGACGGTCATGTCGGACGGATCCAGGAAGTAGGTCCTGGAACGGTCGCCCGCGAACACGACCCGTCCATCGGCGGTCCAGGAGCAGGCGGAGATGTCGGACGCACCGATTGCCGGCATGGCGGTGACGGTGGAATCCAGGGCGACGAACCAGGCGCGGTGGGCGGAATCGACGACGACGCTGCCGGAGTCGGACGAGCAGGATGCAACCGCATCAATCGCAACGGTACCGGCCGATTCGATGGAACCGTCATCCATCACCATGAACGCGTCCGGGACCAGAGGTTCCCAGGTTTTGGGGTATACAATCGAGTAAGGCTCGCCCGATTCGTTCGGTGAATCGGCCTCTGCCGAAACATACAGCCTGGAGCCCGCGAGCGGGCCTTCGAAACGTGCCGGAAGTCCGGTGAAGTCGAATATGCTGCGGTCCGTGCCGTACAGTTGCGGCCACAGGTTCAGGTAGCCGTCCGAGCCGAGGTACAAGGTAACGTTGGCCATGTGGAACGTCGGCCCGTTCCGTCCGCCGGGGGGCGCAATCATCCTGAGGCGGAGCGTGCGGTCAAGCGGAATGGACAGTCGGACGTCGATGTCCCGGCTGATTGCGGACGTCGTCACAGGTACATGACGGGTGAGACCCATGATGACCGGCACGAAAACGCCGTCGCCGGTCCTGCGGAAGCCCCCGAGGCAGTATACCGCCACATCGCCAAGCCTTGAGTTGAGGGCGTAGGTGCCCGTGGCGGTCATGATGGCGCCGGGACCGAAGGTGTCCGACCATCTCGTGCTGGTCGCGTCGGCAATTCCGCAGCGGACTTCCTCGATACCCGGCGTCGGCTTGCAGACGGTTCCCTGGTCGCCGGCCTGGTAGCAGTCCCATCCCGAGGGACAATCTTCACGCGCCATGCATGTCCGGGAGCAGGTTCCCGCAGTGGAGCCCCCGGTGAGGCAGATGCTGCCGGCGCCGCATTCGTTGTCCGAGCCGCACGGCCGGCACATCGTTCCGTTGGTCAGCGGAATTCCGTCACAGGTCCCCGGGGGCGCCATGAATTCTTTGTCGGTCCCGGTTACTTTTCCGGTCACGAGGCCGGGAGTCAGCGGGAATTCGTTGTCTTCGCCCCCGGTCCCGGTGTCCGGCGGAATCTGGTTGTACAAGGGTTCGAGGTACAGCGTGATGTTTTCGGCATCGACGCCGGCGATGCTCCAGGTCGTGTAGTCCTGACGTGTCGCCGTCACCATCAGGGGGCCGGCAAGTCCCCTTCCGGACAGCGTGATCATGCCGCGCCCGTCGGTAAAGCCCTTGAAGGGCGTGTCCGGGTCGGAATCGATCATCACGAACGCCTGCGGGATTGGCGTGTCGTTGTAACTGTCTATGACCGTCACGTTTACCGCGCCGGATATGCTGTCGCCCCAGACGCCGCCCAGGAATCCGGCCGGGTTGAAATATTCGAAGGCATCGGCGAGCGTGTGGCGGATCCCGTCGCCGCCGACGACGAAAACGTCGACGAAACCTTCGCTGTCGCCCGCCGGTGTCCGAATCGTCATCCGGCCGGGGTCGCCGTCATCGACCACATCGGCCTCGTAACGGTCGAAAAAGACCCTTGTTCCCGGAAGCAGCCCCGACCCGGTCACATATGCGATCGTCCCGCCGGCCAGCGAACCCCTCGAAGGTGTTACCACGGTCACTTCGATGTTGTCGGCAGTGCAGGTAAGCGCGCCCGTCAGTTTCGCCCTGCCGCCGTCCGCGAACATGACCGTGACGTCGTGAACACCGGGTCCTGCGTCCGGGACGATGACCGGGATCGAAGTGTCGGAAGGCGCGCCGGAGATGACTGCCGGGAAAGGCCCGATGAGGACCTCCACCGCGTCGGAAAGACCGTGGCCGCGAATCGTCGCGGCCGTCCCGCCGCCCGGGGGCGCGGTCGGCGGTTCGATTCCTGTGATTCCGACATCCCGCAACCGGGTCAGGGCGTCTTCCAGAACGGCCGATTCCTGTGGACTGTCCAGCCTGACATCGACGGTTCCGGGTGCGCCGGCGGGCGCCGTGAACCTGACGGTGTTCATGTCGGGCACGTCGGTGACCGAAACGGTCGTGGAGCCGACCCTGACGGACAGGGCCTGCGGATTGCCGATGTCCAGGCCGGTCACCGTGAGCGTGCAGGCGACGCCGCCTGTCGCCGGCACGGCACGTGGCGAAAGCGCCCGGATCCTGAGTTCGGGATCGTCGATGGCATCCCTTTCAAGTGCGGTGAAGCACCCCTTTTCCGTTACCGAGCCGCCGGGACCGGACAGCGTCACGTCAACCGGTCCCCCGGCCGTGACGCCCGAAAAATCCACAACTGCCGGGATCGTCCCGGGCAATTCGGTCGAAAACGACACCACCCTGCCTGTTGAAAGCGACACCGAATCAACGGCATCGATGTTGTCGCCGCTGATCGCCAGATTCGCCAGTCTGTCGCCGGATGGGCCGGCCATGTCGATCACGGCGGGGGCACACGAGAGGCCGGAAGGCGGGGCCACGTACCTGAAAGACCTGCCGAGGCGCCCCGATGCGTTACCCGAAAGGACGAGCACCTCGACGGCGCCGGGCTGACCGGGGGGCGTGACGGCAAGGATGGTCGAATCGTCAAGCCGGGTCACGGAGATGGCCGCCCGCCCGTCGATCACGACGTTTGAATCGGGGGCGAATCCGTGGCCCGAAATCGCTATCGGGGTGCCGCCGGCCACCGGCCCTGCAGATGGAGTCACGGCGGTGATTTCCAGCCCGGCCCGGTAACTGAAGCCGGGCCTGAGCACGGTTTTCTTGCCGTCCGGCCTGACCACGAAAATGTCGACCGTTTCGCTGTATCCCGCCCAGGCCGGAGAAGTCGACTTGATGGAGTATTCGTTTTCAACGACCGTCTCGACGCCCTCCTTCGGTCCGAAAAGCACGGTCGAGCCGGCCAGGAATCCCCTTCCCTCGATGGTAACCCTCGTGCCGCCCGCAGCCGGCCCGGTCAGGGGCGAGGCGCTGGTGATGATGAACCCGGGCTGGCCGTCGTCGGAAGGTACCCAGTCGTCGGGCTGCGAGAACGGAATATCAGAAACATACGTATCGGGAACGTCGAAATCGGGGATGAAATCAGAGTAGTCGCAGGCCGCGAGCAACGAGGTCGACAGGATCAGGCACGCCACCAGCGGCACGGAGGACCGCAACGGCGCCCCGGGGGGCGAAACACCCGTTGATGCGTTTGCTGGGAACATCTCCGGCTGCCTCCAGGCGATCCGGCCGGACATCGGCAGGGCCAATTATCCGAAGACTGCGGCCGCCGGTCAAACGACTTCCGCTGTGGGGCGGTCCGCTGCCACATTTGCCGTCGGGGGCGCGGTCTATTGTCAAAATGTCATAGCGTCCCCTTCGCGCGCGGGCGTTAAGTCCGTCAGCACCACCGTCCGAAAATGGAGTCTGGTACGTAACAGTCTGTAATGACTGCGTCAGGCGTGCTGCGGTGCGGCAGTGACGATTATGGTACGTAAATTGCATCATCTCGCCGCGGATTCAAGCCCTGGAGCGGGCCCGATGCAGGAATTCATTCGCAGGCATTTCTGGGTTGCAACGCTGGTTGTGATTGCCATCGGCTCTTTTCTCGCTGCCGGATTGTTCTCCGAAACGCTTGGTTTCGTACTGATGGGCGGTTTGCCTTCGGATGAGGCCGCGGCCGCGGAAAGCGTCGCGCCACCGGCTGCATCGGCCGTCAGGCCGAAGTTCGACACGGCGCTGCTGGCGGCCGCTTCGGAACGGAACATCTTTGATGCCGAACCGGAAGTCGTCGAGGAATCCGGTGCGGGACCTGACGGCGAAGGCGCTGCGCCGGGCGCAGGCGCAGGCATCAGCGTCAACGTCAGACTCCTCGGAACCCTGATGTCCGTAAACAGGGAGTGGTCGCTGGCCACCATCCTCCTTGACGACAAGTCGAAACTGGTGCGCGAGGGGCTGCTTCTGAACGACGTTGTCGAGGTGTCCGAGATTCATGCCAGGTACATCGTTTTGCGGCAGGGCGAAAACGTGAGCGTTGTGACCCTGTGGGACGAGGTCAGGCCGAAAGCCAGCCCCAAAACCGGCCCGGAAAGTGCCCTCGGTGATGCCGGTGGAGCGCCGGTCGGCGAGGGCGGCGACGCATTCGCGGCGGGCATCCAGAAGAAGGGGCCGTACGACTACCAGATTGACCGCAACATGCTCGAAGAACAGCTCCAGGACCTTACGAAGCTGGGAATGCAGGCCAGAATCGTGCCCAACTACGAGGCCGGCAAGTATGCCGGGTTCAGGCTTGTCGGCATCAGACCGAACAGCCTTTACAAGTCGCTCGGGCTTCAGTCCGGGGATCTTCTGCAGAGGATCAACGGCGAGGAAATAGACACTCCCAACAAGGCGATTCAGTTGTTCGAATCGCTCCGGAACAGTTCACAGATCGGCATCGACGTCGTGCGTCGCGGCAAGAAAGTGACGATGAACTACACCATTCAGTGAGGCTCATAATGAAACCGGTTTACCGGCCGACAGCCAGTTCGGGAATTTTCCACCTCGCGATCGCGGCGGCCCTCGGGGCCATGCTGGTCGCGTCGCCCTTCGCGGCCGCCCAGGAGGCCGGCAAGGCGCAGGTGCTTCCCGCGGGTTCTGGCGAGCTCCCGCCGCCGGCCCTCCCCGGCGCCCAGGATGAAAAACCGAAGGCGCCGGCGATACCGTCGAATTCGACCGTCCCGCAGGCAAAGCCCGGAACGGCCGCCCCCAAGAATTCGGTCGAGCCTGTGAGATCCGACAGCGCCGTCCCGCAGGAAGTCGAGGAAATGTTCACGTTCAAGACGAACTTTGAAGTGGACGTCAAGTGCAGGCCGCTTCCGCTGAACGCGAAGATCAACATGGATTTCGAGGAGGCGCCGCTCAAGGATGTCGTGAAATTCATCGCGTGCATCACGCAGCGCAACTTCATGCTTTCGTCCAGTTTCGGCAGCGGCAAGTCCGTGACCATCCTGTCGACGACGCCGGTTACCGTTTATGAGGGTTACAAGGCCTTCCTCGCTACTCTGGACATCAACGGGTTGACCGTCGTTCCGTCGGGCGCCTTTTACAAAATCGTGGAAACGGCCAAGGCGAAGACGGAGGTTGTGCCGATATACGGAGCCGACGAAACGGTTCCTCCCGAAGACAGGCTTGTCACCCGGATCGTCACGCTGCGTCACATCGATGTGAATGACGTCGCCCAGGTCCTTTCGAAATTCAAGACGGCGGCCGGCGACGTTTCGGTGTACCAGCCCGGTAATTCGCTCATCATCACCGACCTCGGCAGCAATATCGTCAGGATGCTGAAATTCATCTCCGAACTGGACGTGCCGACCGGCCGCGAAAAGATCTGGGTTCGCCCGGTCCAGTATGCTTCGGCGAACGAGATGGCGACCCTGATCACGTCAGTTTTCGGTGAAAAGGGCTCGTCCGGTTCGGGCGGCAGGAAGCCGACGCCCTCGGCCGGCGCCGCGCCCGGGGCCGCAGGTGACGACGGCGGGGCCAACACGCCGGAAGGCGCCGCCATCATGTCGAAGGTCATCGCCGACGAAAGGACGAACCAGCTCATTATTGTCGCCACTCCGGCCGCCTACCTGAAGATCGACAAGCTGCTGCGCAGGATGGACATGCCGATCGAGGGCGAGGGCCAGATTCACATCTATTACCTCGAAAATGCCAATGCCGAGGACGTGGCCTCCACACTGTCCTCGCTGACTTCCGGCAGCGGAAGGTCGAAGTCGTCCGGCAAGGGCGGGGCAAACGCGTCCGGCGGCGGGGGCGGGGCGGCGAGCCTCTTCTCGGGCGAGGTGAAGATCACGGCGCACAAGCCGACGAACAGCCTGGTCATCGAAAGCACGCTGAAGGATTACGTGTCGATCAAGCGCGTCATCCAGCAGCTCGACGTCCGGCGCAAGCAGGTCTACGTCGAGGCGGTCGTGATGGAGATTTCCTCCAACAAGAACAAGAATTTCGGTATCTCGGGCAGTATCGGGTCCGCGTTGAACATCGGCGGCGAATCGGTTCCGCTGATGATGGGACTCGGCGGCCTCGGGATGTCCGGACTCGATCTCTCGCAGCTCATGTCGGGCGGCATGGCCCTCGGCCTGCAGGGACCGCTGCTCAACATCGATTCGGGCAGCGCGGGCGCCACGACCGGTTCGCTGTCGATTCCCGCATACGGGTTCGCGATCCAGGCGCTGCAGTCCAACTCGGATGTCAACGTGCTTTCGACCCCGCACATCCTGACCATGGATAACGAGGAGGCCGAAATCGTCGTAGGAAAGCAGATCCCGTACCAGGCGTCGTCGGGAACCGGCCTGTCCAGCCAGCTCAACAGCACGGGCCTCGGCGGCTCGTCAACCGCGACGTCGGCCCTTTCGTCCCTGACCGGCTCGCTGGGTTACGGCAGTTATGTTCAGCGTATCGACGTCGACATGACCCTCAAGATCACACCCCAGATCAGTGAATCCAATTTCGTCAGGCTGCAGATCGAACAGCAGCTTGACGACGTGGAATCGATGGACGCCACGCTGGGCCCGACCACGTCCAAGCGCAAGGTTACGAACGTCGTCGTCGTCAAGGACCAGCAGCCGGTCGTCATCGGCGGCCTCATCAGGGACGTCGAAACTTCCGCGGTCGACAAGGTCCCGATACTGGGCGACATCCCGGTTCTCGGCGCGCTCTTCCGCAGCACGGTCAAGAGGGTCGAAAAACGTAACCTTCTGATGATCATAATTCCTTACATCATCGAGGATCCGTCGGACCTTCAGCGCATCCATGACCAGAAGATGGAGGAAATGCGCGAGTTTGCCGAATACATGGCCACCCGCAAGCAGGAATACGAGGGCGGCGTCGATTACAGGAAGAAGACTGGCCTGCTGGAAGACATGTCGCGCACGATGGACGATGTCCGCAAGGATCGCGAAATGATCGAGCAGACCAGTTTCGACAATGTCGATCTCGTCGGCAAGCCCGACGCGCATGATCTCGACTACGACCCGCTCAGCCTCCTGCCGCAGCCGGCGCCCGCGCAGTCCGGCCAGGCCCCGGCACAGCCCGCGGCACAGGCGGTTCCGGCGTCCGCACCTCAGCCGGTTGTCGCGCCTGCGGCGGTACTGGAATCGGCGCCGGCCCCGGAACTCGACGACGTCGGAACGGCCGAGGAACAGGATTCGATTACACCCGTCGTCGAGTGACGGCGTGCCGGGCCCGGTCCCGGTCTGGAGCTTCTGAGATGCTTGGTTCCGGAAGTGAATTCATCAACCGGCTGCTGCTCGAACACAGGCTGGTCGACGCCGAGGCGCTGGCCCGCGTCGAAGAGGCCCGCGCCCTGCATCCTGAAAAGGGTCTGGTCGAAAGCCTGCTCGAAATGGATCTCATCGACGAAAAGCGGTTCCTTGCGGCGTTCGGTTCCATCCTGGGCCTGGAAGTGCTGGCGACGCTGCCGCTGGACGAAGTCGATTTGAATCTGCTGAAGCAGGTGCCTATCACGTGGGCGCGTGAAAATTCGGTCCTTCCGATGTTCCGTCGGGAAGATCGGATCGTGGCCGCGATTTCCGATCCCCTCAACCTTTCCATCGTGGACGACCTGAAGGTGCTGTTCGGGACGCGGATTGAAATCGTCCTGGCTGGCAGCGAACTTGTCGACGACGGCATCAACCAGGCTTATCAGCGTCTTACCGGCCTTGAAGGAACCGCTTCCGCGGTCTTCGGTGACGACGAAAGCGACCTGGAAAAGGCCGCGGCCGACCTGGAAGAAAGTTCCCGGGATCTGCTGGACGTCACGGACGAGGCGCCGGTCATCAAGCTGGTTAACTCGATCCTGGGCCAGGCGGTCAAGGAAAAGGTCAGCGATATCCACATCGAACCGTTCGAAAAGCACCTGTCGGTGCGTTTCCGGAAGGACGGCATCCTGCGCGAGGTGCTGCGGCCTCCCAAGCGGTTCCAGGCGTCGATCACCAGTCGAATCAAGATCATGGGCAACCTGAACATCGCGGAAAAACGACTGCCGCAGGACGGCCGAATCCGGCGCGTCATCGCCGGCAAGGAAATCGATGTCCGCCTGTCGTCCGTGCCCACGTCCTTCGGGGAACGCCTGGTCCTGCGAATCCTGGACAAGACGTCGACCATCCTCGATCTGACCGATCTGGGGCTCAAGGGCGACAAGCTCGAAACGATGAACGAACTGATCACCCGACCGCACGGCATCATCCTGGTCACCGGACCGACCGGGTCGGGCAAGACCACGACACTGTATGCCTGCCTGACGCGCATCAACACGCCGGACAAGAATATCCTGACCGTCGAGGACCCGGTTGAATACCAGATTAACGGGATCGGGCAGGTGCACGTGAACACCAAGATCGGACTGACGTTCGCCAGCGGACTGCGCGCCTTCCTGCGTCAGGACCCCGACGTCATCCTGATCGGCGAAATCCGCGACCGTGAAACGGCAGAAATCGCGGTTCAGGCGTCGCTGACCGGTCACCTGGTCTTTTCGACGCTGCACACGAACGATGCGTCTTCGGCGTTCACGCGCCTGGTCGACATGGGCATCGAGCCGTTCCTGATCGCCAGCTCGGTGCTGGCCACCGTGGCGCAGCGACTGGTCAGGGTGGTATGCCGCGAATGCCGCGAGCGTTACGAGCCGTCCAGGGGCGAACTCGACACGCTGGGGATCGACCGGGTCGGTCCGGAGGACACCTTCTACCGCGCGGTCGGCTGCCCGGAGTGTTCGGGCACCGGTTACAGCGGTCGTAACGCGATATACGAAATCCTGCGGGTCGAGGACCAGATCCGTGAACTGGTCATGCGCAGCGCGGATGCTTCCGAAATCAAGCGGATGGCGATGTCACGCGGGATGCTGACTCTGAGGCAGGACGGCGTCGACAAGGTCAGGCGCGGCATTACGACAGCGGAAGAGGTCATGCGGGTCACTCAGGGTGACGAGGAATGACGGCACGGGGCCGGGGGTAGCCGATGGCGCTTTTCGAGTACAAGGGGATTTCGGCGAAGGGAAAACAGGTCTCCGGCGTGGCCGAGGCCGACGGCGTCGCCGAACTCACCTCGAAGCTGAAGCGCGACGGCATCTACGTGACCAGGGTCACGGAGTCCGGCGCGAAGCAGGCAAAGGTCGGCAAACAGGCCGGTGGCTCCGTCCTCGCGAAGGAAGTCGATTTCGGCGTGCTCTTTGATCGCGTAAGGCCTGCCGACGTTTCGATGATGACACGGCAGTTCGCGACGCTGATCAAGGCCGGCATCCCGATGACCGACTCGCTGGTTGCCCTGGTGGACCAGCAGGAACGCAAGCCGCTGAAGATGGTGCTCGGGCAGATCCGTGAAAAGGTCCGCGAGGGCACTTCGCTGGCCGATGCCATTTCCGAACACCGGCGGATTTTTCCGGATCTCTATATCAACATGGTCAGGGTGGGCGAGGCATCGGGCACCCTGGACGTGGTTCTCGAAAGGCTTGCCGACTTCCTTGAATCCGGCGTCAAGCTGAAGTCGAAGATAACGGCCGCCATGGCGTACCCGGTGATCATGACCGTTATCAGCATGTGCCTGGTTGGACTGATGATGATCTTCGTCGTCCCGCAGATGACCGAAATGTATGCTGACATGGGCGGGACGCTGCCGATTGCGACCAGGGTCCTGATCGGCATGAGCAACTTCCTGCGGTCAGCATGGTTCATCCTTATTCCGCTGCTGGTCGGCGCCGTGATCCTCCTTCGGCGCTGGATCGCCACGGATAAGGGCCGGCTGAAGTGGGATCGCTTCATGCTGAAGATACCGATATTCGGGCGCCTGAACCGTCTCGTCGCGGTCGGGCGTTTCGGCCGGACCCTGTCCACGCTGCTGTCGTCGGGCGTTCCGGTGCTGACGGCCCTCGACATCGTCCGGACCATCGTCGCGAACGAGATTATGGCGAAGGTCATCGACGATGCCAGGATCGCGGTCCGCGAGGGTGATTCGCTCGCTAGTCCTCTCAAGGCCAGCGGCGAATTCCCGCCGATGATGACGCACATGATCGCCATCGGTGAAAAAACGGGCCAGCTCGAGGCGATGTTGAAGAACGTGGCCGATTCGTACGACGCCGAGGTGGATGCCAAGGTGGCGACCCTGACGTCGATTCTTGAACCGGTATTGATAGTCGGCATGGGCCTGATGGTCGGGTTCCTGGTGGTCGCGCTGCTGATGCCGATGCTCCAGATGAACCAGCTCATTTCGGCGGGCTGATTCGAAGATGTTATCCCGATGGGGTAAAGGAGAATGATGATGGAATGGCGTATCAGGACAGGAAAAAGGCTCTCGACGGTCGCGGCGGCCCGCGGCATGACGCTTATTGAAATCATGATCGTCATCGCCATCATCGGCATCGTCGGCACCGCGGTGGCGGTCGGCGTTGTGCCCCAGCTCAACAAGGCGCGTATCAAGTCGGCGGCGGCCCAGATCAGCACCATCGAAAACGCGATCACGATGTACTCGGTCGACGAGGACACCCCCGCGTCCCTGGAAGTCCTTGCCCAGGGCGCCGGCGCCCTGCTGAAGCCGAAGCAGCTGAAGGATCCGTGGAACCAGATGTTCGTGTACACATACCCGTCGACCGATAACGAACGTGAATACGATTTGTGTTCGAACGGACCGGACAAGCGTTCGGGAACCGACGACGACATCTGCAATTTCGAGCGCTGACCGGGCCCTGGAGGACGCTATTTCATGAGGACGCGGTCACATGATGGCTTCACCGTCATCGAACTGGTGGCGGTCATCGCGATCGCGATCATGATGTCGGTCGCGGGCTTCGTGACGGTCAGGGGTGTTCGTCGCGCCGACGTAAGCACAGCCGCGGCCAAGCTGGCCACAGCGATCCGTTATACATACGACACGGCCGTCCTGAACAACGGGACGTACAGGCTTGTCATGGATTTTGAATCGTCGTCGTGGTGGGTCGAGCGCGTGGAGACGAGCCAGACGTGCGGGGGCGTGGCCATCCTGCCGGGCGAGGACGAAGAGGAAGCCGACGAGGACGAAGACAGGGACGGGAACGGCCAGGCGAAAGGCGAGGTGAACCCCTGGGCGGCCGGCAATCCGTTTGACGGTGGTTCGATGGCGGCTCAGTTGTGGGATCAGGGCGCGCCCGGCGCGATGGAAGAGTCCGGCAGACCTGAGCTTTCGGCCGAAGACCTTTCCGAGCAGGAGAGGATCGAATTGAAGCGCCTGAGAGCGAGGGTACGCGACGATCTCCTGAAGAAGACGGCCCTGCCCAACGGCATCGGATTCAAGATGGTGATGACGTCGCACCAGGACGAGCCGACCGAGGAAGGAACGGCTGAAATCTATTTCTTCCCGAGCGGTTACGTCGAAAGGGCGTACGTCTATCTTGATCGTGACGAGGATGTATACACCATCGAGACCCTTCCGTTGAAGGGCGTTGGCGTTATCCACAAGGAAGAGCTGGACGTCCAGAAGATGATGGCGGGCTGGTGAGGGCATGTTCCGCAGGGCATTAAACGGTGGCAGGCGGGTCCGGCTTCAGCGGCTTGAAGCGGCGGGGGGCTTTACGCTGGCCGAGGTGCTGATTTCGCTGACCATCCTGGCGATGGGGCTGGCCATCATCACCTTTGGAAACTCTACCGCGATGACCCAGGTATCCCGGATTACCCGGATGACGACCGCGTCCTACCTGATGGAAAGCGTGGTCAACGATGTCCAGGATTACTACGTCCGCGAGGGATTTCCTTCAAACGATCTCGAGGGGCGTACCTGCGAACTTCCCAATGAATTCGAGGAAGTGTACGACTGCGAATACGACCTGGAGGCGATGGACCTGGATCCGGCCCAGATGCAGGAACTGATCCAGGTGGGCATGGAGGCGTTCTCCGGGAGCATGGGCAGCCTGGCAGGCGGCGAGGATGGCATGGCTGCGGGCATGGCCGGTCTGGACACCGCGAAGATGGCCGCCCTGTCACCGCTGTTCGGCCCGATGGGCGGCGACATCATGTCGATGTGCAACATCAACCTGAGCCAGGTGATGATGGGTGTCACGATGCTGTCCAGCTACATGCCGCAGATTATCGACCAGGTTGCCCGGCGCACGCGCAAGCTGTCCGTGACCATGACATGGTACGACGGTCCCCGGAAGCAGCGCGACTTCAAGGTAGAAACATTCATCGTGTCTCTTCCTGAAGAGGAAGTGCAGGCGATGCGCGACGCCGAAGTGGCGCGCGAGAACGCCGAGGCGTCCGGCCTCGTGAACACCAGCGCGCCCTCCAACACGGGCAATAAGCAGATCGACGACGCAATCAATTCCCTGAAGGGGACGACGACGGAATGAAGGGGCCCCGCACCATCGCTGATCGATTTGACGCAGGGTCCGGGTTCACCCTGCTCGAGGTGATGATATCGGTGGGCCTGGTCGCCATCATCGCGACCATGATGTACGAATCCGTCTCGATAACGATGAAATCGCGCGACCGTATCGCGCGGGTCGAGGAACTGAACCATTCGGCGCAGGTGATGCTGTCCCATATCAAGGCCGACATCTCCATGGCGTACCTTTCCAATCATGTCAGCGCCGAAGAACCGGCCTTTGAAACCATGTTCGTCGGGCGCGAGGACGGGCTGCTGATGACGACTTTCAGTCACGAACGCAGGCGGCGTGGCGCGCGTGAATCGGATCAGGCACTGGTTGAATACAGGATGGGCAGCCTTGATGGCGTCGATGTCATTTTCCGTCGTGAGAAGGCGCCGCTTGACCAGGACGTCGAGGCCGGCGGGGTCGAGGAAGTCATCGTCGAGGGTGTGCGGGAATTCAAGCTGTCGTACTGGGACGAGGAACAGGAAGACTGGGTCGACGAGTGGAAGGTCGAAATGGAGGAAGCCAGGAAGGCCGGTCTTGGCGGCGCGGTTTCCCCGATAGTGGCGCCGGAGGGTTCGAAGTTCATGAAGCAGGCCCAGGAAAAGATGCTCCAGGACTACCAGCTTCCGGCGAGGGTTTACGTCAGGCTGGTGCTCGAGGACGTGGAAGGCAACATCTTCCCGTTCGAGACGCAGGTGCCGGTGCATATAAGGCAGCCGTTGAATTTCTAGGCGGGAAGATGCGGGCGATCAACAACAGGGGCGTGGCGCTGATGATTGTGCTGACCGGGATCACGATCCTGGCGGCATTCTCGTCCGAGTTCACGTACCGCACGCGCGTTGACGTCAAGGTGGCCACCAACCTTGAAAAGCGCACCCAGGCATACTTCCACGCCAGGTCCGGGATGGAGATAGGCAGGCTGGTAATCACATCCCAGAAAATGGTCGATCAGGCGCTTGCATCGTTCGGCATCTCGGGAAAGGCCGCCGGCCTGGAATTGTGGCGGTTCGCGCCGAAATTCGTGGACGTGTTCACGTCTTCCTCGCTGGAATTCATGGGATTCCAGTTGATGAACCTGAGCGGCGTGAAGGGTGTCGGCATAAGCAGGGGCGGCTTTGAACTGCAGATAGACCCCGAGGATTCCAGGATAAACGTCAATTCCGGCAGCACCGACAAGGAAAAAAGGGCGATCTTCACGAAACTGTATCCGATCCTGGCCGGACAGATCGACGATGCGCCGATGGTCGGCGTCGACCGCAAGGCGGCCGAGGTGATCCTGAACATCATCGACTGGGCGGACCCGGACGATTCACAGTCCGACGTCGATTCGAACGGCAACCTGCTGTCGACGGTGGGCGGCGGCGAAAACCAGAGTTATTCCCGGTGGGGATATCGTGCCCGGAACGCGAAGATGGACTCGCTCGACGAACTCCTGATGGTGGAGGGCATCACCGACGACATCTTCTGCAGGTTCAGCAACATGCTGACCGTTTACAACACCGATAAGGTGAATGTGAACGAGGCCGATCCTTACCTGATCAAGGCGCTGGTCTGCGACAACCTGACGACCGACAAGCTGGCGGTCTGCGGATACAACTACATGGCGCCCGGTTCGGTCATGGATCAGGCGATGTACCTGCTGGAAACATGCCGGATGATGAAGAAGCAGTTGAACATGCCGGCCTTCAACTCAGCCTCCGATTTTGTCGGGTTCTGGTCCCGGCTTCCATCGCCGCTCAACCAGCTGATACTGGTGAACGCCGACACTCTGCGCCAGCAGGTCGGCACAAAGAGCCAGGTGCTCAGGGTCACGTCCCGTGGCTGGGTGGACGAATCGGGACATGAGATGTCGGCGGTGATTGACGTTGGTTCCACGGCCTGGCTGTCGTGGAAGGAAAGGGGTTTTGATTCATCCTCGAAGCTGGATCTGGGATACGGGAACCTGGACGAATCCGCGTCCGGGGAAGGGTCCAGGCGGCAGGAGCAGGAATGATATGGGCCATAGAGTAGTTGCGTTGACCCGTTCAGGCGCGGAGGTACGCGCGGCGGTGGTGGAAACCAGGCTGCGCAGGTTCGAACTCAAATCCGTGCTGAAGTTCACACTTGAACCGGTGCCGACCGCGCCTGGCGCCGGGGATTCCGCAGTGAATCCGCCTCTGGAGACAGTCGGATCCGCCCTTGGCCGGCTCCTCGTACCAGGCCTGACGTCGTCGGATTCCGTGGTCGTGTCTTTCCCCGGCGACGCGGCGTTCATCAGGCGCCTGTCGTTCCCGTTCAAGGATCGGGCCCGCATTTCCGAGGTGCTTCCCGTCGAACTGGCGGGCACCCTTCCGACGGGCCTTGATGTATCGCTGCACACTTGTTTCGAAAAGGCCGGCGACGACGGGAACGAGATCGTGGCGGTCGGGATTCAGAAGGACGCGCTGGCGGGATTTCTTGACGGATGGAAGGCCGAGGGAATCGATCCCCAGGCCGTCGGGATGGAATCGCTTGAACTGGCCGCGCTCCTGCCATGTTTTGAACCGGGGGACGACGGCGCGAAAAACCGCATGCTGATCTGGGTCGACGGGCGCAGCCTGGAAATCCTCGTTGCCCGCGGCGGTTCCGTGGTCATGGCAAGGGCACTCGTCCTGGGTACGCCGGTTTTTGACGGATACGACATCGGCATGGCGTTCATGCGCGAGGTTATGTTGAGCATGGCCGCAGCCTCGGAGGCCGGCGCGCCGATTGACAGCGTGCATGTGGCCGGAAACGAGGCTCCCGCCGTGGCCGAGGCGCTGGCCGAGGCGCTTTCGCTTGAGTGTTCCGTGCTCGACCCGGTCGATCTGGGCATTCCCGGTGCGCGGGATTGCGTCGGCTGTGATTCGGGCATGACCAGGGCGGTCGCGCTGGCAATCGGTCTGGCCGGCGCCGGCGGGCCCGCATCGTTGAACCTCCGGACCGGGGAATTCGGGGCGGAGGGCGCCGCCGGCCTGTTCAGGGAAAAAGCGAAATTTTTCGCGGTTGCCGCAATCGTTTTCGCGCTTCTCGGGATCGGATGGTCGGCGGTCCGCTATGTCGGGCTGGTGAACGACCGCAAGGCGATGGAGGCCGAACTTGCCGGTAATCTTTCGGCGATTCTCGAGCAGGAAGTGACCGACCTGGACTCGGCCCTGGCCACGATAAGGTCGGGCGCGCGCGAGGAGATAGCCCTGTTCCCGACTTGGACGGCCGTCGGAACGATGGAAAAGATCGTGCGGGCTGTGGTCGAGGCGGGAAGCGCCGGTGGGTCGGCCGGTGGGTCGGCCGGTGGGTCGGCCGGTGGGTCGGCCGGTGGAACTGCCGCCACTGCCGGAGCTGCCGCCGTGGATACCGGTGCGGCTGCTGCCGCGGCCGAATCCAGGGAACCGGCGGATGCCGCAGGCGGCGCGCAGGTCATGGATGGGACGGAGGATGCCGGCGAAGTCGACCTCGGCTGGGCCATGGAACTTGAGAACCTGCGGATTGAGCCGAGGCAGGCCAGTTTCAAGGGTGAAGCGGAGTCGATAGAGAAGGTCGACGAATTGATGAACCGCATCAGGTCGGACAGCTGTTTCCATGACGTCGTCACCGAAAGCACCGAGCGAATCCAGTTCCAGAGACATCAGGGCTGGCAGCGTTTTTCCGTCAGGTTGAACGTTGACTGCGCGATCGCCGCGTCCGCCAGGAAGCAGGGCAGGGAAGATGCGCCCGCTGAACCGGATGCAGCGGATGCCGGACTGGCAGGAGGTGAGTAGATGAAGATTTCCGAAAACCTTGGAGCAATGTTCGGTCGTCTCTCCGGCCGCGAACGCCGCCTGGCGGGATTACTGTCGCTGGCAGTGGGCCTTGTGCTGGTTGGCGGTGCCTGGTTCGGGCTTTCCTCGGTCTTTTCGAACATACGCGAAGATATCGACGCCAGCCGCAAGGTCCTTGTCGAACTGAAGACGCTTGCGCCCTCGTACATTGAAAACAGGAACCGCAGGAAGGCCGTGGAAGAGGCTGTAAAGGGCAACCAGGAGTCTGTCCGCGTGATGGCCAACGAGATATTGAAGGATATCGAGCTGACCGAAAATATATCCGGCGCAGTCGGGACGCGCCTTGCCGACATAGTGTCCTTCGAGGGTAAGACGGTCGAAACGCCGGTCGATCTGGTCAAGTCGCGCAAGAGCTCGAAATCGAAGAAGAAAACGACATCAGGTTATGTCCAGGAAGAACAGACGCTCGAATTCCGTGAGGTGCCGCAGGTGGATTTGATGAGGTTCCTTGACGCGGTCGAAAAGGGTGACGGACTGCTGTTTGTGACGAAGCTGGAGATGTCGCGCAAGTTCAATGACAAGAATCGGGTCCGCGCCACGGTCGGTATATCGACCTTCCGGTACAGCGAGACCGCGGAAAAGGCCGAATAACAGGCCTGATACGGGAGTTGCCGATGGCAATGGACTGGATTAAGAACCCCGGGACGCAGAAGGCCCTCAGGATTGTCGGGATGGGCCTGTTCGGGCTGGTCGTTTTCGTGATTTCAATCGGCTTCACCCTGCCCGAGGACCGGTTGAAGTCCTTCATCGAATCGAAGGCTGCCAAGGCTGGCATGGCGCTGTCGATCGCGGAACTTGACGCCGGCGGCTTCGGCGCCGTCACGTTGAGGGGGGTCAGGCTGGAGTTCCAGCCGGCCGTGTCGACCGCAGCCGACGGAAGCCGCATCGAAAAGCAGCGGTCGCTTGATCTGGACGAACTGGAGGTCAACGTAAACCTGCTGTCGACGTTGTTCGGTTCTCCGTCGGTGACGGTGACGGCGAACCAGGGCGCGGGGCATCTCGGGCCGGTCGACATCAAGGTCGGGACCGAGGCCGTCGAGATCACGATTGATGAAATCGTCGATTTTCCTCTCCCCGGGGGGCTTCCCGTGGGGCCCCTGGCGCTCTCCGGCATCATCCGCTCGGGAAGCGGACACTTCCTCTGGAACAGGGAGGCCGGCCTGTCGGGCAGCGAGGGTACGCTCGAGATTGCCGGCGACAACATGGTGGTCCGCGAGCCGGTACTGAACAGCCGGCAGGCGGGGGCGATTTCCCTTACGGATATTTCACTCGGCAAACTGGAGGCTTCGGTCATCATAGACAAGCGATCCGGCATTGCCGCCCTCAAGCAGGGCAGGCGCGGTGCCGGCGGCGCCGATTCCAGGGTCGTGTATTTCGATAAGTTCAAGCTTGACGGCAAGGATATCAGCGCGATGGTCGAGGGTAGTTCGGTGATCAGGCTGATGGCGGGCCGTGACATGTCGAAATCCCAGATCACGGTCGAGCTGGCTTTCGCGATAAACGACGCTTTCTTCGAAAAGACATTGAAGGGTTCAGAGGACAAGCCGAACAAATTCCTCAAGACTCTTCTTGAACTGGACCCGCGCTGGAAGGCTGCGCGCTCCGGCCGTTTCTACGGCTTGATCTGCACGGGAACCCTCGGGGACCCCAACTGTATTCCCAGAAAACCGGCGGTTCGCGGCGGCGAATTCAAGGTCCCGGAAAAGGAAGACGGTGATGCGGCCGGCGATGAGGCGGCGTCCAGGAAGACGACCACCCAGCGCAGGCGAACCCAGCCCCAGAGGGTGGTCCAGCCCGAGGCCGGCGATGGCGCAGGCGAGGAGGCCGGGCAGGTTCCCATTCAGAGGCAGCCTGTTCAGACCGGTGTTGACGAAGAACCGGCTAATGGGGAAGAGGGCGCCGGCAGCCAGGAACAGAACGGTGAGGTCAAGCTCGACCCTGCCGCCGCCAGGGTGGGGATCCTGCCCAGGATGACCCGTCCCGTCACCGACAATGCCCAGACCAGGCGGGTCGGCGGCCGCATCATGGACGACAGCGTTCGTGACGTCAGGTCGATGGAGTCGGCGCGGCCCGGCAACGCCATCAGGATGCAGGAACCGGGCGAACCAACCGAAGAATGACCGCGGCGGGCCTTCATACCCGTGGCTCGAACGGCACCAGGCCGGCCAGCGTCCTTCGCAGGAGGGCGGGGCCCGCATCAAGCGTTCGAACCCAGTACAGATCCTCGGGAAGCACGTCGTATTCCGGGATTGCCGCGGGCAGCGGCCGTCCCAGGGCGATGGTTGCCAGCAGCCAGGGAAAATTGAATCCGGCGGCCGTGTAGAAATGGTTCGTCGTGCCGAAACGCCCCGCGTTGATTTCGGTGGGGCGGGGATTGCCGGCTGCATCGCATTTGAAGTCGACGAACGCCACGCCGTCAAATTCCCGGTCTATCGATCGAATGCACTTCGGGCCGAGTTCGTTGATGTCGCCGCGATGGACGGTGTGGCAGATCGCGGGGGCGCCGGTGATTCCGCTCGGGCTGACATGCGGTATGACATAAGCGTCGCGCTTGCGCCCCTGGCTGGCCACGAGGCGGCCGCGGTCGAAAATCCCCAGGAAAGTCAGGTTGTCGCCCGGCAGGAATTCAGACGCGATGAAGGCGCCCCACCCGCCGTAGAACTCAATCCAGCCGACGGCTTCTTCGGGCTTCCTGCACGGAAGTGCAGCGCCGCCGATTCCCCGGCCGGGAATGCCGGCCCCCCTGAACCATATCGGCCTGGAGCCAATCGTGTCGAAAGCACGCACGACATCGGCCCTGTCATTGATGAACACGGTGGCCGGAACCGGTATGCCGTCGGCGTTCCAGCGGTTCCATGTCAGCCATTTGGATGCCGAGGTTTCCTGCGCGGCAATCGACGGTACCTTCATCGGCGCCGGAATGCGGTCGCGATGACGGGTCAACACCAGCATCTCGAGGCTTGAGTTCGGCATGACCAGATCGATGCGGTGCCGGTCGCAGATTCCAGCCACGGAACCCACGTAGGCATCCTCGTCCGAGCAGCGGGGCACAAGTTCGGTGACGTGAGTGAGCGCCAGATGTATGTAGTATTCGCTGGCCTCGGTGCCGACCAGGTAAACCGGCGCCGGCGCCATCAGCAGGCTGCGTGTGAGGTTCACCGCCCCGGGACCGCCTGCGCCCGTAACCAGTATTCTGACCTCTGCATCACCGGAATCGTCGATTCTTCTCATATCAACTCGAAATGTTTGCAGAAGACATAAGTGCCGCGCGGTGTGTCAAAACTGGGCGCGTCCATAAGATCGCTGGTGGGGTACTCGAGTGAGCATTTTCCTGTTATTTCAGCGAAGTGGACGCAGTCGACGCATCTCCAGGCGAGCCTGAACGATTCGCAGTCGGCCTGGAAACGTGCCCGTTCGGCCGTGGTCGGTTCGATTTTCGTCACCTGTCCATCCCCCGGCCGCTCCGGTCGCCGACGATGAGTTCCCGCAACCGCAGGGCCTGGCGGCCGTCCAGCACTTCGTCGGCGCGGGAACACCAGCCTGCATCGGGACTTCCTGCACGCGTGCCGGCGATGCATCCGGCCAGGGCGACCTCGACGGATTTCGCCGCCAGTTCCGCGGTGACCCTCGACACGGCCGCTGCGGGCGCGAAGGTAGATTCAAGCACCACCACCGCCGCCAGTGCGGCAGGGTCGCCGGAATCGGCGGCGGGCATGAGCCACGACACGGCCGCGGCAGTACCGCCTGCGCGGCACGCGGCGTCGGCCGCGGCCATCGCGACCGGGCCGGGCAGCGCGAAGTCTTCCTCCATTGGAATGACGTCGGGCGGCGCCTTGAAAACCCGGCCGTCCAGGCAGGCGTTGACGCGTTCGTAGTCGCAGCCGGGTGTCCCGAAAGCCGCCGAAAGTTCAGCCGACACCTTCGCCCACTTCACGCGGAAGGCCGCGTCGGCCTTTGCGTGCTGCCCCTTCACATAAAACCGCAGCGCTTCCGTCCATGCCGAACCGGCAAGCCAGGGCTCCAGGTCGGCTCGCGACGGGGCCACGACAGCAGCGCACTCGGATGGAACCGAGGATGATGATATAGTCTGTCCCGAGGCGGCGGTTGCCGTCAGTGCGATCACCAGGAATATCGGGGTTGTGTTCCTCATGTCGCGAACGATTATATCCGGATTTCGTCTGCGGGCCGCACTATTGGGACTGCTCGTGCTGATCCCGCCCCGGGTCTCCCTGGCGGAAGAGGGCGCCGACGCGGCCTGGCCCCGTGACGGATCGTTCATCCGTGTCACGCGGGACGGCGGTCTGAGCCCTTTCACATCGATCTATTACGACGTGACTGTTCGCGGCAGGACTCTTGTCGTGACGATGGTGAAGGACACCGCCTGCAGGATGGCACAGCGTGAAAGGGTTGCCCTGCTGGGCGGGCCCGAGGCTCTCGCCGCGATCGAACGTCTCCGCCGGGCGGGGGCATGGTCACTCAATCAACCGGCAGGCGCTTCCATGGGCCGCGCAGCCGACACGGCTCCATCGGCAGATTCCCCGCGCTGGGAATTCTGGAACGCCGAAGGCCCTTCGATGAAAAGGTTTTTCGTCAACCGGGAAACGCTTGACCGAACGCCTCGGCTCCTTGGCCTTCTGGCTGAACTGCGGGGGATCGTGACCGGGGTCGTCGAACCGCTTCCGATGCGTGACGTGTTCCATCCTGCCAGCGAAATAGGGTTCCTCGCCATGACGTCGTCGTCCCCTGCAAGCGCGGAAATCGACGGATGGGATCGCTTCAGGCTGCCTGTCAACGCCCTGGACCTGAAGGTGGGCGTTCATGAAGTCGTGGTGACCGGAACGAACGGCGCCACGCGTTCGTTCACCGTGAGGATAATGGCCGGCGAAACGACGTCGGTTCATGTGCTTCTGGAACCGGCAGATCCTTCAGGTCGGTGATTTTCGGTTTACATCGTCCTTCAATTTCAATAAAGTCACTTTTCCGGCCCCGTGGAAATGGGGGTTGGTCGATCTGAATATCTTGATTTTGTTGGTTTATCCGGAAGTGAAACCTGTTGATTGAACTGCTGCTTGCGCTGACCCTGTCGGTTGCGTCTGCCGTCGCGGCCCCCGGGTTGGATCCCATTCCCGACAATCCATGCCAGAAAGGGTGGCAGTACGTCATGTCAGAGGTTCGCCAGGGCGAACGTACCGTGCAGGCTGCGGCTGCGCGGCTGGGAGTGTCTCCTTCCGACCTTGCCGCCTGGAATGCGGTTTCGCCGGATTCGCCGCTTTCGCCGGGCCAGCCGCTGTTTCTCTGCCGCGATCACCGCCCCGGTTCGGTCGGATATCCCTGGCGGGGACGGCTGCGCGGCGGGGTGAATATCGACGCGAACGGCGATGGCCGCGGATGCGGGTGGATAAAGGCCGAAAACCGGATTCACACCTGGGGCACGCCCGAAACGGTGGCTGCGGTTTCCGACTGTCTTTGCAGGTACAGGATGACGTTTCCCGATGCGCCGGATGTGAGCCTGGGTGACATTTCCCGCCAGAACGGGCGCCGCCTGTCCCGTCACGCTTCGCATCAGTCCGGGCGCGACGTCGACCTGGGTTACATAACGGATCCGCCCCAGACTTCAGGGCGCTTCAACCGTCGCGCCAGTTCCAGCAACCTGGACGTGGAAAAACAGTGGTGGCTGCTGAAATGTTTCCTGGACCGCGGCGATGTCCAGTACGTCTTCATGGGCTGGCAGGCGATGGCCGCATTGCGGGCGAGGGTCGAATCGGTCCCGGCCGACAGGCCGTATCTGCGGTATTTCCCGAAGGGACAGCAGCCGGTTCTGAACTACGACCCGTCACACCGGAACCATATCCACATCAGGTTCGCCTGTCCGCCCGATGACGGCGAATGCCTCGACCGCCGTTGACCCCATTTTGCACCTGAAACAATCATGCGTTCACGTTATGATCCGTCGTCCGTGTCGGACAGGTTTGGAAAGGGGGAACAAATGCCTGACGTCAGGGTTGGCGTGCTTGTTGGCAGTCCAAGCGATCGCGAGATCGCCGATACGATAGTGAACACCCTTCAGTCCCTTGGGATAGCGGGCGAAGTCAAGGTGGCTTCGGCCCACCGGACTCCGGATCTCGTGTCGGCCTATTGTTCGGCCGCCGAGCAGAGGGGCATCCAGGTGCTTGTCGCGTGTGCGGGAATGGCTGCGCACCTGGCCGGCGCCGTTGCCGCCCAGTCCATGCTGCCCGTGATCGGCGTTCCTGTCGCGTCCGGGAAGTTGAACGGTTTTGACGCGCTGCTGTCCACCGTCCAGATGCCGCCCGGCATCCCGGTCGCCACGGTCGGAATCGACGGCGCGAAGAACGCTGCGATACTGGCCGCCCGTATCATTGCCCTTCATGACCCTGCGGTCAGGAAGGCGCTTTCCGACGCTCTCGCCGCCGATCGCCGGAAGTACGTCGAATAGGATTCGCCCGAACAGGATCTATTCGCAGCGTGTCCCGCGTTCGAGTATTTCGTCGGCCATCCTCGTAAGGTCCGGCAGGTCGATGTCCCCGCAGGCATAGACGACGTTTTCGCCGAGGTTGTATGGCTGGAAGTCCAGGGGAAGCAGCAACTCGCGCCCGCTTTCGAAATACTGGTCGAGGTACCACCCGGCGAAATCAATGGCAAGGTCAAGCCCTTCGGCCTGGCCAATTCTGTTTTCCGCCAGCGCGACCCTGAACTGCATGGCGTATTGCCAGGTGCCGTCGCGGCGCGACAGGGTAACGTCGAGGTGCAGGAATCCCGGTTCGAACCGGCCGCCGACCGTGAATATTTCGCCGGTCATCTGTCCTGAGTATTTTGATGAAAGGGCAGCCACGATTTCGTCGGTGACTTCATTCGGAAGTGTCATTGGCATCTCCCCCGGGGGATGTTCCCCGAATCGCGCGGACGGCCTCGGCCGCGGCCGCCTGCTGGGCAGCCTTCTTGCTTGCCCCGCGTCCCGTGAACACTGCCCCGCCCGGAACCCGAACCTCAACCACGAACGTCGGCGCATGGGCCGGCCCGGTTGTTTCCATGGTCGTGTACACGGGCGGTCGGCCGCCGATGGAATAAGAAATGATGTTCAGTTCGGTCTTGGAGTCGACACCGCGGCCCTCGGCCCTTGCCGATGACAGTTCCGCCGCCAGGAAACCGAGTGTCACCGATTTTGCCGCATCGAAGCCGCCATCCAGATATATCGCGCCGATCAGGGCCTCGAATGCATCGCAAAGAACGCCTGGGTGGGTTGCCGCGCAGTCGGCGGTCGCGGCGCCGTGGCCGAGCAGGAGATAGCGCCCCAGGTCGATTTTGCCCGCCGCCGCCGCCAGTCCGGGCTGGGCGACCACGACCGACTTCAGGCGGGTCAGTTCCCCTTCGCGCGCATCGGAAAACTGCCTGAACGCCGATTCGGCGACGATTGTCGAGATTATCGCGTCACCCAGGAATTCAAGCCTTTCGTTGTCCGACACCGGTTCTTCCGCTTCATTGCAGAACGAAGAATGCGTGAGCGCGCGTAGAAGCAGATCCCGGTCACGGAACGTGTATCCAACGGCCCGCTCCAGTTTGGCCGGATCCGCGGGGGCCGCCTGTCCGGATTCCTTCATGTCCTGTCCTCGCCGATTACGGCGGCGCCATCAACGCCGGTCACGGTTATCATGCGACGTCCGTCCGCCATGTCAAATCTGCCGGTCACCAGCACCCTGGTGTAATCGGCGGCCAGCGCCAGCATGCCGCCGGGTGCCGGACGTATGTCGACCGTCTCGATGTCGCGGCCCACCAGCGAAGCCGCGTGCGCCGCCCGTCGTCCGGCGCCGATCACCCGCAGGATCCGTCCGCGTTCCCTGCGGACGGCGTCCGGAACCTGGTCCGCCGCAGTCGCCGCCGGGGTCCCCGGCCGCGGCGAAAAAGGGAACACGTGCAGGTACGTTGTCGGCAGCGATTCGACGAGCGCCCTGGTTTCGGCGAATTCCGTGTCGGATTCCCCCGGAAATCCGACGATGACGTCCATTCCGACAACGAGGCCGGGGATGGCGCGTGCCGCCTTCCCGATCAGTGCGGCGAACATGGCGGCCGAATAGGGACGGTTCATTCGCGCCAGCACGCCGTCCGCGCCTGACTGCATGGGAATGTGCAGGTGCGGGCAGATGTCGCTGCCGCAAGCGATGGTTTCGACCAGTTCGTCGTCCAGACCGTGCGGTTCCAGCGACGACAGCCTGAACCGCATCCCGGTTCCCAGCGAAGTCAAGTGGCGCAACAGGTCCGCGAGATGTCCGTACCTTCCGTCGTCGATCCGGCCCCACGCCGCCAGGTCGACACCGGTCAGGACGACTTCGGCCGCGCCGGCCGCGGATGCGGCCAGGACCTGCGCAGTCACGTTTTCGATGGCGACGCTGCGCGACGGGCCGCGTACCAGCGGAACGATACAGTATGAACAGCGGCAGTCGCAGCCGTCCTGAATCTTTATGAGCGGACGCGCCCGGACGGCGACAGCCACGTCCGCGTCAGGCGGGTCTTCGCCGGAGACATCGGCGACGACACTGTCCGGCCCGGCGGGCGGCGCGGCCTCGGCCGGCACGACGGATGACAACTGACCTGCCGTGTCAATGATCATCGCCCGCAGCGTTGAAAGCAGCCGCGTCCTGTCGGCGGTGCCGCCGGCGATGATGATTTCGGGTGGCAACTCACCGGAAGCCCCCTGTTCCTCGATCCTGGTCGCCATGCAGCCGCCAAGCACGACCCTGGCACCGGTCCTGGCCGCGCGGTATGCTGCCGCCCGTCCGTCCCGATCGGCGTTGGCGGTTACCGTGCATGCGTTGACCACGACTATGTCCGCACCGTCATCGGGGCCGCAGATGACGACCGGAAGATCCGCCAGGGTGGCCATCACGGTTTCGGAATCGAACTGGTTCACCTTGCAGCCGGTGGTTTTGAACGCGACCCTCACCGGTCGTCCAGGGCAGTGTCGATTGTCTGTTCGGTTTACGGGTGGCAAATCCGGCCCCTTCAGTCTTCCTGGCGGCCGCGGGCCATGCGAGCCTGGTCGCGCGCCTCGATCTTGTCGCGTTTGTCGTATGCCTTGCGCCCCTTGGCCAGGGCAATTTCGATCTTCGCAAGCCCGTCCTTGAAATACAGTTCCAGTGGCACGATCGTGAAGCCTTTTTCCCGCACCTTCGTGTCCAGTTTCTTTATTTCCTTGTGGTGCAGCAGCAGCCTGCGATCGCGTCGGGGGTCATGGTTCTGCCAGGAAGAGTGGGAATACTGGGCGATGTTGATGCCGACCAGCCACGCCGAGCCGTTCCTGATTTCGATGTAGCCGTCGACCAGCTGGGCGTTCCCGTCGCGCAGCGACTTGACCTCGCTCCCGACCAGGGCCAGGCCGGCCTCGAACCGGTCGAACAGTTCGTAGTCGTGCCTGGCGCGCCTGTTCTGCGCGACGATCTTTCGACCGTCCTTTTCCTGTCTGTCCGCCCTGCCCACGTCCTGTCCCCGTTCATCCGACGAAAAGGGGCGCAATTATACACGATTGCCGGCATCGTCGTACGTGCGAATACGATGCGGTCAGACCTTTCCGGACGGGATGGACAGCGTCCCCGGTCGATGCTACCTTCCGCGCCATGAGTGCGACCCGCAAAGCGTGGATCTTCCTGTTTATCGGTATCGTGGCGGCCAGCCAGTCGGGCAACATCGTCCGGCTGTCGGACGCTTCCCCGCTGGCAATATCCGCCTGGCGGCTCGCGATCGCCTCGCTCCTGCTTGCGCCACTGGCCGGCCGCCGGCTTCGGGGAATCGCGTCCCTTGGCGCGGTCGACATCCTTTTCCTGGTTCTGGCGGGTGTTTCGCTTGCGTTTCATTTTTTTGCCTGGATCGGCGCGGTGCAGCGCACGACGGTGGCCAACGCCGCCATCTTTTTCGCGGTCAATCCGCTGGTCACGGCTGTCGGCGGTTTCATTTTTTTCAGGGAACGCCCGTCCCGCCGGCTTGCCATGTCTATCGCCCTGGGATTGATCGCCGTCGTGTTCATCGGGATATCCGACCTTGACGTGAATCCCGCCAGGTTTGGCGGCAACGCGCTGGCCGTGCTGGCGTCGCTTCTGTTCACGGCCTACTTCCTGCTGGGAAAGCGGGTGAGGTCAAAGGTCGACACCAGCGCGTATGTGACGGCTGTATACGGGGTTGCCGCGATAACGGGGTTTGTCGCGATGCTTGTAACGGGCGTTCCGGTGGCTGACTATTCCTCCCGAAACTGGACCTGTTTCCTGCTGATGGCGCTGGTTCCCACCATGATCGGGCACACATCGATCAACAATGCGCTTCCATATATTCAGGCGGGCCGCATTTCGGCCGCGATTCTGATGGAACCGCTGACCGCGGGACTTGGCGCCGCCATATTCTGGGGGGAGGACGTACAGGTCCACACGATCGCCGGTTACGCGTTGATTTGTCTGTCCGTGTTGATTCTGGTCCTCGACCCGTCCCCTGCCGGCGTTTCCCGGCGCGACAAGCGGCCAACCCCGTCGAATCAGCAGGGGTGAACGACACGCCGAAGCCCGGCGAAACCGGGTCGCCCGGGGATCAATGCAGTTCATCCCACCAGACGCCGATTCCGGGTTCCGCGACGAGCGGCACATACAGTGTGGCGGCCGATTCCATTTCCGACCTGAGTATCCTCGATGCCGGCGCGACGTCGGGCTCGTCGACCTCCAGTACCAGTTCGTCGTGGACCTGCAGCACGATGTCGGCGTGAATGCCCTCGGCCCGCAGCCGCCTGTCCAGCCTGACCATAGCGATCTTGATGATGTCGGCGGCCGTCCCCTGCACCGGCATGTTCAGGGCCATCCTTTCGGCTGCGGTCCGCATCTGGTGGTTCGGCGAATTGATGTCCGCAATACCGCGCCGTCGCCCGAACATCGTCGTCGAAAAGCCCGTCGCCCTGGTAGTTTCGACCGCGGCGGCCATGAAGGCCTTGATGCCCGGGAAGGCGCTGAAATAGCCGTCGATTATCTGTTTTGCCTCGCCCTGGCTGATCTTCAGGTCGCCCGCGAGCCTGAAAGGACCCATGCCGTAAAGCAGCCCGAAGTTGACCACCTTGGCCACGCGCCGCTGTTCGGCCGACACGTCGCCCGTAACCTTGAAGATCTTCCTGGCCGTTTCGGAATGGATATCGCGGCCCTGCCTGAATGCATCGGCAAGGAATTCGTCGCGCGCGAAATGCGCCAGCACCCGGAGTTCGATCTGCGAGTAGTCGGCCGAAACGAACATGCGCCCTTCAGGCGCCCTGAATGCGTGCCTGATGCCGCGTCCCGCCTCCGTCCTGATCGGTATGTTCTGGAGGTTCGGGTCGGAAGATGAAAGTCGCCCCGTCGCGGTCACGGTCTGGTTGAACGTGGTGTGGATACGGCCGTCGGCCGGATCGACCAGGTCATGGAGCGCGTCTGCGTATGTCCCCTTCAACTTCGACAGGGAACGGTATTCCAGCACCAGGCGCGGCACCGGGTGCAGCCCGGCGAGTTCTTCCAGGACTTTTACATCGGTCGAGTATCCGGAGGATTTCTTCTTTCCGGTTGGAAGCCCCAGCTTTCCGAACAGGACGTCCGCAAGCTGTTTCGGGGATAAGGGGTTGAAGGCGATCCCGGCCGCGTCGATTATCTGTTTTTCGACCAGGCGCAGGGCGTCACCGAGCGATCGGGACAGGCCCGCCAGCGCGTTTCGGTCCACCAGCACGCCTTTTTTTTCCATCCTGCCGAGCAGTCCAGCCAGTGGAATTTCGACTTCGTGAAGCAGGTAATCAAGGCCGTATCCCGACACCTGACGAGCCAGGGCTTCGCCGGTTTCCCGTGAAGCAGCAGCCCTGGCCGCCAGCGATTCCGGTTGTCCGTCCCATGCTGGCGGCCGCACGCCGTTCGTGTGTTCGATGACTTCGTCCAGGCCGAACTGCCCCCTACCGGCGTCAAGCAGGTAAGCCGCCAGCACGGGATCGAAACGTGGAGGCGAAGGTTCCATGCCGAAAGCCGCCACCGACCGGGTCAGTTCCTTGAAGCCTGCCCCCGACCAGTTTGCCAGCAGCGCACGCAGGGCTTCCGGTGCTGCGGCAACGGCATCGCGCAGTCCGAATACGATACAGGTGCCGTCAGGCTGAAGCGCGGCCGTCGTCAGATCATTCCAGTCCGAAAACGCCAGTTCGCATCCGGTATTCGCGGCACCCGCAAGAATCCCTGCGAGTTCCGCCCTGTCCGGCACCAGCGTCCTTGTCGCCGGCGCCACCCGGATGCAAGGTTCCGGTACCGCGTCCCCCCCGTCCGGTTCCCCGTCCGGTTCGCCACCGAACAGGTCCGGTTGCCCGGCCGGCTGCGGACGGCCGGATGCGGCACCGGAAGACGCACCGGTTCCATCCGGCCTGCGGGCCCGGATTTCGGCCAGCATCTTCCGGAATTCAAGTTCCGAATACAGGCGCTCGAGTTCGTCCAGGTCCGGCGCACCCAGCGTAAGGTCGTTGATGTCCGCTTCGACCGGCGCATCGCAGTCCAGCGTCACCAGCCTGTACGACAGCCGTCCGTCCGCCGCATGTTCCGCCAGGGCAGTCCGAGCCCTTCCAGACGCCTCTTCGGCCCTTGCAAGGATTTCTTCGAGGCCGCCGAAGCGGTTCACCAGTTCGGCCGCGCCCTTCGCCCCGATTCCGGCAACGCCGGGCACGTTGTCCGACGAGTCCCCGACCAGTGCGAGGTAATCGCGGACGAATTCCGGATAGACCCCCATCTTTTCAAATACGCCTTCACGGTCGTATGTCTTGTCCTTCATCGGGTCGTGAACCGCGACGCGGTCGTCGACCAGCTGCAGCAGGTCCTTGTCGCCCGATTCGATCACGACGTCCATGCCGGCCGCCACGGCCCTTGAGGCCAGGGTCGCGATCACGTCGTCCGCCTCCCAGTCCTGCAGGGACAGCACCTTGAAGCCCATTGCCGTCGCGAGTCGCGGCACGTACTGGAACTGGGATGCCAGTCCCGGGTCGGTTTCCGGCCTGTTCGCCTTGTAGCGTTCGTAAAGCCTGTTCCGGAACGTTTCACGGCCGACGTCAAGTACGACCGCGCAGTGCGTGGGCCTGTTGTCCGCCAGGAATTTCTTCAGCATCGAGGCCAGCCCGAAGATGGCGTTGGTCGGCTGACCCCGGCTGTTTGTAAGGCCGCGGATTGCGTGGAACGCGCGATGGACCAGGCCGCTGGCGTCGATCAGGTACAGCGTCATCGATTCACCTGGATGAATGACGGATGGATTATCGCATGGAAAGCGCGTTGTGCGAGCGCCCCGGTGGGGCATGACGGGAAGGGGCGGGGTTATTCGGCGGTGCAGTTTGCCGTGACGCCGTAAATTTTTCCGGCCGCGCCGGTCTGGCCCTTGTTCGCGGCGCCCTCCGCCGGGCTTCCGCCGCCGTACCCGCCGTCGCCGCCCATCCCGAACATGAAGGTGTTGCCGGAACAGGTGGGCTTCGATGCGTTGCCGCTGATGTACAGCGAGAAGCTGGGGCCGCCAGGCCCGCCGCCGCCGTGACCGCCGTCGCCGCCCTTTCCGCCCGCGCCGCCGCCCGCGCCGGCGCCCGCGCCGTCAGCCGTCGCCGCGCCCCCGGCGCCTGACGCGCCGCCCGCGCCGCCCGTGCCGCCGGTTCCGCCGATGCCCCCGGTCGCGCCGAAGCGTGATTTCAGAGTGTTGTTGATGACCTGCGGGCTGGACTGAACCAGGAACAGGCCGAAGGAACCGCCGCCACCCTGTCCGCCCGTTCCGGCCGTGGCCCCGCATCCGCCGCCGCCGCCGCCGCCGCCCGCGCCGCCGGCCGAGTAGCAT
>CAYYCO010000012.1:0-52384 GCA_964470365.1 uncultured Anaeromyxobacteraceae bacterium | reverse complement strand
ACCGTTCCGACAAGCCGCGCGAGGGTGGATACCGTTCCGACAAGCCGCGCGAGGGCGGATACCGTTCCGACAAGCCGCGCGAGGGCGGGTACCGTTCCGACAAGCCGCGCGAGGGTGGATACCGTTCCGACAAGCCGCGCGAGGGCGGGTACCGCAGCGGGCCGGGGCGTGCGTCCGGGCCCGGAAGCACCGGCAGGGGAGCATCGTTCGAACGTGATCGCGATCGCGGCGGACGGCCGCATGACGACCAGATTGTCGTCTGCGGAATCCACCCGGTGGAAGAATTCCTGCGCGCGCGTCCCAAGTCGGTCAGGACCATCGTGCTGGACACCAGGACGCCACCGGGCGCCGTGCAGGCGGCCCGTGAGGCGGCATCGCTCGGCATCACCATCCGCGAGGCCGGTCCCGGTGAATTCGAGGAACTGGTCGGCAGCGCCAACGCTCAGGGCATCGCGGCGATACTCAGGAATCTCGACACGGTTGACGGCGACGAACTTGTGGACGTGGTGGCCGCCGAGGGTGAAGGCGTCCTGATCGCGCTGGACCTGGTGCAGGACCCGCAGAACTTCGGTTCGATACTGCGGACTGCCGCTTTCTTCGGGGCGGCCGGCATCATCATCCCGAAGGATCGCAGCGTCAGGTTGACATCATCGGCCGTGCGGGCGTCGGCCGGCGGTGCGGCCCGCGTGCCGGTCGGCGAGGTGACGAACCTGGCCAGGACGCTTCAGCGCTGCGTCTCGATGGGAATGAACGTGGCCGGGACCGTGGTTGATGGCGGCGTGCCGCCCGACCGTCTGCCGAAAACGGGCCCCCGGGTAATCGTGATGGGTTCCGAGGGCGAGGGGCTCCGTCGCCTGGTGCGCGAATCGTGTTCTATGCTGGTGACGATACCGTCACCCGGCGGGTTCGAATCGCTGAACGTCGGCGTGGCCGCCGGCATAATGCTTTGCGCGTCGGTCGGCCCCCGCGTTGTTCCCGATGGACAGGTTGAAAATGAAGCCTGAACAGATTCGCTTGGTTTATTGTGATCGCGACGGGCAGATATACGATCACCCGGAACTACGCATGGTCGTGTTCGACGGCATGGGGTTCAGGTCGCCCTATGACGACGAAATCGTGCCCCTGCCGCCCGGCAGCGACGTTTACAGCATGCCCGGCCACTGCCCGGTCGGCGGCGTCCCCGGTTCGGACGAACTTGAGGTGCTCGAGGATGTGACGGCCGCGGCCGCATTCGCCAGCCCCGCCTGGCTGCGCCTGAACCACCCGGCGACCGAACCGCTGCCGGGGGCCCCGGCGCTTCCCCTGTTCGCCTACGCCCCGATCGGGTGGGCCGCCGGACGGTTCTACACGACCGCACTGCGGGTGGATCGTTCCAACCGTCAGGATCCGCGCCGTTTCAATCTTGATGAAATCGGCGCAGCGGCGAACGCGCTTGTCGCCGCGCATCCGGCCAACCGCCTTATCGACCACCTCCGCCACTGTGCGATGGTTTACGGATGCCGTGCCGCCCAGAATTTCTTCCTGGGCCGTGAGGAAGGCCCGCTTCCGACGTCGCCCGTCTGCAACGCCAGGTGCGCCGGGTGTCTTTCGAAGGATCCTGCCGGCAACGTCCGCGCGTCGCATGACCGCATCGAATTCGTGCCGACCCCGCAGGAAATCGCCGAAACGGCCTTGATACACATCGGCCGTGTCCGCACGCCGGTCGTCAGTTTCGGCCAGGGCTGCGAGGGTGAACCGCTGATGGTGGCCGACGCGATCGAGGGCGGCATACGCCTCATCCGCGCCGCCACGGATCGCGGAACGATCAACCTGAACACGAACGGCAGCCGTCCTGCCGCCGTCAGTCGCCTGGTGGATGCCGGGCTCGATTCGATCCGCCTGTCGATTAACAGCTTCCGGCCCGAATGTTACGACGCGTACTATCGACAGTCGGGATACACGCTGGACGATGTACTGCACAGCGGCCGCATCGTGCGGCAGTCAGGGGGATTCGTGTCGGTCAATTACCTGGTGTTCCCGGGCGTGACCGACACGCCGGACGAAATCAGGGCAGCCATCAGGGGGCTGAAGGCCTGCGGCGCCGACTTCATCCAGATGCGGAATCTTAACATCGACCCGGGCCTCTACCTCGACACCGTGGGCGCGCCGGTCTCGGAACCGGTCGGTCTTGTCGAGGTCATGGATGTCATCCGACGCGAACTTCCGTCGATACGTTTCGGCTATTTCAATCCTCCCGTCCGCGGGATCGTGAAGGCCCGCCGGCGCGAATCGGCCTGACATTCGCGACCTTGTGGCCTTGCCTTCGGCCTCGTGCGGGTGTTATGTTGTCCAGACGTTTTTGACGGGGTGATCAGATGCGTACCAGTGCCATGGCGTCGGCGATCGCCGATCCCGCGACCTTGAAACTGAACGAAAAGGCCAACCAGCTCAAGGCGGCCGGAAAGCCGGTGATCCATCTTGGAAGCGGCGAGCCGAAGGCTCCCGTGCCTGCCGCGGCCATCGCGGCCGCGAATGCGAAACTCGCGACGGCGACCGTCAGGTATTCGCCGACTTCGGGGTCGCCTGACCTCAAAAAGGCCGTTGTCGCATACACGCGCGACAATTACGGTTACGAATGCGAACCGGGTAACGTGCTGATTTCGTCAGGCGCCAAGCCCGCCATATTCTTCGCACTGACCTCGGTCGTCGAACCCGGGTGCGAGGTCGTTTTCCCCGCACCGTACTGGGTCAGCTACCCCGAAATGGTCACGATGCTTGGCGGCGTCCCCGTTGTGGTCGATCCGGTCCCCGGTACGTTTGAACCGACTCTCGACGCCATGACCGCGGCGGTGAACGACAGGACGCGGGCCATTATCCTGAACAGCCCGAACAATCCGTCGGGTCATGTCTATTCCGAAAAATTGATCAGCGGGCTCGTCGCGCTCTGCGAGGAACGCGACATCTGCCTGATCATGGACGACATCTACCATAAACTGGTTTTCGACGGGCGCCGCGCCCCCTCGGTGTTCGATTTTGCCCGTCGCCGCGGCGAGGATTCCGTAATAGTCGCCATCAACGGCGTGTCCAAGCTGTACGCGATGACCGGTTTCCGTATCGGGTGGGCCGTCACCACAAAACGCATGGTCGGCATCATGAAGAACGTGCAGGCACAGATTCTTTCGTGCCCGTCCGCCCTTGCCGAGGCCGCTGCGCTGGGCGCCCTGACGGGCGATCAGTCCTGCGTGGAAACCCTGCGTTCAACGCTTGAACACAACCGTGATGTGATGGTTCGTGAACTGGCAACGATACCCGGCGTCAGGCTGAATGTTCCGGGCGGTACGTTCTACAGCCTGCCCGACTTTTCGGAATACGACCGTGATTCGCACCGGCTTTCCGCGTTCCTGCTGGATAAGGTCATGGTTGCGGGCGTTCCGGGGAAGGACTTCGGCGCGGAGGGCCACATCAGGCTTTCGTACTGTGGCGCCGAATCGGAAATCATCGAGGGCGTGGCCAGGATCCGCTGGGCCCTCGATCCCGCCTCGCCGCGGGAAACGCTTATCGGCTCGACAAGGTTCACAAGGGACTGGTGACGGCGCGTCCTTATGGCAAACGCCCCCTCAATCGCCGACGTACTGCTCCTGCTTCCGCTTGCGCGGACATATTCGTACAGGATTCCCGATGAACTGATTCCGCTGGTTCGCCGCGGCACACAGGTCATGTGTCCGGTAAGGCGATCGAGGGCGCACGGTATCGTGCTCGAGGTCCGCGGACCGGCGGCGGGCGATCCGGTTCTTTCCGACATAATCGGGGTTTCCGAACGCCCGGCCTGGCCCCCGGACCTCATGGAGATGCTCGGGTGGGTTTCCAGCTACTACGTGTCGCCGATCGGCAGCGTCGCCCGCACGGCGATGCCCGGTCTGTTCGCGCGCCGCAAGCCCGTGGTCACGCAGTACGTGCGGTTCGTGCGCTGTCCGTCCACCGCGTCGAAATCGCCGCGAATCCTCAGGGTCATGGACGTCATGGAGCGCGAGGGCGCGATGGAAATCGGGGCGGCCCGGCGAATCGTGCCTGGTGGTTCCGACGTCATCAGGAAGGCGCTCGCGTCCGGCTGGCTGACGATCGAGGAACGCGATGAACCCGAGTCGCTGCCCGTGCCGGCGCCCTCGGACGACCCCGGACGCCCGATACTCACGAAGGATCAGGCGGCGGTGCTTGAATCGATAAGATCGGCCCTCGGTACCGGGTACCGGGCCTTCCTGCTTCACGGCGTGACCGGGTCCGGCAAGACCGAGGTCTACATGCGCGCACTCGAGGACGTCCTGGCGGCCGGCCGCGGGGCGATCGTGCTGGTCCCGGAAATCGCGCTCACATTCCAGCTCCGGATGAAATTCGAACAGAGGTTCGGCGCCGCGGCGGCCGTGCTGCACAGCCAGATGTCCGATTCCCTTCGGGCGGCGGCCTGGGACGAACTGCTGGCGGGGCGCAGGAAGCTGGTCGTTGGCGCCAGGTCGGCCATTTTCGCGCCGGTGCGCGACCTCGGCCTGATCGTGGTCGATGAGGAACACGACACGTCGTACAAGCAGCAGGAAGGCCTGCGCTACAACGCGCGCGACCTGGCCATGGTCAGGACCAGGATCGCCGGTTGCCCGGTGATCCTGGGGTCGGCCACGCCGTCTCTGGAATCCTTCAACAACACCGCCAGCGGAAAGTCGACCTACCTCAGCCTTCCGACTCGTGTGCGCGAGATGCCGATGCCGTCGGTCACGTTCGCGAATATGAAATATGCCGGCACCCGCGGCGAAGAAAGGCTGTTTTCCAACGAACTGGCGGACGCCATGGAACGGACCATCGCCGCCGGCGAATCGGCCATCCTGTTCCTTAACCGACGCGGGTTCGGCCGTTTCGTCCTCTGCCGTACCTGCGGACGCACCGTGGAATGCCCGAACTGTTCCATCGGCCTGACCCACCATGCCCGCCCCGAACGAATGGTGTGCCACTGGTGCGATCATCAGCAGGCGGTTCCGGCGCAGTGCCCGTACTGCGGTTCCGGCGAAGTCGCCATCATGGGTTTCGGTACGGAGCGGCTGGAGGAGGAGGTCCGCAACCTCTTCCCGGGCGCCCGCCCCTGCAGGCTTGATTCGGATACGGCCGGCAGGACCGAAAAGATACTTTCGTCCTTCCGCGAAGGTGAATTCAATGTGCTCGTCGGTACCCAGATTGTGGCCAAGGGTCATGATTTCCCGATGGTCACGCTCGTGGGCGTGATCCTGGCCGAACAGTCACTTGCGTTTCCCGATTTCCGGGCCGCCGAAAGAACATTCCAGCTCCTTACGCAGGTTGCGGGCCGCGCCGGACGCGGTGAAACCCCGGGCCAGGTCGTGATCCAGACATACAGCCCTGAAAATTATGCCCTGCGGCACTCGGCAACTCACGACTACCTCGGTTTTGCAGTCGAGGAGATGCGCATCAGGCGGGAACGCGGTTATCCGCCGTATTCCTTTCTTGCCTCGGTCGAGGTCTCGTCCCCGGATGCCGTCGAGGCTGGCCAGGTGGCCGCGCAGATGGCGTCGTTCCTGGAAAAGCGCATCGAAGAATCCGGTTCAAACGGGGTCAGGATACTGGGGCCGGCCGCCGCGGCGATCGAACGCATCCGTGGCCGCACCCGGCTCCAGATCCTGCTGAAAAGCCCGTCGCGGGCCGAAATGAACCGCCTGCTCTGGGCGCTGCGGGGGCGTTTCAGGACCGGCTCGGGTGATTTGCGCGTCAGTATCGACGTCGATCCGGTATGCATGCTGTGATGCCGTGTCCCGTCAGGGCCCTCAAGGTTCGAGGTACCTTGACTTTTCGGCCGTTGTCGGCGAAAAGGAACGGGACGTTTTCGACGGTCGCGCGGGGATTTCGTTGAAGCCGACGCCAACCCTCATCAGGCTGCACATCGCCCAGGGGTATCTTGCCGGGGCCAGGCGCATGATCGAGGCGTACCGGCGCACCGGCAACCGGGAACTGGCCCGCGTGCTCGACTCCGAATGGGAATCGGCCGCCGCCGGCGCCAGGCGCCAGGCGTCAGTCGAATTGCTGGAAAGGCTCGCTGCGCGCGTGCGCAGGAACAGGCATTCAGCCGGATGAGGTCCTGATTTGGGCAACGTGAATCGCGCAAAGGTCATTGCGGCAGCGCACAAGTACCTGGCCAAGGGCAACCTGCGCAAGGCAATCAGGGAATACGAAAAGCTCCTGAAGGAAGACCCCGCCGACATCCGGACCAAGCTGAAGGTTGGCGACCTGCTGTTCCGGCTCGGGGAAAAGGACCGCGCGGTCAGGACCTTCGAGGAAGTCGCGAAATTCTATTCCGACCAGGGGTTCCTGCTGAAATCGGTGGCGGTTTACAAGCAGGTCCAGAAGATGAAGCCCGACGACATCGGGATACACCTGGCCCTCGCGGAACTTTACCGTCAGATCGGGCTGGCCGGCGATGCGATTACGCAGTACCGGCATGCCATCATGCTGCAGAAAAAGGCCGGCCTGTCCGCGCAGCGCCTTGATACTGCGCGGAAGATGGTCGAACTTGACCAGGACAATGCGCGCCTCCGGATTTCCCTGGCGGAAGAACTGTCGTCGGAGGGCATGGTCGACGAGGCCGTCGCCGAATTCAGGGCGGCATACCGTATACTGCGGGAAGCCGACCTGGTCGACGAATCGATCCTTGTCGCCGAACGCCTTCTTTACCACCAGCCCGATGACTGGGAAATCAGCAAATTTCTTTCGCAGCAGTTCATTGAACGACGCGACGGCCTGAAGGCGCTGTCACGGCTCCAGGTGTGCTTCAAGGGCAAGCCGGACGATCCGGAGGTGCTGGAGCTCCTCGCCCAGGTTTTCGAATTCCTCGGTCAGCCCCACAAGGCGGCGACCGTCCTCAAATCGCTCGCAAGGATATACGAACACTCAGGTCTCCGGGTTGAACGGGACAACGCCTACAGCAATATCCTGCGGCTGGTTCCCGGCGACAAGGAAGCCGCCCAGATACTCGGGACCGACGTCCAGGTCCGTCGCGGCGACGAATACGGTCAGGAAATCGTTTTCGAAAATGCAGCCGGGGCCTCTGCCGCCGAAAGGCTGCGACAGGCGCCTCCTCCGGTTCCGGAACGCGAACCCGACATACCCGTGGAAACCGAAGACGGTGAAATCCCTGTCGACGATGACGGCGAAGCCACCAATCCCGAGGCCAGGGTGCCGGACAGCGTGGTACCCGGATCAATGCCACTGGATTCGGCCGGGTTCCCCGGATCGGACGACAGCGACCTCGTCCCGGTGGGCCAGGAACCCGAGGCCGGGCGTACGGTCGTCCAGAGCCTCCCGTTCCTGGGCGGCAACCTGGATCTGACCGGTGTTCCGACGGAACTTCATGATGACATCCAGAGCCTTGAATTCATGATTGACGCCGGGCTCGAAGAGGAGGCCTATGACCTGCTGCAGGAACTCCGCCAGCGGGCCGGCAACCTCCGGTACTTCGACAAATACAATTTCCTGAAAAAATAACCGTCCCTCCGGGACATTCCGGAAAAACTGAAATGAGAATAGTCGCAGGCGAGTATCGCGGACGCAGGCTTGTCGCACCCAAAGGGCGGGGTGTCAGGCCCACGCTGGAAAAGGTCAGGGAGGCGATCTTCGATTCGCTGGGCCCCAGGTTCACGGACGCCCGCGTGCTGGATCTTTTTGCCGGTTCCGGTGCGATGGGATTCGAGGCGCTGTCGCGTGGCGCCTCACATGTGGTGTTCGTCGATGCCGAGGAACGCCCGGTCGAGGCTGTCAGGGAAAACGCCCGCCTGCTTGGCGTCGCCGTCGACCGGATGACCGTTCTGCAGATGACCGCCGAAAATGCGTTGCGCAGGCTGTCGCCCAGGCAGGACGCCTTCGATGTCGTTTTTGTGGACCCGCCTTATGAATCCGGCCTGTACGAACAGGTGCTGCTGGCGCTTTCGATGTCAGGGCTGGTGGCCCCGGGTGGAATCGTCGTGGTCGAGCACGCAAGGCGCTACGCCGTCGATCCGGTCTACGGCCCGCTGGTGATGAAGAAGGACAGGCTTTACGGCGACACCGGCGTCGCGTATTTTCACAGGATCGACGCTGTTGCACGGACGGAGGAAGACTGATGGTGACCGTTGTTTATCCAGGTTCATTCGACCCGGTTACGTGCGGTCATGTCAGCCTTGTCCGCAGGGCGGCCTCGGCGTTCGGCCATGTCATCGTGGCTGTTGCCGGAAACGCGCGCAAATCCGAACTGTTCACCGAAACGGAACGCGTGCAGATGCTGAAGCTGGCAACGGCCGACATCCCCGGCGTCGAGGTCGACTGCTTTTCGGGGCTGCTCGTCGAATACATGCGCCGCCGCGACGTCCGCATATCGATCCGCGGCCTGCGCGCCGTTTCCGATTTTGAATATGAATTCCAGATGGCCCACATGAACGGCCGGCTTGACCCCGGCATGGAAACCGTGTTCATGGTGGCCGGGCCGGCCGAAACGTACATCAGTTCATCGCTTGTCCGCGAGGTCGCCATGCTTGGCGGCGACATCACCGGCATGGTGCATCCGGAAGTGGGGCGGCTGCTGGCGGCGAGACTTCGGGAAAACGAACACGGCTTCTGATCCGGTCGCGGTTCAGTAGCGTCCGGAAATCATCAGCATAATCCCGTACATATGCGCGCCATCGGAATAGAACCGGTTGCCGGCGGCGTCGATGTCGGAATTGAACACCGGGTTGAATTCGTTGTCGCCGTTGACGTTGTTCAGTTCGATGTTGCCGTTGGTCGAATCAAGATTTTTTCCGACGTTGGCGTTCGTCAGGTAATGGGCCGTTTCGTACGCGTATGCGAACCTGAATCCAAGCGAAAGGTATTTGATGGGCTGGACATTGATGCCGAGCCAGGTCGAAAACAGTCCGTACGCCGCGACGTCGGTGATGCCGTCCATGTAAGTCAGGACGTGCGCCGCGCCGTCACGGGTCGCGTCATAAGCCATGACGTTTTTGGAGGAAGTCGGACTGACACAGGATGCGTCGCCGGCGCACGTGGAATTCCCGAACGCATCGAAGAGGTCGGTATATTCCCGCCCCGCGAATACATAGCGGGCGCTGAAACCGACATCAAGGGTCGCGAACCTGTCCGGTTCACGGTTGTCGAGCGGTGGATTCCAAAGGTAGAACTCGCCGCCGAATTTCAGCCCGATTTCCGGTCCCGGGGCCACATATTTCTGGGTCGACGCGTCCCATTCCCTGAAAAGGGTCCCGACCGAATCGGCGCCGGTGCGGTATTCCACATGGAATCCGAAGTATGGGTCGAAGAATTTGATGCGGCGGCTGGCGCCAAGTTCGAATTTTATCCTGTGCAGGCCCTCGCCGACGCCGTCGCCCCGGGCGGTCCGGACCGCGCCCGTCGGCGCCGTGTATGTCAGCGACATGAACAGGGTCGGATGGTGCGGGTTGCGGAACTGGTTCATCGGTGCATATTTCAGCCCGACCCTCATGTCGCCGAATCCCTTTCGTTCACGCCCCGCGTTCCGTATTTCGAAAAGGTAGGGCCCGGCATCGGGATAGACGGTCGAATTGCCGCGCGAGACGCCGTCGCTGAATCCGAGGTCGGTCTGGTCTGAAAGGACGAAGGGAAGGGTGAAGAATAATTCGAAATCCTTGTACAGTCCGATACGCCCGTCGATGTCCATCAGGTGGGAGATCCGTTCGGAATCGACTTCCGAACGACGCACGATGCCGCCATCCGCCGGGCAGCCCGCCTCGGTCGAATCGCACGGATATTCACGCGAAATGGACGACTGCCGTAAAAGCCATTCGTACCTGACCGCGAGCACGCCGTCCCAGACGTCGTCCTTATCCGCGGCCGACATGGTGGCCGTGTATTCGGCGGCGGCCGCCGGCGACGACGCAAGGAGCGCCGCCGCGAAAGCGAGGCCAAGCAACGTCCGAACTGTACGGATAGCGGATTCCGACATGTGGAGCCCCCGGCAATCAGCGTCGTCGATTATCTGAAGAATACGGCGGACTGTCAAAGCCGGCGCGGGTTATTCCTGCACGTCGGTGGAAGGCCCGAAGATGTCGGCGATCGGTTCGCCGGGAAGAGGCAGGCCGGGATCCGTTTCGACGGCGTCCGGGGGCGCGCCCGCATCGTCATCGACGGCGGCATCCCCTGCGGCATCGGCAACGTCCGGCGACTGGACCGTCGTGTCGCCGTCCCATCCGTCTTCGACATACGGCACGCCGGCGGTCGGCCCCCAGTCCACGCCCTGATCGACAACCTGGATGTCGTTTGCCGAGTCGGCGCCGATGTCGGCAACGTGGGTGTCGTCGCCCATCAATCCGGGGTCCGGGTCGACCCATTCATCGGCAAACGCGCCGGAATCGAAGACGGCGACGTCGCGGGATTCGACCGCGTCACCAGTGTCCTGCGCGCCGTCCTGCCAGTACTGGCCGTCCAGTTCGAGGACGCCCGTCGTGGGGATCGGGCCGCAGGCGGTCGTGCCCAGGATTGCGGCCGAACTGCCGGCGACAAAGGACCATTTCCCGGCCTTGAGGGCCAGATCGAGTATCGACGGATAGCCTTCCCGAACCCTCATGTCCCGTTTGCGTCCCATCGCCGGACCTGCCTTCGAGTGCAGTAATATTTTAGTGTATTCGTGCTGTTCGGGCAATTACTGACGAATCGGTTCGTACGCCTGTTTATCGGAGAGCGCCTTCACCATCACGCCTAGGTCGTCGAACCAGACTTCGAAGCTGCCGCAGTCGCCGGCGATCGAGTAATGGAACACCTTCGCCGGCGGCGTTTCCGGTTTCAGTACGATGACCGGCGTCTGGTCGGCGGCGGCCGCCGTGCCGTCGGGCGGAGACGGGGGCGGCGGCGCGTCCGGGGCGGTGGCCGGTTCGGGCGTTGCAGCGGGTTCCTGGGCAGAACCCCTGACGTCGTCGGCCTGTCCGAGGCACTTCACTGTGGCGTGGCCGATTTTGTTGGTTTTAGTGTTTATGCACGCGACGGATCTTTCCGGCTGCGCCGGATCGGCGAAAAACAGCGCCAGGTGAGGCTGGTCAGGCTCGATGACGTATGCCGGCTGCACCTTCCCGAGAACCGAGACCTTGCCGTTCGCGCCTTTCGCAACGCGCATTTTGATGTCTTTCTTGAACTTGAAGACCTTGTATTCGGTCGTGTCGATTCCGCTGGTTTCCCAGCGCGTGTACTTGTCGAAGTGCAGGTCGCTGTTCATCTGGGCGTGGGAACGCAGGACCGGTTTCATGCCCTTGCGGCTTTCGACCGCCTTCGCGCCCTTGAAGAACTGGGACGACGTGAAATGTCCCTCGGGCCGCATCACATGCGTGTATTCAAACATCCCGGCGACCTTGCCCGCCGGATCCCGGACCACAAATTTCACCTGCCCGGCGGCCGAAATCGGAAACGCCGCTGCAAGCATGGCCATCACAACTGCGCAGAACGACAAACGGGTGCCCATTCGGAGCCTCCAGAGATTCGCGGGGCAATTCTATGACATTTGGCGATTGAACGGCCACATCACGACTTTTTCAGCGTGGCGACCAGTTCGGGGACGAGTTTCAGCGCGTCGCCGACCAGGCAGTAGTCGGATATCGCGAAGATGGGCGCTTCTTCGTCCTTGTTGATGGCGACGATGACCTTTGAGTTCTTCATGCCGGCGAGGTGCTGGATCGCGCCGGAAAGCGCCACGGCGAAGTAAAGGTTCGGCGCGACGGCCTTGCCCGTCTGGCCAACCTGGAGGTCGTTCGGCGCAATACCCTTGTCAACGACCGCGCGCGTTGCGCCGATTGCGGCGCCGAGAAGGTCGGCAAGCGGGTTCAGCGTGTTCCAGAAGGAATCCTTTTCGCCCAGTCCGCGTCCGCCGGACACGACCACGGCCGCCTCGGCAAGGTCGGGCCGCTCGGAAACCGTCGGCGCGAAGGAAACGAACCTGGCCCTGCCGTCGTCGGCGATGTCGACCTCCGTCCGCACCACCGGCGAGGCGCCGCCAACCGGCGTGGCCGGCGGGAATTCGGTTCCGCGCACACCGATGACGACCTTCGGGGTCGTCACCTGGACCGCCGCGATGACGTTGCCGGCCCACAGGGGCCGCTTGTAGGTGACCTGGCCGTCGGCCGCTTCGATGCCCACTGCTTCGCTGACCATGCCGGCACCCAGTTTTGCCGCAACGCCAGGAAGCATGTCGCGGGTCCACGTTGACGAAACCGCAACGACGGCATCCGCGCCTGCGGCGTTCGCCAGCGAGGCAATGGCGGTGTTCCATGGCGCCGCGATGTAATGCGCGAAGGCCGGATTGTCGACGAGGTGCACCCTGGCGGCGCCGTAACCTGTCAGTTCGGCTGCCGCATCCGCGACGCCGCTGCCGATAACCGCGAGGTCAAACGTGCTGCCGGTTTTCGCCGCCATGTCGCGTGCGAAGGAGATCGCCGGAAGGGACGTCCTGCGAACATGTCCATCAATCGTTTCAATCAGAACAAGTATGGTTCCCATGTCAGACTCCTTTATATCCCGGACGATGCCGTCAGAGCACCTTTGCCTCGTTCCGCAGCAGGTCGACGAGTTCAGCCACGCTGCCCACCCGCCGGCCGCCGGACCTGCCGGCCGGGGCCGAGTAGCCGGTCGTGCGCACCTTGAGCGCCGTGTCCACGCCAAGGGTGGCCGCGGTGCATTCCTCGACCGCCTTTTTTTTGGCCTTGAGCACGTCAGGCAGCTTCGGCAGGCGAGGTTCGTTCAGGCGCAGATCCGCCGTGATGACCGCGGGAAAGCCGATTTCAATCGTTTCCATGCCGCCGTCGATTTCGCGTTCGACCGTCGCGCTGCCGGAGCCCACCGTCACCTTCGAAGCGAAGCAGGCCTGTGGAACGCCTGCGTACGCGGCGACAAGCTGGCCGACCTGGTTCGAATCGCCGTCGACCGCCTGTTTTCCGAGGATGAACAGGTCGGCACCCTCCCTTTCGAACACCTTCGCCAGGATTCGTGCGGTCAGGTCGGAGTCCAGGTCGAAATCGGAGAGCTTGACGTGGATGCCGCGGTCGGCCCCCATCGCCAGGGCGACGCGGAGGCTTTTCTGCGCCTCATCGTCGCCGATGGTCACGGCAATGACCTCGCCCCCCAGCCGGTCCTTTATGGAGACGGCTTCTTCGATGGCGTTTTCGCAAAACGGGTTCAGCTTGTATTCGAGGCCCGCAGTTTCAATCCCCGTACCGTCCGCGAGGACTCGGATCCTGGCGTCGGGGTCCGTGACGCGTTTCGCTGTGACCATTATCTTCATGATTCCTCCCTAGTCCGGCATGCCTGTTGAATTCGATATGAAACCGGTGCGGATGAATATATAACATGTGAAGCCGGGGCGTCATCCGAAACTGTTCGGGGGGCACGATGAAACCAGTGATTCCAGTGTGTTATCCCGTGTGCGCCCTTGCCGTCGCCTGGTTCGCGGGGTGCTCGTCCGGACCTGCGCCGGTCGATGCCGATGTCACAGGCACGGACCTTGCCGTCTTCGATGGTTTTGCGACGGATGGCCCCGACGCCTCCGACGCCTCCGACACTTCCGACGCCTCCGACACGGAATCCGCCGAGGTCCCCGACACTTATGGAACGACCGACGAAGGCGGCAGCGATCCGGGCACGGAAGTGGACACGACAACCGATTCGGACGGCGACGGGCTGACCGATTTCGTCGAGGCCGGGCTGGGCACGGATCCGCATTCGCGCGACACCGATCTGGACGGAATCGATGACGGCGCGGAAATGCTGGACGGAACGGATCCCCTTGACCCTTCGGAGGCCGTGGCGTGGCACCCTGGACTGACAGCGCACCCGAGGCTGTTTTTCGATTCGGCCGACCTGCCGGCCCTTGCCGGGAAGATGCAGGCGGCGGCCGTCCCGATGTCGACACTGGCGGCCCGCATCCGTTCGGCCGCGGCCGCCGGGCTGCCGGTTCATCCTGAAGGCGGATTTTCGCTCACTGTCGACAGGGCCCGCGCCGAAGTGGCCGAAAACGCTGCCTTCATAGCCCTTGTCGAGGGTGACATGCTTATGCTCGACAGGGCCGTGTCGGCGATCGTCGACGGATACGTCGATCCCGCAACCGCCGGCCTCGCCTCCGATTCGGATTACGACCTGTACGGCGCCGAGGCCCTCACAGGTTTCTGCGCGGCATGGGACTTCATCGCCGGCAATCCGGCGATCGACGCCGGGACGCTCCAGGCCGTGAGTGATGCGCTGGAAAAAAGGATCGACGATTTCCGGTACATGATTCACGAAGGCCCGCTTTTTTACATGATGATTTTCGCGCGCAACAATCACGTCCTTAAGGTGCTCGGCGCCTTCGGGCTCTGCGCCATGGCCTTGAACGAACGCGCCACAGCAGCCTCCGATCTGTCCGAGGCGATGACCGGCATCGACTGGATATTCAACAACTATCAGGCCACACCCGATGGCGGCATGGCCGAGGGGTATCATTACCTTACATACGGTTCAGATTCGTATCTGCCGATGTTCTTCGCCTGGCACAGGTTCGCGGCCGGCGAATCGTTCCCGTTCAAGGCGGTTCCGGCCATCCAGGGCGAAAATCCGGTGGTCGGGCAGGTTGTTCCGGTGGCGGATTTTGCGACGAACCGGGTTACGCGCAACACCTACAGGCTGGCGCTGGATTCGGTGACGCCGGATGGCCTGTGCCCGGACGTGGACGATTCGAACGGCGCAGCCCAGCACGGCGCCATCCTGAACCGGCTGTTCGGCGATCCCGACTTCCTGTGGCAGTGGTTCCTGCCGGCGGCCGGTTTCGATTCTGCGCCGCTGCATGTGCTGTCGCTGGTTTCATACGACGGTGAAATACCGCCGGAACGCCCGTCCGGCCCACTGGATTTCATGAAATACGACGCCGGCATGGCGGTGATGCGGTCGTCCTGGGACGCCGACGCCCTTAACATGTATCTCTCCGGCGAACACGGCGCGATCAGGGTCAACGGCCTGGGACACGAACATCCGGACGAATTGAGTTTCTTCGTCTGGGGCTTTGGGCGGCCGCTCATAATCGATCCGGGATACATCAACTTTGAAAACCACGCGCTCGTGTTCAGGCCGAAAGACCACAACACGATTCTGGTCGACGGGGTCGGATCGCCGTTCGATTCCATGTCCGAGGTCGGGATCGGCGTCGGCACGGACGCCTGGCTTTCCTGCATGGGAACCGAAGGCGATTTCACCTGGACGGCGGTCACGACTTCGTACCAGGGCGTCGGTTTCCAGCGCAGGATTGTCAGGGTGCGGCAGGACTATTTCATCGTCGATGACATGATCGACGCCGGATCGGCCCATCAGTACACATGGCTCCTGAACGGCATGGGTGGCGGCACTACGCCGGATTCGTCGTTTGCCGCCGACGGGTTCGGCGGCACATGGACGAACCGCGGCGCGGCTGTGCGCGCCTTCGTGACGACGCTGTCGGGAACCGCCGCGGTTTCCAGCGCCCTCGAGGAACACCATGCACCGTCGTGGGGACAGTGGCTGACGCACGAAAGGCTCGCCGTCGACTCTTCGATGGAGCCGGATGCGGCAGGGTTCCTGTCGATAGTGGCTCCGGCGGCCTCCGTCGACGACCTGCCCGACTTCGGATTCTATCCGTCGGCCGGCGTTTCCAGGGTAGACGTAACGTTGCAGGGCCATGCGCCCGAGGTCGTCATCTCGTCCCGGAAGGCGTTTGATTACACGGACGTTGACGGTCACTCGATTCACATTGACCAGGGGCTGAACGTGTTTGAACCGGATGACGTTATCGGGTTGCGGCGGGTTCTCCATCTGCCGCCACTCGACACCGCCGAATCCGATCCGGCGTGCGGCGACGGCGGAGGTCTCTGATGGCGGGCCGTGTATTGACAGTCGGGATCACGGTGGGAGATCCGGCCGGCATTGGTCCGGAAGTCGTTATGAAGGCCTTGCGCAACCTCTGCGGCAGTTTGCCGGATAGCGTGGAATTCAGGCTTTTCGGGCCCGCGGCGGTTCTGGACTGGATTGTGGGCGGCGTTTCCAGCGTCCAGGGGCCCCCGGTTCCACGCGTTGAGAAGGCGGCGACGGCGGTCGCGCCGGGGGGGATCTGCCAGGGAAGGTACACCGCGGCTTCGGGGGCTGCGTCGCTGGCAGCCCTGGACACGGCGGCGGCGCAGCTTGCTTCGGGCGGTATCGATTCGCTTGTGACCGGCCCGATATCTAAACTGGCGTTCACCGATGCGGGACTGGACTGGCCGGGGCAGACCGAATTCATTGCGGATGCCCTTGGATGCACCGAATTCGCGATGATGCTCGGGGGACCAAGGCTCAAGGTCGCCCTGGTCACGACGCATGTGGCCGTCCGCGACGTGGCGGCGGCCATAACGACCAGGGCCGTGCTGTCGAAATTACGCATCTGCCACGGATTCCTGTCCGAAGTCCTGGGACGGGTCGCGCCCCGCATCGCAGTCACCGGCCTGAATCCGCATTGCGGCGACGGCGGAAGGTTCGGCGACGAGGAGGCGACGGTGATCGCGCCGGCGGTCGCGACGGCGCGCGGCTGCGGAATCGACGCCATCGGCCCGCTGGCTGCCGACACCGTGTTCGCCGCCGCGTATGCCGGCGATTTCGACATGGTACTCGCGATGTACCACGATCAGGGGCTCGCGCCGCTCAAGCTCGTCCATTTCGCCGACGCCATCAACGTAACCATGGGGCTGCCGCGGATACGCTGCTCGCCCGACCACGGGCCCGCATGGGACATTGCCGGAAAGGGTGTGGCCGATCCCTCCAGCATGGTCGGCGCAATCCTGTTCGCATCGGGTCTCAAGCGCGATTGACAGTGCCTTGATGTCGGGCTAATCTGCTGTGCGATCCGTATTTCCACCATTGTTCCATTGAATCTGCGAGGCGCTGGCGGGATGAACGGCAGGAAGGCCCTGATTTACGAAGACGACCAGGCTGCGCTTGACCAGCTCGCCGGGGTCTTTTCGGGACTGGGTATCGAGGCCGTCACAGGCCCCGACCCGGCGGCCATTCTTGATGCGGTGCGCGATGTGGCGCCCGATATGATTTTCCTGTCGGCGGACCTCAAGGGCAGTTTCAGCGCGTGTCTGAAGATCAAGAAGGACAAGAACTTCCGGCGCATCCCGCTGTTCATGATCGCCGGACGGACGCCTGCCGACGTGCTGTCGAAGCACCAGCGGCTGCCGACCAGGGCAGATGTGTACCTGCCTACCCCGCTGTCGTCCGTGATGTTGACCGAAATTCTCCGGGAACAGATTCCGGCGATGCCGCCGCAGGCACAGCAACGAACCGAATCGTCACCGGAAATCCCGGTCGACGACGCGGCGGACAGGACCATCGTGTCGACGCGCGGGTTCGAGGCGTCGGTCGTCAACTTCGTCGAGGACGAGGTCGGCGGTCTCAGGGAAACGGTTGCGCGTCTCCAGAACGAAAGGGACGACCTGCACGGCAAGATCGGCGAACTGGAAACCCTGCTGCGCAACCAGTCGGAGGTGTTCGACTCCGGCATCAGGGCGATCCGGGAACACCAGGAAACCATCGAACGCAGTTCCCGTTCGGAAGTGTCGAAGGTCGAGGACATGAACCGCCTGCTGGACGACGCGGTGCGCGAGGCGGTCGCGGAAGCGGTCAGGCAGGCCCAGGCTGCCGCCGCCGAATCGCGCAGTTCGCTCGAGGCCGACCTGCAGGATGCGCGCGCCCGAATTGCGGATCTCAAGGAAATCGCCGACGAGTCCTCCCGTCAGCGCAAACAGATCGGCAAGCTGGAAAAGGCGCTGGAAGATGCCCGGCGCCGCGAGGCCGAGGCGCGCGCGGAAATGGAAGAAACCGGTGCGTTGTTTGCGCGCCTGGAGGGCGGATACAAGGAAAGCCTGGAGGCCCTGGAAGAGGAACGCGACTCCCTCCGTGAAAGGGTCTACGAAACCGAAAACGAAATCGAGGGACTTCACGCCGACATCCGGGGCTTCAGGGAAATGGCGGACAGGTTCCCGGCGCTCCAGGAAGCCGCCGCCAGGAACGAGGTCCTTGCCGAGGAAAACCGGCGGCAGGCCGAGGCGGTTGAAAAGCTTCAGGCCCAGGTCGCCGCGCTTGAGGCCGCCGAACAGACCGCGCACAACCTTGCCGGCGAGGTCGTGAAACTCAGGGCGTCCGAAAAGGCGGTCCGGCAGCAGCTGGCCGATCTCCGGACGCGCTTCAACCAGGTCAGGGCCGCCATGGGGTTGCCGAACATCGATGGGGAGGCGACCCCGGACGGGGAAGCTGGCGCCAGGGGCCGTTCCGAATGACAAGAACATCGTTTTTCCGCGTTCTCGCGCTTGTGGCGTCCATTGCCTCCGCTGCCGGCTGCACGCCGTCGATCGGCGACGGGTGCGAGGCAAATTCCGACTGCGACACCGACCAGGTCTGCGATCTTTCGCAGGAGGGCGGCTATTGCACGATCACTCCCTGTCCGCGTATGGGCTGCCCTGCCGATTCGGTGTGCGTGCAATTCGAAGAGCGCAGCTCATGGTGCATGCAGAAGTGTGGACTTTTCGCATATTGCCGCGAGGGATACACGTGCGTCAACGGCTTCCCCGATCCGCTCAATCCCGGCGAAGTGCTGCCGTCGTTCTGCAACCAGCTCGAACCTGTCGACATTGACGCGATCGCCCCGGACGACTTCCTGGGCGATGACGTGCCTGGAACCTGATGTCCCGGAGGAACATGGATAACGCAGGAAATGAATTCAAGCCCGCCACAAGGCGGAAGCCGTCGAAAAAGCCGCCGGCACTGGCATCCAACGATGCCCTTCTTCATGCCATCCTTGATGCGGCATGGTCTAAAAATGGTTTTAACACCAGGGTTTACGATGTGGTCGGTGTCGTGGATTACACCGACATGTTCGTGATCCTTTCGGGGCGTTCCGACCGCCATGTGATGGCGGTCGCGGAGGCAATCGAAACAAGGCTCAAGGAACAGGGAATGGTGCCCGCCGGTGTCGAGGGCCGCAAGTCCGGCGCCTGGATACTGCTCGATTTCGGCAACGTCGTGGTGCATGTGTTCGAAAAGCACAATCGTGACTATTACGACCTGGACCGCCTCTGGGCCGATGCCCGCGTTGTCGAGGTCACGGAGCCCGAATGGGTTGCCGATTTCGCCAGGATGGAGGCGAACCAGTTCGACTAGGGCATGTTGCCCGGGCCGTTCGCGGTATCGCTGCCGCGGTCGGTGATTCATTCTTCCCTTCCCTCTGTATTTCCTGCGGTGCGCCGGTTGAAACCGGTGGCGTGTTCGATCTGTGCGGCGAATGCTCGGCCCTGGTGCTGCCCTGCGATTCCGGCGGTTGCCGTGTCTGCGGCTCACCGACGCCTGGTTCGTGCGTGTGCGGCCTGGACGGCAGTCCCGCGTTCGAGGCCGCCCGGTCGGCATTTGTCTGGGCCGGGCCGGTTCGGGGTATCGTCCTTGCGCTCAAGTATTCCCGACGCTGGGAAATGGCGCGCCCGATGGGCAGGGTAATGGCGGCGGCATGGCGGGCCGGGTGCCTTCCGGCGCCGGACGTCGTGACATGCGTGCCGCTGTCGTGGCGCCGCTGTATCGGGCGCGGATACAACCAGGCAGCGTTGCTGGCGGTCGAATTCGGCAGGGCTGCCGGTCTGGAAGTCGATGCCGGCCTCCTGAGGCGGAGCGGGCCGGCAGGCTCGACGCGGGGAGCATCCCGGGCAGTCAGGCTCAGCCGGGCGACTGGTTCCATCACGGCGGCAGGCCCGGACGTCGCCGAAGGCAGGCGCGTTATTCTCGTGGACGACGTGCTGACGACCGGCTCGACCGCTTCCGAATGCGCCAGGGTCCTTCGCGCGGCCGGCGCCGTCAGGATCGACGTGGTCACCTTCGCCAGGGCCGTCAGGGACATTTGAAGGTTCGCGGCCACGAACGGGGCTTTTCCATGTACAATCAGCGTCCGCCCCGGACTGGTGTCGGAACATGGCGCACAAGCTTTTCGAACTGCTCGACAAGGGCCCCGTCGTCTTCGACGGCGCCATGGGAACGCTGCTTTACAGCCGCGGGATATTCATAAACCGGAATTTCGACGAACTGAACGTGTCGCGCCCGGACATGGTGGAAAAGGCGCATGCCGACTACCTAGCGGCGGGCGCCATGGTTCTGACGACCAATACCTTCGGCGCCAACGGGATAAGGCTGGCGGGCCACGGACTGGCCGACAGGGCGGCCGAAATCAACCGCTGCGGCGTCCGGATCGCCAGGGACGTGTCGGGCGGCAAGGCGCTGGTGGCCGGCTCAATCGGTCCGTCCGGACTGATTCCCGACCTGCACGACGCGATCCAGACCGGGCGCATGACCGATGCCTTCGCTGCCCAGGCCGACGCACTGGCCGAGGCCGGCGCGGATCTCATCGTGCTCGAAACCATCAGGTACCCGGCCGAAATGGACATCATCATGAAGGCCATCCGGGGCCGGGTCGCGATCCCGATCGTGGCCATGGGAATGTTCAAGGGCGAAAGCGGCGAACTGACCACATGCGATGGCGTTTCGCCGGCCGAGATGGCCGCCAGGATGACCGATCTCGGCGCCGACGTCATCGGCGCCAACTGCGGGGTCGGGCCGGCCGGTCTTTTCGAGGTCGCGGAAGCGATGCTGGGGCACGGCGTGCCGGTAATCGTTCAGCCGAACGCGGGCCTGCCCCGGGTTATCGAGGGCCGCGTCATGTACATGACGACCCCGGAATACTTCGGTGAATACGCCAAGCGCTACATCGCCAGGGGCGTCCAGATGTTCGGCGGGTGCTGCGGGACCACGCCGGAACACGTCAGGCAGATTGCCGCGGAAATCCGGATGGTCCGCGGCGGCAGGATTGAAATGGCGGCCGAACCGGCCGTCGGGGCGGCCTGCGTATATTCGAACGTGCAGCCTCCGGCCATCGCCGAAAGGTCTTCCTTCGGCCGCGCCGTGGACGGCGAATTCGTGGTAAGCGTGGAACTTGATCCGCCGACGGGCCTGGACGTTTCCCGCGCTCTTGCCGGCGCAAGGCTGCTTCGCGATGCCGGGGTCAGGTTCGTCAACATTGCGGACGGGCCGCGGGCCACTGTCCGCATGTCGGCGCTGGCGATGGCCCACGCGCTTCGTGAAACCGGCCTCGAACCGGTCCTCCACGTTACATGCCGCGACCGGAACCTGCTCGGCCTCCAGGCGGATCTGCTCGGCGCCTGGTCGATGGGCCTCAGGAACCTTCTCGTCATCACCGGCGATCCGTCGAAGCTGGGCGACTATCCGGAAGCGACCACGGTTTACGACCTTGATTCCATCGGCCTGCTCCGCCTGATTTCGAACCTCAACAGTGGAATCGAGCCGTCAGGCCGGCGCATGGATTCGGGCACCGCATTCGTGAAGGGGTGCGGGGCAGAACCCGGCGCCGTCGACCTAGATCGCGAAATCGGGCGGCTGGCGCGAAAGGTCGAATCCGGCGCTGAATATGTGATGACCCAGCCGGTGTTCGATTACGCGGTCATGGACCGCTTCCTGGAAAGGGTCCGGTCCGAGGTCGGGCCGTCCGTGCCGGTCATCATGGGAATCCTGCCGCTCGCGTCATGGCGAAACGCAGAATTCCTTCACAACGAGGTTCCCGGCATGCAGATTCCCGACCCGATCAGGGCAAGGATGAAGGCGGCAGGCCCCGGCGAACCGGCCCGCGCCGAGGGCGTGGTAATCGCGTGCGAGGCCGCGTCGGCATTTCGCGAACGAATCCGGGGTGTTTATATCATGCCCCCGTTCAACCGTTTCGACATCGCCGTGTCGGTGCTGAAGGGGCTCGGGCTGGCCGGCGGGCCGGCCGGTGATCGGCCCGCCTGAACGGATTGTTGAACAAACGTGGTGGCAACTCTTGACTTGAAAGACGGAATCGGGTACAACACTCGCCCTGTGCTTTGGAAGGAAGGGACACAGACAATGCGGACCAGAAGTTTTTCGACGAAAGATGTTGACCGCAAATGGTACGTGGTCGACCTCGATGGCCAGACGCTCGGCCGTGTTGCCGCGCGCGTCGCCATGATTCTCCGTGGAAAGCACAAGCCGACCTACACGCCCCACGACGACACCGGTGACTTCGTCATCGCCGTCAACAGCGCGAAGGCGGTTCTCACCGGCAGGAAGCTTGAACAGAAGATGTTCAGGTGGCACACCGGATACATGGGCCATCTGCGTGAACGCACATACGGCGACATCATGCAGGAAAAGTCCGATGTGGCGTTCAGGAAGGCCGTGTGGGGCATGCTGCCTCACGGTCCGCTTGGCCGCCAGATGCTGACCAAGCTGAAGGTTTACGAGGGCGCCGAGCATCCGCATGAGGCTCAGCAGCCGGAAAAAATCGATCTTTCCAAGATCTGAAGGGGTCAAAATGCCTGAAGCCACCGTCATGTGGGCAACTGGTCGTCGCAAGGAAGCCGCCGCGCGCGTTCGCGTGGTGCCGGGTTCGGGGAAAATCACCGTAAACGGGCGCGACCTTGATCAATATTTCTGCCGTCCGAACCACCGCATCCTGGTTCGTACGCCTTTCGTGGTCCTGGGCAACGGCGACCAGTACGACGTCCTCTGCACCGTTCGCGGCGGCGGCGAAACCGGCCAGGCCGGCGCGATCCGTCACGGCATCGCGCGCGCCCTCGCGGCGATGAACGTCGAAGAATGGCGCTCCCCGGTCAAGAAGGCCGGTTTCCTGACCCGCGACCCGCGCACGAAGGAACGTAAGAAGTACGGCCAGCCCGGTGCCCGCAAGCGCTTCCAGTACTCCAAGCGCTAGAACACGCCGGTCCATCCGCGTCGCGTCGTTCGAATTTCGGCCCCACCCGTGCCTGACACCACTTTCCGGCTAATCAGTCCATGGTGTGTCCGTATGTTCGACGGGCGCCGGCAGGGCGAACCGGCAGGCCGTCATCGCACCAGCATCAGGTTCAAATCAATTCAGTGAAGAGTGTTTTTGATGGTCGGGGGGCACCGACAACCAGGTTCGACAGGGGGGTGTCGGTCCCGGCCATCAAATGCGGTACCCCCCGACCATCGCGGGGTCGTCGGGAAGGCAGTGCCTTCCTGAGGGAGAAAAGAGCGAAATGCGCTCCGGGGGGAGGAACGCCTCCGCCGTAGAAATATGAAACATTAAATTCCGTATGTCAATGGCAGGGGCAAATGAACAGCGGCCGGGGCCGAAATCGGAAAAAGTTCCGGGAGACGGCGCCGTATCAAGGCGCGGGGCGTGTCAGCGGCGGCTTGCGGAGTTCGGAAATGCCCGCCAGCGGAATCGACACCCTGCCGAACGCCAGCCGTCCGTCGCGGGCCCCGGAAACCACCGAAATTTCGGGGCTGTCCTTCATCGAGGACAGGCCCGGAAGAAGGAGGGACACCATCTTTTCATATCCGGACGCGGCTATTCGTCCGACATCGACCAGCGACAGCCGCATCGCCCACGTCACGTCGAAACCGGCCTCCGAGATCAGCTTATCAAGTCTGGCTGCCCCCTGTCCGCCCTTCTTCGCCGCCGCGATGTCGCGGACGGAGTCCGAACCGATCGCCGCATAGAAATTGGCATCGTCGAACCCCGCCCCGATCGAGAGGCGATCGCCAAGCAGGTTCCTGTACTTGTCGACCTCGGGCCTTGCCGCGGCAAGCCTGGCGCGGTCGATGGAGAGTTCCATGTGGTTGATTTCCATTCCGTCGGACGCGTCCTTTTTCAAGTCCACGACCACGCCGGACGATGCCATGAGGCCGGCTGACGACCTGATCAGCCCGTCCAGGCTTGCCCAGTCCAGCTTTGAAAGGTCGGCCGCACCGGCAGCCGCCTGAGGCGCCGCGGAGCCGGCGGGGGCGGGGGCCGCAACGCCGGCGGCCGGGGCCAGCAGCCGGATCTTCTTGCCGAATTCGCCAAGGATCAGCGAGGTCATCTGCGTTGATGCCGATTTTGCCGCTTCCGCGCTGGAAAGGCCGGTGACCAGGAGCGTGCGGCCCGGGAATTCGCCCTCCCAGCCCATCCATACCAGGGATTCGCCCGACATCGAGGTGGTGACATCCTTGAGGACCTTCGGATAGACGTCCTTGACCTCCCCCGACAATCCCACCACACCGACAACGGAATTGAGCAGACCCTCAATGAACCTGCCGGTGTCCTCCGGATCGGCGTTCGTCGCGACTTCCAGCCATCCGTCCCCCGGGGCCCGCGCCTGGAGCGTCAGCCTGCGATCCTTCGCCCCCGCCACCGCCCTGGCCAGCGCCGTTCCTTCCAGGGGCACCGCGGACGACTCCAGGACCAGATTGCCGTTTTCAAACGAGGCGACGATCCTGATGCGGCCGAGGTCGTCGAGGAAATCGACAATCTTCTGCACGGCGATTCCGGTCATCAGGCCAATCTGTGGGAACTGCTTGAGAAGGTTGGACATTCCAAGCGCGGAGAGCGGCTTGACGAGATTGATTGCGGAACGGGAAGTCGTCTGTATGTCGAGCGCCCTCGTCGCCGGATAGCTCAGAAGGTCGCCCTCCAGGAAGGCGCGCGATGCGGCGAATGCGCCCGCATCCATCGTGAAGACGGCATTTTTACCGACGAAATTCAGATAGCGGACCTTGCCTTCGGGATCCGAAAATTTTATCTCGTTGTCGTCGACTTTCTTTTCTGCACCGTCAATGGCCGCGAGCAGGGCCTTTCTGGATTCCACAGGGGCCATCATCACGAAGGGCTTGCCGAATGTCGCGGGATCGAGGACCAGCGCCTTGATCGGGCGGTCCATCGACATCCAGTCGAGGCTTTTCGTTCCGATCATCTTGCGCCGCACCAGTTCGGCGAGCCGTCCGCCTGAAATGCCGGCGCCGCCGACCGATGCCCCGACACTGCCCGACAGTCCGGACAGTTCGTTCATCGATTTCGAGGTGATGAAACCCATCGAATTGCCCGGAATTGCGACTTTGCCGACTTCTTCCATTTCGACGGGGCCGACCGGATCCTCGCGTGAGCAGCCGGGGATTGCGGCGGCAGCCACCGCCAAGGCAAATATGAATACATGGATCTTCCGCATGGACAGTCCTCCTGGCGCGGGTGGGCGGATTTTATCACTGTTCGAGTGCACATACGATCGGCACGATCATTCTGGAAAACAGGATGGGTCTTTTCTGCCAGTGGTCGCCGATGTATTCGAGCCGGTCGGCGCCGTGGGGGCACGTCCGGTAGTTTCGGTCCGGAGGCACGGTGGCGAAGTGTTCCCTGGCCGCGAATCGCGCCGCCGGAAGCCTGCGCCTGGACAGGAGCGACCACGCCAGCGCACCGGCATCACCTGCGGTTGCCAGCGCCCGGGTGAGCACCATGCCCCGACGCTGGGTCCGGTATGTATCGACCATCGCCTTCTTGACCGCCATTTCGGCTCCGGTCAGGGCGATTTCATGGACCTGGCCGGTCCGCCATGGCGGGAAACGCAGGAAGACCGTATACGCAAGTTCGTATTCCGGGACTTCGAAGACGGCGCACCCCGGAATGGCCCGGGCCGCAAGCACCGCCATCAGGTGGGTCAGGTCGTGTTCGGGCTGCCCGCCCTGCCAGGCGTGCGTGAAGATGATGTCCGGGCGGAATGCCAGGATTTCGGCCCTCACGCGGGCAGCGATGTCCCTGAAGTGCGTCAGGACGGAAGCCCTCGTGAAACGGGGCGACGGGTCGTCCAGGGACGCCAGCCTGGCGTAGATTTCCTTTTCACCGTATCCGAGGAAGGTCAGACGGTCCGCGCCCACGCCGGCAAGCGCCATTGCGGCGACAGTCTCCTGCTGCCGCAGCGCGGCGTAATCGGCGTCTGGCATCCCGAGTTCGTCCGACAGCCCGTCGCCGTTGGTCACCCAGAGAAATCTGGTCTGCGGCCCGAGGCGCTGCACGATGCCGGCGAAGGTGGATTCGTCGTCCTGGTGGGCGAGCACGACCATGCATCGTCGTTCCCTGGCGAAGATTTCAGGCGGCGCCGGAACCGGTTTCACCATGATTTCACTCCCGTCTGGTCTCGGCCTCCAGGCCTGAGCCGATGTTCCCTTTCCCCGCGCCGGCTGTCAACCAGGGCCGCTGGACATGGGCGCACAAATTGTCCCGGCGGGCCGCGTCGTCGTGGTAAACTTTCGCGGCCTGCATATTCCGGAGGATCGGCAGATGACCGGTTGCGTGTCCACGTTTCGTGTTTTGACGATCGTTGTTGCGTCCGCGGCGGCCATGTCCGCTGCCGGATGCGCGAAGAAGGCGCGGGAAGCGGCGCCGGTCGCGGCTGCCCCGGTTGAGGTGGAAAAGATGAAAAAGGCAGAGCCGGGCATGTTCGTTCCGTCGGGAACGATGCCGCGGGACCAGGTTCCCGGACAGTACAAGTGGAACCTTGATTACATGTACGAATCGACCGAGGCCTGGGAAACCGCATTCGTCCGCGCCGACGAGGCCGTCAAGGGAATCCCGGCGTGCAGGGAAAACATCACGAAGGATGGCGCGTCGATGCTTTCCTGCCTCGACATGATCTTCGACGTCAGGCGCCAGCTCGAATCGCTCGACGTGTACGCGTATGCTTTCTACTCGACAGATCGGAATTCATCGGAAATCAAGGCGCGCACCGACAGGATGCAGGCCCTGACGACCAGGTTCGCTGAAGCGTCGTCGTTCATGGAACCGGCCCTGCTGGCCCTTGACCCGCAGGCGCTGACGGCCATGGTCGCGGCCGAACCGGGCATGGCCAGGTACGCCCACTACATCGATGATTTGAATCGTCGCCGTCCCCACGTCCTGCCGCAGGACCAGGAAAGGCTGCTTGCCCTGACCGGCGACATCCAGGCCGGACCGTCCTTCATGCACGGCGCCCTGGAGGCCGACGTGAAATTCCCGGACACGACCGACGAAGACGGCGCGAAGAAGGCCCTTACGATGGCCAGCTTCCCGAAGTTCAGGGGATCGAAGGACCGGAACGTCCGGAAAGAGGCGGTCGAAAAGTTTTTCGGCACGCTGAAGGGATACTCCAAATCGTTCGCCGCATCCCTGGACATGGCGGTCAAAACGAACATTTTCAATGCGAAGGCCCGCGGTTACCAGTCGGCGGTCCAGTCCGCACTTGACGCGAATGCGGTGCCTGTCGAGGTGTACATGTCGCTTATCCAGGCGACCACCGAAAATCTTCCCAGAACGCTGCACCGGTACGTCCAGCTGCGCAGGAAGGTACTGGGCCTGCAGGAAGTGAATTACTACGACCTCTATGTGCCGATGTTCGCCAGCAGTGAAAGAACGGTCGCGTACGAGGACGGCGTCGACATGGTAAAGACCGCGCTGGCGAAGATGGGACCGGATTACAGTCGTGTCCTGGCGACCGGCCTCGACCTGAAGAATGGCTGGGTGGACGTGTTCCCGTGCGACGGCAAGCGCTCGGGCGCCTTCTGCAACGGCGCATGGCGCCAGCACCCGATGGTGTTCCTGAATTACCAGAACGAACTGGAAGACGTGTTCACGCTGGCCCACGAATTCGGGCATGCCCTGCATTCCCATCTGGCGTCTTCGCAGGAATTCGTCAACGCCGACACGCCGATATTCCTGGCCGAAATCGCGTCCACGTTCAACGAGGAAATGCTGCTCGACGACCTCGTGAAGAAGGCGCAGACGAAGGAAGAAAAGCTGTACCTGCTGAACAAGCGCATCGAAAACATCCGCACCACGGTGTTCCGCCAGACCATGTTCGCCGAATTCGAACTGCTGATTCACCAGGAGGTCGAAAACGGCGGTGCGTTGACGTCGGACAGGCTGGCCGAAATCTATGGCGGCCTGGTCAGGAAGTACTACGGTCCCGAATTCACCATCGGGCCCGATGACGGTTACGAATGGGCCTACATTCCCCATTTCTACTACAACTTCTACGTGTTCCAGTACGCGACCGGTCTGATGTCGGCGATCGCGCTTTCGAAGTCGGTGCGCGACGGCGGGCAGCCTGAACTGCAGCGTTACCTCGATTTCCTGTCGGCCGGCAATTCGGCGTTCCCGGTGGATACGCTCAAGAAGGCGGGCGTGGACCTGACCACGACCGACGCGATGGTGGCGACGTTCGACCTGTTCGCCGCGACTCTTGACGAGATGGAAAGACTGCTGGCCGAGTGACGGCCGGGGAGTGGACCATGGGAATCGGATTCAAGGAAATCCTGCTGATCGTCCTGATTCTCCTGCTTCTTTTCGGGGCGACGAAGCTGCCAAAGGCACTGGGCGGCCTCGGCAAGGGCATCCACCAGTTCAAGAAGGGCATGAGGGGCGAGGACGTCGACGATGACGATGACAAGGCCCCGAAGGCCTGATCTCGTTTGTCATTGCGGGGGCCTGCCGTGAATCGCGCCAGAATAGGATTCGGGGTCGTCGGCTGCGGCCGGATTTCGGGATATCATATCGACGCGATCGCGAAGAATTCGGATCGCGCCGAAATCAGGGCGGTTTGCGACATCGTTCCCGAACGCGCGCGTGCGGCGTCCGAACGCGCAGGCAGCGTTCCTTTCTTCACCGACATCCGTGAAATGCTGGCCGCCGGCGGCATCGACTGCGTGTCGGTCTGCACGCCGTCGGGTCTTCACCCCGAACACGGCATCCTGGCTGCTGCCGCCGGCTGTCATGTCGTCACGGAAAAGCCGATCGGCATCGATCTGGAATCGGTCGATCGCCTCATCGCAGCTTGCCGGGCCGCCGACAGGCGCCTGTTCACCGTGCTGCAGAACAGGTTGAATCCGACGGTGGCCCTGATGCGCAGGGCGCTCGATCGCGGCAGGTTCGGCCGGCTTCTGTTCGGCCAGGCGAACGTTCTCTGGACGCGGCCGCAGGACTACTACGACCAGGCGCCGTGGCGCGGCACCTGGGCTCTGGATGGCGGCGCGTTCATGAACCAGGCATCGCACTACGTCGACCTGATGCAGTGGCTGATGGGCGAACCGGTCGAGGTGACCGCGATTACCGGTACCCTTGCCAGACGGATCGAGGCGGAGGACACCGGCGGCGCCGTCATCAGGTTTGCCGGCGGCGCAATCGGGACCATCGGCACCACGATGCTGGTCTATCCGGCCAACCTGGAGGGTTCGATGACCCTCATGGGTGAAAAAGGCACCGCGCGCGCTGGCGGCATCGCCCTGAACAGGCTTACGGCGTGGGATTTCGCCGACCAGGACGAAACGGACGGGGCGGTCAGGGAATCGGGATACGCCCCGCCGACGGTGTACGGATTCGGACACGAGGGTTACTACCGGAACGTGATCGAGACGCTGGCCGGCGGGGACGGTGGCTGTCCCGACGGGGTCGAGGGAAGGAAATCGGTCAGGCTGATCCTGGCGATATACCGGTCGGCCCGAGAGGGGCGGACCGTGAGGCTCTGAAGGTTCGAAGGGGGAATATGTCGCTGGTGGCGAGGATTCGTTCAGGTCAGGCGGTCGTGGGCATACTGGGGCTCGGGTACGTCGGGCTTCCGCTGGCCGAGGTCTTTTCCAGGAAGGGCTTCAGGGTGATCGGGTTCGACACCGACGCGCACAAGGTCGAAAGCCTTGCCGCGGGTCGGACCTATATCAGGCACATCCCGGACGAGGTGATTGGAAGGCTTCTCGCAGGCGGGTTCGAACCGTCGGCCGATTTTTCGCGGGTTGGGGAGTGCGACGCCATCCTTATCTGCGTCCCGACGCCCCTGAACCAGAACCTGGAACCCGACATGAGCTTCGTCGTCGGATCGTGCAGGCAGATTGCCCCGCACCTGCGTGAAGATCAGTTGATCGTGCTTGAATCGACAACGTATCCGGGCACGACGGTCGAGGTGATGAAACCGGTGCTCGAGGACGTCAGCGGCCTGAAGGCCGATCGCGATTTCTGGCTGGCCTTTTCGCCGGAACGTGAAGACCCGAACAATCCCGACTTCGAATGTGAAACGATCCCGAAGATCGTCGGCGCGGACAGCGATTACGCCCGCGAGGCCGCCGAGGCCCTTTACGGGGCCGTGATCCGGCGGATCGTGCCGGTCAGTTCGACCAGGGTCGCCGAGGCCGCCAAGATTCTGGAAAACACCTTCCGCGCCGTGAACATCGCACTCGTGAACGAACTGAAGCTCGTCTTTGAAAGGATGGGGATCGACGTCTGGGAGGTCATCGACGCCGCGGCCACCAAGCCGTTCGGTTTCATGAAATTCACGCCGGGGCCGGGAATCGGGGGTCACTGCATCCCGATTGATCCGTTCTACCTGACCTGGAAGGCCCGGGAATACGAGGTGTATTCGCGTTTCATCGAGACCGCCGGCCAGGTGAACCGGTCGATGCCGGCTTATGTCGTCGCCCGTACCATGGAGGCATTTTCCAGGATGGGCCGCGGCCTGGCCGGTGCCAGGATCCTGCTGATCGGTCTCGCGTACAAAAAGAATATGGACGACGCCAGGGAAAGCCCCAGCTACCGCCTCATGGACCTGCTGGAAAAGCAGGGCGCAAGCGTGGCGTACCACGATCCGCACATACCGGTGATTCCGCCGTCGCGGGAATACTCGATGTTCATGGGCCGTGAAAGCGTGGACCTGGCGCGTGCAGGGGATTTTGATGCCGTGGTGATTTCGACGGAACATGACGCGGTCGACTGGGCCGGGCTGCTCGAAAGGGCGCGGATGATCGTGGATACCAGGGGTGTGTACAGGCAGCCCCACCCGAAGGTTATCAAGGCCTGATGCACCGGGGGACATGATGGACAAACCGTATTTCGCCCACCGGTCGGCCTTCATCGACGGTGAAAAACCTGAAAACGGGTTCGTCGATCCGAACATCGGCGCCGGCACCAGGATATGGCATCACTGCCATGTGATGGATGGCGCGCGGATCGGCGCCGGCTGCAACCTGGGCCAGAACGTGTTCGTCGGCGGCCAGGCTGTCATCGGCGCGGGGTGCAGGCTTCAGAACAACGTGAACGTCTACGACGGGGTCATGCTCGAGGATTTCGTATTCTGCGGGCCGTCGATGACGTTCACGAACCTGTCTTACCCGCTTCCCAGGGCCGCGATCGACAGGCATTCGATGTACCAGACGACGGTCGTCCGCCGGTTTGCGTCGATTGGCGCGGGGGCCGTGATCGTGTGCGGACACGAACTGGGAACCGCCTGTTTCGTAGGGGCCGGCACGGTCGTGGTCGGGGATGTGCCGGCATATGCGATGGTCGTCGGTAACCCCGCGAAGATAATCGGCTGGGTCTGCGAATGCGGCCACAGGCTGTCGTTCGTCGACGGGGTCGCCGCATGCGCGTCGCCGGCGGCCGGTGGTCAGGCCTGCTGCCGTAAATACAGCATGGACGCGTCAGGCGTCGTGGCAAAGATGTTCGATCCCCGGTCCTGACCGCGATGGGTGTGTCGATGAAAATTCCCCTCCTGGACCTTCAGGCCCAGTACGCGACCGTCGGGGCCGAAATCGAGGCCGCCGTTCTGGACGTGCTGCGGTCCGGCAGATACATCCTCGGGTCACGCGTGGCAGCGTTCGAGGAAGCGTGCGCCGCGTACTGCGAAGTCCCGTTCGCGGTCGGCGTGTCTTCCGGCACGGACGCGCTGCTGATGGCGCTGATGGCGCTCGGCGTCGGACCGGGCGACGAAGTGGTGACGACAGCCTTTTCGTTTTTCGCCACTGCCGGCGCGATCGATCGCGTCGGTGCCAGGCCGGTTTTCGTGGACATCGATCCGGGCACATTCAACATCGACCCGGCCGGTGTGGCCGCGGCCATTACGCGCAGGACGAAGGCAGTAATCGTCGTCCACCTTTTCGGACAGTGCGCCGAAATGGGGCAGCTTCTCGAAATCGCCGGCGGTCACGGAATTCCTGTGATTGAGGATGCCGCCCAGTCGATCGGCGCGCGCTGGAACGGAAGGTCGGCGGGTTCCATGGGTGTCATCGGCTGTTTTTCGTTCTTTCCGTCAAAGAATCTTGGCGGGGCCGGCGACGGCGGACTCGTGACCACGCATGACGCGGCCATTGCCGAACGTCTGCGGACGCTGCGGGATCATGGGGCCAGGCCCAGGTATTTCCACCATGTCGTGGGCGGGAACTTCAGGCTGGACGAACTGCAGGCGGCCATTCTTCAGGTCAAGCTTCCGCGACTGGACGGCTGGATCGCCGCGCGGCAGTCGCATGCGGGCGAATACCGCACGCTGCTGAAACCGGCCGCAGACCGCGGGTCGATCGGACTCCCGTCGGTGTCCGCGGGGAACCGCCATGTATGGAACCAGTTCACCATAAGGATTATCGGCGCCCGCGATGCCGTGGCCGCGGCGTTTGACGCTGCCGGAATCGGCCATGCCGTCTACTATCCCCGTTGCCTCCACCTGCAGGAATGTTTTTCGCATCTTGGCGGCCGGCCCGGCGACTGCCCGGTGGCCGAGGCCGCGACCACCGAAGTCATGTCGATTCCCGTTTATCCGGAAATGTCTTCCGACCAGGTAAGGACAGTCGCCGAAACCATCCTGTCCGGCCTCGGCGGCGGACGTTGACAGCGTCCGGGCGGCAGTCGATAATCCCGCTGTCTGACGGCGGAAGGACGCTTGAAATGCAGTTTGATTACATGATTTGCAGGGTTAACAGGCAGTTCCTGAAGAAGCTCGAATCCCGTCCCGCGGAACTGGGACGCGCCGAAATCGAGCAGCGCGCCCGCCTGCTGCTCAGGCTCAACTACACGAAGGCCCAGGCAATCCGGCGGATTTCCGACAACATCGCCTGGGAATACGAACTCTCGACCGTGCCGCCGTTCGGCCGCGAGGTTCGCGACATCGTCGAAAGCGTCTACAAGGGCGCGGTCCGCGGCGCCTGATCGGATTTTTTGCCAGCGTCCCGCCGGTGTTCCGGGATACCCGGAACGGGAGGCCATGTGATTTCGAGATCCCTGTCGATGATCCCAGTCATGGCCGTGGCGGCGGCGTTTGTTCTGTTCGCGGTCGTCCGCGCCGATGCCCAGGATGTGGCCGACGGGAATTCCGATGCCGTCCAGTCCGACGAAACGGTCGTGGCGCCGCCGTGGGACCCGGCTCCCGGCGATTTCGTTATCGGTGAACCGGCCGACGGCACGGCGACAGCGGAAGAAACGGCCGGAACGCCGGATGAACCGGCTGCCGTCGCCGACGGGCAGCAGCCCGCCCAACCGCCTTCCGCTGAAGCCGCCGTGGAGACTGCCGGCCCGGCCGTGGAACCCGCCGTGGAACCCGCCGCGGAACAGGGCGCCGGCGGCGAGGTGGTCGGTCCTGTTCAGGTTGTCGGCGAGGAACCGGCGAAAGAACCGGGCGCGCTCCAGAAACTCATCAGTTCGAAACGTGTGAAGTTCGAGGGATCCTACCAGCTTCACTACACATATATGCCGCTGTTCGGTATGGACGAAAGCGGTCGCGGGGACGGACTGAAACATTACCTGGATCACCGGCTGAACCTGCGCCCGACACTCGTCCTCTGGCAGAAGAAAACGCCCGCCGTCGTATCTGCGCCACAAACGGAACCGGCCGGGAATGCCGACGCGCAGGCGGACTCCGATGCAATACCCGCCGTCGCCTCCGAATCGACGTCCGCCGTTGACGAAAAGGTCGAACTGGTTATCGACGTCGACATCCTTGGCGGACAGCTCGCCGGGAGCACCACCGACGCGGCGGCCGACGCCGTCCTGTTCCAGCGGACCGAAAACGACTGGACCGGGCGTTCGATGCTGCGTGAATTGAAGATTTCCTGGACGAACATCGCCGGCCGTCTCGACGCCGGCCAGATCGCCGCAGACTGGGGACTGGGCATGGTCTTCAACCCCGGACGTGCAACGAACCGCGACTGGACCGATAACCTGGGCGGCGACCTGATCGAAAGGCTGTCGTTCGACTGCCGGCCGTTTTCGCATTTCTTCAGGAACGACGCGGCCCGGGCCTTCCATGTGATGGTCGCCGGCGACGTTACGTTCAAGGACGACATGGCGGATCTGATGGCCGGTGACGGGGCATACGGCTTCACGACGGCGCTCTACTTCGACCACAACCCCGAAAAGGCCTTCTGGCGGACCTTCTCCGGGCTTTATCTGAACTACCGCTGGCAGGAATACGACACCGGCGACCGGATTGAAGTCACCACCGTCGATCTTTTCACCAGGCACCGGTTCATGTTCAGTCCGGCGCATTCGCTGAAACTCGAACTCGAGGCGGCACTTGCCGCCGGTTCTTCCAGTCGTGCGTTGAACCCCAGGGCACCCGACGGCGCCGACGTGCTCGGCTGGGGCGCGGTCGCCAGGGCGACCTACACTTATTCGATGGGCAGCGACAAGGGTGTGGACAGGGGAATCGACGCGTCGCTCGAATTCGGCGTCGCGTCCGGCGATCCCGACACCGGGGATTCCGACGATTACGCTTTCTCCTTCGACCCTTCGTACCAGGTCGGCATGATCCTGTTCCAGGACGTGCTGGGGCGATCGACCGCCTGGTCGGCGGCCCGCGCATCCGATCCGTCGCTGGGTTACGAACCGCAGGCCGGCTGGCGGTATTCTGTGTCCAACGGCGCCGTGACGAACGCCCTTTATGTGCATCCTCAGTTCCGCTTCTACCCGGTCAAGGGGCTCGACATCCGCGTGGGATTTTTGTGGGCCAGGGCTTTAAGTCCGGTCGCTTCATACTATAATTCGCTTTTGAACGGCGGATATCCGCTGTCATTCCGGGACGGGCCGGCCTCGCGCGACCTCGGCCTCGAACTGGACGGCGGCGTTTATTACACGACCCCCGCGATCTGGAAGACCCTGGCCGTGAAGCTCGGCGTGACGGCCGGCTGGTGCCTTCCGGGCGCGGCGTTCACGTCGGCTGATGGAACCGGTCCCGGCAACCTTTTCAAGGTTCGCCTGGGCGTTGATATCGTGTTTTGATTTTTGGAGGACCAGATGAGCGACGACAGCAACACCAGCGGCTCAAAACCCGATTCCGGCGCCAGGCCCGCAGGGCACGATGACTTGAAGGCCAGGCTGGGCCTCAATATTCCTGAACGGAAACCGACGCCTGCGGCTCCGGTCGCCGAAAGCCCCAGGGAAACTCCTCCGGTCCAGTCGTTCGCCCCGAAGGCCGCGGTCGAACCCGTGGAAATGGGGGTCGAGGGCAGGGAACGGAAGATGTCCGGCGGCATGATTGCCCTGCTGATCGGCATCGGCGTTGCCGCGCTGGTCCTGGGCACCTTCGTCGGTGACCTGTTCAAGGGCCGCGCGATCATCAACCACCAGATCGACGAGGCGACCCACCTGCTGGAATACTTCACCACGGAACAGGTCGCGGCGGCCGGCGGCGGCCTGATCCTGGACGCGGTCAACAAACACGTGGAAGACACCAGGCGCGTGTTCGACATGATGAACAAGGCGGATCCGAACGACCCGGAACAGGTCTCGAAGGCCCGCGCGGAACTTGATGCCTACATCAAGAGGGCCCAGAAGTACTTCGAAACGCAGCCTTTCTTCACGGTGGATCAGGCCCTTTACGGCGTCGTGTTCAATCCCGACGTGTCGTTCGAGGTCGTCAAGTTCATCGACGCCGTGCGCAACCTTTATGACGAAACGTCACTTCTGGCATACGAGGGCGCGACTCTGGATCAGGTCTCGGCGCTTGAAAACAAGGGGTCTTCGGCCAAGAGCATCATGTTCATCAAGCCGGTGACGAAAGACAACGGCGAACGCTGGAATTCCGGCACCTGGGTGAACTTCATGGCCGGGAATCCATCGGAAAAGACCGCGGACGGCACCGACTACGGCGTCAAGGACATCGTCAGCGGCGAGGATTTCCGCGCTTCCACGACTGCACTTGTCGAATTCGACATGGGGCCGGTCGCGATGCTTGAATCCGAGGTCTATAAGCAGTCGATCTTCCTGCGCGTCAAGGCCCGTGTCGGCAACGTGGTCAAGGCCGCAGACGAGGTGGACTTCTCGACCCTCGAAACGAAACTCAAGGAAATGTCCGGCCGATCGCGGCTGTTCTCCTTCTTCTAGGCCGGTCCGCGTCGACCCCTTCCATTCCTCGCTCCAGGTGCATTTGTCATGACCAGGACATCGACCCTGAACGTCTTGATCTTCCTTCTGTCGGCTTCCGGGTGCGCCCCGTGGGAATCGGTCGCGCGGGTTCCATTCGGATCCGCCGCCCGGCATCTGGACCCGGTCCCGGCCTGCCGGCTGGCATCCGCGCGTTCTTTCGCAATAGTGCTGCGGAATCTCGATATAGATGCCGTTCTCGCAGCGGATCCGGACGTCCTGGTGATTGACTGGGTGACGGGGCATAACGCCTGCGGCGAACTCGACGCGGGTCAGGTCGCGTTGCTTCGATCGCGTCCCGGCCACCCCCGTGGTGACCGGCTGATACTGGCGCGGGTCGATATCGGGAGACCCGATGCCTGGCGTGTCGTGTCCCAGCCTCCCGCGCCCGACGGATCGTGCGTCCCCTCGGTGATGCTTCCGGTAAAGGCCGGGTCGGGAATGGAAAACGCACCGGCCCCCGACGATCCGGCATGGAGGTCTGCCCTCTGCGACGGTCCCGAATCGGTCGTCGGCAGGATTTCCGCGCTGGGATTCGACGGAATCTACGTGGAGGGACTGGTGTCCGGCGTCGCGGCACTCCAGCCCGACCAGGCGGCGTCAATCAAGATGGGTGGCGTGTTCCGCGCGGTTGCGGCCGCGGCCAGGGAGCGGGCTCCCGGCATGGTTGTCGTTGCGGCGGAACCGGGCGGCCATCTGGAATCACCAGGATTCCTTGATGCCGTCACGGCCGTGGCCTTCCATGGTGCGATGTTCCGCGACGGCTATGTCCTGCCGACCGCGGATCTGGCGCCTGTCCTGGCCCGCCTCAACGCAGTGCGCGCGGCGGGTGTCCCGGTGATTGCCGTGGAATTCATCGATGACGCCGTCCAGGAATCCCACTTCCTGACGATCTGCCGGCGGTACGGATATCTTTGCTATTCCGGCGTGCCCGATTTCAATCATCTTGAACCGTTGATCGATGCCGGAAACGGCGTCGCCTGCGGTGCCTCGACGGCGTTACCTTGAGTCCGTGATACAATCACCGCCGTTCCGGGGATGGGGGCCAGCCATGAACTTCGCACGTACGGGTTTCCTTGCGCTATTCGCCGCCTCTGCAATTCCGGCCCTGGCGGCCGATGCAGACACCGTCTTTGACGGAATGCTGGACACGTCGTCAATCGGGGCTGCCGACTTCATCCGCGCCAATCCGTCGGCAGACGGGCGTGGCGTCGCCATCGCGATTCTGGATTCCGGGGTGGACATGGGCGTGGACGGCCTTGCGGCGACTGCGGCCGGCGAACCGCGGGTCGTCGTGGCCAGGGATTTCACGCGGGAGGCCCAGGTCGAATGCCGCAGGACGGCACGTGACCCCTCCGGGGGCGTCAGTGCTGGAAGGGGAACCCTTCGCGCTCTTCCTGAATCCGTCACCGGCGACATATGGGCCGGGTTCCTTGACGAAGCGTCGTTCGCGGCCAGCGATGTACCCGACCTCAACGGCAACGGCAGGCCCGGCGATCGTTTCGGCGTCGTGGTTTTCCGGGATTCCGATGGACGGATGAAGGCACTGCTTGATCTCGACGGCGACGGCGACATGACGGACGCCTCGGTGATCGGATCCTATTCGGACGCCTATGAAACCACGCGTTTCCTGGGCGGGACGCCTGCCGACACATACGGCCCCGTCACGGTGGCCATCAACATCGAACAACGCGGCGATGACTTCGTCGATGTCGGGTTTCACATGGCGACCGGGGCGCATGGGACACATGTCGCCGGCATCGCCGCCGGCCGCGGCATCGCGGGACAGGCCGGCTGGAACGGCATCGCTCCCGGCGCCACGATCCTGTCCCTGAAGATCGGGCACAATGGCCTGGCCGGCGGTGCAACGACTTCCGGCAGCATCCGGGACGCGATGATGTTCGCCGCCGAGTGGGGCCGCGCCCACGGTATGCCGGTCGTGATCAACCTCAGTTACGGCATAGGCTCGGAAATCGATGGGCAGTCGGATATCGACGCGTTCTGTGAGGGATTCGCCATCGACAACCCGCACGTGGTCGTCGTGACTTCAGCCGGAAACCAGGGGCCGGGCATGTCGACGATCGACACGCCGGCAGCCTCGTCGGGGGTCATCTCCGTCGCCGCGCTGCTGACCCCGGCCAGCGCTTCCGAACTGGCCGGAGCCCCTGGAATCGGCGCTCCGGTCGTGATGGGTTTTTCGTCCAGGGGCGGCGAAATCGCCAAGCCCGACGTGGCTGCTCCAGGTGTCGCCGCTTCGACCGTACCCGAATGGCAGCATGGCGACGTGATGGCCGGCACCTCGATGGCTTCCCCGCAGGTGGCCGGCGCCGCGGCGCTGCTGCTGTCCGCGCTGGTCCAGCAACATCCGGGCGCGATTTGGAATTCGGGCATGGTGGCCAGGGCCCTGCGTGCCGGGGCGCGCCCGGTGGACGGTTTCACCGCCATTGATTACGGCGCGGGCCTGGTCAATGTGCCGGGCGCCTGGCGGTATCTGGAAAAATCGCTTTCCGCAAAAGGTTCGGCCACCGTCCAGTCGATAAAGGTGGAAATGGCCGTTCCCACCCTCGGCGGCAGGCAGGGCGGCGCGGCATACTGGCGCGCCGGGGGGTGGGCCCCTTCGGAGGACGACCGCGTGTCGGTCAGGGTGCGGCCGATCTTCTCCGGCCTGGCCGGGGCTCGCGAACGCTCCGCGTGGTTCGACCGTTTCACACTGACGGCTGACAGGCCGTGGGTCCGCCTTTCGAAGCCGGCCGTGCACATGAAGGGTGAAACGGACGCGAATTTTGAAATCTGGGTGGATCCGGAACCGGCAGGCGGCCCCGGGGTTCACGTCGCCGTCGTGCGGGGGGTTTCGTCTTCCGGCACGTCTTTCGAATTCCCGGTGACGTTCGTCAAGCCGTGGCCCGCGACGGTCGACGGCTGTTCCAGCGTCGTGTCGCTGCCTGGGGTCAGGGTCGCCCCGGGCCGGATCGTGCGGGTTCCGGTCGCGATCCCTGCCGGGGCAGGCGCGGTCGGCATCGCGGCCAGGGCTTCCGCCGGCGAACGGGCCTCGGCGGTGGTGGCCGTGTTCGACGCGGACGGGCACGCCCTGAAACGCCTTGGCGGGCCGGTCGATTCGGCCGGCGGCCGTTCGCTGGATGCCGTCATGGATACTTCGGAAATGATGTCGCCTGGAACGCTCGAGGCGGTAATTTCCGGGGATCTCTCGGTGACCAGCCGGATCGATCTCGATATCCGCTTCAACATGATCCAGGCATCGCCGATCGACTGGCTCCGCATCGAGGCTGGCAGGCCTCCCGTCTCGACTGTCGATGTCGTGAACAACGGCTCCGATGCGTTTGCCGGCTCGGTCGAGGGGCGTATCGACGGGTTCGAGACGTCGCGCCAGGCGGTGATGCGCGGCGACAGGTACGAGGAAGGTTTTTCGACCGACCCCGCCATCGACAAGGTCGAAATCGAGATGGAAATGACCGCCGCGGACTACGCGCGTTTCACCGACGTGGCCGTGAACGTGTTCGACGGTTCAGGCGCCGTGGTCGTAAGGTCGGGCTTCGTCTCCCGAAGGCTTGTCGTAAACGTTCCTGCGCCTGCGGACTCCGGTTCCGCCGGTTTCAGGCTGGAGGTGATCGGCGCCCGCGCCGGCGGCAACGGCGGCGAGGTGCGTCTTCAGGTCAGGACGAGGTATTTTGCGAAAAACGGCATCGCTTTGATCGGGACCATGGCTGGCGACAGGCTGGTCCGGCTTTACCCGGGTATCGGCGCCCGCGTGGACATGAGAGCGGCTTCGACGCCGCCGGCTGTCCCTGCCGATGCCTGCTGGTTCGGCCGGGTTGATTTTATCGATCGTCGCGACGGCGCGATCAGGGGCGTGGCGGCTGTCCGCGCGCGGCCGCGCTGACCAGCCCCGGGGGTTGTTCTTGATTTCACTTGTGTTTGCCAGTTTTAACGAAGGGAAACGGCGCGAGGTCGCGGCCATCCTTTCCCATCTTGACGTCAGGATTATGTCGCCCGTCGACTTCGGCATGTCGGGCCTTCCGCCAGAAACGGGCTCGACATTCCTCGACAACGCGGTCATAAAGGCGGTTGCGGCGGCATCGGCATCGGGCCTGATGGCGGTGGGGGACGACTCCGGGCTGCAGGTGGACGCGCTCGGCGGGATGCCCGGGGTCCAGTCGGCGAGGTTCGCCGGCCCGGGGCACGACGACGCGGCCAACAACCGGAAACTGCTTTCAATGCTGGCGGGCGTTGCCGACAGGTCTGCGCGTTTCGTCTGTTCCGCGGCGCTGGTAATTCCCGATGCCGGCGGTGCGGTCCGCGGTTTTGCCGACCTCGAGGGCGTCGCCCGCATCGATGGGCATCCGGGGGTCCCGGCGGGATGGGCTCTGTATTCGACCCGCGGTACCGTCGAGGGACGCATAATCGACGACCCGCGCGGAACCGACGGTTTCGGTTACGACCCGATATTCTACCGCGACGACCTCGGGCGGACGTTCGCCGAGATTCCCCGCGATGCCAAGAACCGGCTTTCGCACCGCGGCCAGGCATTTTCCAGGCTCGCGCGGCTGCTTTCGCTGCTGGCCCGATGAAATATGGCGACAAGGTTCGACATGGCCGCTTCGGGTGAAATCGACGAGCGTTCGGAATCGCTGTTCCGTATGCTGGCCCCTTGCCGCATCTGTCCCAGGCGCTGCGGCGCCGATCGCCTGTCGGGCGCGCCGGGGGTCTGCGGAACGGCCGGTGCGCCGGTATCGGCCGCCACGGCCCATTATGGCGAGGAACCCGGGGTATCGGGACCGGGCGGGTCCGGAACCATTTTTTTTTCCGGCTGCAACCTGCGCTGCGTTTACTGCCAGAATCATGAAATCAGCCAGGGGGCCGCGATCGGCGGGCCGACAGACCACGGGGCCGACACGGCGCGCATTGCCTCGGCGATGATGGCACTTCAGGTCCGGGGCTGCTGCAATATCAACCTGGTGACGCCGTCGCACGTTGCGGCCCATGCGGTCGGTGCGCTGGCCATCGCGACACGCGCGGGTATGAACCTTCCGGTCGTGTGGAACACTTCGTCATACGAATCGGTCGAAACGCTGCGCATGCTTGACGGCCTGGTGGACGTGTGGCTGGCGGACCTGCGCTATTCCGACGCGTTTGCGTCCGCCGAGTGTTCGGACGCGCCCGACTACGTCGAGGTGTCCAGGGCGGCGATCATGGAAATGGCCCGCCAGACGGGAACGGCTTGCGTATCCGGCCCCGACGGGACACTGATCCGCGGCATGATAATCCGGCTGCTCGTTCTTCCGAACGACATGGCAGGCGTCAGAGAGACGCTCGACTTCATCGCCGCCAACCTGGGCGTCGGCGTCAGGATTTCGCTGATGTCCCAGTATTTTCCGGCTCACCGCGCCTTCGAAAATCCGCTGCTTTCAAGGACGGTATCTCCGGCGGAGTACTCCCGTGTCGTCGACTACGCGGTCCGCCTGGGCTTTTCCGACGCGCTCGTCCAGGAAATGGAGGCCAGCGGATTCTACAGGCCGGATTTCGCCCGCAAGGATGAGCCTTTCTCCGACGCCGGCCGATTCACCGGCAGGGACGGCCCGGAAAACAAAGGATAATCCGCTGCCGGGCCGCGATTGTCAGCCAACCCGGCCCTATTCGTAGTATCCTCGCGCGTTGATTGCATCCGGTTGATACCGATGAATCGGACCGAAGAACATCCCGGTTGCCCGGACTACGCGCGGATCGCCGACATGGCAGCATCGCGCCTCCAGGACCGCGGCGGCGTGCGGATCCTGGACGTGACGCCGCTGGCCGGCGGCGGCGGGGTCATTCATTTCCGCCTGGATAACGGGCTTGAAGTCCTTCTGGAATCGGATCATTCGGCCCCCCTCGTGTCTTTTCAGTCATGGTTCCGCGTCGGCACGGTGAACGAAGTGGCATTCACCAACGGGATGGCGCACCTTTTCGAACACCTGATGTTCAAGGGCACGATGCGGTATCCCCACCAGGAATTCGACCGCCTTCTGGAGCAGGCCGGGGCGCAGAACAACGCGGCGACATGGCTCGACTGGACCTTCTATTACGAAAATCTGCCGTCGGCGGCGCTGCCCCTGGTCTTCGATCTCGAATCGGACCGCATGTGCAATATTATCCTTGACGCAGCCCAGCTGGAATCGGAGCGCGACGTGGTGCGCAGCGAGCGCCGCTACCGCGTGGACAACGACCCGGACGGACGCATCGAGGAAGCGCTGTTTGCCAGGCTCTTCCCGGGTCACCCGTATGGCCGGCCCACGCTCGGCACCTTCGAGGCCATCGATTCAATCGGGCTTGACGAATGCCTCGCCTTCTATCGGGCCTATTACCAGCCGTCCAACGCAGTGCTGGTCATCGTCGGTGACTGCACGTTCGAAACCGCCGTGGAACTGTGCGTTGCACACTACGGCGCCATCGGTTCGGTGCCGGTTTCCGGCGGCGTCTCCGCTCCCGCGGCTGAACCATGCGGGGGCCTGGCCGAAATCGATGTCGACGTCAATTCGGAACGTCTGCGTATCGGCTGGCTCACGGTTCCGGCGGGCGACAGGGATGCGGTGGCGCTTGACGTCGCGAACGAAATTCTTTTTTCCAACGAGTCGTCCAGGGTGTTTCGGAGGCTGATTGACGACCTTCCGCTGGCGTCGGATGTCGATGGCACGTCGGAGCCGATGCGGCTTGCCGGCACTTTCATCGTCGACGTCACGATCAACGAGGGCGAGAAGGCCCAGGACGCGCTGGATGTGGTTTTCGACGAACTCGGGCGGCTGGCGGCCGAGGGCCCTTCGCCGGAAGAGATGACGCGTGCCTGCAATCACCTCGAGGCGTCATTCCTGCGTTCGATGGTCACGGTCGGCTCCCGGGCCACGCAGCTCGGAATCTGGCATGTGACGACGGGCGACTACCGCCAGTTGTTCAGCTTTGTCGACGACGTCCGTGCGGTCGATGGCGCCGCGGTCAGGGCGGCGGTTTCCAGGTACCTGGTCCCGGAACGCGCGGTTTCGATCGTGGCGAGGCCGGTCAACCCCGCACCGGAAATAAGGGCCGCGGGTCAGGGGGGACGGCCATGACGACCATCATCCCCGGGCAGGGCGACCATCCCGTTCTGATTCATCTCGAGGATCAGCGGCTTGGGCTGGTGTTTTTTGAAATCATCGTTCATGGCGGATCATGGGACGACCCTCCCGGGATGGAGGGGCTGGCCGACCTCACCGCGTTGAATCTTCTGCGCGGCACGCGGCGTCATTCGTACGCCGAGGTGATGGACGGCTTCAACAACCTCGGCGCCTCGGTCGATGTCGCTTCACACAGGGAATATGTAACGATTTCGGGCGACTTTATGCCCCGGTACGTGGGGCCGTTCGCCGGGATGCTTGGTGAAATCCTGTCGTGCCCGACGTTCCCGGCAGCCGAATTCAAGAAGGAAAAGGCCCTGGCCCTTGAGGATATACGAAACCTGGTCAACGACGATGCCGAACTGGCCCGTCACCATTTCTACCGCTACCTGTACGGGGATGCGCGCGACGGGCGACCGTCCGGCGGGTACTACAGGACCGTGTCAAGACTGTCTGCCGACGACTGCCGGGCGTACTACAGGTCGCATTTCATGTCGGGAAATGTCGTCGTCGTCCTGGCCGGCGCAATATCGCAGGACGATGCGTTCAGGTTCGCGGAGATTGTGACGTCGGCCATGCAGGCCGGGCCCTGCCTGGTTGCCCCGGTTGTCCCGCAGGAAGGACGGAACGCCGGTCGGCTTCTTATCGTGGACAAGCCGTCGCGTAACCAGGCCCAGGTCGTGATGGGCCACACATCCATTTCCTGGGCCTGCCCCGAACTGTTCGGGGTTCTCGTCGGCAACACGGCCTTCGGCGGCAACTTTACGTCCAGGCTGGTGATGGAAATACGGGAAAAGCGCGGGTGGAGCTACGGCGTGTCATCCGGAATCTCCGCCGGGCGCGACGGTGGCACCTTCACGATGAGGTTCTTCCCGGAAAACGGCGATGCGGCCGCCGCGGTGGCTCTCGCCGCGCAGCTCTTTTCGGAGTGCGCTTCCGGCGGGCTTTCGGACGTCGAGGTCGATTCGGCGCGCAGCAACCTGGTCAGGCAGTATCCGTTCAGGATCGAAACGGTACGCAAGAGGGCCGACGAGGAAGTCGCCGACCTGATATTCAGGCGCCCTCCGGGTATGATGGCGAGGTTCGTCGAGCTGGTGTCGTCACAGACTGCCGGAACGGTGAACAGCGCGCTGGCGATGCACTTCCGGCCCGGCGACGTCTGCACCGCGGTCGTCGGCACGGCCTCGGAACTGCTGGACGGCTTCGCCGGGATAGTCGGCCGCGACCGCATCGACGTGATTGACTACCGCGAGGAGTAACCTTCGTCCGCGCAATGCCGCACGGATGCCCTGATTATGAAAGATTCGTCACTCAGCGGTTCAATGATGACCGCCGACATGAAGGCGATTGTCGAGGCTCTTGAGTCCGGAGCGGCTTCAGGTTCGGTGCCGTCGGCGGAACACGCCGCGATGGTCACGGCCATGCTGGTGTCGTCGACCGGCCGTCCGGCCATCGTGATTGCGCCGACGTCCACGATGGTCGATCGCATCTATGGCCTGGTGAGGTATCTGCTGGAATTCGGGCCCGTCCCATGTGATTTTCCCCGTCTTCCCGCCGCGGAAGGCTCTCCGTACGAACAGGTGATTGAAAGCCCGTTCGTTTCGGCTACCCGGCTGGGCGCGCTGGCCCAGTGCGCGCTGGCGTCCGACGCCTTCGTCATGGTCGTCGATGCAGCACGTGCCGCGACCAGGGTCATGCCTTTCGAGGCGTTCTGCGAAGGTATCGCCCGGCTGCAGGTGGATCGCGACATCGACGTGGAGGCCATCGCCGGACTGCTTGCCGCGTCGGGCTACCGAAGGACCTCGACCGTGGCCGAGGTCGGTGAATTCGCGGTCCGGAACGCCGTCCTGGACATCTATTCGCCCATGCACGACGACCCCTTCCGGATCGAGGTGGATTTCGACCGCGTCGAATCGGTCCGATTTTTCGATCCGGCGACGCAGCGCACAAGGCGGAATGCCGACCATGCCTGGATCGTGCCCGTCTGGGAGATACCGTGCAGTCAGGATTCGCTGCGGTCGGCCGGCCTTCGCCTGAGGGACTGCGCCGCCGAACAGGGTATCCCGTCGTCCGACATACCCTGGATTGAAAACCAGATTGCCGAGGGACGGGCGCCGGCCGGTTTTGCAGGCATGCTGCCGTATTTCCATGAATGGCTCGACCTGCCGCTGGACTATGCGGGTGAAGATGTCCTGGTAATCGTCGTTGATCCTGACGGTTGTATCGCGGCGGCCGACGCCGGGCTCGAACGGCTTCAAGGCTTCTATTCAGACGTGCCCCGGCCCTCGCCGCGCCATGGCCGCGGGGGCGCGGGAAAGGATCGGCAGCCGGGTGAGAGGATTCTTGCGGCGGAGCCTGCCCGCCTGGCCGTCGACGGTCCGGCGCTGCTGGGGCGTCTTTCGAACAGGCCTGGAACGCTGCTGCTGAAGATGGATTCGTCGGGCGGGCTGCTGGGACCTGCGCATCGTGAGATGTTCTCGCGGGAACTTGTCATGTGCACGACCCCTGAAGTGCCGGTCGCGGATCGGGTGGCTGCCCTGACCACGCTGGCGGCACGTCTGCGTGATGATGGCGACGGGCTGCTTCTCATGGCGCCTTCCGAAGCCGAGGCGAAAAGGGTTCGGGAGATACTCGAGTCCGGGGGGCTACAGCCGGGCGACGCACCAGGAAATGGCCTGGCCTCCGTTCTTCTGGCACGCCAGTCGGTCCGGACCGGTGTTGGCCGCTGCCGTGTGCCTTTCGGACTCGAAACCTACGGCGTCCTGGTGATCCCTTCCGAATCGGTATTCGGCGTCAAGGACGTGTCGTCGCGCCGGCGCCAGGAACGGCGGAACATCCAGAAGATCCAGGAATTCCGTGAACTTGTCCCGGGGGATCTGGTCATCCACCGCGATCACGGCATGGGTGTTTTCGAGAAGATGGTGGACGTCACCGTCGACGGGATCGTGTCGGAGTGCCTCCTGCTGACATACAGGGACGGCGATCGTCTTTACGTGCCGGTCGATCATGCCAACCTGCTGGATCGTTATTCGCCGCCCGGGGAGGGCGAAACAAGGCAGCTGGACAGGCTCGGGTCGCCGGCGTGGGTGAAAAAACGCGCATCGGCCCGCGGCGCGGCCCGCGACATTGCGCGTCAGCTCAGGCTGCTGTACGCCAGGCGGATGTCCGCCACAGCCCCGGCAATGTCGGCGCCGGACAGTGAATTCCGCGAATTCGAGGCTTCTTTCGGATGGGAGACGACCCCCGACCAGGAAAGGGCGATAGAGGAGATTCTTGACGACCTCCAGAAGACGAAGCCGATCGACAGGCTGGTTTGCGGCGACGTCGGGTTCGGCAAGACGGAGGTGGCGATCAGGGCCGCGTACAAGGCCGTCCTTGACGGGTATCAGGTGGCGGTGCTGGTGCCGACGACGATACTTGCGGAACAGCATCGGCTGACTTTTGCGGCCAGGCTCCGCAACACGCCGGTGGTTGTTGATTCGGTCAGCCGTTTCAAGTCGTCTTCGGAGATTCGGGACAGCCTCGTCAGGCTGAGGACGGGCGCGGTCGACATAGTGGTCGGGACGCACAGGCTGCTTTCGGCCGACGTGAAATTCCAGAGGCTGGGGCTGCTGGTGATCGACGAGGAACACCGCTTTGGCGTCGCCCACAAGGAGCGCCTGCGCGAAATCTCGGTCGGCGTCCACACGTTGTCGCTGACCGCCACGCCGATCCCGCGCACGTTGCACATGGCGCTTTCCGGCATCCGCGAACTGTCGCTGATCACGACCCCGCCGCGCGACCGCCTGGCGGTCAGGACGTTTGTCGCGAGGTCCGGCACGGAGATAATGCGTTCCGCCATCCTGCGTGAGAAGGCGAGGGGCGGGCAGGTTTTCGTGGTTCACAACCGCGTCGAGGACATATACGCCCTCGCGAACGAGGTTGCCGCGGCGGTACCCGAGGTGTCGGTGTGCGTCGGTCATGGACAGATGTCGGCCGGCGAACTGGAAAACGTCATGTCCGCGTTCGTCCGGGGCGAAAAGGACGTTCTCGTCGCGACGACGATTATTGAATCCGGGCTGGACATCGGCACGGCCAACACGATGCTCATCCACGACGCCGACCGGCTCGGACTCGCCCAGCTCTACCAGTTGAGGGGCCGTGTCGGGCGGTCGGCCGAACAGGCATACTGTTACCTGCTGGTCCGCGACCCCTCCACGCTTTCCGGCGACGCCCGCATGAGGATCGAGGCCATCGAACGCTTCTCGGAACTTGCCAGCGGATTCAACCTGGCATCGATGGACCTGGCGATCAGGGGTGGAGGGGACATCCTGGGCGCCGACCAGTCGGGCCACATGGCTGCCGTCGGCGAGGAGATGTTCATGGACATGCTGGCCGACGCTGTTCGCGAGCTTTCGGGCGAGGACACGTCCGAGACGCCAGAGCCCGAGGTCAAACTGGACGTCGAAATACGGATTCCCAGGGAATACCTGCCCGACGAGCGCCTCCGGCTGCGCTTCTACAAGCGGCTTTCCGGCGCATCGGACGCCGCTGACATAGACTACATCGCGGCCGAACTCGTCGACAGGTTCGGTGCGCTTCCCGTGCCGGCCGCTTCGCTTGTGGCGATGATGAAGATAAAGGTGGCGGCCGCCTCCGCCGGCATCTCATCCGTCACTCTGCGCGGCGGCGAACTGTTGCTCTCCGCGGTCCGGGGCAGGCAGTCTTCGCTTGACGCCATATCGGCGGCTCTGTGTGCGGCCGGCTGGACGGCGATCGGCGATCGCGTCTCGGGGCGCGCGGTTTTCAGGGTTGGACCACAGGTTGCGCCATCGGCGCCCGGTGGATTGCCGGCAGGTCTGGACAGGCTCATTGCCGCCGGTTCCGCGGCCGTTTGATTGAGTTCGATTGTTGCTGTACCATCCTCTGGCCCGCGGCCGGTCGGCGGCGCGGGGATGGATGGGGGCTTTCGATGGTGTTTCGCGTCTCTGCCGTATATTTCGGGCCCATTCTTGTCGTCGGACTCGTGCTTGTCACCATGGCGGGGTGCCGCCCGGACCGTGCGGCGCTGGCCCGTCAGGTGCCCGCGGCGGTGTCGTCAACCGAAGGCGCGTCGGCCGATTCGCCCGTCGTCGCCCGAATCGGGAACCGGGCAATTCGTTTCGACGAGGTTACGGCCAACCTTGATGCCTTGCCCGTATTCGTCAGGATGCGATACCAGTCGCCCGAGCGACGGCTGGAATTTCTCGAGGCGTTCATCGAATTCCAGGTGCTCGCGCTGGCCGCTTCGTCCGAGGGGCTCGGATCGGATCCGCTGGTGGTGGACGAATTGAAACGTGACCTTGTAAGCCGCTATCTGCGGGAAAACGTGGATTCCACGCTGCGGGTGTCCGATATTCCGGAATCGGAAGTCACGGAATGGTACGAATCGCATCAGTACCGGTTCAGGCATCCGGCGCAGAACCGGGTCAGCCGTATCGTCGTCGCGGATGAACGCGAGGCTCGGCGGCTTGCCTTCAGGGCATCCGAAATGGTTCGTTCGGCCACGGGCGATCCGATCGATGCATTTTCAGCACTCGTCAAGCCGCCGTGGGTTGCCGTCGAGGGGGCTCTCAAGGTCGAGGATCTTGGATTCCTGCCCGACGTTTCAGGTTCGCCGTCGGTTGTTCCGCCGGCCGTGGCCGATGCGGGCGCCGCCATGACGGAGCTGTTTTCGGTGGCCGGGCCGATACAGGCCGGGGATGGCTGGTCGGTGCTGTTCCTTGCCGCCAGACGGCCGGCCGCCGATGTCGGCATCGACCAGGCCAGGACCGAAATCGCTTCCCTGATTCTCGAGGATCGCCGCGTTAAGGCGAGGCGGGCGCTCGCCGCCTCGCTGCGGGCCGGCCGCACCGTGTCGGTGGACGAGTCGGTTCTTGCCGAAATTGCCGCAGACGCTGCCGCCTCCGGTGGCGACCGGGGGATGGGGTCAATCCGATGAATAAGTCCGTACCATGGCTCCTGCTGTCGTTGTCCCTGGTTGCTGCCGCCCCTGCCCGCGCCGGCGAGCCGGTGGGCCCGGATGCTTCGCCGTCCGTCGTCCAGCCGACCGCGCCTGTCGAAGGTTATGTGGCCGACCGGGTCGTCGCATCCGTCGGCGGCGAGGTCATCACCCTCTGGGAAGTGCGCCGTCGAATGCTTGAAAACGGCGATCGAATGGCGTCGGTCATGGCGGGCGGCAGCGGAACCGAGGACGAGGCCGCCCGATTCCAGGCGGCGCTCGACGACCTGATTGCCGAACGTCTGATTGCCGTCGAGGCTTCGAAGATGGGCATCTCGATAACGTCCAAGGATGTGGACGACCATGTCGCCGGCATCAAAGCGCGCAACGGATGGGCCGACTCCGACCTGGCCGCAGCCGTAAAAATGCTTGGTTTCGACGATCTGGACGCGTACCGGCGCCAGGCCAGGAAGGAACTGCTCAAATCCCGGGTTCTCCGGATGAAGGTCGAATCCCGGATCAGCGTTTCGGACAGCGACGTCCAGGAGGTGTTCGACGCGAGGTACGAGGGTGGCACGACCGAGGAGGAAATCCATCTTTTCCATATCGCGTTCGTGATTTCCGAGGAGTCAACCGGCGCGGACGTCGACGCCCTGCTGCAGAAGGCGATCGATGTGCACGCACGGGTGGTTGCGGGTGACCGGTCGTTCGGGGATCTGGCCATGGAGTACGGGCAGGACTCCTCGGCACGCATGGGTGGCGATGTCGGCTGGTTCCCTGTCGGCGTGCTCCAGTCTTCGCTTGAACAGGCGGCCTTCGCGCTGCGGGACGGCGAGGTGTCGAGCGTCGTGCAGTCTTCCTTCGGCTTTCACATTCTCAAGGTGACGGAAAGGCGCCGGATCCCGCTGCGGAACCCGGAGGAGGCCCGTCAGAGGGTCAAATGGGAGCTTTCCACGAAGGCTTTCGAGCAGGGGTACCGCGATTACGTGTTCGAACTCAGGAAAGGAACAAGGATCGAAATACTTTATACGCCGCCCAGGTGACACTTTGTCGCCGTCAGATTCTGATTCCCTTCCATGAACCCGACCTGAATTTGACCGTCATGGCCAGCGCAAGCAGCATTATGTATGCGAGTGCAGCCAGGAATATGCCGTTCAGCCCGAGCCCGGCCGGAATCGCCAGGGCGTAGGAAAGCGGCACGAGCACGCCGACATGCAGCGCTATCTCGACCTTCATGACGTATCTTGATGCCCCCGCGCCGAACAGGGCCTGGGCGAGCACCAGCGCGAACCCGATGCCGAAGCCCCCGGCGGCCACGATTCGCAGCGGAGTCCGGCCGACCTCCACCACCTCGGGATCCTGGGTGAAGATGCCCATGCACGCATCCGGCCATATCAGCGCGACGAGGCCCATCAGTCCGGCGAACGACGCGCCGACGGCGACGGAGGCCCAGCCGAACTTTTCGGCCTCCTCGGGCATGTGACGCCCCATGTTCTGGCTGACCAGCGTCGCGGTCGCCACACCGAGTCCGGTGCATGCCATTATCGAAAGGAACAGTATGTCGATGATGACCTTGGTCGCGGCCTCGTTGACCGGCGGATGGACCGGCACCATCGAGCCGAATGCCGCCGGATCGAGCCCTATCCCGGACAGCGCCGCGAACCAGGCCATGTGGGCGGCGTCGAGGGGCTGCATCGGCGCAGAAGCCATCGCGTCGTCGAGCATGCCGACCCATTTGAAGAACAGCAGGAACCCGGTCATGACGAACACCGTCGCCACGCCTGACGGCAGCGACAGCCTGACGATTCCGCCGATCGTGTCCCAGTTGAAGTTCGACGTGCGGAAGATGTGGAAATCGTGGCGATAGACCTTGCGCATCGCGAAGGCGATCATGCCGAAGAGCCCAAGCCAGCTTGAAGCGGTTGCGGCGATTCCCGCGCCAAGGACGTTCAGGCCTTCGAAGCTGCCGACGCCGAACACCAGCAGCAGCGCCAGCACCGCATTAATGACGTTCATGCCGATGGCCACGGCAAGATGGTAGTGCGTCTTGCCGAGTCCGTCGAAGAAGGCCTTGAAAGAGAGCGTCCCGACCATCGGCAGTATGCCGGCGAACCTGGCGCGGCAGTATGGCACGCCAAGCGCCAGAACCTGTTCGTTGCCTGTGAAAAGCGAAAACAGCGGTCTTGCGAAAATCATCGCAATAACCGTCACGATTGAGCCGGCCATCAGAGCGAGCATCGCCGCGTTGAACACGACGCGTCCGGCGCCCTGCCGGTTGTTTTCCCCGAGCCGTCGTGCCGCCATGGCCTGCGTGCCAACCGATATCGCCCCCACGAAGCCGCCGACCATCCAGTGAAGAAGCACGCTGTACCCGAGGGCCGCCTGGCCGGCGATGGAATATTCGCGGGGAAGGTGTCCGACCAGCACCGTGTCGAACTGGTTGATAAGCGTCTGGGTCAGGTTGGCGGCCATCACCGGGCCGGCGAGGCTGATGATGGATTTCACCCGTGCGGCTTCGGGAACGACTGCCTGTAGCGACTTCCAGCCCATGGCGACCGCGAACTTAATCCGGGACCGCGTTCAAACGCAAGCCAAAAGTGAGCGCGTTCGTACGGACCGATCTTGACCTGAATGGTGTTTTGGCAGACAATTCCCCGCATTCCGCCGGAAAAAGGGCGGGTTTTGCGCAAAATGCTGTCGGCTCGGGCAACTTTTGTATTGACAGGGGGCGTCGTCTCCTACAAAATAAGTGGCCTTTTTGACGGCGCGTTCTTTGCATCGCTGGCGTAGCTCAACAGGTAGAGCAGCTGACTTGTAATCAGCAGGTCGCGGGTTCGAGTCCCATCGCCAGCTCCGACCTTTGGGCGTGGATATTTGATTTTCTGGTGGGGTTCCCGAGTGGTCAAAGGGGGCAGACTGTAAATCTGTTGTCGTATGGCTTCGGAGGTTCAAATCCTCCCCCCACCACCGTTTTCCGGTTCGGTTGCTTTTTGAAACACAGGGTCTTTGATGCTGGATGTTGCGCGGGAATAGCTCAGTTGGTAGAGCAGGAGCCTTCCAAGCTTCAGGTCACGGGTTCGAGTCCCGCTTCCCGCTCCAGCCGGCTCGTGACGGTTGACTTTGAAATTTTGATTTAAGCCATCGTAGCTCAGGGGTAGAGCACCTCCTTGGTAAGGAGGGGGTCGGCAGTTCGATTCTGCTCGTTGGCTCTGGTACGCCCCGGTTTGGTTG
>CAYYCO010000011.1:0-56134 GCA_964470365.1 uncultured Anaeromyxobacteraceae bacterium | reverse complement strand
ATCGAAACGGTCGCGGCCCGGTTGAGCGGCCGCGTCGCGATCACCGGCGGGCAGAATTCGACCTCGACGGCCCCGGTTGGCGGCAATGGCGGCAGTTCCGGCGGTTCCGGCGGTTTCCAGGTGACCGATCTGCCCGCCGTGCCCAAAGTCACCACGGTCCAGGACATCGACGCCGTGGGTGGGATGGGCTCGATCGACAACGTCGATCTGGACGCATTGGAGGCATACGACCGCGTGGCCGCCATCGACGGCGACCGGTCGGCGTCCACCGCGGACAAGATCCGCGCCTGGGAGGACCTGGGCCGCCGGTTCCCGGCATACGCGGACAAGGCCGCGACGCGAGTGGCCGAATGGCGTCGATATGAAACGGAAAAGGCGGAAGCCGAACGCATCGAACGCCTGCGCCGCGAAGCGATGGAATCGGACTGGGGCAAACTGTCCCGCCTGCTGAAACTGAAGGTCGTTTCCGACGCCCAGAAAAAAGAGTGGGCCGCGGCTTTCATAAAGGCATACGGCAGCGATTCCGCGAAAAATCCGCATTACGGCGACCTGGTCAAATATACGGTTGCCGTGCCTTCCGGCTGGGTTTTTATCACGGCAGGCAGTTTCATGATGGGTTCGCCCGGCACGGAATCGGGGCGGTCAAATTACGAGGGCCCCCAGACGCGCGTGACGATTTCGTCGCCGTTTCTGCTGAAGGCGACGGAGGTTACGCAGGGCGAATGGAAGGCGGTGATGGGCAGCAATCCGTCCAGCTTTTCGTCGTGTGGCGACAATTGTCCGGTGGAAAATATGACCTGGTTCGACGCGGTCGAATTCTGCAACCGCCTTTCAAAGAAAGAAGGGCTGGAACAGTGTTACCAGATCAATGGAACATCGGTAACGTCAAGGGGCCCCGCCTGCCGCGGATACCGCCTTCCGACGGAAGCGGAATGGGAATACTCGGCGCGTGCGGGCACCGCTGATGCGCGATACGGCGACATCAACGCGGTCGCCTGGTATGACCAGAACAGCGGCAGCAAGACCCACCCGGTCGGACAGAAATCACCGAATGCCTGGGGCCTTTGGGACATGCTCGGCAACGTCTGGGAATGGTGTGACGACTGGTATGCGGACAAACTGCCGGGTGGTTCCGTCACCGATCCGACAGGACCTTCGTCGGGCTCCACCCGGGTTAGTCGTGGCGGCTCGTGGGCCAGCGATGCCGGGGACGTTCGCGCTGCGTATCGCCACGGCTACGACCCGGGCAACCGCTACTACGCCCTCGGCTTGCGCCCTGCCAGGTCAGTCCGCTGAACCCTTTTCCTCCTTGTACGGGCGAATGACCCTTCCACAGGCTCACGGCAGGTGATTCGCCCTGCGGCCAGGCCCGGGTGGCGGAATTCCGGCCTTTTCACAACAGCCATCACCCCGGGCAGCGCGGTCGGGCGGTCATTGGTCCATTGGTGTGGATTCGGGGCCCGGACGAGCCCGGTCGAGAGCGCACCGGTTGGTCACGGATTCGGAAATGCCGCCTTCACCATGTCGAGGAATATCGCGGCCATGATCCGATGCCCCTTTTCATTGTAATGGCAGCACTCATCCTGGCGGACGTCTTTATAGTCAGCCCCTGCTTGCAGCATCAACCGCGGCAAAAAGACCACATCGAACGGCCTGGGCGCCAGGAATTTCGACATTACCAGCGTCGGTTGACTGTCGAGTTGAGCCGACGCCTCGGAAAATGACATGTTGAGGCCTGATGCAACCACCAGCGAGAATTTTCCGCCATGTTCCTTCAATTCGGCGTCCACCCCTTCAATCAGTGGGATGTACGTCCGATCGAGCCATTCGTCGTGCGGCGGAATACTGTTGAAACAAGCCAGGACAAAATATTCGAACAGCCTGGAGTGTGAAAAGAGCCACAATTTAAGTCGTTTTGGTCCAGGGATGAATTCAAAAAGCCTGTCCGGGGCGGAATCGACATCGGGACTGGCCAGGTTGTACACGGAGTCCCCGATTTTCCTGAAATGTCCGATTTCGCCGAACCAGTATTCCCAGAACACCATGTCGGGCTGATGCTTTTCAAGCAGCTTCGTGTACCAGTAGTACTTCTGCTCGACCGAATAAGCCGGCTGGGACAGGTTCAGAATGCACCAGGCGCCTTCGCCGAATTCGCGATCAAGCGATTCCTGCATCACGCTGGTGAAAGAATTCCGACCAGGCATGCCGACGCCGTAAAAGATTGAATCCCCTGTAAAGACTACGAGCCGCGCGTCGGGATGCCGATCCGGGCAATCCAGGTTCATCCTGTCATAGTCCTCGTCGACAACCCAGATCGGAACCTCGCCATGCATGAATAGTTCTTTCGGCCCACCCCTGACGACCTGTACCTTTGCAGGGGGCTTGATAGTCCTTAACAGAACCTCGCCGATTCCGAGCGTGGCCGCAGCCATTATCAGAACGGTCAGCAAACGCCTGAACACGACCTGAATGCCTTTCCGTTTGAAGTTCATTCGTTCATTCCGTTTCGAAATTTTTGTGACGCTGCGACGAAGCTGCCCATCAGTGACTCTTGAGCGTCAAGAATGATCGTGGCGGCGAAGTTAGCACGGCAATGCCGGAAAGGACAATGAAATTAGGGCGCAAAGGGCAATGAGCATCTGAGGATCCGGACGACCGTCCCGCACCGCAGGGCGCCTTTTTGTGCGGACATGTCGTATCTGAAACCGCGGGGTGCGTCGTGACGGCCGCCCTCAATGAAAACTGCGGGAAAGGGATTTGACGGGGAGGTCGATGGGGTGGAAGCGGTCGGCCAGCAGGCTGACCACGCCGTCGCGGTTCTGGACGACGCCGGAAAAGACCAGGAAGCGGGCGGTGGACAGCAAAACGCGGTTCGGGGCGAACAGGTCGGGGCGGACGGCGACGGCGGCGTGGCCCGTTTCGTCTTCCACAGTGGCGAAATAAAAGCCCCTGGCGGTCGGCGGGCGCTGGCGGACGATGACCATGCCGGCGACCGACGCGCGCATGCCGTCGGGCAGTCCGGCCAGTTCGCGGGCCGTGAAGACCCGTTCATGTGCGGCGACGGACGATGGTGGTCTGGCGGGTTTGTCATGCCGAAGCGCCGATGTCGTTCCGTCCGCGGGGGCAGTACGGCTGGGCGGATGCGGGCCGAACAATTCCCGGGCGAACGCCATCGGGTGCGGGCCCACGGTCATGCCGGTTGAACGGAAATCGTCCAGCATGTCGTCGAATGCGGTCTGCGGCGGCAGCAGTAGAGCACGGGCGTCGTCGGGATTGTCGAAATCGTCGTCGGCAGCCAGTGCATCCGGGGCGTCGAGGGCGTCAGCGTCATGGTTGCGGTGCAGCAGTTTCGCGGCGGCGTCGAAGGCCATCGCCTGCCAGACCGCGTCCCGGCGTGAACCGGTTTTTGGCGCCGCACCCGCGTCGGCGATCAGGACCAGTTCGGCGCGGCCGATGCCGGCACGTTCGCCGACGGCGGTGATGTCCAGGTAAGGGCCGCGGGCCGCCCGTTCGGCGATGATGCGGCGCGCGGACGTTTCGCCCAGCCCGTTGATGTAACGCATACCAAGCCTGATGGCCTGACGGGCGTCAATCGGTTCGTCATGTGGCGTTTGCGATGTGTTTTTTCCGGTCGGGGCGGTCAGGGTATTTGCCGGTTCCAGCGTGCAAAGCCAGTCGGATACGTTGACGTCGATGGGTAAAACGGGCACGCCGTGACGCATTACGTCCTGGACAAGCGTGCAGGGTGAATAAAAGCCCATCGGCCAGCAGTTCAGGATGGCGGTGACGAACGCGGCGGGATGGTATTTTTTCAGCCAGGCAGACGCGAACGCGATCAGGGCGAACGACGCGGCGTGGCTTTCGGGGAAGCCGTAAAGCGCGAACGAAACGATCGATTTGACGATTTCGTCGCGGGCCGCCGGGCCGATACCGTTTGCCGACATGCCGGAGTGCATGCGTTCGACCAGTTGTTCCATTTTGCGGCGCGATCGGCGCGAACCCATGGCGCGGCGCAATTCTTCGGCGTCGCCGGCCGAAAAACCGGCGGCGGCCATCACCATGCGCATCAACTGTTCCTGGAACAGCGGGATGCCCAGCGTGCGTTCAAGGATTGGTTCCAGGCACGGCGCGGCGTATGTCACGCGTTCGCGGCCGGCGCGGCGTTCAAGGTACGGGTGCACCATTTTTCCGACGATCGGGCCCGGGCGGATGATGGCGACTTCAACGACAAGGTCGTAAAAGCGCCGCGGCAGCATGCGCGGCAGGGTCGCCATCTGGGCGCGGGATTCGATCTGGAACACGCCGACCGTGTCGGCCGCGCACAGCATGTCCCAGACGCCGGGGTCGTCGTGCGGCAGGTGCGCCAGGTCCACGTGGACGTTTTCGTGGCGCCGGACCAGTTCGATGGTCTGCGAAATGGCGGCCAGCATGCCCAGCCCCAGCAGGTCCACCTTGATCAGTTTCATGTCGGCGATGTCGTCCTTGTCCCACTGGATGACCGACCGGCCGGGCATGGCGGCAGGTTCGATCGGGACGACACGGTCAAGGCGCGTGCCGGAAATGACCAGCCCGCCGTTGTGCTGGCCGATGTGTCGCGGAAGTTCCTGAATGGCGTGCCAGGCATCCACGAAATGCGCCACCCGCGTGTCGGTCGGGTCGAGCCCGGCATCCCGGAGGTGCAGGGACAGCGTGTCGCCGGGGTCCCGGAAGTCATAGTGGCGGATCAGGCGCGTCAGGCGGGCGATGCGTTCCGGTTCCAGGCCCAGGGCCGCGCCCACTTCGCGCGCGGCGTTGCGGCCGCGGAACGAAATGACCGCCGCCGTCATGCCGACGTGGTCCCGGCCGAATTTTTCATACACGTGCTGTATCACGCGTTCGCGTTCGTCGCCCGACGGCAGGTCCAGGTCGATATCGGGCCATTCGCCGCGTTCTTCGGACAGGAATCGTTCGAAAAGCAGGCCCATCGCGATCGGGTCCACCGCAGTGATGCCAAGCGCGTAACAGACGGCGGAATTCGCGGCCGATCCGCGGCCCTGCGCCAGTATCCCGTTGTCGCGGCAGAAGCCGGCGATGTCGTTGACCAGCAGGAAATACCCGGAAAGTTCAAGTTTCCCGATGATTGAAAGTTCGTGTTCGATCTGCGCGCGGACGGCGGGCGAAGGATCGCCGTAACGCCATCGTACGCCATCGGTCACCAGCGCGCGCAGCCGGTCGAATTCGGTTTCAGGGGCGTTCACCGGATATTCGGGGAAACGGTAACCGGTGTCGGTCAGGTCGAATGGCAGCGACCGCGCCAGTTCGGCCGTGCGTTCGACGAGGCCCGGCATATCCGCGAAACATCGGTGCATTTCCGAAGGGGCCCGCAGGAAGAAGCGGTGGCCGCGGGGCAGGACCGCCCCGGATTCATCAAGAACGGTATGGTTGCGGATCGCCAGCAGCAAGTCCATGATGCGGCCGCGGTCTGGCGTCGCGTAACGCACGTCGTTCGTGGCGATCGTGTCGATGTCCAGCCCGGCCGCGACATCGACAAGATACCTGTTGGCGCGTTCCTGGCCGGGATCGCCGTGCCGCACCAGGTCCAGCCGGATGTTTTCACGTCCGAATATCCCGGCAAGGCGCCCGGCGGCGGCGGCGCCCGCGTCGCGGCCACGGTGCGCGGCCGCGGCCAGCACGGGTCCGCCCCTGCCGCCGGCGATGGCGACCAGCCCCGCGTGGAACCGTTCCAGCATGGCCATGTCGGCCAGCGCGTGCCCCTTTTCATGCCCGGCGTGCGCGGCGGTCAGCAGTTCGCACAGGTTCTGCCAGCCCATGCGGTCGCGGCACAGCAGCAGCAGTTCGGACGTCGGCGCGGTTCCGTGGGCCGGCGGTGGTGCGCCGCGATTTCGGCGACCGCAGGCGGGGGCGACATCAGGTCCTGTCGCGCAGGTGTCGCCAAGCGTCACGCGCGCGCCGCAGATCGGGCGTATGCCGGCCGAACGGCACGCCTTTACAAATCGCGGGATGCCGTAAACGCCGTCCAGGTCGGCCATGGCGAGCGCGCGGTAGCCGAGCGCGGCGGCCGTTTCGACCAGTTCTTCCGGGTTGGATGCGGCGCGCAGGAAGGTGTACGCACTGCATGCCCGCAATTCGACGTAACCGTTTTCAGCCATTTTCATCGCAGCCTGCCGGCCATTGTCAAATCAGCCCCGTCAGTCCCAGATGCCGTCGACGAACCATTCGTCGGCCAGAAGGTCGCGCCACAGCCGGAACACGCCGCGTCCCGCGATTTCGATGTCGTAAAAGGCGCCGGCGCGCGGTTCGTCGGTCCACCAGCCCGAATCGGCGTACCAGGGGCCGGCGGCCCGCATGATCCTTCCCGAAACGGTGGCGCTGGATATGCGCGACGGCACCTGTTCGTCGCCGGCGACGGCGGCCCCGAACGAAACGCCCGTTACGTCGTGCATGAACGTCGCGCGGTTGCGTCCGTCACCGGTTTCGACGTCGGCAGGAACGGGCGGGTTGAAACGCCGGAACGCCATGACAGGCGTTGTCGGCCGTGCCGTGGCGGGTGCCGGTTTCGGAGCGCCCGGGGCGAACGGCCGCAGCGCCGGCGCGCCGCAGACGGCAGTTTCGTCGATCGCGGGGCTGCCGGCGCCGCCGTCGCCCACGATGACGGCAAGCCGCCCGGTCAGTTCGCGGATGCGCCGCGGTTCGGGCGCGGGCGGACCGAATAACTGGCACTGGACGCTGGCGGGCGTTCCGGGTTCGATCGAAAGCAGGAAGCCGGTGACGTCGGATGCGGGCGGATCCGATATCAGCGCGCGGTGCAGCAGCGTGGCGATGGTGGAGGGGTTTTCAGCCAGGCCGGACGCGCGCAGCCCGACCGTGTGGAACCCGGCGGGTTCCAGCGTCAGGGTCAGGTTGATGGAGCCGGGGCACAGTCCGCGCATGTCCATACGGCGGACGATGCGGTCGGCGGCCCCGGAAAGCAGGAACATCAGCGGTTCGAGGTTGTCTAGCGTGTAATCGAGCGCCACGCATTCCTGGAACCGGTCGCCGCGGATGACGGGGTTTTCGATGCGCGAATCGTCGATACCGCGGGCCAGCCTGTGCAGGCGGACGCCGTCTGCGCCAAGCCGCGTGCCGATGCCGGACGCGGGCAGAGCGGCCAGTTCGCCGACGCGTGAAATTTTCAGCCTGGCCAGTTCCGTGGCCAGCGCCGGGGAGGGGGCGAGCGTCCTGATCCCGAGATGGCCGATCGCGCCGGCAGCCAGGCCGTGTTCGAATACAGTGACCGGGCCGGTGGTGCGCGCGGCGATGGCGGCCAGATCGATGCCGGCCGCGAACCCTGTACGGACGGTCAGTCCGTTTGCGGCCGCGGCCGCCACGACAGCCTGCCCCATCAGTTCGAAGGAACCGTGGATATGCTGATGGCCGGTGACGTCCATCAGAACCATCCCAGCGCCGGCATCCTGGATCGAATGTGAAAATGTCGACGCCAGGTCGAGCATCGCGTCCGCCGTTACGCGGACCAACCCTGACGCCGGGCGCCGTATGACCACGTCAGGCGCCAGCGAACGCGCCTGCGACGGCGTCATTCCGGCACGCACGCCCATGGCGCGGGCCGCGGCGGTGACATGTTCAATCCGGGGCGCGGTCCCGTCGCCGTCGACCGTGGCCAGCGGCACCCCTGAAAGCGCCGGTTCCGACCTGACGAGCGCCTGCAGGGGCAGGGCCGGGGCATACATGCAGGCGAAGAACGCGTTTGAATTTTTCATATTCCCCCCGACCAGGCGACCCTGGCCCGTACCGTCGCCGCCACGTCCCAGTCCCGTTCCGGGCGGATGGAAAAATCGGCGCCTTCCAGGTATCCGGCGTGGCCGGACGGTCCCACCCATTCGGCGCGGGCCGGTTCGAACAGGACGCCGCTGGCGCCGGTAACGGTCATCCCGGCGTTGCGCGCCAGGACCAGAACTGTCGTGCGCGAAAGACCGGATTCCCGCGAAAGGCGAGCCCACTGCAGCGCTGCGCCGCCGCCCCAGCCGTCGGCGGACGGGCGGATGACCACCAGTTCGAACAGGCCCGATGAAACGATTTCGCTGGCGGCCCGCATGACGCGATCGGCCGGCAGCGGCCCGCTGACCCACAGCAGCCGATCCAGGTCGGCGCCCCACGCCGCAAGTGATTCGGGATCCAGCGAGCCGTCGCCATCGACCCAGGCGGCCTGGAAACCGCCTGCCGTCAGCGAGGCCACCGTCGCGCAGGCCACCGTCGTGCGTCCGGTGGTCGCCGAATTGCCCGGTTCCAGCACGTTGAGCCTGCCGCGGGTCCATCCGCCGCCCAGCGCCGCGTCCAGTTCAGGCAGCCCGGTTTCGATGGCCGGCAGGCGTTCGACGGGGTCGGATGCGCGGCGTACAAGCCCGGCGGGAATTTCGGCGAGTATCCTGGCGACCGATGCATCGCGCCCCATGGCAGCACGGAGTTGAAGGCCAGTTTTGAATTATACTGAACGTTTGTTCAGGATGTCAACCCGGGCGCGGATTGTCATTCGCCCGTAAGAGGAAGGGGATTCATCCGCCCTTACGGGAAAGGGGCAGAGGATCAATGAAAATTTGCCACCGAATCCGCGTCCTGACTGATAATCGTCCAATCCGGGTTGGCGGCGGACGTGGAAAGGTTTTTGAAGGACATGTTCGGCGCGGCGGTCGCGGCCGCGCGTCCATCGGTGTTCATGCCGGGCATCGTCAGCGGTCTCGGCCTGACCGGGCCGGTGGTGCTGGTCGGCGCGGGCAAGGCCGTAACCGGCATGGCTTCGGTTTCGGAGGCCCTGCTGGACGTCAGGTCGGGCGTCATCGTCACGAAATACGGCCAGGCCGCCACATGCCGGCTGCGCAGGACCACCGTCCTGGAGGCGGCCCATCCGGTTCCCGACGAATCCAGCGCCCGCGCCGCCGTCAAAATACTCGGCGCCGCCCGCGACTGCGGCAGGGACGCTATCCTCCTGTGCCTTCTTTCCGGCGGTGGATCGGCGCTGATGTCGCTTCCCGTCGAGGGCGTCGCGCGCAACGAAAAGGCCGACCTGGTCCGGCGCATGCTGGACGCCGGCCTGCCCATACAGGACGTCAACTGCGTCAGGCGCCATCTCAGCGCGGTCAAGGGCGGGCGCCTGGCCCGCGCCGCGTGGCCCGCACGGGTGGTAACGCTCGCCGTTTCGGACGTCGTCGGCGACGCCCCGTCCGCAATCTCTTCCGGTCCGACCGTGCCTGACGAAACTTCTCTTGCCGACGCCAGGCGGATACTTGAATGCGCCGGCCTCCCGGTTCCGCCGTCGATCGCGGCCGCATTGTCCGATCCGCGCAACGAAACCCCGTTTCCCGGCGATCCCGTCTTCGAATCCTGCTTATTCAGGATTGCGGCGTGCGGGCAGGACGCGCTTGCCGCCGCCTCCGTCGCTGCCATGAACGAAGGGTGGGACGTGGTCAACCTCGGCGCCGGGGTTTCCGGTGATTCGACCGCGGCCGCGACCGCCTTCGCCAGGCAGGTGCGCGAACTGAAGGCCGCTGGCCGGCGCTGCGTGCTGATTTCGGGCGGCGAAACGACCAGCGTCGTGCGCGGCCGGGGACGCGGCGGCAGCAACACCGAATTCCTGCTGGCGCTGGCAATCGAACTGCAGGACGTGCGCGGTGTCTGGGCCATCGCGGCCGACACCGACGGCATCGACGGCAGCGGCGATCATGCCGGGGCCTGGTTCGGGCCGGAAATCCTGGGCGAAATCGCCGATATGGGCGAGGTCGCCATCAAGTACCTGGAAGAAAGCAATTCCGCGGCATTGTTCGACCTGGTCGGCGGCCTGATCCGGACCGGCCAGACCGGAACCAACGTCAACGATTTCAGGGCGATAGTGATTGTTTAACGCTTCCGGGCGGTCATGGCGGCGGCAAGGACGACGCTCATGCGCTTGGTCATCGCCGGATCGGCGCGGCTGGGAAGCAGGATCGGCATGGACGCCCCGCCCACGACCGCCGCGGTCCACGAATCCGGCACGAACCGCAGCGATTTGTAGAACACGTTCGCGCTGTTGATTTCCGGGAACACCAGGATGTCCGCGTCACCGCAGACCCGGCCGGAAACACCCTTGATTTCGGCCGCCTCGGTTGACGTGGCGATGTAGAGGTCGTAGGGGCCCTCGACCACGCATCCGGCAATCGCGCCGTCCCGCGCCATCGCCGCGACCGCCGCCGCGTCCACGGTGCTCTGCATCTTCGGGTTCACCTTTTCGACCGCCGCGATCATGGCGACCAGCGGTTCCGCGATGCCGACCCGGTGCGCCACGTCGACCGTGTTGCGGACGATGCTGGCCTTTGTCGCGGCGTCGGGGTCGATGGTGATCGCCGCGTCCGCGAAGAACAGCGGTTTGTGGTACGTCGGCAGCATGGCCATGGCCACGTGCGACAGGGTGCCACCCTCGGGAACCAGACCGTACTTTTTATTCAGGACCGGTTTCAGGTAGTTTTTCGTCCCGAGCTGTCCCTTCAGCAGGAAGTCCGCGTCACCGTTCACGATCAGGTTGACCGCGAGGTCGGCGGCCTCGTCCCAGTCCGGTTCGTCGATGATCGTGAACCTGTCCAGCGGCAGGCCGACCTCGGCCGCGACGCGCCGGATCGATTCCGGTTCGCCGATAAGCGTGCCGCCCGACAGGACGCCGTCGGCGACCGCCATTGCGATGCCCTCGAGCGCCTCGGCATTGTCGGCCGCCGGCACCGCCACGCGTCCCGGGTTCGATCGCGCCACATCGAAAAGTCCGTCGGTGAAAATCTGTTTGCGATCCGTCATTGCGTACCTCTTCCAGTAATGGGGCCAGTCAGTAAGAACGCATTATTGATCAAAATGCCGGCCGGTCACAGGGGCATGGATGCTCGCGACGGACTTCCGGCGCGTGTCGAAAAGGCGGTTGCGGCCGGCGTGCGTCACGGCGCGATCGGCGGTTCCCAGCCGTCGCCGTCCACGTCGAGGTAGATCGGGTTGGTCACCGAAATCGGCGGGCGGCCGTATCCCGGCATGCGGTTCGCGGGGGTGGCGGACGCGGCGACGACCACGATATACGTGTCGGTGATTTCATCGCCCAGAATGTCCTTTATTGCCACTTTCAGCAGCGCCTCGTTCGGCTCGGGCGATTCGTCGATCGCGGGGATGTCGATCTGCTGGAAAAGCTGCCCGTTCGCGTAGATCCTGATGAATTCGACGTGCATCCAGCCCGGCCAGCGCACCGCGACGTCCAGTTCCGCGGTGTCCATGGAGGCTGAAAGATCGGCGGTGTCGCCGACCGTCATGCCGCCCACGTCCACGTCGATGTACGGGCCGGCGTAAAGAATCGACCGTCCGGCCGCCAGGTTGCCGAAAACCAGGTCGGTGTCGAGGTCGCCCGGGACGTCGGTGTTAGCCTGCACGAGGTTCAACGGGTATCCGTAATTCATGTCGAACCCGTGGGCGTCGCCGCCACCGACCGCCGCCATCGAGTACCCGCGGTTCAGGAAGTTGAACCAGTCCACAAGCTGGACCGCGTCGAGTTCAGCCATGCTGTCGTTCGAATTGATCAGTTCCAGCCCGTTGATCAGGGATGCGTCGAACGTGTCCACGAAATCGGCCGGGTCGTCCGCGCCCGTTATACCGACGTATTTGAACATGGCGCTGCCTTCCCAGGGATGGGCGGTGCCGACGTACTGGCAACCGAAAGTCTGCCTGGCGAGGTTGAACAACTGGTTCGCCGTGTACTGGTTGTAAAGGTATCCGGTTTCGTCGTAGTCGCCGAACCTGATCGAGAAGTATGTCGGGTACGACGGCGGGTTCTTGCAGTTCAGCCCGGTCGTGTGGAATCCCAGCGGCGAGATTTCGATGCCGACCGTGGATTTCAGCAGGGCGCCCATGCCCAGCGCGTCGATTTCCGGCTGGATGGTCGTGAACCGGTCGTGATCGGTCACCATCGCCATTTCGATACCGGCGGCGAGCGCGTTGTGGACGCGCTGTTCCCGCGTGACGAACGAATCGATGGAATCCTCGGCGTGCGCGTGTTCCACGACGGTCACCTGGCCGGGGGTATCGATCACGCGCCGCAGCGAAAGCATCACATGGGTTGTTTCGCCGGGCAGCACGGTGGCGTCAGTCGACATGATGTCGTATTCGAGGCCCTTCATCGCCATCACGGTGTATTCGCCCGGTTTGATCGGGTATGCCGCGTCGCCCCCGTCAATCGTCATGAAGGCGCCGTCCTGGGCGGTCGGGGCCGCCAGCCCGTTTTTCAGGATGATGCCCGCGGGAAGCGGGTGGCCTTCGCCGTCGTTGATCGTCACGTGAAGCCGCCCAGCCTGGTTCAGCGTCGCCGCGAACGTGTTGGTGTCGTTCTGGGCCACGGAAATCGCGGTCACGACATCGTCGGCGCCGGGCGACCTGACGGTCAGGTCGTGCAGTCCGTCGGGAAGGTGCAGGGTGACCTTGCCGTCTGCGTCGGCACGTCCCGCATCGACCCAGCCGGTGCTGCCGGTCGCGCCGGATTTGCGTGCGTAAACGCGGACGTCGGTCAGGTCGGTCAGCGCTTCTGCCGCCGTGATGGTGCCCGTCACGGTGCGCAGATCCTGCCGGTTGCGGAGTTCCCATGCCCGCGCGGCCACGCCGTCGATGCCGCCGTCGGTGACGATCAGGTACTGGTTGACCGTGATCGATTCGCCGGCCTTCAGCGTCGGCGCCGCCAGTTCGGTCAGCAGCAGGTCTTCCTCCGCGAGGACGACCTTGGGGTTGGTGCCTGCGGGCGCCGTGAATCCGACGGCCACGTCGTCCGCCGCGCCCGCCATCCACTCCACGTCGGAGCGTCCGGTCAGGCAGCCCTTTTCGAGCCCGCAGACGTTGTAGAATTTTTCGAAACGCTTGCCGAGCTGCACCAGCGCCCCGATGGAAACGCTCTGTTCGTATGCGGCCCCGTTCGTGACGGTCAGCCGGACGGCGATTTCATGCGCGTCCGGATCCAGGATGTAATCCATCACGGCGTGCAGGTTGAACGGCATGGTCGGCATCAGCATGTCGATGATGGACAGACCGTGATCGAAACCGGTGACGCGCACCACCGCCTGGCCAGAATACGTTCCGTCGTCAATGATTTCGATGGATTCCGGTTTCAGCGCCCTGCCGAAGCCGATCATCGGGAACAGCTCCATGAATTTTTCGTGGCCCTCGTCGCCCGGTTCGCGCACCAGGTCGGCGTCGACCAGGTTTCCGCCGAACGGGCTGTAAAGGCCGATTTCCTGCGTGCGGACGATGAAGCGCACGTTTTTGTTGGCGATCAGGATGTCGCCGACCGCGCCGGCCGCGACCGGACCCGTCATCAGTTCGCCGGCCGACTGGATTACCTTTGCCGTCGCCCCGTTTTCGAACGGCGCCACGTCCTCGACAACGTCGGGTACCGCAGAATCGGTGGCGGCCGCGTCGTCACCAGTGTCCTGCATCGTCGCGTCGCCCGCGTCGGACGCGGTGGCGTCGGCAGGGCCGTCGTCGTGTTCACCATCATCGTTGATCGAAACGTCCGCGACGTCGGCTCCGGTGTCGCGGGCGGATTCCGTTCCGCCGCAACCGGCGGCAATGATGGTGATGGCGGCAATGGTCGGCAGCAGGCGCTTCATGGCTGACTCCTATTTCTTCATGGCCTTGCGGAGAGCGATCGAGAAAGCGGTTTCGCCGGACGGGGCGGCATCGCGGTGCCCGGGCGTCGCGGAGTATTTCCTGACCATCTCGGCTTCCAGCGCGGCATCGGGATCGACGGTCGGGGCCGCCTTTTCCGGTTTCGGCTGCAGTGCCTTGATCGACAGGCTGATGCGCCGTGTGGCCGCGTCCACCTTCAGGATCTGCGCCTCTACCGCGTCGCCGATGCCCAGGACGTCGCCCGGGTGCCGGATCCGTTTCGCGGCGGCGATTTCGCTGACGTGGACCAGTCCCTCGATCCCCGGCAGTATTTCGACGAACGCGCCGAAGTTCATCAGGCGCGTCACGCGGCCGCGCACGGTCATTCCCTCCTTAAGTTCGCCCGGGGCCGACAGCCACGGGTCTTCGTCGGGATTGCGCAGCGTCGCGGATATGCGCGGCCTGCCGTCCTTTTCCTCGACCCGGGTGATTTCGACCGTCAGTTCGCGGCCCGGTTCCATCCCGGCCAGTATTTCGTCCCTGCCGTGCCAGCCCAGTTCCGAAACCGGCACCAGCGCGTGGATACCGCCGCCGACATCCACGAAGACGCCGAATTTTTCAACCTTGACGACCGTGGCCGCCACCGTTCTGCCCGGTTTCAGTTCGGCCAGGACGCGTTCACGTTCAGCGGCCTGTTCTTCCCGCAGCAGCGCGGCCCTGGAAAGGACTGCCTCGTGTTCGCGGACCTCGATGACCCGGAATTTGAAAACGCGGCCCACATATTCCTCGGCAGGTTTCGCCTGGCCCAGTTCGATCTGGCTGATCGGGATGAACGCGCGGATATTCCCGATCGAGGCGGTGAAACCGCCCTTGTTGGCGCCGGTGACCTTCGCCTCGATGGGCAGGCCGGCTTCCCTGGCCATGTTGACGGTGGACATGTCGGCGCCGCGGCCGCCGACCGCCCTGGAAAGGACCGTCGCGCCGCCGCTGAATTTCACCACGCACGCCTCGACCTGGTCGCCGATCTTCATACCGGCCAGCTCTTCCGGAGTGAAGTCCTCGAGCACCAGCGATGCCTCGCTGCGCTGGCCGATGTCGACCAGGAGCGCCCCGTCGCCGACCGAAACGATCGTCCCGGTGACCCTTTCGCCGACCTCGTAGTATTTGAAACCATCCTGGAACGTTTCGTTCAGCATGGCCTCGAAGTCTTCCTTCAGTTCTTCGTTTTCATCTTTCATTGCAGGTTCTTCCAGATATTCCAACAGTTTTTCCCGGATCCCTCCGGGCCGCGGCCGATATTATGCCAAACGGAGGTTGCCGGAAAGCCGGGTGGTAATAAAATACGCAGGGTCGCGCGGGCTTGCCGCGGGACGCATGGCTGATATGGGGGTTGAATATGGGAAGGTCGCTGATGCTGACGGCCGCCGTGGCGGTCCTGTTCGTGTTCGGTTGTTCGAAGGGGGCCGAGGTCCCGGCTGGCTCCCCGGCAAAGTCTGAAACGCCCGCCAGGGCGGAAACCCCGGCAAAGGCTGAAGCCCCTGCCGCGCAGGCTCCCGCCCCGGCGGCCCAGCCTGCCGTCGCACCGGTTGCCGGCGCCCAGCCGGTCAAGGTCGTGATCCAGACGAACGTCGCGCAGGTCGGCGGCGGCGTCATCGAAATGGAACTGTACCCCGACAAGGCACCGAAATCGGTCGAAAATTTCGTCAAGCTGGCCGAAAAGGGTTTCTACGACGGCATCCTGTTCCACCGCGTCGTTCCCGGGTTCGTCATCCAGGGCGGCGACCCGCTGACCAAGGACCCCGCGATGAGGGCCAGGTGGGGATCCGGCGGACCGGGTTACGAATTCGCCGACGAACCGGTCCAGGGCGAATACGTCCGTGGCGCCGTGGCAATGGCGAACTCCGGCCCGAACACGAACGGCAGCCAGTTCTTCATATGCGTCAACGACCTTTCGCGCAGGCTGCCCAAACAGTACAACTGGTTCGGGATGGTCACGAAGGGCATGGACGTCGTGGACGCGATCGTCGCGATGCCGCGCGACCGCCGCGATTGTCCGTCCGCCGACGTCGTGATGCAGAAAGTCACGGTCGTGAAGTAATCCGTTATTCCGCACGTGCGGATTTCCCGCCACGCCGCATCCCCTCCGAATCCCTCAGCGAAGGCCGGGTGAAGGCGGTTCAGTCGCCCCGGCACGGGACCGTGAAGCAGCCGCCCCACAGCCCGGCGCCGTCCGACGAAGCCTGCCGCGCCGCGGCCCTGACCGCGGCCGCGCCCTGGAATGCCTGCAGAATCCATGCACACGCCGCACCGGCGCGGGCGAGCGTTGTCGCCGCGTCCCGGCCCCCGACGATGACCGATGCCAGTGTCCTGCCGTAGTCGTCCGTGCATTCGCCGGCATATCGCAGTTCGACCGGTCTGCCTTCCAGCAGGGACGTCGCGGTTGCCGTCGCCTGAGGCCCCCAGCAGGCGTCGGATTCCGGGGCGTCGATGCCGAGGATCCGGATTCGCGTTCCATCTGCAAGATCCAGGGTGTCGCCGTCGATGACGTGTTCGACCATGCCCGTATCCGGGCCGCATTCGAACGCGGCCAGGCAGCCGGGCTGGCAGGAGCAGGCCAGTGCGGCGATCGAAAAGGCTGCCGCGCGGGCCGTGATTTGTGACGGAATGCTGTCGGCGTCGTGTTTCAAGGTTTTGTCCCCCCCTGCGGTCCGCGTGTCATTTGCGCCGGCAGACGACGTCAAGCGTGCCCGGGGTCGCGGCGACGCCCGAACCGCACCGCGTGGTGACCCACGAAGCCGGGTCGTCGTCGGCCGCGGCCGCGCCGGATCCGGTGGCAAGCGCTGTTTTCAGCGAAACCGAAGCCCCGTCGGGAACCTTCGGGTGCCGGGCTGTCGCGACGACGTTGCCGGAAGAGTCCGATATCCGGATCGTCGCGGCGCCGCCTGTCGCGTTGTAGAAGGTCGAGGCGCCTTCGAGCGGCAGGCCGTCCGGGCCGCCGACAACAACGACGTCGCCGATTTCGACGTGATGGCAGGCGGTTCCGGCAATCTTGAATTCCCTGGAAGCCGCGGTTTCGTCGGGTCCGTTGAAATGGGTGATTGCCGCGCCGCCGATGTCGAATACGGCCATCGCGACGATTTCGATCCATTCGGCCGCCAGCGTGTCGGACCCCCCGGGATTCGCGAACACCTCCGTGATCGCCAGATCGTCCTTGATCGGCCTGACCAGCGGCCGCCGCGTCCCGTTGGCGTCGTCGACGCACGTCGCGCCGGAGGCGCAATCGTGGTTGGGGGCTCCCGGGCTCCCGGACATTCCGTTTTCGTCCGCCGGGTCTTCGGAAGCGCACCATATGCGGGGCGCGTCGGCCGAAGCGGCGGGGGCCATCTGCAGTGCGTGTCCCTCCGGCGGGGTGGCGGGCGAGTCGCCCCAGGCGACGACGTCGATTTCGACGGCGCCGCACATCAGCGACACGGTGCCGGCCGCGTTCGAAAGCAGCATCGAGCCGACAGAAACGCCCCCGGGACGGGAAGAGGGCGGAGCCTCGGACATGACGATCCGCGCGCCGGGCCCGATTGACGGGGAAACCCAGCCGCTGACAGCCGAAACGTCCGGCCGGTTGTCGGTCCCGGAAATCAGGACGAGCCCGTCGAGGAAGATGTCCCGTCCGGAAACATTCATGATTTCGACGTATTCCAGCCCATCGTCGTCGCCTGTCGGGTTGATCATCAGTTCGGTAATGATCAGGTCGCCCCTGACGCAGGCGCAGGTCGGTCCGACCTCCTCCGCCTGGACGCCGTCAGGCCCGCAACCGGTCGTGAAGATCAGCGTGCCGGCCGAAATAATCAGTGCGGTCAGGATCATCGCAAGCGATTCGATTTCACGGGGTTCGAGTTTTCCAAACGATCGCATTTTCATGGCAGCCCCCTTTTATCGTGTGCCCGTCTGGCGTACGTAATCCCGCGCCGACCGGAATGCGGCATCGATCCGGAGGGTTGCGGCGAATTCACCGGCCCCGGTCGGGCGGAATTCGTCGTCAAGTCGCGTGAGCCGGTCGTCGACATGGCGTGTGTATCGGAACGAGAGGTCAAAGCGTATCGAACCATTTTTCAGTGCAACGACCTGCAGCACCCCGATACCCGCATCGACCCTGGTGTCACCGCGGCAGTCTGCCGGCATCGCGCCTTCGAACGCGCCGGACGCGCAGCCCTGTCCGGCCGCGGGTGTCGGGTCGGCACTCATGGATTCGTCGGACCAGCGGACGAATGCCCGGACGTCGGGGCCGGGTGACAGGCGGGTCTCGGCCACCAGAGCGGCGGCCATGTCGATGTCGAACCGGTCGGGCAGGGTCGCGGCGTCGCGGAAAGCCTGCCTGACCCAGGCAGTCAGCCTGGTTCGCGGAATCCTGGTCGTCGTGACCGCAATTGCCCAGTCGATACGGCAGCCGCCGGAAAGGTTGCCCGCAGAGGTCGAGTGGTAGGGTTCCCAGGACAGGCCCCGCCCTGCCAGCGTCACATCCCGGTCGCGATACCCGAGTTCGAAGCGGATGCGTTCGCTGGCAGATGCGAAAACCTCCAAGGCTGTTACTGCGTCGACGTCCAAATGCGGCCTGGATTCGGGCACGTCGTCGGCATCGTGCCAGGCCGCATCCAGCCGCAGCCGGTTTCTGGTCAGGGCCGACGAGCGCCACGTCAGTTCGACGCGTCCGGCCGTCTCGTTGCGGGCACGGTTCCCGCGGTATTCGGAGGAATCGGCCGTCGAACCGCACCAGGGGTTGTCCCAGTCCTTCGGGTAGTGTCGGAAGGAGGGTTCGACGTCCAGGCCCGGAACGGGTGAAAAGACAGCCTGCGCGACACCGGCGATCGCGCCCCTGTCGTTCACCGCAAGTTCGGCGGCGAAAAATCCGTTCCCCGGCAGCACTGCGGACCCGGCAAGTCCGGCCGCGCCGAAAATCCGCCGAAACTCCGGCATGGGCGACGAAACGGACGCCGCCATTTCCGGGACGTCCGGCCTGAATCTGAGTCCCGTCGCCCAGCCAGTGGCCTCGACGCGCCAGCTTTCCGATCCGAACCCGATGTTGGCGCCGGCAGTGCCTTCGCGGACGGCGTTCGTCAGTATGGAGCCCCTGGTGCTTTCGTCCGCCGCGGCAGGGTCGTCGTAAGCAAGGAATGCCGCCATTTCGGTATCGCCGCATTCCGTTTCGCCATACGGGCAGCGGTTCCACGTCAGGTCGGTCGCCGGGGGATCCATGAAGGAATACGACGCGAAAACGGTTCCGGTGACGCTGAACCTTCCGTCCGCCACGGGCAACGCGAAAGTCGCCGCCGCACCGGACAGCCGCCGCGCCTTGCGGATCGGGCCGCCTCCGCCCGACGTCGTGGCGCCTGCGTACGGGTAATGACCCCGCGGCAGGCGCAGTCCGGTAACGTCGAACGTCAGCCCGGTCGCGAAACCGGCCTGGAAGGTGCCTGCCGTCACGGCAACCAGTCCGTTTTGCCACGAAAGATGGAACCCGGCCGGATCCGCCACCATGGTCGGCCCGCGTCCCAGAAGTCCGGCCGCGCCCCCGAAATCCGCGCCTGCGACCGATGAAATGCCCGGCCGGAGGATCAGGGATGCCCCGGCCAGCCAGCCGCCGGTCCAGGCAGCGTCGAGAATGGCGGAAAAATCGGGTGACCTGTTGACGGGAATTGCATGGTCCAGCCGGTCCGAGTCCCAGGCCGAGCCCAGTTTCGCGTCGATCCTCCAAGCCCGTTCCCGTGCTTCAGGGCATGTCGCGTATGCCAGCAGCGCGTCCGACGCCGCCGGGGATATTCCAGCCGTGGCCGCCGCCTCCCGCACGGACGCGAATCCGCCCAGTCGCCTCCGTCGTTCGACGATCAGCGCAGCATCCGATTGCGACAATCCCGGCAGCGATGCCAGTTCGGACGTCCCGGCTTCGTTCACGTCCGGTGGATTGGTTTCGATGGCCGCAATGCCGTCCACCGTTTCCTCGTCGGGCACGACACCGGACGGGTCGGCGGATTCGGGCCACGCATCCTGCGCCGGAGCCCCGCCCGAAAGTAGGCAGGCCGCAAGGGCAGCGAGGATTGAACATGGTATCGGTCGAGTCATTCCCGTTCGTCCGCCGGGCCGGCCAGAATGTTTCGATCGGAATGACCGATATGTTCAGTAAGTCTTTGTAAAAACGACGGGACGCTGTTGACGAACCGGACCCGTTGTCGCATCATTCGTCGGTTTATCGCCCCCGGTTTTTCGCGGGCGACATTTCGAATTTCGTGGACTGCGGGTGATGTCGATGAAGATGATGCCGAAAGCCTTTTCCGGTAGTGCCGCGGTGCTTGCCTGTGTCCTGATGATGGCCGGCTGCGAATTCCAGGAACTGCCCGGGGCGACCACCACCGTCGAATCCCCGATCATCAACGGCAGCGCCGAAACCGGCTGGCCGGCCGTGGGCGCGCTGGTCCTGTCGTACCCCGGGTACGGTTTCACCGGTTCGTTCTGTTCCGGCACGCTGATTGACAAACGGTGGGTTCTCACGGCCGCGCACTGCGCGACCCCGTCGTCGGATTTCCCGATCGCGCCCGGCATCGTTTCGTTCATGTTCACGAACGACGCCCGTCCCGCCGCGGACGGCTCACGCCCGGCGGGAACACTGGTCCAGACCGACTATTTCATCCCGCATGAATACTACGACGGCAACAGCAACGACTATGACATCGCCCTCGTCCACCTGGTGCGCGACGTGACCGAAATCGACCCGCTGCCGGTGAATTCCACCTCGTTGGCCTCGGGCACTTACAACCTTGACGGGAAAAACGCGTTCTTCGTCGGATTCGGCGTGGACAACGGCGCGACCGAAACCGGTGGCGGCCTCAAGCGGTCGGCATACATCCCGGTCAGCAACGTTTCGTACCGCACCTTCAACACCGACGCCTACAACACTGCGGTGTGCTTCGGGGATTCCGGCGGCCCGGCGCTGTACCAGATCGGTGGCGCGTGGAAGGTCGTCGGCGTCAATTCGGCAGTCATGGGATACGGCAACGACCCGTGTCAGGGCGTCGGAATCCATGTGCGCGTCGATGCCCACACCACCTGGATCAACGACACGATGGCCGATTACCCGCCGGACTGCCGCTCCGATTCCAGTGCGTGCCTGTGCAGCGGGTCCTGCCAGACCGGCGGCGACTGCGACGTTTCGGCCTGCTGGAAAAAGGACTGCGGCGAAATCACGGACTGCGTGTTCGCCTGCTACTCGGCATCCAATTTCGACAAGTGCGCCAACGCCTGCGTCATCGCCGGCGATGACGCGGCCCGCGAACGGTTCGACAACGCCATGGGCTGCTACGCGGCGAAATGCTACCCGTCCAGCACCGCCTGGGACGCGTGCATGGCCGGTTCCTGCAACGACAGGTACAACGAATGTTATCTGGCGGGTCGCGATAAACTGGACTGCGCCGGCGTGTTCGACTGTTATGGCGATTGCATGTATCCCCTCTGCAAGCAGGGCTGCGAATACCTGGCGCTGCCGGAAGCCGGGGCCGAATGGTCGACATTCAAGGCCTGCTACGAAGGTTCCTGCGGCGGTAAAACGGGTTCTGAGCTGACATACTGCCTGTCCGAAAACTGTCCGTCGCAGACCACCGGCTGCCTGAAACCGGACGAATGCGATCCGCGCGGCGGCGACTGCGACGATGGATGGAAGTGCCGCCAGTACATGGCGTACACGACAACCTGTGTGGAAAGCCAGGGCAAGGGCCTGAACGAAGCCTGCAAGGTGGAAACCGGCAAGGCCGATCCCTGCGCCGACGGCCTGGTGTGCATGTCAGGCGAAAACGGCAAGGCGTGCCGTCAGGTCTGTCTGAAATCGGAAGGCTGCGCCAATGGCGATGTATGCAGGGGCCAGCCGTTCCCCGACCTTGATGCATATGGATGGTGCGGCTGCCAGGACATCGACGAGGACTCAGTCTGTGCCGCTGACGACTGCGACGATTCGCGCGACAACGTGTATCCGGGCGCCCGCGAATACTGCGAGGGTGTCGACAACGACTGCGACGGGGAAACCGACGAGGGTTGTTCCACCACCTGTGACGACGCGGACGACGACGGTTCCTGCGACGAAGCGGACTGCGACGACGAACACGACACCGTTTACCCGGGCGCCATCGAGGACTGCGACGACAAGCTGGACAACGACTGCGACGGTGAAACCGACGAGGGGTGCGAAACCTGCACCGACCTGGACAAGGACGGGTTCTGCTCGGATCGCGACTGCAACGATCGCGATTATCGAATCAGTCCTTCAGCCGATGAAATATGCGGCGACGGCGTCGATAACGACTGCGACGGCCAGAAGGACGAGGGGTGCCAGGTGACCGGCGACGACGTGAACATCCAGGACGTGGCGGTCACCGCCGACGATGGCGGCGAAGTCGCTGACGGGGGCGGTGGCGACGGCGATGGATGCTCGGCCGGCCGCACGCCCGGTTCCGCGTGGGGATTCATGGCCCTGCTGCTGGTCCCGCTGGCCTTCCTGGGGTGGCGCCGCCGCTTCAACTGACTTCGTCCCGGGCCTTTGCCGGGCGGGGGACTTCGTTGGGAAAATCCAGATACTACGCGTATTACCTTGTCGACCAGGAAACCAGGGGCATCGTGGATTCCTGGAACGAATGCGAATCCGCGACATCAGGCCACCATGCCAGGTATCGCGGCTTCGCGACAAGGGCAGCGGCGGAGGCCTGGCTTGACGCAGGCGCGGTTTACGTCGACCGCAAGGCGGACAAGGCTGCGCGGCAGATGGAACTCCCCGAAGACGCGCTGTTTTTTGATGCCGGCACCGGCAGGGGGCGTGGCGTCGAGGCGAACGTAACCGACCGGGATGGTGTTCCCCTGGCCCACATGGCGGCGCCGCACGATGTGCTGACCGAATTCGGCACCGTGCTGCTGTCGCCGGGACGGACCAACAACTACGGCGAACTGATGGGGTGCTACCTCGCGCTGAAAATTGCTGCAAAGCTTGGTCGCCGTATCGTCTGCGGCGACAGCATGCTGGTGATCGATTACTGGTCCAGGGGCAGGGTCAACGCCGACACGATGGCGGCCGACCCCGATCTTTCGGCGCTGGCCGCCATGACCGCGCGCGCCAGGGCGGAATTCGAACGGGCCGGTGGCCGCCTGATGCACATTCCCGGCGGCATCAATCCCGCCGACCTGGGGTTCCACAGGGATTAGAACGTTCGACCCGCTTGCCTATTTTGCGTTCATGTAATATCAGGCTTTTTCAGTAATTACCGGGGTTGCCGATGAAATTCCTGAATCTCCTGACGACGGCCGGGGCCGCCGTCCTGTTCCTGACCGCGGGCTGCGGGGCCGGTTCTTCCGCCGACGTCGTCGACGACGTGATCGACGTGGCGGCCGCGGACACGGTTGTAAGCGACCTGGCGCCGGTCGATGTCACAGCCGACGCCCGTGATGTCCATGAACGCGACACGGACGAAGTGCATGCCGGCGATGCGGCCGACGTCCAGGCCGGCGATGCCATCGAGGAAGCCTTCTCGCAGGACCTTCCGCCGGAAATCTGCCGCACCGGCACAATGTGGAATCCATCGGACACAACGACCCGGGTTTTCACCGACATCACCCCGCAGACCGGCCTGCCTGAACTGGGCGTGACCGGAATCCGCGCCGGCACCGTCGATTTCGATAACGACGGCCTTCCGGACCTGGTCATCAGGAACGCGGAACAGGACCGTGACGACTTCGGGGCGGGCGGCGTCAGGCGCACGTGGCTCCTGCGCAACGCGGGCGGTTTCACGTTCGAGGACGTCACCGAATCCAGCGGCTTCACGGCGACCCGCGACGAATCGGGGGCCCAGGGCAGGGTCTCGCATGTCGTCGTCTGGGGCGATGTTGACAACGACGGCGACATGGACGCGTTTTCGGGTCGCAGCATGACGTCGCGGCCCAACCCCGACACCGGCGACCGCGCGGAACTGCTGCTGAACGACGGCGACGGGACGTTCACGCTGGCGCCGAAGACCGATTTCTGGTGGATGCTGTACAAGGACGGCGTTTCGGACGCTGCGCAGATGTACGACCCGGTCCTGGGCGCGTCGTTCCTGGATTACGACAAGGACGGAAATCTCGATATTTTCGTTGGTTACGCGACCTACAACAGCAGTCTCGTCGCACAGGACAGCCTGTACCGCGGCGACGGGGCGGGCGGGTTCGCGAACGTGACCGAGGAAGCCGGACTTAAGCTGGTCAAGCCGATCGAGCCGATTACCGCGAACGCCGCGTACAAGAACGGCACCGCGATCCGCAACACATGGGGAACAACCGTTACCGACCTCAACAACGACGGCTGGCCCGACATAATGTCCGCGTGTTACGGGCGGTATTTCAACGCATTGTGGCTGGGTGGACCCGCGGGCTTCACGGACTGGTCAATGGGATCGGGGTACGCGTCGGACGATCGGGAAGACTGGTCGACCAACCTGAACGCCCAGTGTTACTGCAAACTGGTACCCGACGCCGAGGACTGCGACCGTGTTCCGGACCCGCCGGGATGGTTCAGCTGCACGTCGACCGCGAACCTGCGCTGGGACCACGCCCACGACCGGGAACCGTACCGGCTCGGCGGCAACACGTTCTCGACGGCGGCGGGCGACGTGGACAACGACGGCGACATGGACCTGTTCAATTTTGAAATCGTCCACTGGGACGTCGGCGACACGTCCGATCCGGCCGAACTGCTGGTGAACGACGGCGGCGCGCAGCCGGTGTTTTCAAGGCCCGGCAACGCGGCGATGGGACTGACGCGCGACTGGAACGATGAAGTCGACTGGAATGCCGGCGACATGACGGGCGCGCTGTTCGATTTCGACAATGACGGACGGCTCGACATACTGATCGCCAGTTCCGACTACCCTTACACCCGGGCATTCCTGTTCCACCAGAAGACCGACGGGAAATTCGAGGAAGTGCCGGTCGACGTCGGCATCGACCATCCCCACGCGCACGGTGTCGCGGTCGCCGACTTCGACCTGGACGGCGACCTGGACGTGGTGATGGGCCACAGCACGGCCCGGTGCGACGGGACTCAGCTCGACGAATGCTACCACTACTACGACCCCAACCAGGGCAAGGACATCTTCCGGCGTGAAGTCCACGCGTTCCGCAATGACATCGGGCAGAACGGCAACTGGATGCGGATCAACCTGGTCGGCGGGGCGTCATCGAACCGTTCCGCCATCGGCGCGGTGGTCAGGGTGACGGCAGGCGGCGTAACCCAGACGCGCGAGGTCGGCGGCGGTTACGGCCACGTCGGCATCCAGCATGAAATGACCCTGCATTTCGGGCTCGGGCAGGCCTGCATGGCCGACCGCGTCGAGGTCAGGTGGCCTGATGCGGCGGGCAGCGTCGAGGTCTTCCGCAACGTCGCCGGCAACTACGTCATGACGGTCCAGCAGGGCGCCGGCATCATCAGCTACATGGAAGACACGGTCGTCGAATGACGGCGGTTTGCAGCAGGCACGGCTCCCGGTGAGCCGGATGTCGTCCGCCGCTCCCGCAACAACACCGGCCGCAAAGTCCTGCAACGCGCGCGCAAAGTGTGTAAAATACGGGCGGCTGCATCCTGGTGCCATTGATGGTAAGACGCACATTCGGAATTTCTGTTTGTATTCCAGCCTTTTTCGCGCTGGTGGCGTTCGCCGGCTGCGGGCCGACGAACGAACCGTCCGACACCGGCTCAGATACGTTCGCCGACGTGCATGCCGATGACGTGGTTGGCGGAGATGACTCGCCGGCAGACGTCGCCGACGCGCGCGATACGGTTGCGCCCGACGACGGGATCCAGCCGGCTGACGTGACCGACGCCTCCGATCACGGCACGCCGGACACTGCCGACACGACCGACACCGACATCATGCAGGACATCGTTCCCGACGTGAACGACGTGGTCGCCGATGTCGAAGACGCCGTTGACGCCTTTGATGTGATCCAGGATGAGGGACCGGGCCCGTGTGAAGACGATGGGCTGGAATGCACTGTCGAAACGCGCGCCGACGACGGCATCTGCTACTCGACGGTCAGCGAGGGATGGTGCGTGATCGAGGACGCCTGTGTCGAAGCGGGCACCGTGAATGCCGAAAATACCTGTTTTGAATGCGTCCCGGAACTGATGGTCACCGAATGGTCCGTGGTCGTCGACAAGGTGTGCGACGATCGGTTCAACTGCACGACTGGCGACGCGTGCAATTCCGATGGCGTCTGCGCCGGCACCGCGACGGTCTGCACGGACGACGGCGAATCCTGTACGGTCGAGGCGTGTTCCGAATCGGACGGCGCGTGCCACACGACGACGCTGAATAACGGTTCGGCATGCGCGGACGACGGCAACCAGTGCACCTACGACAGGTGCAACGGCGGCATCTGCAAACACACGCTGAAGACGGCGGCGGCCTGCGACGACGGTAATAAATGTACTACGGGCGATGCCTGCAACGCGTCGGCCGAATGTGTCGGAACGCCGAAGATCTGCTCCGACGACGGAAATGTCTGTACCGACAATTCCTGCGACCCCGCGACCGGCCAGTGCGCCATGGTCAGATACGACGACAACCGTCCGTGCGAGGACTACAACTGGTGCACGATGGTCGACGGCTGCCGGAACGGCGTGTGCACAGGCGACGAACAGGACTGCGCCGACGATGATCCCTGCACGTTCGATTCATGCGTGGACGGCCCGGCCGGGTACTGCGATCACACTCCGATACTCGGCTCCTGCGAGGACGGCAACCTCTGCACCCGCGGCGAAACCTGCAACGCGGCGGGCGTATGCCAGGGCGGTGTCGCCTTTGAATGCAATGACTACAACGCATGCACCGACGACAGTTGCGACCCGGACGTCGGCTGCGTGTTCGCTTCGAATTTCGGTTACTGCAACGACACTGATCCGTGCACGGTCGGCGACATCTGCGATGAGGACGGCAAGTGTGCCGGAATACCGATGGACTGTAATGACGGGAACGACTGCACCCGCGATTACTGCTTCCGTGGAAACTGCAACCACGACCCGCAGCCGGACGGCACGGGATGTGACGATCACAACGTCTGTACCATCGGGGGATCCTGCAAAGCGGCAGTGTGCATCCCTGCTAACAACCTGGACTGCTCGGACGGCGAACCGTGCACCGACGACCTGTGCGACCCGTTGTCGGGGTGTTACACGGTGCCGCACGTCTGCAATGACGGCAACGCATGCACCAACGATTCATGCGTGCCGGGAACCGGCTGCGTGGCGGTGAACAATTCGAACCTCTGCAACGACGGCGATCCCTGCACCGAGGTGGACATGTGTACTGGCGGCGTCTGCGCCGGGACCCCGCTGGACTGCAGGGACGGCGACCCGTGCACGCTCGATCAGTGCGTCGGCGGAATATGCATGAATCCACAGAATTACGGCGACTGCGACGACGGCGACGCCTGCACCACCGGCGAAAAGTGTTTTGACCGTGTCTGCGGCAACGGCTTCGTCCTTGACTGCTACGACTTCAGCGACTGTACGACCGATTCATGCGATTCGGAACTCGGGTGTATCAACACGCCGATCTCCGGCGGCTGCGACGACGGCACCGTCTGCACTGTCGGCGATAAATGCTCGGCCGGCGAATGCGTCGGCACGGCCATCAATTGCAGCGACGACAATTTCTGCACGAACGACCTTTGCGATCCGCTTGACGGCTGCTTCTGGGAAAACAACGCCCTGCTGTGCGACGACGGCAATCCGTGCACTGCCGTGGACCAGTGCGGCGGCGGATCGTGCCATGGCACGACGGTGTTCCGGACGCCGCTGATGAAGTCTGGCACATACGTCATCGGCAGCGACGGCAACGCGGGCAGCGGCCTCGATATCGACGGCGATTCCGGCACGTGCGCTCCGACCGGAAAATGCGCGTCCGGCATCGACAACGCGTTCGCGGCAATGACGCTGATGGTGAAGGATCAGTTCAACCCGGACCTGGTGACCGGCATCGCGGCGGGCGACCTTGCGATGTTCCTTGAACCCGAGGAACCCGGGCCGGTCGGGTCACCGTTCGAAATGAAGGTGTTTTTCGGCGAGCAGACCGCGCCGACCACGTGCAACCCGGCGGTCGGCGGCTGTAATTACCTGGCGTTCAAGGATGACACCATCGGATCATGCACCGTCAAATACGCGATTCAGGCCAGCACGGCTTCATCCCACATATCGGCGGGTGGCAAGACGTATGAGGCGGTCGTGTACTTCATGATCGGCACGTATCCTGTCGCGGTGCCGCTGAAGTGGGCGCGTGTCGAGGCCGACGTCACCATCAGCGGCAACTCGGTGACCGGGGGAACCGGCATCCTGGCCGGTGCCGTCAATAAAACCGAATTCAAGTACGCGCTGGCGGCCGTTCCGGAATCCTATTTCACGCATTACAGCCGGTCGGTGGTCATCCTGAACGTGGATCAGAATCTGCCCATGGATGCGGATGTGGACGGCAACGGCGTCAAGGAATCGTCGTCGATCGGCATCAAATTCACGATTGTCCCGGGTAACGTGGTGGGCAGGACCGCGAATTAGTCGGCGCCTGTTTTCGCGGCTTCTTCGGCGGCTTCCTTCTTCATGCGTTCGCGGATCTGCAACTGGACCTCATCCGTTTCCTTTTCACCAAGTTCCGGGTAAAGCGCCCAGTTCGGCTGGTATCCGCCCAGGATTTTCGCGGATTGCGCCAGCATGTCGTCGAACCGCGGGCGCAGTTGTTCCGGCACGCCGGCCTTGACCGCGTCGATCCAGGCGGCGTACTGCATCGCCAGCACAATCTGGCCGGGGAAGGGCGACCGCCAGGTGCCGTCCTGCCTGGCCATCGGGAACCCGAAGTTGTAACCGCCGACGCTGAAGATGACGCGCGCCAGCTTGCTGCGCGGGTCGATGACGTGACGTTCGACCTTTGTGCGATCGCGGTTGAAACCGGCCTGGCGGGCGATCAGGCAGACCCACAGTGCGCCCCTGTTCGTCTTTACCCCGGCCAGCGACGGATCCAGCAGCCCCGGGTCCACGACCGGGTCCAGCGCGGCCATGGCCGCCTGCGCCTGTGTCGTGTGGCAGTCGATGAACGACTGGATATCGGCACACTGATTCTGCAGCAGCACGATTCGGTCGAAACCGGCCAGCAGCCCCTTTTCCATTTCAGGGGTGACCACGACCTCTTCAGGCGGTTTTGGCGTGCACGCAGCCAGTGAAGCGGCGACGGCTATGGCAGCGATCAGGTTGGCGGCTTTCATTGGTTACCTCGTCTGAACGACCCCGGCGGCGGAGCCGGATGGGTGGACCGTTTTCACTTCCCGACGGCGGCAAATTCGTCGTACAGGACGACGCTGCATTCGATGCCCTTCTGGAAATGATCGAGCCTGAAACTTTCGTTGGGACTGTGGATGTTGTCGTCGAGCAGACCGTACCCGACCATGATGGACGGTGCGTTCAGCGCGGTCAGGAACGTCGCCGTAATCGGGATCGAGGCACCCTCGCGCACCAGGACGGGGCGCTTCCCGAAGATCTTTTCCACGGCGTTCTGGCCGGCGGCCATGAACGGGCTGTCGATCGGTACCATCACGGGCGTCGCGCCGTGCAGGTACGTGACCTGGACCGTAACCCCGGGGGGACAGACGGATTCGATGTGCGCCTTGAAGGCCGCGGCAACCTTTTCCGGATTCTGGCCGGCCACCAGGCGGGAACTGACCTTGAAGCCGCCGGTGGCGGGAATGACCGTCTTGGCGCCCTCACCGGAAAATCCACCCCAGATGCCATGCACGTCGAAACTAGGGCGCGCCCAGTTCCGTTCGAGCGAAGTGAAGCCCTTTTCGCCCCACAGCGCAGGAACCTTGAGGTCCGCCGCCAGGTCGGCGTCAGGTGTTTCAACCTTCCGGAAGTCCGCCTTTTCTTCTTCGGACAGGACGACCACGTCGTCGTAATATCCCGGAACAGTTATCTTTCCGTCCCCGTCCTGCAGCGCGGCGATAATCTTCGCGACCGCGTTCAGCGGGTTCTGGACCATGCCGCCATAGCTGCCGGAATGCAGGTCGCGGTTCGGTCCGGACACGTCGACATGGAAATACGCCATGCCGCGAAGCGCGTACACGATCGTGGGAAGGTCTGCGGAGTACCATGCCGTGTCGGAAATCGCCACGGCATCGCAGGCCAGCAGGTCGCGGTGCGATTCCACGAACGCCTCGGTGCCGCCTGTGCCGCCTTCTTCCTCGCCCTCAATGAACACCTTGACGTTGCAGGGCAGCCGGCCTTCCACCTTAAGCAGCGATTCCAGCGCGAACAGGTGCGCCGCGACCTGCGCCTTGTCGTCCGATGTGCCGCGGCCGTAGATCCGCCCGTCGATGATGGTGGGTTCAAACGGCGGTGTATCCCATTTTTCAATCGGGTCGACCGGCTGGACGTCGTAGTGGCCGTAAACCAGAATCGTCGGCCTGCCGGGCGCGTGCAGCCAGTCGCCGTATACAGCGGGGTGGCCGGTCGTTTCCTTGAGGCCGACATTTTCGAATCCGATTTCATTCAGTTTGTCGACGACCCACTCGCCAGCCCGGCGTACGTCGCCGTTGTGCTGCTGAAGGGCCGAAACGCTGGGTATGCGCAGCCAGTCGAACAGTTCGGCCAGGAAACGGTCCTGGTTGTCATTTACGTACCTGAGAACATCCTTGCCCATTTTTGAACCTCCCGTGGTTGAGGGCAGTTTAACGCGGTCGGGCCTGCGGTCAAGCGTATTCAGGGAATGCAGCGCCTGTCGCCGGCCGGGCAGACGAACCTGATGTGGACGTGCGACGAATGGTCGTCGTCGCCCTGGATGACCGACGTCCTGAAATACCGCAGGTAGCGATCACGTTTCCTGTGGTCGCCCGCGTAGATCCGTTCGACGTACCGTTCCAGCTCGGCCGCCAGGTTGCGATGGATGAAGATGTACTGCACGGCGCCGGTGTCCAGGAACGACCTGAGCATGACCCAGGTTCGGAGGTAATCCATGCTGGACGGCGTCGCGTTCGCGAAGTGGCCCGGCCTGTTGTTTCCAAGCAGGATGATTCCGATGTCCACGTCGCGGCCGCTCTGGTGCGAAAGGTGCGGAGGAAGTGCGCCGCCATCCCGGCGCGAGAGGTTGCCGATTGCCAGAGGGATGTATTTCGTGCCGCGCCCGCTGAAATAATTCCGGTAGGCCTTTGCCGCGGTCCTGACCGCCCGGATCGTTTCGGGCGTGCCGTACATGTTCACGCGCTGGACGCCGATATTCCAGCCCGACCCCATGTCGTCGCCGTCGCAGTCCAGGTTGACGCCGCCAACGAGGCTGCCGCCGTTCGGCCGACCGACCGATTCCTGCACGTAAGGTGTTTCAGAGTAGAAGACGGCGCCCTGGGTGCCCGGCCTGAACCTGTCGCCACGGATGGAATTCCTGTTCCATCGCCGAAGGTCCGTTTCGGAAACGCCCAGCAGTTCCGCAACCGATTCCACGGTGTCGTTGCGGCAGACGTGATAAGTGTGTTTCATCCTGACGTTCTGCGCCTGGCCGGCCGCCGGGACTATCGTGCAGAACAGGGTCAGCATGGCCGATACAAAAGCCGTTGAACCGCACGCCTGTGTTTTCGTGATCGGCATCGGGTGTCCCCGGCGGCGACCTGCCGCAGAGTCGCTATTGTACATAATTGACTTTCATTGTCGGCGTGATACCTTTCTGCGTGGTCTGCTTGAGGGTATCGCCCATGAAAAAGTGGCTCCCAGTCTTTGTGATCCCGTTCGCCTTCGCGTGCTCCGAAACCGCCGATCCGACTCTGTTCGCGGCGTGCGAAACCACCGACGACTGCGATGTCGGCCAGGAATGCGGCGAACACACCTGCGCCAAGACCGAGGGCTGCTGGACGGAATGGATGTGTACCGACGACACGGCATGCACCCGTGACAGCGTCTGCCACAGGGCGGCGACCGCCTGTGCCGCCGGCGAATGCGGTCCCGTGGTCAAGGTGCCGGCCGGCGCTTTCACTATGGGCTGTGCCGACGATGACCCGGACTGCCACGTCATGTCGAGGCCCGCGCACGTCGTCACGTTCGCGAAACCGTTTTACATCGACATGACCGAAGTCACCGTGGCCGATTACGCGGCCTGCACCGCTTCGGCCACCCGCGACAAGGATGGCGTCGTGACCAGCGGATGTGAAAATCCCGACATGTCCATCGGCGACTGCAACTGGCGTGACCGGCTGGAACTGCCGCTCGTCTGCGTCACGTGGAACATGGCCCGCGACTACTGCGCGTGGAACGGCAAACGCCTCTGCACCGAGGCCGAATGGGAATATGCGGCGCGCGGAACCGACGGCCGGGTTTACCCCTGGGACGGGAATGCCGCCTGCGACGGCGGTCCGACCTGTGAAAAAACGAATTTCGTGACCGTCACCGCATCGACCGACCCGGTAAGTTGCGGTGACACGCCGACGCTGGCCGCGCTGCCCGATGATGCGGCGCTCTGCGACCAGACACCGGAAGGCGCGTATTACATGGCCGGTAATGCCTGGGAATGGACTCAGGATTTCCTGCACGATTCATACGTCGGCGCGCCGGTCGACGGGTCCGAATGGGCGAATAAACTTGGCGGCCGTCGGGTCGCCCGCGGGGGGCGCCCTGACTTCGCCGCGGATCCGGATATGCGCCTGCATCGCCGCTTCGCCGAATATCCCCAGGTTGCCTACGACACGCTGGGCTTCCGCTGCTGCGCCGATTTCAAGTGCGATGCGGACACCGACTGCCCCGGCACCGGCATGCAGTGTTACGAAAAACCAAACGGCATTAAGACCTGCCGCAAGGCGCCCGCCGCCGAGTGATTTTCATTTCAGGTTTTGCGCGGGCGCTGCCACTGTCCGGATGCCTCGCGGAATGTCCTTCCCACATATTTCCGGTCCAACTCATGGCCACGGCCTCCGGCTTGGTGTTGCGCGCGCGCGTGTGGATTACTGTTAACGGACTTATTACAATCGGGCCGTCATCAATATTGTTCAGCGCGGTGACCGGAAAGTGACCTGTTGGCCCGCGCAGCGCGCCGGCCAGGGAGGAAATCATGAAATTCAGGTATATGCCGATCCTCTCTTTGGCGCTTGTCGCCGTTTCGTGCGGCGAGGGGCATCACATCATCAACAACCCGGACATCGTCTCGATTGGACCGCTGGGCCTGTCTGAAAGCAGGATCCTGGCCGAACCCGAAGGCGATGGCCTCAAGGTAACGTTTCCGTTCATAAACATCGGGGATGCGTCCGCCAGCGTCAACACCACCGTGACGGTCAGATCGCTGAACAGCGGGTTCAGTACGACCGGCCAGGTGTCTGGCCGGATTCCCGCGGCCGGCGGAAACATTTCAGTGCTGCTTGAAGCGCCTGAAGGCCTCGATTCCGCCGCGACCCGCGCGGTCCACCTGATTGAATACTCGTTCGACACGAACTTCGGCAGGCTTTCCGGCGCCCGCAGCCTTTTCGAGGCGTTCGGCGTGCCCGAACTCGTAATACTGGCCCCCGGGGAAATCGAGGCCGGCAACGAAACCATCGTGAAGGCCTTCCTGCGGAATTCGGTCAGCGGAAAACCGTTCCAGGGCCGGACGGTGAAAGTGACGGTTTCGGGCGAGGCCGAAGACCGCCAGTTCACGGGCGTGACCGATGACGTCGGCGCGGCCTCGATCAAGGTCAGCGTCGACAATCCGGGCGAACTGGTGCTGACCGCCGCCGTCGAGGCGACGGACTCGGATATCGGCGCGACGGTCCAGCGCAGCATCCAGTGCGTACGCACGCTGAAGGTGCTCGTTACCACGGACAAGCCGATGTACCAGCCCGGCCAGAAGATGCTGGTGCGCGCGCTGGCCCTGACCCGGCCCCACCTTGCGCCGGCCGGGGACACGGACACCGTCATTGAAATCTTCGACGGCAAGGGCAACAAGGTATTCCGCCAGGTCAGAAAGACGGGGGAATATGGTGTTGTCGATGCGGAATTCCAGCTCGCCAGCCTGATTAACATGGGCACCTACAAGATCAAGGTGACCGTCGGCGACACCGTCACGGAAAAGTCCGTGACGGTTGGCCGGTACAACCTGCCCAAGTTCAAGCTGACGGCGTCCTTCGACCGCGACTGGTACCTGGTCGGCCAGACGATCAAGGGCACCGTGAACGTCGCGTATTTCTTTGGCAAGGCGGTGGCCGGCGGTGCGGTGAAGGTGACCGGCGCGGCCTGGGACGTGGAATTTTCCAATTTCGCCAGCGTTAACGGCACAACGAATGATGAGGGCATCTACGCCTTCACCATGAAGCTCCCTGACTACCTGGTCGGCCAGGACCTGGAACAGGGCAAGGCGGTCGTGCGTGTTACGGTCGAGGTCACCGATACGGCCGGGCAGCAGGTCACGAAGGAGTTCGCCCTGACCGTGGCTGAAGCCCCCGTCATCGTGGCGGTCATCCCGGAAAGCGGTACGCCGGTCGCCGGGATGGAAAACCGCTTCCACGTGTTCACGGAGTCCCCGGACGGGACGCCGGTCGGGGCCGACGTGGCGGTGACCGTCAGCACGACCGATGCCGATGACGTTATCCTTGATGTCGAAACCGACGGCGACGGGATGGGGCATTTCGATGTCGACGTGCCCGCGACAGGACTTGCCGTCAAGGCCGTCGCCACGCTGGGCGACGGCGGGTCGGGACAGAAGGAATACGTTTTCACGCCCGGGGACGCGGCCGGCTCCCTCCTGGTGCGCACTGACCGCGCGATATACCGTGTCGGTGACACCGCCGTCGTGACCATGCTGTCGGCCGATACGATGGATCGCGTCTACCTGGACATCCTGCGCTCCGGCCAAATCGTTTACGAAAGCGCCCTGGACCTGACCGACTCCATGGCCACCGCGGAAATCGACCTCGACCAGGAAATGGCTGGCGACCTGGTTTTCTCGGCATATTACATGGGGGCCGACGGCACCATCGTGCGCGACGAAAAAACGGTTTTCGTCGAAAAGGCCGATTCGCTCAAGGTCAAGGTCACTCCGGACAAGGACGTGTACGCCCCGGGCGAAGACGCCACGGTCGGCCTGAAGGTCACTGACAACAATGGAACCGCGGTGAAATCGGCGCTGGGTATCCAGATCGTTGACGAGGCGGTTTACGCCCTGACCGAAATGCGTCCCGGGCTGCTGGAAACGTATTTCGCGCTCGAGGAAGCGATAACGCAGCCCAGATTCGAAGTGCACGGGGTTGACTTCGACGTGGCCGGAATCGTGTGTGAAACACCGGAAGACGACCAGGCCGCCGCCCGCCGGGAAAAGGAGGCGACCGCGGCCTTCGCGGCGATGGGTGATTCCGGTCTGACGACTGCCCAGTCGTCGACCGCGCCGCTCGTTTCCCAGGCCAGGAATGCGCTTGCCCCGCTGTACCGCGCCGAAATCGACCAACTGCTCGAGGCGCTCCGCCAGCAGTTCCAGTCAAGCGGCAAGACGGAAGCCGAGGTTATGGCGTACCTGACCGGCGAACTGGTTCACACGGACTTCTTTGGCAATCCATGGACATTCGAGGCCGTGGACTCATACCAGGTCAGGGCTTCGACAGCCGGGTCGGACGAAAAGGTCGGGACTGACGACGACTGGTCGACCACTTTCTACACGTGGGACGTGCTGTGGGGATATTACGAATGGGAAGACGGCGTAAACGGCGGCTGGGCTGACGCGGCCGCGGCCTCGGACACCGGCGCCCCGACCGAAAACGGCAAGGACGACGGCGAAGGACCGCGCCTGCGTTCGTATTTCCCTGAAACGCTTGTCTGGAATCCGCTTGTCGTCACCGATGACGCCGGCGAGGCCAGCATCAGTTTCCAGATGGCCGACAGCATCACCGAATGGCGGATGACGTCGCTGGCCCACAGCAAGGGCGGCCTGCTCGGTTCGTCGACCGACGGTCTCGTCGTATTCAAGGACTTTTTCGTGGACCTGGACATGCCGGTCGCGATGACGCGCGGCGACCAGGTTGAATTCCCGATCGCCGTGTACAACTATCTGGAAACCGCGCAGACGGTGAACCTTGAAATTTCGGCCGGCGACTGGGCGGAACTCGGTTCGGGATCGACTGTTGCGGTTGAACTGCAGCCCGGCGAAGTCAAGGGTGTCGGGGTCAGCCTGACCGCGATGAAGGTCGGCTGGCACGCCGTTACCGTCACTGCCGTCAGCAGCGGCTCGGACGATGCGGTGCAGCGCCTGGTCGAAGTCGTGCCCGACGGGACCGAGGTCCGGGAATCGGTGTCCGGCCGCCTGGAAGGCACCGTGGATAAGGCTTACGAATTCCCTCCGGACGCGATTGAAGGGACGCCGAACATCCTTGTCAAGGTGTACCCCGGCGTGATGTCGCAGGTCGTCGAGGGCCTGGACGCGATCCTCCAGATGCCGTCGGGATGTTTCGAACAGACCACCGCGACGCTCTGGCCGGATGCCCTGGTCCTGAAATATGTCCAGGAATCGGGCAGCATCAACCCCGAAATCGAACTGAAGGCCCGGGAATACGTCAATCTCGGATACCAGCGCCTGCTGACTTACGAATGCACCGGCGGCGGGTTCACGTGGTTCGGCGATCCTGATCCGCCAAACGTGATCCTGACCTCGCTCGGCATCCTGGAATTTTCGGACATCGCGGCGGTGCAGGAAATCGACGACACGCTGATCCCGCGGACCGTGGCGTGGCTGCTCGGCAGGCAGAACGGCGATGGATCCTGGCACGAGGCCCAGGGCAGCGAATTCGCGACCGTACAGTACGATGACCTGATGACGACCTGCCTTGCCACATGGGCGCTTGGGCAGGTCGGTTCTGCGCCTTCAACGGCGCTCGGGTACATCAGGGCAAACGTCGGTGCCGAAACGTCCACATACGCCCTGGCGCTGTGCTCGGCGGCAATGACGGTGGCGGCCCCTGACGATTCGGCCACGACGGCCATGCTTGATGACCTGCTGGATCGCGTCGAGGACGACGGCAAGCTGGCCTGGTGGTCGTCCGGCGTCGATTCGAACCAGTATTACTACGGCGAAGAAGAAGCCGGCGCGGGCAACATCGAGGTCACCGCGATGGCGGTTCTGGCGATCATGAAGGCGGCGCGCGAACCCGTGGTCGCGGCCATGGCCATCGACTGGATGGCGTCGAAAAAGGACAGTTTCGGCAACTGGGGTACCACACACGCGACGATCCAGGCCCTGCGCGCCTTCGTCGCGTCCCTGTCCGCGACCGGCTCGGATGCATCCGGGACAATCAGCGTCAGCCTGAACGGTGTGGACGCGGATCCGGTTGCCGTCACGTCCGAAAACAACGACGTATTCTTCCAGTTCGAACTTGAGGGCGTCGATCCGGCCGGCGTGAACAACGTTTCAGTGTCCTTCGCCGGCGACGGCACGTTGATGTACTCGATCGTGCAGTCATGGTGGGTTCCCGGCGGGACGGTGACCGACCCCGGAATCGACGGCCCGCTGACCATCGACGTGGTTTACGAAAAGTCACGGCTCCAGGTGGACAGCGTGGTCGGCGCACGCGCCACGGTCACGAACGTGTCTGACGCCAGGCTTTCGATGATCATGGTCGATCTTGGCCTCCCCCCCGGTTTCGACTTCATGGCCGAGGGCACCGGGAACGAAGCGGCGGGCGGCCTGACCCTGGCACAGGCCATTGAGTCGGGTGTGGTCAGCAGGTACGAAACGACGGCCAGGCAGGTTCTCGTGTATGTTCCGGAAATGGCGCCCGGCCAGGTCCTTGTCCTCGACTGGGGCCTGAAGGCCCGGTATCCTCTGACCGTCGCGTGCCCGAAATCCGGCGCCTACCTGTACTACGACGAGTCCGGAACCCTCATTACATCCGACTGCGACGACCTGGTCGTTACCGAATAGATCCCCGGCGTTCCGGGCGACAATCGCCCCCGGCCAATATGTTGGCGGTTTTGACGCATTCTGGTTAAGATATGGCGCGGAGAAGCATGCGTGTTTTTCGGTTCGGGACGCGGCTTATCGAAAAGAAAGTGGCGACGGATTGCGGAATGCCGGAAAGCGGAACCCGCCGGCTTCCGGGAGTAATTTTGATGACTTGTCGGTTTCGACGGGCTACCCGCGTTGTTCTCGTGTTCGCGACAGCCATCGTCGTGGCTTCGATAACGGGGCCGGCGGCAGTCGCCCAGCAGGGGGGCCGCGGTTCGCAGGACCTCTACACGCTGGTGGAACAGGCCCAGGCGCACGTCGTCGCGGGCCGGTGGCAGTCCGCCATCGACACCTATCTCGAGGCGTGGAAGATTTCCCGCGACCCGGGTTACCTTTACAACATTTCGGTTCTTTACCTGGTCAGGCTCAAGGACGAGGCCAAGGCCCTGAACTACGCCGAAAGCTACCTTGAACAGGCCAGGAACGATTCCGAAAAGGCCGAGGCCGAGGGGCTCATCAGGCGTATCCGCAGCAGCATTTCCGACACGCACGGCAAACTGGTTGTCGAGGTGCTCCCGAAGAATATCGAAACGACACTGTACGTCGACGGGGATGTCCTGGCGAACGATTCATGGGTGACTGCCGGAAATCATGTGCTCGGTGCCCAGGCGCCGGGCTACGTGCCGTATTCCCAGTCCATCACCGTCGAACCCGGCACCGAATTCCGTCTGACGATCCGGCTGAAGACGATAGAGGGCCAGCTTGACGTCAGGTGCTCCAACGGTCCGTGCACGGTATCCATCGACGGTGAAACGGTTGGTTCCGGTCCCGTGTCGAAACGTCTCGGGCCGGGTGAACATTCCGTCGAAATCGAATCGGGCGGGGTCCAGGTATTTTCTGACTGGGTGACCATCGAATCCGGAATGCAGAAAATGCTGGCCGTGGCGGTCGATACCGGGCGGACCGACGTCGCGTCCACGTCGATCGGCTCGGAATCCGAAGAATCAAGACCCGACGGTGATGAACGCGAGGGGCGCGACCGCCAGTCGGACTGGGTGAAATCCGGGAAATCCGGGTCCGGGAAGATTGGTCCGCAGAGGGCCGGTGCGATTTCGATGTGGGTCCTTTCCGCGCTTGCGGTCGGCGCCGGCACCGGCATGTATTTCTATGCCCAGCAGAAACTTGACGATGCCGGGGCGCTGCGTGTCGAGGATTACCCGAACTACTCGTACTACGAATGGTACTTCAACAAATACGTGTCCGACGCGGAACTTTATTCTTACATTGCGTATGGTTCATGGGGCCTCAGCGGGGCCGCCCTTGCGATCGGCCTTGCGCTGTGGTTCACGGCCCCCGCGGACACGCCCGTGACCGTTCTTCCGGCGGGCCCGGACGGACCAGGCGCGACTGTCGTGCTGCGCTGGTAGGCTTGACGTCACCCTGAAGGTGGAAGACTTGTCGTCATGAAAAAGCGTTTTCTGTTTTCAACATTGCTGACGGTCCTTCCGCTGCTGGCTTTCACGGCCTGCCTCAAGTATCCGGACAAACTGCCCAATCCGGACGAACTGGACGTGATCTCCGACGTTACTTCCGACGTTGCCGATGTGGTCGATGATGCGGGTGATGTCGCCGACACGGTTTCGGACGTCGCACTGGATGTTGAAGACGCGGTCGATGCCATGGACGCGGCCGACGGGGTCGAACCGGATACCGACGTCGTCGAGCCGTGCATCGACGGCGATGACTGCGACGACGGCGATCCCTGCACCGTCGGCGACAAATGCAACAACACCGGCACCTGCGTCGGTTCGTTCGTGAACGAATGCGACGACCAGATTGATTGTACCGACGATGCCTGTGAAACGGCGTTTGACTGTTCGCATGACATAAAGGCCGGGTACTGCCTGGTGAACGGGATCTGTTACGTTGCCGATGCGACCGATGCCACGCTGTTCGGTCCCTGTCGGGCCTGCAAGCCGGACATCGCCCGGGATGCCATGTCGGCGGACGACACGCTGACCTGCGACGATTCGTCGGCCTGCACCGAATCGGACCATTGCGCGTCGGGAACCTGCACGGGAACGAACCTCGACTGCAATGACGACAACGTATGCACCGACGACTCCTGCGATCCCGCCACCGGCTGCAAGACCGACAATAACACCGCGTCATGCGGAACCGCACGCTGCGAAGGGATGATGCGTTACGGGGCGGCGGTTTGCGCCGGGGGCGTCTGCCCGGTGGTAACGCCTGAAAACTGCGATGACGGCAACCCGTGCACGACCGACGCCTGCAAGGTCAGCGGATGCACGCACACGGCCAGAAACGGGCAGGTCTGCATCCCGGGTTCCTGCGAACTGGGCACCTATTACCTGCCGGCGGTCTGCCAGAACGATTTCTGCCCGCCGCAGGACAGCATGTTCTGTGACGACGGCAACATCTGCACCGAGGACTACTGTTCGCCGGAGGGCGGCTGCCTGACCAGGAACGACAACACGAAGGTGTGCGGGGCGGCGACCTGTGACGGAATGACATTCAGGCCGCAGGTCGTGTGCAGCGGCGGACTCTGCCCGACACAGATTCCCAAAAATTGCGCCGACACCAATGTCTGCACCGATGACACCTGTACGCTGGCCGGCTGCTCGAACGAGGCGAACTCGGCGCCCTGCTCGGACAACAACCCGTGTACGGAAAACGACAAGTGCAAGAGCAAGGTCTGCAAGTCGGGCGACGTCAAGCAATGCGACGACGACCTGTACTGCACTGCCGATTCATGTGACACGGGCACCGGTAACTGCCTGTTCACCAACCTGGGATACTGCATCATCGACGGGGCGTGCCGGATCGACGGCGAAATGAACCCCGACAATCCCTGCCAGAAATGCAGTGTTGGCGGCGACCTCGATTCCTGGTCGCCCGGACAGGAAAACAGCACCTGCGACGTGTACCCGGACGGCTACGCCATCTGCGAAATGGGTGGTTGCGCGTACTACTGTGACGACGAACGGGGGGACTGCGACGGCGAAATCCTTAACGGGTGCGAAACGAACCTGCTGAACGACCCGGCCTATTGCGGCGACTGTTACACCGATTGCGGGACGCAGGTGTGTTCGTGGGGAACGTGCGCCGCCAGCTGTGCCGGCGACCTTAAACTGTGCGGCGGTCGGTGCCATGACGTCACGACCAGCCTCGAACACTGCGGCGTGTGCGACAATTCGTGCCTGCGGGATTTCGCGGTCATGGAATGCGTTATCGGGAACTGCGTGCTTACCGGCTGTGACCAGGGCCATTTCAACGTCGACCTGGATTCTGACAACGGATGCGAGTGCGCCTCTTCCGGGCTTGAAATCTGTGACGGCATGGACAACGACTGTAACGGCGCAACGGATGACGTCACCGTGGAAATGCTGGCCACCGACCCGGTCAACTGCGGCCAGTGCGGCAGAATCTGCAATGCGGGCGACAGGACGGTATACGGTTACTGCACCTCGGGCAACTGCGTTGAGGTTCCCTGCAGTTCAAACCATTTCGATATCAACAAGAATCCGCTTGATGCTTGTGAATACGTTTGCGTGCCTGCCGGTTCCGAAACGTGCGGCAACGGTGTCGACGAGGACTGCAACGGCGCCACTGACGAGGGTTGCTGAACAGGATCGGGGTCAATCCCGGGGGAAACCTTCCGGGTTCATCTGCTGCCAGCGCCAGGAATCCAGGCACATACGATCAAGCCCCAGTTCTGCCTTCCAGCCCAGTTCCCGTTCCGCCTTTGATGGGTCGCACCAGACTTCGGCGGCATCGCCGGGGCGCCGGTCGACGATCCTGAATGGTATGTCCCGGCCGGAAGCCCTTTCCACGGCCCTGACCATTTCCAGGACCGAACAGCCGCGGCCGGTTCCCAGGTTCCACGCCACGCATCCCGGGCGCGAGGCCAGCTTTTCGATGGCCCGGATGTGGCCGATCGCCAGATCCACGACATGGATGTAATCCCGGACGCCGGTACCGTCTGGCGTCGGGTAGTCGTTCCCGTAGATCTTCAGTTCGGGCAGCCTGCCCACCGCAACCCCGGTGATGAAGGGCATCAGGTTGTTCGGGATTCCGGCCGGATCCTCGCCGATCAGCCCGCTTTCATGGGCCCCGACCGGGTTGAAGTATCGTAGCAGGGCGATGTTCCAGGACGGATCGGAACCGTGCATTTCGCGCAGCATGTCCTCGATGACCAGTTTCGTCCGCCCGTACGGGTTCACGACCTTGAGGGGAAAATCCTCGGTAATCGGAACCTTGTGCGGATCGCCGTAAACCGTGGCGGATGATGAAAACACCAGGTCCCTGACGCCGTGCCGCCCCATGGCGTCCAGCAGGACCACGGTTCCGGCGATGTTGTTGTCGAAGTATTTCAGAGGGAATCGCACCGATTCGCCGACCGCCTTCAGCCCTGCAAAATGTACGACAGCCGAAATGCGGTGTTCCGCGAAAACCCTGTCCATGGCCGCGCGGTCGCGAATGTCGGCCTGATGGAAGGGAAAGTCCCTGCCGGCCAGACGTTCAACGCGTCGCAACGACTCGCGATGGCTGTTGCAGAGATTGTCCACGACCACGATGTCCATGCCGGAGCGGAGCATTTCCACGCAGGTATGGCTGCCGATATATCCGGCACCGCCCGTGACCAGAACTTCAGACATTGGCGCCCCCGTTTGCAGGCCTTCGAAGTGGCTCGATAATAGCTGGAATCCCCACGGAATTGAATATAGAATACGCCGCCATCGAGGGGTGGCTTTTCGTCTCATCCAGGTCTGTCGGGGCATGCTGTTCCAGAGTCTTGACTACATCCTGTTTCTCGTCATTGCAGTGACCGTATTCTGGTCCCTGTCGCGGCACAATTTCCTGCGGCTGCTGGTCCTGTTCCTGATGTCCTGCCGGTTCTATATGGTGTGGAACCCCTGGTACATCTTCCTGGTGATGACGTCCGCGGGCATCGACTACGCGGTCGGGCGGCTGATTCCGGCCGTAAAACGGCAGGGGGCGAAAAAGGGCCTGCTGCTGGTTTCAATAATCAGCAACCTGAGCGTTCTAGGGATATTCAAGTACTACAACTTCTTCTTTTCGGTTGTCGAAGGCGGTTTCCGGGCATTCGGCGTGGAAATCCCGTCGATGTACCTCAACCTGATGCTGCCGGTTGGCATCTCGTTCTACACGTTCCAGTCGATGTGTTACACCATCGACGTCTATCAGAAGAAGATCGAGCCGGTAAAGAGCATCCTTGAATTCGGCGCGTTCACCGTGTTCTTCCCCTCGCTTGTCGCCGGCCCGATCACCAAGGCGCAGCAGTTGATCCCGCAACTGCAGCGGACGCCCCGCCTGACCTCCGACATGGTCAGCACCGGAACCTTCCTGATCATGAAGGGCCTGGTGAAAAAGATACTTTTCGCGGATTTCCTCGCGCTCAACCTGGTCGACAGGTCGTTCGACAATCCGGCCGCGTTCACTTCCGTGGAAATGCTGATCGGCCTGTATGGATACACGCTGCAGATTTATTGCGATTTTTCCGGCTACACCGACGTTGCGCGCGGTTCCGCGATGCTTCTGGGCATCGAGTTGCCTGAAAATTTCAACAGGCCATACATGGCGACCAGTCCGGCGCAGTTCTGGCGACGCTGGCACATGACGCTCAGTTCCTGGCTGCGCAATTACGTTTACTTTCCGCTGGGCGGATCGCACGGATCCACGGCCAGGACTTACTGGAACCTCTGGCTGACATTCTTCCTTATCGGATTCTGGCACGGCGCCGGCTGGACATTCGTGATCTACGGCGTCATTCACGGAACCGCGATGGTGCTGCACCGGTTCTTCTATAAACGCGCCGGCCGCACCAAGGACACCGTCGATCCGAAATGGCTTGAAATCATAAAGATATTCCTGACGTTCCACTTCGTGGTGCTTTCCAGGATACTGTTCCGGTCGCCCAACCTGGAGGTCGCCGGAGACGTCATTTCCCAGTTGTTCGCCGGGTCGGTTTCAACCGCCCAGATCAGTTGGAAGGTCTGGATGGTGATGGGACTGGGCTTCGCGATCCACTGGACGCCCCAGGAATGGGTGAAGAAACTGCTCGGCTTCTACAAGTCGATGCCAGGGTGGGTTCAGGGGCTGGTGCTTGCCGGCGCTGGCGCGCTGTTGTTCAAACTGGGTTCCAGCCAGGTGGTGCCTTATATCTACTTCCAGTTCTAGGGGGCGGTGAAGGCGTGGCGGACACGCAGAAAATACCGGGCGAACCCGGAACACCCGAAAACAGGGCGGCGCTTCGGCGCATGGCGCTGTCCATGGGCGTTTTTGTCCTTTGCGCCGGAATCACGTACCTGCTTCCGGACAGCCTTGACCTGCGTCCGTGGGTGCCCGGCGATCCCGCACCCATGAAACGGCTTTTCACGTTCGACTGGTCGCGCGGGATAACCGGGCATGGCAGCGGGGACGGGGAACTGAAGGGCGACAGGGCGGTAACGGCCCTGGCCGAGGACTTCGGGGCGGAACTTGCAGCCAACCTGGGCGAGGAGGCCGGCGTCGAACAGGCCGAGCCCGCGCAGGCCGTGGTCGGGGATGCGCAGCCCGGCAGGGTATTCATCGATCCGAAGGAACTCGATGGTGTCGTCAGGCGGGTCGAGGATCCCTCGGGCCGCGCCCTGGATGCCTTTTACGATTCGTTGTACCGGACCGCGACCGGGCAGAAGGTGACAAGGGTCGCGCACTGGGGCGATTCGACGATCGCCGCCGACGACGTCACCGGTACGCTGCGGCGACGGTTCCAGCGTCGTTTCGGGGACTCCGGCCATGGTTTCATGCTGGTCGGCAAGGGCACGATGCCATATCGCCATGCCGATGTGGTGAACCAGCAGTCCGGCGGCTGGAAACAGTTCATGGTGACGAGGGGCGAAAGGAAGGACGGCCGCTATGGATTCGGCGGCGTGGCATTCCAGTCGACCGGCGACGGAACCGGCAGATATGAAACTGCCCCCGCATCGGCCACGGTGGGCAAGTCGGTTTCGCGGCTCGAGGTCTATTACCTCAAAAGTCCGGCCGGCCGCGATTTTTCGGTATCGGTGGACGGCGCGGCGCCCCGGCGGATTGCGACCGCATCGGGTACCCCGGAGGACGCGTTCGGCGTCATCGACGTGGCACCCGGGCCGCACAGGTTCGATTTACGGGCCGAATCCGGCGTGACGCTGTTCGGCGTGGTCCTTGAAAACAACGTCCCGGGCGTCGTCTACGACTCGCTCGGGATTGTCGGCGCAAGGGCCCAGCGCCTTCAGAACGCCGATGCGGCGCACTTCGCCAACCAGATCGCGCATCGTGGCCCGGACCTGCTGGTTATCGCTTTCGGCGGCAACGAATGCGGCGATGCGAATATGAATTTCGACGTCTACCGCAAGAACCTTCGCAGGACTATCGACATGGCGCGCGCCGGCCGGCCGGAGGCTTCGTGCATGCTGGTCGCGCCGCTGGACCAGGGCGAGGTAGATTCGCGCGGCAACGTCAGGACGATACCGACCGTCCCGAAGATCGTCGAATCCCAGCGTGCCGTCGCCGCTGAAGCCGGGTGCGGATTCTTCGACACCTTTAACGCGATGGGCGGCGAGGGTGCGATGGGACGGTGGTACAAGGCCCGTCCGCGTCTGGGCTGGGGCGACTACCGCCATGCGACGCCGGCCGGTTACGAAGTCGTCGGCAACATCATCTACAAGGCTTTGATGGCCGGTTTCGTCGACTACCTTTCGGCGCGCGGACTTGGCGGCCTTCCCGGAAAATGATCGCAGGGGGAAAATGACATGGGGAACACCGGACTGCGTTTGTGCGCCGCCTCCATCTGCCTCTTTGTCGTTTCGTGCGGGAACCTGGAGGCGCCGGGTGATGGCCCCGACGCCAGGGATGTCTTCGACGACGTGGTCCAGCAGGCGCCTCCGGACCTGGCGATTCATGTCAACCAGTTCATCGGGACCAGCGGTTCCGGGAATGTCTTCGTGGGCGCCGCGGTGCCGCGCGGGATGGTGAAACTCGGACCGAATACCGACGTCCGGGAAGGGGCAATCACCGGTTACAAATACGACGACGAAAGGATCAAGGGCTTTGTCCATTCGCACCTGGAAGGGCCTGGAGGGTCCGGCAACGGGTATAACCGCATTCTGGTGATTCCCGTCACCGGCGATCCGGGTACGTCGGAGGCCGACTATGCATCGGCGTTCCGGCACGACAGCGAAACCGCGGAACCGGGCTATTACAGCGTCAATCTCGACAGTTACGGCATCAGGGCCGAACTGACCGCATCCCGCCTGGTCGGTCTTCACCGGTACACGTATCCTGCCGCGGAAAGGGCGGCAATCCTGTTCGATTTAAGGACCAGTCTCGGCCAGTGGCTCGAATCGGACATCCAGGCGGCGGGCACCGACTCCGTCGAGGGGTGGAGCCGTTACCAGACCAATCCGCTGGTTTCGATGTTCGCGGATATGGTCGACCCCGGGACCGGGGTGGCCACCGTGTATTTTTCCGCAAAGCTGGACAGGGCCTTCGATTCGGTGGAATTCTGGGGCGATTCGCCCAGGGCGGGGGCGGCGCTGGTTTTTTCCACTGACGCGGACGACGTCGTCGAGATGCGCGTGGGGATTTCGTACATCTCGGTCGAACAGGCCCGGGCCAACCGCCAGGAACTGGACGCCGGCACCTTCGACCAGGTCAGGGACGACGCCCGCCTGAAATGGAACCGGCTGCTTTCGCGCGTCGAGGTTGAATCCGACTCCGCCGAATACCTGACACGTTTCTATACGGCACTTTACCACTCGCTGCTGGCCCCGGCCGACTACACCGAGGGCGACGGGTTCTTTTCCGGCGCCGACGGAATTGGCCAGACCGTGCAGTACAGCGGCTGGCGCTACTACACTGACGACTGGTGCATGTGGGACACCTACCGCACGTCGCACCCGCTGTTCGCGATAATCGAACCTGAGGTCAACTCCGACATGCTGCAGTCGCTGGTCCACACGTACGAGGCCGGCGGGTGGATGCAGAAGTGCACCTGGAACGCGGTCGGCGATTCGCGCGTGATGATCGCGAATCCCCAGTTCTGCGTGGTCGCCGACGGATACATGAAGGGATACAGGAACTTTGATGTCGACACCGCATGGGATGCCATGAAGAAGGGCTCGATGGAGGACTCCCCGAATCCGGTTCCGGACGGCATGTGCGGGTATTTCAACCGGGGAACGCCGCCTGAGTACGTTGAAAAGGGTTTTGTTTCAATGGATTGCGACATTGACCAGTCGGCTTCGATGACGCTTGAACACGCGCACGACGACTGGTGCGTCAGCCGGGTGGCGGCTGCGCTCGGCCATGATGAGGACGCTTCCTATTTTGCGGAGCGGTCGAAAAACTACGTCAACCACTGGAATGCGGACAAGGGCTTCATGGTTCCCAGGAATCTTGACGGGACCTGGCTCGACGGGTTCGCGCCCGATGACAAGGCCGGTTTCTGCGAGGCCGATTCCTGGAAGTACACATGGTCGGTGCCTCACGACGTCTGCGGCCTGATGGATCTCATGGGCGGCCCTGAACCCTTCGCGGCGAAACTTGACACGTTCTTCGCCGACGGCCACTTCGCGATGGATAACCAGCCAGATTTCCACGTCCCGTGGCTCTATAACTTCGCGGGCAGGGCGGCCAGGACCCAGGCGACGGTGTCGGAACTGCTGGCGCTGCATTTCGGCGCCGGTCCCGACGGACTGCCGGGCAACGACGATTCGGGCTCGATGTCGGCGTGGTCGATATTCGCGTCGCTCGGCTTTTACCCGGTGACTCCTGGCGGCGATTCTTACGAGATGAACACGCCCCTTTTCGCACGGGCGACAATCCACATCGACCCGGCCCGCAAGGCGGGGATCGACTTCGAAATCGTGGCTGACGGGCTCAGCGCCGAAAACCGCTTCATCCAGTCGGCCGAACTGAACGGCCGGCCGCTTACCCGGGCGCGTCTGACCCACCGCCAGGTCATGGACGGCGGGGTGCTCAGGCTTGAAATGGGGCACGAACCTTCGAACTGGGGCGATCCGGTTTGCCCGGAGTGACGTAGAATCCGGTTGGGTGCCGGTCGGGGGATTGTGCCCCCGTGGTGGTGGGATGAACGGAAGACGTACCGAAATATACCTCGTGCCCGGATTCTTCGGTTTCAAGTCGCTGGGCGCCCTGGAATATTTCAACGGCGTCCCGGAAATGCTGACCCGTCATCTCGAATCGCGCGGCATCAACGCACGCATTCATGAATGTGCGGTCCTTCCGGCGGGTTCGATCAGCCGCCGCGCCGACAACGTCTTCGAAACGGTCCAGAAGACCGGCGGCCTGCAGGCCGACGACATCCATTTCATAGGGCATTCGACCGGCGGCCTGGACGTCCGCCTGATGCTTTCGCGATGTATCGGAATGGGTGGCAACCAGGGACTCGTGCTTGAAAAGACACGTACCGCCATCACGATTTCAACGCCGCATTACGGCACGCCGATGGCCAACTTCTTCCTTACGGCGCAGGGCAAGCAGCTGATGCGCCTGCTGGCAAGCGCGGCATACACCGAAAAGGGGCGCAAGGCGCTGTCCGTCCTGGCGCGGCTGCTCAGCTTCGCGGCCCGTCTCGACGACCCGGTTTCGTCATCCAGTTCCTGGCTGGACGTCGCTTCGGACAAGCTGCTGCGCCAGATTTCATCGGACAGCGACGACCCTCTGTTCGTCTTTATCGGCGCGGTCGCTTCCGACCAGGGCGCGATTATCCAGCTGACTCCCGAGGCGATCACGCTTTTCAACGCGGCGGTGTCGGTGCCGGAAAACGTGCGGTTCTGGTCCGTCGTGACCGGCTCGCCGAACGTCTTTGCCGGAAACCTTAACCTGAAGGGCTGGTCTGTCGAAAAGGCCGTGATGGCGGTGGTTTACGCCATCCTGAACACGCTTGCCGGTTCCGCGCTGGATCACTATCCCTACCCTGAACACGACCCCGATACCATGGAAAAGATCAGGGCCGGGTTCCCGTGGGAGGTGACGTCACGGACGAACGATGCGCTGGTGCCGACGCTGAGCCAGGTTTACGGCAGACTGCTGATGGTCGTCGAGGCCGATCATCTTGATGTTGTCGGCCAGTATGCGGGGGCGTCCGGTGACTATCTTTCGGACTGGCTGCCGTCCGGGTCCGGTTTCGACGACGCGCGTTTCCGCATGGTCTGGGGCCGTATCGCCGACGCCATCGCCGGCCGCGTCGATTGAAACCGCCTAATCATCCATGACGACGTTGTTTGTTCGAAGGTAGGAAAGTTTTTCAAGTTTGGCCGAAATATCGACGTCCTCGACGAAAGTACCGGGAATTTCGGCGATCAACGCCGGGACGAAGTTCAGGATGTGGCGTATGCCGGCCGCCGACAGGCGTGCAACCAGGCTGTTGAGGTCGGTGGGCCCGCAGGCGAGGATGGCCATGTGGACGTCCATGCCGGCGATCGCATCTTCCATATGGTCGATGTGGAAGATGCGCCGCCCGGCGAAAATCCTGTCGGTCTTGTCGCGATCCCGGTCGAAGGCCGCAACGATCCTGAATCCGCGTTCCTCGAAGCCCCGGTAAGTCAGGAGCGTCTTTCCCAGGTTGCCCGCGCCGATGAGGATGACGTTCCTGGGCACGTTGGTCCCGAGCAGCCGCCCGATCGTGGAGCTGAGGTCCTTGACGTGGTATCCCCTGGCCACGTTGCCGAACGAACCGAACGATGCGAGGTCACGCCGGAGCTGGGCCGGTGTGACACCCGCCAGCGATGCCAGCTTGTGCGAGAACACGTAGTCGGTCCCGGAGAGGGCAAGATCCGCCAGTACCTTCCGGTAAACGGTCAGTCTTTCTACCGTTCTCAACGATATGGTTTCAGTCGTCGCTGCCATGTCGAATCATCAACCCTTCGAATGAACGGACTTTGCGAAAGGATAATCAGATCACCTGGCTAAATAAAGGCAAAATTCAGGGAGCCGGGCCGGTCAGGAGTCCAGCACGCGCCGGATAACCTGCAGGAACTCGTCGAGCGAGAATGGCTTGTTGAGCAGGTCGACGCTGGAATTGAGTATGCCGTGGGCGGCAATCGTGTCCCGCGGGTATCCCGACATGTACAGAACCTTGATGTCGGGGTGCATGGCCTTGATCTGCGTGGCCAGATCGCGCCCGCTCATTTCCGGCATGACCACGTCGGTCACCAGGATGTCCGGCTTTTCGTTCATGGCCAGTTCGATCGCCAGACTGGGTCGTTCCGCAGCAAGGACGCGGTAACCGGCGGAACGCAGCACCTCACACAGCAGCTGGAAGAGACCCTTTTCGTCCTCTGTCAGAAGAATCGTTTCGGTGCCGCGGCTGCTTTCCTCTTGCCGGGGGTGCTCCTCAACGGTGGGCCCGCCGGAGTCGTATGACGGAATCATCAGGCGGATGCAGGTGCCCTCGCCACATGCGCTGACAACCTCGATGTAACCGCCGTTCTGCTTGATTATCCCGTACACGGTGGACAGCCCGAGACCGATGCCCTTACCGACTTCCTTCGTTGTGAAAAAGGGTTCAAACATCAGGCGCTGTGTTTCCTCGTCCATGCCGACGCCGTCGTCCGACAGTGAAATGACGACGTAATCGCCCGGGAGGACTTCAACCGTTGAGATGTACCGTCCATGTCCGACGGTCTCGGCATCGATCGATATGGTGAGCGTCCCGCTGGCGCCCATCGCGTCCTTGGCGTTGGCGACGATGTTGTATATGACCTCGACGAACTGGCCGCGGTCGAGTTCAAACCGCGAATCGGGCGCGCGGCTTTCAATTACCAGTTGCAGGTTGACCCCCAGCGAAACGCGGATGGCCTGTTCCATTTCCGCGATGAGCGTCGTCGGGTTCAGGACTTCGAGTCTGCGCACCTGCCGCCGGGAAAACGCCAGGAGGCTGCTGGTGAGAGATGAGGAATGGCGCACGGCCTGGCGGATTTCATCCAGGACGGCCACATCCGGGGCAGACGTGAGCCGTCGCCCGAGGACGTCGCAGTAACCCTGGATGATTGTCAACTGGTTGTTGAAGTCATGTGCGACGCCACCGGCCAGACGTCCGGCCATTTCGATTTTCTGGATCTGCCTGAGCTGGTTTTCAAGCCTGGCCTTTTCCCTTTCGGCGGCCTTCAGCGAAGTCATGTCGCTCATGGTCGAAAGCATCAGGCGCCTGCCCTGCATTTCAACCACGTCGGCGTTCATCATGCATTCGAGGACGCGACCCGATGGAAGCCTGATCGCGACGTGATGATTGCGTATCCGGCCCTTTTCGCGCAACTGGGCGACCATTTCGTCGCGCTCCCTGGGGTCGTCCCAGAAGTTCAGTTCCGAGCTGGTCCGGCCGATAATCTGTTCCCGGGACAGGCCGACGGTTTCCAGGACCGCCGGGTTGACTTCGACATAGCGTCCGTCCTCGAGCTCCGACAGGGACATCATCACAGGATTGGCGTTGAAGAGAAGATCGACCACTTCCGAGGATTGCCGGATCTCCTCCTCGGCCAGTTCGTGTTCGTTGATTTCCTCTTCCAGTTCCGCGGTCCGGGCAGCCACCCGGTGACGGAGGATCAGGGACCAGCCCAGCAGCCAGAGAACCGTCAGGAGTACGGCCCCGCCGACACCCCATCCCCATTCGCGCATGAAGCGGGACAGCCTGGTTTCGTTGCCGGGTTTGTCAAACCAGGCACCTTCGAGTTCCTCGAAGCGGCCGTCGGCCCGCATGAAAAGCATGTTCTGGTTCAGAATATCAATGATGCCGGCCTTGTCCGGGGTGGCCGTGAACGCCAGCGGCCGGGGCAGAATCGGACTTCCCGTCTTCCGGATCCTGTCCAGTCCCAGCCGGACCACCGTTGTCCTGGCGGTTGCCTCCGACAGGATGGCCGCATCGCCGCGACCGTCGTTAAGGGCGACCAGCGCGGCAGGTTCGGATTCGACGCTGACGATCCTGACGGTCGGGTCGGTTTTTGCAAAATATTCGGCCGCGAATCCGGTCTGCTGAACGATCACGGTCTTGTTCGAAAGGTCGCTGAGCTGTCGGATGTCGGGATCCCCTTCCCGGATCCAGACGGTGTCGTATCCCAGGGCGATCGGGTCCGAAAATTTCAGGGTCGCCTGCCTTTCGTCGGACATGAACATGGCGGTGACGTCGATTTCACCATCCCACTGGCGCTGCCGGATGTCGGACCAGTTGCCGTAGACGAATCTGATATCGAGACCTGCCGAGCGGGCGATTTCTGTCAGCAGATCGATGTTGAAGCCCTTGAGGATGCCATCCGGCGTCACCCATTCCCATGGAGGAAAGTTCCGGTCGGCGCCGTATACGATGGTGGAATGACCGGTTCGGGATTCGGCGCGGGCGCCGGGCAGAGCGGCGCCGGCGGTCAGTATCGCGATGATTGACAGCAGGCATGTCAGCGCCCGGCGAACTGGCATGTTGTTTAACAACTCCAATGCGGATATTAATATTACTACGAAATTGGATGATGCGTGATACGTCGGGATAAGTCGCAGGTTCATCGGAGAAAACAGGATGGTTCGACTGCTTCGCGAATCGTGGATTCCCCTCCTTCCGGTGGCAGTCGCGGCGCTCCTGCTGCTTGACTCCCCCTCTGCAAGGGCCGAATGCGTCTGGCAGCCGCCGGACGGCGACAAGGTCGGGGCAGCCATCGAAAAGTGGTTCGGCGGGACCGGCCATCCGGGGCCGACACCGAAATGGGCGCTGTCCGCCCGCAACGGCACGGTCGCGCTGAAGCTCGGCGCGGCCGGCGCGACCGCGATGCTTGAGATCACCCTGGCTCCGGACTGTTCCCGCTCGGTCACAACCAGGTGGCAGACCGGATCGAAGGCATGGTTTTCCGATACCGACGCTTCGCGGCTGGCCGCGGAATTAGGTCTTGTCTCTCAAAAGGTCGAGCAGCGGGAGGAAGGTGCCCGCCAGCTCAGATTGCCGGTAATCAGTGGTCAGGACCCCTTGCGGTGGCACTCCGTGGCTTTTGCGCTGCTTGCGCTTTGTTCAGTCTGCCTCGCTTTTGCCCGTCGCCGTGACGGGCCGGCTCCGCTCATCGTCGACACCGTGCTGCTGGCCGGCCTGATGCTGCTGGCGGCATGGCCCCTGTTCCCGGTGCCATTTACAACGGATGCACAGATATTGAGGGTCGCATTCGCCGCCAGGGATGTGTTCGGCGACTGGAACCACCCGTTTTTTTCATATCTCCTGAACCGTCCCGCAGCACTCCTGTCCAGCGACCCCGTGGTTCTGCGCATAAGCATGTTTGCCTGGGCGCTGCTGGAGGCGTTCCTCTTTTCGCTGGCCGCCCGCAGGCAGGGGGGCCGGCCGGCCGCGGTCCTTACAGGCGTCTGGATGGCGGCATCCGTTCGCCTGACGATGGGCATGGTGGATCTTTCTGACTGGAATCTCGCCGGCGTTTTTCTGGCGCTGATGCTTCTCTGGCTGATTGGGGAACGGCGCCGCGGGAAGGCGTGGCAATGGATACCGATACCCGCCCTGCTGGTTATCGGAGGATGCTTCACTTCATACATGATGGTTGTGCCATCCGCGGTTCTTGCGGGAATCCTGGTTGTTGAACGGGTCAGGACGAAGGTTCATCCGTTCCAGGCGGTTTCGACGGTCCTGGCCGTCGTCGCGTGCGGCGCGGTCGTCCTCGATGTGTTTTTGAGGGGCTCGGCCTCAACGGACAACACCTTCACGCATGACCTTCCGGGAATGCTGCGCGGGCTGCTTCTTGTCGAGCCTCCCTTCGGCCTGTCCATCCTCATGCCGTTTCTGGTCGTCGGCGGACTGTTTCTTACATCCTTCAGGCGAAGCGGCGCGCCATGGTATTTCGTGCTGGCCACCGAGGTGGTTTCGGTTGTGGCGCTGGCCGTCGCCCTCACATTCAGCGCGGTGAACGGGGCGTACTATTTTTCGCTGTGCAAGGGACTGGCTTTCATTCCAGCCGCACTGCTGGTCCAGCAGGGGATCTCCGGTGCGCTGGACTATGTCGGCCGTTTCGTCACGAGGCCCGCGTGGATTCATGCCGCTGTCGCGCCCGTCCTGCTGGCCGTGCTGGTGATACTTTCGACCTTCCGGGTCGAGACTTCGCCGCGCGCCACCGAAACCGGCGGCATCGATCATATGGCGGACTTCGTCGAAATGTCCGGCCGCGGTGACAGAAGGGTGTTTTCGAACGACATAAATGCGACCACGCTGATGCTGTATTCCGAAGTTCTGTCGGGACGGCAGGACATTGGCGTCATCCTCGCGCCGCGCGGCGACACCTGGGTTCACAGGACGGTTGCCCGTTTCGGGGTGGATGCGGTTGACTGCGGACGCCTCCCGGACAGTTTTCTTGTTCTCTGGCGTAACATGGGTGGATCTGGAACCGACGAAAGATGCCGTCCCATGCAGGGTCACGGTTGCACCGAACTTTTCCTGGAACAGGGCGACAAGCCGTGCAGCGATTCCAGGCGTGCATTTTGCTACTATGATTGCCGCGGGGGCGTCGAATCCGTGGCATCGGACGGGACGAGGTGACATGGCGGCTGACCTGAAGAAACGTTTCAACCTGTGGGCGTGGCGGCACTATGTGGATCACGAATTCGCCCACCCGCACCTGACCTACCTGTTCTGGGAAGCAACGCTTGACTGCAACATGGCCTGCAGGCACTGCGGGTCGGACTGTCGCAGGTCCACGGACACGTCCCTGGAACTGTCGGGCGACGAGGTCGTCAGGGTATTCGCCGATATCGCCCGGACGCACAATCCGCGACGCGTCTTCGTGGCGGTCACGGGCGGGGAACCGCTGGTACGGCCCGACCTGTTCCGGGTGATGGAAAAAATCAACGGGATGCATTACCCGTGGGGCATGGTTTCGAACGGCTGGGCCGTCGACGATCGCGTCGTGTCCGAATCGCGCCGCACCGGGATGCGCACGCTGGTCATCAGCCTGGACGGGGTCAACGCCGAATCGCACGACTGGCTGCGCGGGGCCGGTTCGTTCGACCGCGCGGTTGACGCCATCGCGCGTTTCCGGAACGCGAATTTTCTGCGCGACCTGCAGGTGACCACGACTTTCCACCGCCGCAACATCGACGAACTGGAACCGATGTACCGGCTTATGTTGAAGATGGGCGTCCGCGACTGGCGTATCGTGTCGGTTTTTCCTAATGGCCGCGCGGCCCGGCAGTCCGATTTCCTTCTGGAACCGGCCGAACTGAAACGGATGATGGATTTCCTTGCGGAAAAACGTTCGGCGCCACGGCCGATCAAGGTTTCGTACGGCGACGAGGGCTACCTGGGCTGCCAGTACGAACGTGGCGTCCGGGATTTTTTCTATGCATGTTTTTCAGGCGTGCGTGTCGCGTCCATACTTGCCGACGGCGGCGTCTGCGGATGCCCGAACAACCCGCGGACGCTGGTACAGGGCAACATCCGTGAAAAGTCGTTCGACGAAATCTGGGAAAACGGGTTCGAAAAATTCCGCGATCGCGACTGGATGCGCCAGGGCGACTGCGCGAAATGCCATGATTTTGCGATCTGCAAGGGCAACAGCATGCACCTCTGGGACACCGAAAAAAGCGGACCGAAGGTGTGCCACGTCAGGATGCTGAAGGAAGCGGGGGCGAACATCTGATCGGACTGTCGCGCGGCCCGTGACCGGGGGATTGTCGATGCTTTTGATGCTGATGGCCTTCGTGAATATCGGCAGGGTCAGGTTGTCCGCGCTGCGCGGATTTTTCTGGTTGTTGCTGACCGGGGGCTTCCTTTCGGGCCTCTGGGGATGCTGGCCGGTGATGATGTACGGGCCGGGTCCCGACTATGACGAGGGGCCGGTCGACACTTGCCAGACCGATACGTGCGGGGAAACTGCGACCGACGCCCTGGACGACGCATGGCCCTCGCGGCCTTGAAAAGACTTCGATAAACAATGTAAAATACCGCGTTCAAACAGGTGGTTAACATGCTTATCGTCTTGATGGCCATCATCGATTTCAGCCGGACGAAGATACATGCGGCGACCAGGTGGCTGTGGCTGGCCCTTTCCGGCGGCATGTTCGTGGCGGCGCCGGTGGCGTGTGGCGGCAACGATGGAAACGGCGATGGCGACGCGCTTGATGCCGTCACCGTCCTTGACACCCAGGACGTCGATTCGTTCCAGCCTGAATATGGCCCCCCGGAAGATATCTACATAATGGAAACCCTGTACGGGCCGCCGCCCGATCTGGGCCAGGACCCGGGCCGGTACGACGACATCCAGATCCTTTACGGGCCGCCGCCCGACGTGTTCCCGGCCGACGAGGGCCAGATCCAGGATTTGTACGGCGCCCCGCCCGATTACAGCGAATTCGATCAGGGCGCTGTCGACATCGATCAGCCGATGTACGGCCCCGTGATGGACATTTCCGAAAACGACGTCCCGGCCGACATCCAGATTCTGTACGGTCCGCCCGCGAAGTGA
>CAYYCO010000010.1:55375-59537 GCA_964470365.1 uncultured Anaeromyxobacteraceae bacterium | reverse complement strand
CGCCGCCAAGGCGACGGCCAACGCCCACGCCGACCTGGACTGCGACGGCACCCAGTCGACCTTCCAGCGCATCATCAACGGCGACCCCAAGGCCACCTTTGCTGAATGTGCCTCGACCGGCGCCTCCGCGTTCTTCGTGGACAACGAAACCGAATAGTCTCAGGCCATTGGTTTGACAAAGGGGGGCGCCTTCGGGCGCCCCTTTTTGTTTCCGCCTTCGCGCCGCCCGGGGCGGCGCTTCGGCGTGACAGGTCCGCTTCGGCGTGACAGGTCCGCTTTTGCGTTACCGGGTCCACACCCGCTCGCCCCTTCATTTCGTTGCGTTTCGCGTGCGCATGCGTGAATATTCCATTCATTGTCCGCGCCTACTCGGGAGGATGTTGCGATGCCCGTTTCAGAATGGCTCAAGGGAATTCTGGTGTGCCCGGTCGATCACGCCGTCCGCCTTGTTCCGGCGGACGGGGTTCTGCTCGACAGATTGAACCTTGCGGTTCGTGGCGGGGGGCTGGTGAACCGTGGCGGCCGGCCCGTGACGGAAACGCTTGATGCCGCGCTTGTCCGCGTTGACGGGCTGATTGCGTATCCGGTGGTGCATGGCATTCCCGTGCTCCTTCCCGATGACGGCATCGACTGTCTGGATAAATGACGATGAAACGAACCTTTGCCCTGGCTGCCCTGCTCGCATTCGTCGCAAGTCCCGCACCGGCCGTCGAGGTTGACGAGGCGCGTACCGGCGAGGATTTCACCCGCAGGGACAGGACTGAACTCCTCTTTTCCACCAAGTTTACGTTCACGCCGGAAAACATCCCGGTGGTGACCGTCGGGATTGTCGAGGGTGAACGGGAAATTTCGTTCCTTTCGGAAGGCCCGCTGGTGTTCCTGTCGGAGGGCGAGGGCGGGCCCGGCATCCGTATCGGCCGGGGCAGGACCGAATGCATTGCCACGATGGAAAATTCCAGGCCCGCCGAAATCAGGTACTGGGCGGCGCTTGAGCGGGTTCCAGCGATCAGCCTCGGGCCGGTCCGCGAGGCGCGGACCAGGTGGACCGACCGTGGCCTGTCCATCAGGACCTTTGAGCAGGGCAGTGTGTTCGGCTTCTACGGGCGCATCCTCGACAACCGGACTGTTGTCATCACCGAGGACAGGCCTTTCGAGGATCGTTCGCAGGCCCTGAAACATCTCGATGAGCTTGTCGCCGCGCATGGCCTGTCCACGCCGGAGCTGTACGAGGAGGTCGTCCGCCGGCCCGACGGTCGGGTCCGTGTCAGGTGCCTCGGGGTCGATGCGTCCATGGAATTTCCCGGCATGGTCGTCGTCACGCCCTCGGCCGGGAAGGTCATCAGGGTCCGTAACGTCTCGTTCCACAAGCTGTACAACGAGGACAAGCGCGAGGACCGCTCGTACCGCGGGTCGATGATATTCACGGCCGACAGGAACGGAACGCTGGCCGCCGTCAACGCGGTCGATGCCGAAACACTGCTGAAGGGGCTTGTACCGTCGGAAATTTTCAACGACGCCCCGATGGAGGCGCTCAAGGCGCAGGCGGTCGTGGCGCGCGGGGAGCTTTTTGCCAAGCTGGGTAACAGGCACACGGCGGATCCGTACATGGTGTGCGCTGACGTTCACTGCCAGGCGTACCGCGGGATGGAGCGTGAAACGCCCCGCACGTCCGACGCGGTGGAACAGACGGCTGGAATGATGGCGTTCCATAAGGATGAACTTGTCGATTCAGTATACAGTTCGTCGTGCGGTGGTCACAGTGAAACCGGCGGGAATGTCTGGCAGGGCAGCAACCACGAATACCTGACCGGCGTCCCTGACGCACCGACGGCCCCGCGCGCCCTTGCCGGGGGCATGACGGAAGAATCTGCACGGGAATACGTCATGAACCCGCCGCGTGACTCGTGGTGCGGGAAGTCCAGGTTCGGCAAGGGCGTTTTCCGCTGGACCAAGACCCTTTCGGATTCGCAGATCGTGGAAGGTGTCAAAAAGACCACGGGGGTCGATATCGGGTATTTCAAGGCCATGGAGGTCATGGGGCGCGGCGTTTCGGCGCGCATCACCAGGCTCAAGGTCATCGGTACCGCGGCGACCGTGGAAATCGCGCCGGAACTGCGGATCAGGCAGGCGCTAGGCAGCCTGAAAAGTTCGGCGTTTGTGTGGGATCGGGCCGGAGGGTCGGTCACGTTTTCCGGCGCCGGCTTCGGGCACGGTGTCGGCATGTGCCAGAACGGGGCCATTGGCATGGCGGACGCGGGAAAGTCGTACGCGGAAATCCTCGGGCACTATTACAGTGGTTCGGAAGTCGTGAAGATTTATTGATTTCCTGCCGCGGCAAACCCCGTCAACGGTCCGACAAGCACCCACGAATCACCACGGGCGTATTCCTTCAGGCCGAAATCGGTCACCGTGACGCCGTCAACCCCGGCCAGCAGGCGGTCCATCATGTACGGACTGCCAAGCAGCCACCTGCAGCCGGTCCTGGTCAGCATGTCGCGCCGTTCTTTCCATGTCGTCGGGGTGTTCATGAACAGGTGGACCTGTTTGGCCTTGTCCAGGAAGTCGGGGGACATTTCGTGGTGGCCGACGTAAACACGGGCATCGGTGTCGGCCACGATGAACAGTGACGACCTTGCATCCGACAGAACCGTGTCATCCTTCACGTATGTCTTGACGGCGTCAATCATCCGGTCGTGATCGCCGACCACGTATCCGGGGTTGTCGGCCTTGACTTCACGGGTGATGTGATAAATCGGCGAAGGCAGCGTCGTGGCGAACAGCAGTATGATGGATGCCAGTCGAATGTTGAAGTCAAAGCTGACCAGATAGGCCATCGCCAGCGCCACGACCGCGATGTGGATGCCCTCGACGCAGCGTCGGGCGAACGGTACCACGGGGGCTGCGTACGCCAGCAGCAACGCCACCAGGATCCAGATCACGAACAGCACCTGGATTTCAGACAACCTGACACGGCGGCGCATGCCCCTGACAGCGAACGCCAGCGCGCCAAGTCCGGGAAAAGCGAACCCGAGCACGTATTCCCACGGCGGCGGCGAAGGCATCACGTTCTGGGCGGCCCACTGGGCCACCACGGGGTTGATGGCGGCCTGCACGCCCATTATGACGAAGCCGGGAACCGCGCATGCGAACATCGGCAGCAGACCGGGCGTTTCGCGATAAGCCATCGCGAACACGTCCCTGCGACCCCGGTTGTCGCGGGCAATGCGCCAGACGGTGAACAGGAAGTGTAAAACCAGGGCGGCCGTCAGTGTCATGGCCGTGTACGGGTGCACCAGGGTCATTATCGAAATCAACAGACCGGCCGCCGCCGGGCGGACCCAGCCGGGATGGGTCCGGGAATCGATCCAGAGCAGGAAAAAGGCGGCCAGCAGCGCCAGCGTAAGCGCGAAATGCGGGTAATGGAGCATGGAGGGCCAGGACCAGAGTTCGGTGATCCAGTCCGCCGAAGGAACTGGCATTCCGAGGAGCGCCAGCCAGCCCAGTCCGCCGCCAAGGGCGATCACAAGCCAGGCGGCGCGGGCGGCGTTGCGGTACGGCATGATCCGCAGCATCAGGAACCACAGGATCAGGAGGTATATGAACGAGAATGTGACCCGGACCATGTGATACGCGACGATGACCGGGACGCCGGTTAAACGCGCAAGCAGTCCGACCGTCAGCCACGCCGGGTTTGGAAGGACCCTGGGATGCGCCTCCGTGGTCATCTGGTTCGACACCAGGAAATGCCCCTCCGCGTGCTGTCGGGACCACATCAGGTAGCTGGCCTCATCCGGGATGTTTGTGGACATTCCCGAAAAAGTCATTTCCCCTGGCGCCCGGGTCTGCAGGAGGTAATAGGGAAGCGCCGTCAGGCCGGCGACTGAAGCCGAAAGCAGGATGATGATGGTCATGCCCCGGATGCGCCGACTACGTTCCATTTGCGGTCACCATTTCCAGGAATTGCCCTTCGGACAGCACGACAACGCCAAGCGCGCGGGCGCGATCCAGTTTCGTACCGGCCTCGGCCCCGGCGACCACGAAAGATGTCGCCTTCGAAACGGAGCCGGAGACCCTTCCGCCGAGCATGAGAACCATGTCGGCAGCCCGGTCCCTGGTCATCGTTTCAAGTGAACCTGTGAAGACGAAGGTTTTGCCCGTCAAA
>CAYYCO010000010.1:0-55275 GCA_964470365.1 uncultured Anaeromyxobacteraceae bacterium | reverse complement strand
GCCCCGATTATCTGGTCCACGAGCCTGTCGCCGAGCCCGTCGATGTTCATGGCGCGTTTCGACGCGAAATGCAGAACGTGCTCCCTGAACTGTGCCGGGCACGACATGTTGCCGCAGCGCCATGCGACCTCTCCGTCGGCACGTGACACCGGCCCCCCGCACGAAGGGCATTCGCGGGGCATCGTGAATTCGATTTCCGCCCCGGTCCGGGCATCGTGCAGGACGGATACTATTTCCGGGATCACGTCGCCGGCGCGCTGAACCGCGACGACATCCCCGACCCTGATGTCGAGCCGTCGGATTTCGTCCTCGTTGTGCAGGGTTGCGCGGCGCACGACGACGCCGGCAACGCGGACCGGTTCAAGTTCGGCGACCGGCGTCAGTACACCGGTCCGGCCGACCTGGACCACGATCGCGTTAACCCGGGTTTTTTCGCGGCGCGGGGGGAATTTCATCGCGATGGCCCAGCGCGGGCTGCGCGAAATCTCGCCCAGTTCGGCCTGCAGGGCGAACGAATTGACCTTGACGACGGCGCCGTCGATTTCGAAAGGAAGCGTATCGCGCATGTCGCCGAGTTCATGGAAAGCGCGAAGGACTTCGTCACAGCCGTGGACAAGCCTGATCGGCGACGAAACCCGGAAGCCCCAGCCGCGCATCCGATCCAGAAGTTCCCACTGTGATCGCAGGGTGTCGTCGTCCAGGCGCCCGAACGCGTATGCGAAAAATTCAAGCGGTCGGGAAGCGGTCACCTTCGGGTCGAGCTGGCGCACGGAACCGGCAGCCGCATTGCGGGGATTGGCGAACGGCGTCAGCCCCGATTCCTCCCGTTCCTGGTTCATTTCCCTGAAAGGGCCGGTCGGCATGTAGATTTCGCCGCGGGCCTCGACCAGGTGCGGTACCGGTGCGACGGAATCGAACAGGGGGAGGCCGCCGTCGCCCCGGGCCGACACCGTCCCGGACAATTCATGTGGCACGGAGCGGATGGTCAGGACGTTGGCGGTTATGTCTTCGCCGGTGGTGCCGTCGCCACGGGTGGATGCCAGTGTCAGCCTGCCGTCCACATAAACGATTTCCGCGGAAAGACCGTCGATTTTCGGTTCCACGACGTATTCGACACTGTCGGTGGCCAGCGCGCGGCGGACACGTTCGTCGAACGCCCTGAATTCGTCGTCGTTCATGGCGTTCTGCAACGACAGCATGGGGACCGCGCGTGTCACCTGGGCAAACTGCCTGGACGGGATCGAGCCGACCCTGCGGGTGGGGGAATCGGGCGTCGACAGTTCCGGGTGCGCGGTTTCGATGTCCTGCAATTCACGGAAAAGCCGATCGTATTCGGCGTCGTCGATTTCCGGGGCATCCTGCTGGTAGTAGAGACGATTATGGCGGGCGATTTCCGCCTGCAGCCATCTTGCCCTTTCCACGACCTGGCTTCTGTCCATGACACCATGAACCACGTATGCGGCAGGCGCAAGGATACCATCGGGCCGTGACGCAGTCGACGCAGTAATGGATGCGGGAACGAAGACTATTCGGGGAAGGCGAGGAATTCGACCTCTTCGCCCCAGGCTGCGGCCGATTCCTGGACCAGGCGGTCTTTTGCGGTTTCGCTGTGGCGAAGGAAGTGGTTCAGGAATGAAATCGCGTAAAGGTTGATCACCTTGTGGGCCTCGTGCCAGTCGAAATTGGCGTCGCCGCAGCCGTCGCGGAGGGCATCATCGGCATCTTCCCAGTAAGCCTGGAGTTCCTCAAGGTTCATCATGCAGGAATCGGTGAACGTGTAGTGGCCGGCGCGCGGCAGCGAAAGCAGCCATTTGGGTGCCGGCTGGGTGTCGAAAGGATCGCGCTGCTGCGACTGGTACTGGAGCGTCTTGTCCTGTTCGCCGGCCATGACAAGCGTTGGGATCGACAGTTCCTCGATCGGGGTATTGCCGAACGTGTTCGTGAACGCGTTGACCATGTCGGCCGCAGGCGACATCGGAACGATTACGTCAATGCGCGGATCGACCGTGACGATGTAAGAAGTAAGTCCGCCGAAGGAATGGCCCGTGCAGGCGACGTTTTCCATGTCGACGAGGTCGAAGAATTCATCGTTTTCGTCTTCGCCCTTTGCCTGGATCCAGTCAAGCAGCGCGAAGATGTCCCGCGGGCGGTGAAGGGCGGAAAACACCAGTTCCGAGCTTTCATAGCCGTCCACCAGGATTTCATTGAGCGTGTTGAACTGGTGGTCGGCGGAAATCACGATGTAGCCGTGGGAGGCAAGCTGGATGGTGAAGAATATGCTCTGGAAGCGGATGCCGAAAGCCCCGTGCGAGAAGATGACGACGGGGTAGCGACCCTCGCCATGACGGATCGGGGCGTCCAGGACGGCGTCGACCGGGAACCGGCCGATTTCCACGCCTTCGTATTTTTCGAGGACGGCCGGGCCGCATTCCGCCTTGACGTCATAGATGAACTGTTCGCCGCCCCTGAATTCTTCGGTCGTTGGGAACCACATGTCGATCTTCAGGAGTCGCGGAGAACCGTCCTCGTTGTTGTTTTCGGGGTTCGGGTCGGTGTACACGAACTGGCGGATGCCGACCGGGTACGGGCCGAATGCCATCGGATCCGGTTCACGTCCGGGACCCGCCGCGCAGAATTCGCCGACGCAGCCGGGATTCGGGTTGACCACGAGGTTGCCGTTGCCGTCGTCGATACATTCGTGTGGCGGGCAGGGCGGCGTCAACGTGTCGGTGGTGTCGCCCGCCGTCACGTCGAGTTCGGCGGCATCGTCGGCGACGTCGTCGGGTGTGGTCGAATCCAGGGCCACGTCATCGGTCGGCACGTCGGCCACGATCGTGTCCCTGCCGTCGTCGGTCGTCACGTCCGTGTCGCCGCATGCGAACATGAAAGCTGGAATGACCAGCGCCGCGCACGCCACAAATTTACGAGCAGTCATCTGAATACCTCTTTTTTTGCCGGCGACCGCCGGAACGCTCATCCGAACTTTACGGGATTCGGCGGGCCGGAATCCACATTCCGCCGGCAGTCTTGTAACCGTCCAACACCCCGGTTGTCAACACAATTTGACGCGGTGCATGGCGCCCGCAGCCGCCCGGACGGCTACTTTCCCGCCACCGCGGCGAGCAGTTCCGTACCAAACGCGTCACAGCGCCAGTTCCTGATCGCATCGACGTGACGGAGCTCATCGATGGTGCGCGGACGCGCCATGGCAATCGCCGTAACCAGCCTGTTTGGCAGGAGCACGCCCGGATCGAGGTCCTGATCGGCCGAGGCGACGGCACGCCATGACCGGAGTCGTTCGATCGCCTCACCGACCAGCGGATCGTATTTCCAGTTGCGCCTGGGCCGCGATACCTCGACGGGAGGCGATTCCAGTCCCGCGCGTATCGCGCGCACCCATCTTTCGGGGGACCGCCGGATATTCGGCGGCAGCCAGCGGATCGCCACGAAATCGTCCACCGTGCGGGGCGCCGCCAGGGTCAGGCTGGCAAGGGCATCATCCGAAACAAGCTTGAAGCGCGGACGGTCAAGGTCGAGGCAGACCGCCTCGCGGACCGCGAACAGTTCACGCAGCACGGCCATCGCCTGACCCGACAGGTCACGTGAAGCGGCCGCCTTCATGAAGTCGGCAGGCGCGGGAAGCGGCGATGCTGCCTGGATTTCGGCCACGGCCGCCGATTCCTCGACAACCCAGGCCAGTCGATCCTTTTCAATCAGGAGCGTCGTGAGCGCCGCGTATATTTCGACCAGGTGTTCGACATCCTCGCCGGCGTACGCCAGCATCCGTTCAGGAAGGGGCCGGATAGACCAGTCGGATGTCTGTTCGCCCTTCTGCATGTCGATGTCGAGCAGGCGTTTCGCGACCGCAGCCAGTCCGAACGACGTCCAGCCCAGGAAACGCGCCGCGATCGCGGTATCGAACATACCGGCGAACGTCCAGCCGAAGTCCCGTTTCAGCGAGGTGATGTCAAAATCGGATCCGTGCAGGATCTTTGTGACGGCCGGGTTTTCCATGACCTGCCCCAGGCTGTCCGGAGCACCCGGCCCGAGCGGATCGACGACCACCGTGCCTGTGCCGGGCGACGAAAGCTGGATCAGGCAGACCTTTTCCCGGTAGTGGTACAGGCTGTCCGATTCGGTGTCGAGCGCGACGAAGCGTTCGGCAAGAAGGCGCCGCGTCAGTTCCAGGATTGCGTCTGTTGAATCGATTACGGGGGGCATCGACCTGCTTCTTCGGGGGGGCGGCCTACCACTTCATGGGGATGAACGCCTTGATGACGACGTTCCAGTAGTTTTCCATCGCCAGGCTGTTGTACCCGTCAACCATCTTGCGCCACGAGAACCCGATGTTGACCGGGATCATCAGCGGGATCAGGGAAATGCTGGCGCCGAGCTGGACTGCCTGGACGGTGTTCTGGCCCAGGAGCTGGAGGCTGCGGACCATCTGCTGGAATTTCCAGTCGCCCTGGATTTCCGGTTCCTGGCCGTGGATGACGCCGTATCCGAAGTTGAACTCGAAGATGGCGATCTGCAACTGGAGCTGCCCCATCCAGCTGATTCCGAAGCCCGGCGTGTAAGTGTACTGGCCCTTGAGGTGCCGCAGGTCGGGGAACTGCGCGAACACGTTCGGGTCATTGAACATCTGAAGCAGCGAGTTGTTCGGTTCCGTCGTGAAGTTCGTCGGGTAGTCGCGCTTCTGCGGGAAGTAGTACGCCATCGAGAATTCGGAACTGAAGATGATGTCGACCCAGTATTTGTATTTGAAGATGCGGAAGTCCCAGCCGTTCGTGAAGCCGAGGCCCCACGACCCGGTGCCGACGTCGATTTCGGGGCCGGTGGCCATCGTCAGGTTGGCGTTCGCGGCGGCGACGCGGCCGGTAGGCATGAAGACGCGGCAAGTCAGCGACGTCGAAATCCTGTCGGTACGCCACGGGTTCCACGAGAAGCCGGTGTTGATGTCCGCGAGAACCCAGTCGGCGTCGTAGCGCAGAGCCGGAACCGGGCGGCCGAGCTGCGGGATGAATTCGTACAGTTTCGCGATACCCATCCGGCCGGCGAAGTTTTTGTCCGTCGGGTCGTTCGGGTTCGCCATCGGCAGCTTGTTGGAATCCAGGAATTTCGGGTCGATGCGGACGTGCATCGACTGGTACGGCAATTCGAAATACCAGTCGAAGTTTCCAAGGATCCCGTAAGAGGCCTGGAACACATGACCGGAGCCGTGACCGTTCAGTCCGAGGTCGAGGTAGCCGCCGGGCATGGCGATCGGGGCGATTGCGGGGCCCTTCTGGTGTTTATCGTTGAAGCGGCTGTCGACCGTCATCTGGGAATAATCCCATTTGATCGAAAAGTAACGTTTCGGAAGCTGGGCGGTGACGCCGTAACGGTCTTCCTGGCCCAGTTCGTTAAGTTCCTTTTCAAAGAACTTTTTGTATTTCTGGCCGGGGGTAAGGGGTTTTTCCGGCTGTTCGGTAAGCGCGATGGCGACTGCGTCCGGTTCGGCGCCGTCAACCGTCAGGTCGAGTTCCGGCGCGGTATCGGAGGCGGCTTCGGCAGCCGGCTGGTCGGCTGCCGGTGCCGGATCCTGCTGCGCCAGGGCAGCGGATGACGCGAACACGATCGCCAGACAGGAAAGGAACGCTGCCGCATCAATGATTCGTTTCATTTTTGCTATTCCCCCCCTTCGCAGACTGCGGCGCCGCAAACCAGCAGGTTGTTAAGGCTTTTCGGGAGGCACGCCTTGATCGGTTCGCCCAGGTCATCGATCTTTTTGCTGTCGAGGCAGACGTAGTCCACGCCGCAGCGGCAGTCGAGGTCGTCCTGGCAGGGCATCCCGCAGAGTTTCGGCACGGTCGGATCCAGTTCGGTCGGATCGAGGCAGATGGCCCCTTCGCCGCACTGGGCGTCCTCGTAGCAGTACAGCATCGTGCACATTCCGTCGGGGGCCGTCGCACCAGCCCAGACGGCGCCGAGCAGCGCGGTGGTCGCACACGTGCCGGCGTAGCACTGGCTGTCGTTGTCGCACGGGGCGCCGGATGTACGGTTGTTTTCCGGAACGTCCGTCGGGTCGAACACGCATTCGCCGCCCGGGGTGCACGTGCATGTGCAGGGCTGTGGCGAACAACTGCATGTGCATTCGACGGCGTCGCCGGCATCCGGGGTCGCGGTGTCCGTGATGACGTCCGGCTGGCCGTTGTCAACTGGTTCAATCGTGTCTTCGGCGGCGGAGTCCGTCGCGTAGAACGAGTCCAGGAACGCCAGATCGGCCGTCTGACTCTCGTAGGTGTAGCAGCCGGGAATGAACGCAGCCGCCAGCGCAATGGTTGATAACGCGAGTCGCCTCATCGGGCCTGCCCCCTTGGGTAAAATGCTCCGCCCGCATTTGACAACGCCCTGTTGATTGTGTCAAGAAGTTGTAAAGCAGCGCATCGACGCTTTACACAGGCGTTTTTGTGCTTCCGGGCGGGGGCTTATCTGATAAACTCGCGCCGGGTTCCGCGCTTCCACGCGACGGCCCGATGCCAACCGGCGATACAAGAGGTGTGTGATGCTTCAGTTCGAGCTGATGAATTCGTTCAAATCGCGTGCGCGAAGGAACCTGAAAAGGATCGTGCTTCCCGAGGGCAGCGAACCCCGGACGCTCAAGGCGGCCTCGATCATCGCGGCGGAAAAGCTGGCCACGGTCATCCTGGTCGGCGACGAGGGCGAAATCCGGAACGCCGCCGCGGCTGAACACGCGAACATCAAGGGCATACAGATCGTGGATCCGAACGCGTCGGAACTGCTTTCCGGTTACGTCCAGACGTTTTATGAACTGCGCAAGGCCAAGGGCGTCAACATGGTGGATGCCGACCGGACCCTGCGCGATCCCGTGTATTTTGCCACGATGATGGTTTATGCCGGCGACGCGGACGGCCTTGTATCCGGCGCGATCCATTCCACCGGCGACACGATTCGCCCGGCGCTCCAGATCATCAAGACGGCGCCCGGAATCACGACCGTCTCATCTGCTTTCATCATGGTTGTTCCGGACTGCCAGTTCGGCGACGACGGCCTCTTCATCTTCGCCGACTGCGCCGTTACGCCCTGCCCGGACGCCGAACAGCTCGCCGGCATCGCGGTCTCGTCGGCAGAAACCGCGCGCGTGCTGTGCAACATGGAACCGCACGTCGCCATGCTGTCGTTTTCGACCAAGGGCAGCGCGAAGCACCCTCTGGTCGACAAGGTCGTCGAAGCGACGAAGATCGCCAGGAACCTGGCGCCGGATCTCGATCTGGACGGCGAACTGCAGCTCGATGCGGCGATCGTCCCGAAGGTCGGTGCGCTGAAGGCGCCGGGCAGCGCGGTCGCAGGCAAGGCCAACGTGCTGGTTTTCCCGGACCTGCAGGCCGGCAACATCGGATACAAGCTGGTCGAGCGCCTTGCTAAGGCCTCGGCGATCGGTCCATTCCTGCAGGGGCTGCGCAAGCCTGTCAACGATCTCTCGCGCGGCTGCTCGGTGGAAGACATCGTGAACGTGGTCACCATCACGGCGGTTCAGGCCGGCGGTGCGGACTGACGACGGTATTTGGGGCCGTCCTTCAGGCGGCCGGTACACAAACAGGGGTTCAATAATGCTCATCCTTTCGCTGAATTCGGGAAGCTCGTCGCTGAAGTTCCAACTGTTCGACTACACGGAAAGCGTCACCATCTGCGCGGGCATCGTGGAACGCGTCGGCATCGACGGGTCGTTCATCAAGTTCAGCCGGTTCGGCGGCGAAAATATCAAAATCGATCACCCGTGCCCCGACCACAAGGAGGCGATGAAGCTGCTGCTTCACACTCTGACCCACGCGGAACACGGCGTCATCGACAGCCTGGACAAAATTTCCGCCGTCGGCCACCGCATTGTCCACGGCGGCGAAAAATTCACGAAGTCGGTGTTGATTGACGACGAGGTTGTCAAGACGGCGAAGTCCCTGTACGACCTGGCTCCGCTGCACAATCCACCGAACATCCTGGGGGTGGAGGCCGCGCGCGAGGTCATGCCGAACGTGCCCCACGTGGCCGTCCTGGACACGGCCTGGCACCAGACGATGCCCGAACGTTCATACATGTACGCGCTGCCCCGCGATTGGTACACGAAGTATGGCGTGCGCAGGTACGGGTTCCACGGCACGTCTCTTCTTTACTGCGCGAAGAGGGCGGCGACCCTTCTGGGCAAGGATCCGCTGAAAACGAATATCGTCACGCTTCACATCGGCAACGGCGCCTCGGCCAACGCGGTGAAAAACGGCGTCAGCTACGACACGTCCATGGGCCTGACCCCTCTGGAGGGCCTCGTAATGGGAACGCGCGCGGGCGACCACGACCCGGCCATCGACCTGATGATCATGGAACGTGACAACCTGAAACCGTCCCAGATGAACGGCATCCTGAACAAGAAATCGGGCGTTTTCGGTATCACCGACGGCAAGTACGTCGACCGCAGGGATGAAGAAGACGCGGCCGTTGCCGGCGACCACCTGGCCCAGCTTGCCCTGGACATCGAGGTGCACCGCCTGAAGAAGTACGTGGGCGCTTACATCGCGGCCGTGGGCGGCGTTGACGCCATCGTGTTCACCGCAGGCGTCGGCGAAATGTCGCCCTACATCCGCGAAAAGGTCTGCGAGGGCCTCGAATGCATCGGGATCAGGATGGACTTCAAGAAGAACGAAAACTGCAAGACCAGGAACGCCGAATGCGACTTGAGCCTGCCCGGTTCTCCGGTCCGAATCTTCGTGATCCCGACCGACGAGGAACGCGTGATTATTGAAGACGTGGTGGCCATCATGAACCGGACCTACGACGAACACATCCGGTTCGTGTACCCGTTCCAGAAACCCGATTACGTCAACAAGGAACGTGCAGTGGCATTTGAACGCGAATGCGAAAAGAAGCCGTGGCTCAGGGACTGCGTCGTTTACCCGCCGACGAACTGACCCAGGCCTCGTAGTGTGCCGTTTTCAGGTCAACCCGCCATCCCGGGGCATTCTTCAGGATCTCAATTACTTCGTTGTCGCCAATGTTGACAACGGCCACGTCGGTGGTCGGGAACAGTTCATCCTTCAGGAAATCCAGATTGTTCGGATACCTGGTCATATTCCGGGTCGGTGACGCGGGATCCACGTTATCCGGCCAGCGGTTCCGCAGGCCCTTGTCCGTAAACATCGAAGCAGGCAGGATTTCGTAGTTCGCGACCGAGTCGCGCAGCGCGACATGGGGCGACAGACGGCCGTCGACGACAACCGAAAATCCGGAAGGGATTGCGCGAAGGTATTTCCGGAGGGCTTCCCGTTCCCCAGGGTCCGAAGCGCTTGCGGGTTCCGACGCCAGACGCATCAGGGAAAGCGCAATCAGAAGGCCGGCACCGCCCCATGCCATCAGGCTTCCCGCCATCAAGGTCCGGCGTCCCGAAGTGGAGCTTGCTGCGCCAGGCATCTTGCGGTCAAACCTTGCCGCAACCAACGCGACCGAAATGGGAAGCACGCCGGCAAGCGGAGCGAGGTGCTGGAACGAGTGGCCCTGCATCGCGTTGAGGAAAGTCCCGCGAAGGAAGCAGACGGCAAGCCAGGGCAGGCACAGAAGCATCAGGCGGGGCGATGCCAGGGCCAGCAGGGGAAGATGGCCGGCGATGAGCAGCATGGCGTTAAGGTTGTCGGCCACGGGATAGGTGGAACCAAGCTGAGCAGGCCCGCCCGGCATGATGGCGACGTTCCAGGGCATTCCAAATGTCAGGTTTCTGTACGTCGCTGCAAGCACCATCCATGCGGCAGCCAGGATCATCGGAATCAGGAACCACTTGAGCCGCCTTTTCACGGATTCGTTGGCAGGTCCGGGAAGAAGTCCGATAAATGCCATGATTACGGTTACTTCTGGTCGGCATGACAGCGCGATGAGGGCCGCGGCGGAAAATCTCAGGGGGGCGCGTTCCATCAGTGCGTCGGCAGCGAACAGGATTGCCGGCGCGGCGAACGTCAGGATGCGAAAGTCGGACGATGCCGCCTCCCAGGTTATCGGCAGGGCAAGATACGACAGAGCCGAGGCAAGCGCGACAGTGTGGGCATGGTCTGAATAACCGGCCGAAAGGCTGTCCCGACTGCCGGTGCGCAACGCAAGCCGGTACAGCGGAACGGCCCCAAGCCCCACGCACAACGACTGAAGCAGCATCAGCGTGGCCGGGTGCGGAACCAGCTTGAAAATCGGCAGAAGCAGGAACCTGAACGGACTGAAGTGAGTGACCGTCAGCCAGTCCGGCCCCTCGATTCCCAGCACGCCGAGCGATGAAAACGCGATGTCCCCGCCACCGTTGGCCGCAACATGGAACCAGTTGATGAAGTAGGCGAGATCCGGGGGCCAGACAGAGCGGAATTCCAGGAATCTGTACCAGTTGCGAAAGAATGTTCCGGCGACGAAGGCGATTATGAAAATGAAAAGAAGCGTCACGGCGACTGATTTCACATGACGGAAACGACCGGTTCCAGGTTCAGGTCCGACAGCGGTGAAAGCGGGTTCCGATTGCGTGTTCACGACATTCCCCCGGAAACGCTGTCCAAACAAGGCCGTGTGAACCGCAGGCGGCAAGTTCGATACGGACCGGATTCTTCAGTAACCCAAAACCGTGCGCCCTTCAAGTTCCCGCGCGGGCGGAATCCGATGCGCGTCAATCGCATCGCATGATCTGTTGCGGAGTATGGATACGCTTCGGCCCCCCCCGTCGGCCGTCAGCACGTCGGTACACCCGTCACCGTCGACATCGGCCGCACGCATTGCGGACGGTTCCCTGCCCGTGAAAAATTCCAGCGGCGCGCCGAATTTCAGGTCGCCCTGATTCAGGAACACCAGTATCGATGAACGGGCCTGGTCAAGCACGATGATGTCAATCCAGCCGTCGCGATCGAGGTCGGCCAGGTCCACAGCCACTGGCCTGGGCACGGGATTGATCTGCACTCCGCCGCCTGGCTGATAGATGACGAACGCCTGGGGCACTTCGAAACCGACTTCGAGGTTCCGTTCGGCCAGTTCCGCCCGGGTCATGGCATGGGAAATGACCAGCACCGAGGTGTTGCCGTCGCGGGTCAACGTCACCACGTCCGGAAGTTCACCGGCCGCAACCGCGGCCCCGGCGCTGCCGTCCACCGGGGCATCGAGATAGCCCGCGGCGATGCCGACCGGAGGAAGACCCACCGCAAAATCCAGGCTTCCATCGTATTTTGCCAGGAAGCGGCCGTCGCCGGTACCCAGGAACACCGTGAAGTCGCTGGTACCCTGGTTGCCGACAAGCAGATCCGGGGGCACCAGCGCGTCGTCCAGCGATTCGGCGAGGCTGCGTCGCAGCGGATAAGGGACCATCACGCCGGGTATGCGCTTGTCCTCGATCGGCAGTGCCTCGATCGGGATTGTCACATCCTCTCCGTCCACGATATCCGGGATTTCCGGAACGAACGTCCCGTCGCCATTGCCACGCAACGCCATCAGGAAGTAAATGGGATCTACCCCCGTTGTCCGTTCCCGGTGCCACACGAAAGCCGCATCGTGGAAGCCTCCGTCGCCCTTGCGCAGGTCGAAAAGTCCGGAGGCGACCAGACGCGGCGCATTTCCGGCAGGAATCCCCGACGCGGTCGCGCAACCCTGCCAGTGGCTGACCTCGCGGAATACGATCGATGCGGAGGAATTCGGGGCCGTTGCGCTCGCCTGGTCGCCGGAGGCGAAGATCAACCCGTCTGGAACCGATGGAAATTCGTTGATCTCCGGCGGAATCGGCGTGCCGAAACGGCCGATCGACATCGCCAGGGGCGTTTTGGGGCCGGCCGGCATTGACGGCGTTGCGATACCCCCTTCGACGATCGGCGGAGGTTCTGCGCCGGGGCAGCCGTCTTCGTCGAACGGCGGGGGCGAAAAAGCCGGCGTCAGTGGTTGCCCGAGTATTTCATCCGCAGCCAGGATGGTCACTGCCTGTCCGGCCAGGACCGCCGCGTCAAGGAAAGCGGCCCCGTCCCCGTCCAGGGGAGCCAGAAAATGACCGGCAACGACATCCCTGGGCGATTCCGGCAGCCGGACCTGGTATGACCCGTCGAAGTGTCCGCCACGCGCGTCCATCCGGAAATATGTGACGGTCACGCCGTCCCCGGTCATGCCGAACAAATCAAGGTATCCATCGTTGTTCCAGTCGGAAAACCAGATGTCGGTCGCCCCGCCCGAAACCAGCGCCATCCCGTTGTCGGCGAATTCCAGGGGATCGCATTGCCCGCCGCCCTTGAAAAACAGGATCATGTTGGCTCCGGAGCACAGAAGGGCGATGTCGCCGACGCCGTTTCCGTCCACGTCCCCGACGTCGATGTCGGTCGTATCGAGCCATGAAGGCGCGGCCAATGCCTGCACCAGCCTTGATGACCCGGTGTCGTCCAGGCGGGCGATGTACATGTAGGGGGCACAGGGTGACGAGTCGACGCCGATCAGGCTGTCGGGATACGCGTCGCCGGAACAGAAGTCTGCCGCGGCGGTCACCTTGAAGGGGGTTTCACCCCAGAACGAGTCCTCGCCCATCTGGAGCGACCCGTCCAGGTCAACCGGGAATACGGTCAAGAGCTTGTCGATGCTGGAAGTCACTTCCACTGCGTTACGCCCGTTGTCCGTGAAGAGGCCGATTTCGATGCTGGAGGGGCTGTAAGAGCCGAGATGTTCCACAATCGGCGCCCAGCCTGTCAGGGCGCCGGTTTCGTCGGTCAGCGAAAGGATGACCTTCACGATGCCCAGCGGGGATATTTCGTTTTCCAGGAATGCGAAATCGGCATTGCCGTCGCCGTTCAGGTCGCCGACCGCCAGATCCTTGAGCGCGAGCGCGCCGGAATGGACGGTCGCCTCGGCAAAACTGCCGTCGGCCGACTGCATCATGAAGGCCAGACGTTCGGTCCCAGGGTCCCCGCAGTACGCAGCGAAATCGTCGGTTCCGTCGCTGTTGGCGTCGATGACCGCCCACAGGACGTCGCTGTCGCAGTCCATTCCTGTCGACAGCGTGTCGATGCCATCCGCTTCCTTCCGGAACACGCCGGCCGAGGTGACGATTCCCCAGCGTCGTCCGTCCCCGATGCCGATCCTGATTCCCGCGCCGCCGATTCCGTATCCGCCCGATTCGGGAATTCCTGCGCCCTCGGCGGCAAACTCGACTGCCCGTGAAAAGATGAATGAACGAACCGCGGAAGTATCATGGCCATCGACACCATCCGTGGCCGTGACGGTGACGGTGTATGTTCCCGACGTCCAGCCCGCCACCGGGATTTCCAGATCTTCGTACGTTGTCGTGACCACTTCGGGCGAGGCGCTTCCGGCCTGCTGAATGGTCCATTCCCATTCGAAGTCCATCACGTTGATCCTGACGCCATGAACCTGCGTGCCGGCATCGGTAACCCTGACACGGACAGGGATATTGCCCGTGACCTGAGCGAACGGGGGCGGTGTGGGCTGTTCAAAAAAGATTTCCGGCGGCAGGGTGTCGACGGTCAATGCGATGAGGGCATGGGCCGCGCGACCGTCGGATGTATCCGCCTCCAGCAGGAGCGACTGGCTGCCCTGGGCGGTTGCGGCAGGAACGAAAGTGACAAGGTATTCGCCGGGACCGTCCACTTCAAGGACGGCAGGCGTCATGCCGGCCCCCGACAGCGTGATTGTCGCAGCGCGCGACGCCGGATCGTCGTAACGGAATACGAAATCCGTGGGGCCCGTTGACAGTAGGTTGTCGAGGTCGGCCGGCTGCAGGATGCGCAGGGACGGATCGCCGGGCACGGTGTCCGGCCATGACGGCAGATCCTGAACGATGGAGTCGGCGGTGGAATCGTCGCCTTCAATCGGGATGTCGAACGGGAAGGTCTCGACGTCGCAACCGGCGCCGGAAATGAGCGAGCACGCCGCGAGCGCCACCACGGTCGTCTTTGATATGAACGATGCCTTCATGGTGGTCACCTCTGATCCCTGCATGCCTTCGTGGCGTTGTGGACCGTGGACAACGTCCATCCTTCGCGGTCCGCCGTGACCACGTCCGGACACCCGTCGCCGTCGACGTCGGCAATGGACATCGCAACCGGCTTTTTTCCGGCCGAATAGACGTAGGGGGTGGCGAACCTGCGCTGCCCGAGGTTGGGGAACACCTCGATCGTCGAGGTTTCCGTGTCCAGGACCACGATGTCGTACATCCCGTCCATGTTCATGTCGGCGACATCGACCGCCACCGGGCCGCGTCCGGAAACCGGAAGGGCGAGTGGCGATTCAAAGGCGACATCCTCGCCCGTCGCCGTCAGGAATTTCCTGTCTTTCGAAAAATCGACCACGGCATGCGTGTTAATGAGTGTCACCAGGTCAGGCAGCTGGTTTGCCGCAACCTCGTCGTCCAGTTCGTCGTCGATCCTGCCCCGGAGGTAGCCGGCCGAGACATCGAGAGGCGGGCCGCCCGGGGAAAAATCGTGACTGCCCTTTTCCCTGGCCTTGTACAGGCCGAATCCCATGCCCAGGTACAACGTGACGTCTTTCGTCCGATTGTTGATGACCATCAGGTCAGGCTGGGACAGCGTCCCGGCCAGGTATCGTTTCAACGTGCGCCGAAGCGGGTATGCCTTCATCTGGCCAGGTTCCATTATCATGCCGATCGAAAGCGGTTTGAGTGGTCCGGCCTGTTCGCTGGTCGTGGAGAATTTCCCTTCCAGGTTGCCGAGCATCACCCTGATGAGCCTGTCCATTGAATCGCCGTTCTTTTCCCTGGTCAGGAACGCCACGTCCATGGCGGCCGTCGGTCCCGCGCCAAGATCGAATTCGCCCACCGCGGCGAACATGGGGGCATCGCCGGACTTGATGTTGAGAATTCGAGAAGCCAGGGTCGAGTGCGTATCTTCCTGGAACAGCACCAGTCTGGCCGCTGCCGGCTTCAGTTCGGACTGTGTTTCGGATGTCGTGACGATCAGGTCGTCCGGCCGGGTCAGGTAGGTTCCGCCCCCGACCGCCAGGTCCACGTCGAAGTTGCCCGGGCGTAGGGCGATTGCCGAATTGACGTCCAGTCCGACGCTGCCGACCGGAAGCGTCGGCTGACGCACCGCCGGGTCGGAAGAATACACCGCGATCACGTTGAAGCCGTTCGGGTACAGGTACAGGGCCGCCGCGTCAAGGAAATTCGCGCCCTCCCCGGAAAGCGGCTTGACGAAGTGGCCGGTTGCCACCGACATGGGCGCGCCGGGCACGATGGCCTGGTGGGAGGCGTCGAACCAGCCGGTTGTCGATTCCTGCCGTCGATATATGACCTTCATCTGGCGGTTGCCCATCATCAGGACGATGTCCAGGTACCCGTCCATGTCCATGTCGACAAGCGTTATTCCGGTAGCGGGCCCGACCAGTATGATTTCCGGCTCGGACAACGGCCGCGTGAAGTCCCCGTTTGGATTTGCGGGGAAGACCGCGACCATGTGCGACCCCGTGCAGAGAATGGCGGCGTCCGGCGAGCCGTCTGCGTTGATGTCCCCGATCGCGATGTCGGACGCCCCGTATCCAATGGCCCATTCCCTGACCGATTCGACACGGCGCGAATCGTCCTGGCGCAGCCTGGCGACGCCCATGGCAGGAATGTTCCGCGCGTCCGCCACGACCAGTGAATCGTGTGCGCCGCCCCTGTGGGCGAAATTGACCGACGCCATGACAGAGACGTCGTCGATGGCAAGGTCATCCGGCGTGAGACTGCTGTTTTCGCCCATCGACGGAACGCCGCTTTCGTCCACCGGGTAGGCTGTCAGCGTGCTGCTGCCGGTCGCGCCGACGATGACCGCCCCGTGCTCTTCGTCGCTGAACCGTCCGATTGCGACGTGATCGGGCTTGACCGCGCCCGAATAGAACGAGGGGGCCGCGTATCCGGCGAAATCACCATAACCGTCGACGGTCGAAAGCATGATGCCGGTCCAGAGCGGTTCCACGTTGCTGACGAAGGCTATGTCAGGGACGCCGTCGTCGTTCAGGTTGCCGGCGGCGATGTCCTTGACCATGTAAGCGGTGCGGAGCGTCTTCGTTTCGACGAACAACCGGTCAACGGTCTGCTCGAGAACGACGATTCGTCGCGAATCACCCGATCCGCACCAGGCCAGGATGTCGTCCATGCCGTCAAGGTTCATGTCCACAATCCTGTGGAGCGGGCAGGTGTCGGAAATGACTGTTGAAAGGCGCAGCAGCCGGCCGGGCGTCGACATCTGGAAAAGATCGATACGGTAGCCGGATCGGTCCCTGATCGCCGCCATCAATGCCCAGTCGCCGTCCTCGGCCGGTCCCAGCCGGATTCCCTCGATGTCGTCGATATATGTATCCGCCGGCAGATCCAGGTCGATCGTTTCGCCGCTGTCCAGGCCCGGCTTTTCAACGAATGTAAGTGGCAGCGTCGCCACGGAGTCCCTTTCGACCACACCGTCCGAGGCGGTTACCGTCAGCACGACATCGCCGCCGCGCCAGGCTTCGGTGGGGATGACCAGATCCTGGAATGTCACGGCGTTTTCGTCGATCACGGTTCGGGTGTCGACTTCCGCGGCAGGCCACTCAACAGAGGTTGTCGCGTCCCCGCCGGCCGCCCCGGGATCGTCCGCCGGCCACGACCAGGCGAAGTCCCCGACGGATATCTGTACGGCATGAACCAGCGATCCCGAATCGGTCACCCTGACCCGGATCGACAGGTCGTCGACAAAACCGGCGCCTTCGGGCGGCGTGGGATCCAGGATTTCGATTGCGGGCCGGTTGTTGTCGAGCAGTACTTTTCCCTTCCTTGCGACCTTGCGGCCATCGTCCGAAACCGCGGTGATCAGGAACGATTCGTTGCCGTCGACGAGTTTAGAAGTGTCCATTTTTATTGAATATTCGCCGGGAGCGTCGACGTTCAGGATGGTCGGCGGGATTTCGGACTGGCGAACATAGGAGACTGAAATGGTTGCCGGGCGACCGGCCTCGTCATCATAGCGGAACACCACTTCATAGAGGCCGAAGATGATCGGCCGTTCCGCGGGGTCAGGCGAAAGGTATGTTATCTGCTGGGCAGTGTTCGGCGTGTCGCCGGTGAACGCGTCTGAAAGCGTTCCGGTGTCGCCGGCGTCGGCCGATCCGGTGTCGAACGGGAAAGGTTCGTCGAAACACCCGCCGGCGTAAAGCGCCAGGCACGCGGGCAGCAGGACGATGAACGAGCGTGAGCGGCAGAACAACGGCATGAAACCCCCCATGACCGCGTCCCCCTCCCGGGGCGTGCCCGGCGTCGGCAGGAATATGACCTATGTTACATAATCGGGTCCAAAACGGAAGCTACATGTAGCTGTGCAGGCCTCCGATCAGGAAGTTGACCCCGAAGAATGTAAAGATTACGAACACGAATCCGCATAGCGCGATCACGGCCGTCCGTCGTCCCCTCCAGCCGCGCATCGTGCGAAGGTGCAGGTACAGGGCGTATACGAGCCATGTCACCAGGGACCATGTTTCCTTCGGATCCCAGCCCCAGTATCGTCCCCAGGCGACGTTCGCCCATACCGCGCCGGTGGTAAGGCCGACCGTCATGAACGGGAACGCGAACAGTATCAGCCTGAAAGACAGCGAATCCATCCGCTGCTGCCTGGACTGGTCGACATGCCGTCCGAACGAAGTCAGGATCACGGCTGCCGCCGCGGCGGTGGCCACGATCAGTGCGCCGTATCCCACGAAGTACGACGTGACGTGTATGACCAGCCAGTTGCTCTTCAGGGCGGGCATGACCGGAGTGATTGACGAATCGAGCAGCGACGCGTAGCCGATTGCCAGGGCGGCGGCCAGGGATGAAATGGCACCGACGAACGGCAGCCGGTATCTGAAATGGACGACGGCGGCGGTCACGGCGACGGGAAAGGCGACGAATACCAGGCACTCGTGCATGTTCGACAGGGGAGGGCGTCCGGCGGCGACCCATCGCAGGGCCACGGCGGCGAGGTTGGCAATCGAACCGGCGGCGAGGACCGCGGCGGCGACGCTGCCTGCGGTTCGTCGCCTGGAAACGTCGCCGGCCAGGAAAGCGACCATGGCCGCCAGGTAGAGAACGAAGGCTATGTCGATTGCGTACGCGATTTCCTGATCCTCCTGAAAAGTACGATGAACACGCCCGCGTTCATCAGCGCGATTCCTGCAAACACCATCACCGTTCCCGGGTCGCGGACGGCGTCCAGGCCGGTCCAGCCGGGCCGTTTCGGATTGAAGTGCGCCTGGTACAGCGCCCATCCACGGTGTCGCAGCGGATGGTTGACCCTGATTTCGCCGTGCGACACGGTCCCGTCGGCGTCGGTGATGGTGACGCGGCTGGTGTAATCAACGGGCCCGGCTTCGTATTTGTAGATGATTGAGATGTTGTCGTCGCGGGCCATCGAGACATCCGGATGCGCCGCGAACACCCAGCGTTTCTCGGTGGCGCCATCGCGCGTGATCGCCAGTTGCAGCGCCGGGTTCACAGGATCGTCGCCCAGCGAAGTCACGCCCCTTTCACGATCGACGAACAGGTTTGGAACGAACCGCAGCGCCTCGACCGAGTAACCGGTGCGGCCTATCCCGGCGCGCAGACCGGGTTCGACCTCGACCGTCATGCTGGCCGGCGGGTCGTCGACGTGGATCTGAAGCGAGTGCCGGTGACCGTCCTGCCGGTGGATTTCGAAATCGTCCAGCCTGACCCGGAACGGCAGTCTTCCAGCGGATCCGGCCGTCGTGAACGCATCGGTTTCCTGCCCCTCGGACAATCCGATTTCGCCGCGCATCCCGTACGTCGAACCGATGATCGCCCCGGCCAGCGCGGCCAGGATTCCGGCGTGGGTGACCAGCGAGCCGATGCGTGACCGGCGTTCGACGAGGGCCAGCAGCGTGCACGACAGCAGGTTCGCGCCGAAAAGGGCCAGCAACGTCGCGAACCACCAGGAACCGTAAACCTCGAACCTGACGAAAGTCCCGGCAATCGCCGCAACGATGATCATTACGAACAGTATGACGGCCACCAGCGTCGATGCCGTTGCCGCCCAGATTCGCCGCGGCAGGCCGCGATCAGTCTTCCTCATGGATGGAACCGCCGGGCTGGTTGGTGTGGCAGACCCCGCATTGCCTGACAGGACCCTCGTCGCCGTCCTGCAGGTCCTGGAATTTCAGGTCGTCGTTCGGTTCGCGGCTCTTCGCGATTGCGTGGGGGCTGTCGTGGCATCCGGCGCAGTAAACACCGCCGTGGCCGTGCGAAACCGTGTACAGCGGCTTGTCCTGGATGACGTCGCCGCCGTGGCAGGCGGAGCTGTCGCAACGAGGTTCGTTCAGCCACGGCTGCGTGTTGGTCGCCACCCTGGCAAGGTTGCCGTGGCATGTCACGCAACCCGCGACCGCGCCTTCCCGGGTCATGACATCGCGCAGGCACTTCGTTTTCGGACCCGGGTGGCACGCATAGCAGCCGGTCGTGTCGTTCGTCAGCCCGACGTTCGCGTGACGGCCGTGGATGGCGTTCGACAGGCTGGGCAGGCTGCCGACGCCGGTGGTGCCCAGGGCGTTTGATCCGTGGCAGCCGGCGCACAGGACCGGCTGGGCGGATTCCAGACCGGTTGCGTTCAGGTGGTCATGGATGCGCAGGATGTTCAGGTCGGCGTCGTCGTCGCCGGAGGCCGTGATGTTGTATTTCGTCGTGGCCGAACCAGTGTCGTCGTGGCAGGTCTGGCAGTTCAGTTCGCTGGAAACCGGCGCCACGACCCGGGCACGGGTCAGTTCACGCCCGTCCGCCCTGTCCCGGACGATAATGGTCGCGAGCTGATACGGGTAACGGTTCCAGGTCATCGGGTTGCCGCCGTCGACCGCATCCTGGTCGCGGAATTCCGTTATCGGTATGCCTTCGGCCTCGAAATGGTCGCCCTTCAGGTCGAAAGTGCCGGTCATCGCCTTGCCCGTGAGGCCGACATCCGGTTCAAGCGCCACGCCGAAAAGGTCCTGGGCGTATTCCCAGAAATCCGATTTCGCCGGCGTGCCTGCCGCGCTGTAGGTGTTGTCCGGGAAACTGTATTCGATGGTGATGCCGGACGTGACGATCTGCGGTTCGGCGCCTTTCCTGATGACCTGGGCCATCAGCGTATTGTAAGGCGGCAGCACCGCCAGCCGCTTGAATGTCGGGTTGTAGCAGTGCATACCGAGATTATTCCAGGCCAGCACCGTGAACTCGCCGGTCAGCGGCGTCACGGCGTCGTCGACCGTCGCGTCGGCCGTGTCGGGGACAATGTCTGCATTTGTAACGTCGGCCGCCGTGTCGGCGCCTGAAAGGTCGCGTCCGGCAGTGTCGTGCGGCGCGTCGCCCTGGTTCACGTCCGTGGTCAGATGGTCCGCCGGCACGTCCGTCCCGGTCACGTCGTCCCGCCCGCCCCCGCCCCCGCAGGCCAGCAGCGCGGCGGATGAAAGCAACAGAAGATCCCGCAAGAAGGTCCTGCCGACGATCATCATGATGAGCTCTTACGGGCCTTCGGCCCGGTGTGGAGGTACGTCCGGATTGTTCCACGCCCTTCAACGCGAATCAAGGATGCATCCGGTATCCGCAGGCCGGAACACGTCCGTGCGTCACAGCCGCATCGGGGGCTGGCCGGTGGCCTGCATGACGTTCTGCCAGAGAATGCCGTCGGGGTCGATTTTTTTGCGGGCGCCGACGGCGGCGCGGATCGGGACGTGGGTGAAGTGGTCGGCCCATGAGCCGACGACCAGGCCGGTCTTGCCCGCCATCGCCGCGTGGACGGCGCAGTGGCCAAGCTGCAGGCAGAAGGCGGAATCGCCGACCGTGGCCGGCATCGAACGTATTATGTACGACGGGTCGATGTACGCGACGCGCGCCGCCAGCGGCCCGGAACTGAAGTGTTCCTTCAGAACGCCGGCGAGGTAGGCGCCGATGTCCTTCAGTTTTATGTTGCCCGATTCGTCGGTTTCGCCAGCGCCGTCGTCGAGTCCCAGGTACCGCTGGCCCGCGCCCTCGGCCACAACGACCACGGCATGCCGCCTTGTCTGGAGCCGCTTTTCCAGCCAGTCCAGCAGGCCGCCCTCGCCCTCGATCCTGAAATCGACTTCCGGGACCAGGCAGACGTTGACCTCGCTGTGCGCCAGGGTGGCCGACGCGGCGATGAAACCGGACTGCCGCCCCATCAGCTTGACCAGCCCGATTCCGCGCGAAGCGCCCTTCGATTCGGTATGGGCGGCCTTGATCGCGTCGCGGGACATGGTGACGGCCGTTTCGAACCCGAACGACTTGGAAATCAGGTCGATGTCGTTGTCGATCGTCTTGGGGACGCCGACGACGGCGATGTTCAGGCCGCGCCGCCGGATTTCGTCGACGATGGTCTGCGCGCCGTGCTGGGTGCCGTCGCCGCCGATCGTGAACAGCATGTCGACGCCTTCTTCAACGAGGCGGTCGACCATTTCCCTTGCCTCCCTGGGGCCGCGCGACGAACCCAGTATGGTTCCGCCGTCCTGGTGGATGTCGTCGACGACCTCGCGGTTCAGCACCATCGGGTCGAACCCGCCGGATCTGGCCAGTCCCATGAAGCCGTAACGGAATCCCAGGATGCGGGGCACGCCGTAATTGCGTTCCAGCGCGATGACGATTGCGCGGATTACGTCGTTCAGGCCGGGGCACAGGCCGCCGCAGGTCACGATTCCGGCAGTCACTTCCCGCGGTTCGAAGAATATCTTCGCCCGCGGGCCGGCCAGTTCAAACGACGGCAGCGATTCCCCGCGCGCAACCCTGTCGACGACCATGTCCGCGGCGGACGAAAGCAGGATGCGGTGGGAATCGTCGACGAAGTAGCGGGAGGCGAGGGGCGACTGGTATCTGCATTCCCCGAGGGATTCGATTTTCAGGTCTTCCGGATCAATGTAATCGACGCCATAACTCTGCATCGGAATCCTCCGCAAGGGCGCTGCATTATACGCCCGTGCACGCGGGAAGGCATCAGCGGGCCCGTTTGGGGCCTGGCGCAACCGACGGTGCTGCGGTGAACTGTGGCATGTTGCGGATCTGGTGGAATTCAGGGTGGGGCGGGCGGATGCCCGTTCAGATCTTGGTCATGGTCAGGTTCAGTTTGTAGGGCAGGCAGCTCACGCCACCACCCTCCGGGGACCATATCTTCACGAAGAAGTCGCGTGAATCGTCCGGACCGCATTCGCCGTCCCACTTGTATTCGAGTGTGTGCGTCAGGCAGCTGCCCGCCGGGTCGAACGCCAGCACCGCCCCCGCCGCATTGTAAAGGGCGACAGACTGGCTGGGACATTCGTGGGGCCCGGTCGGGTTGAACAGTGTCACGGTGATTTTGTAATCCTGGTCCCAGCCGAGCGGACATGAATGGTCGCCCTCCACCGCCTCGAATGCGAAGTAGTCCGTGTCGCCTGACGGATAGATCATGGCTTCGAAGCTGCGGGTCGGGTCGCCCTCGAACACGTCGCCGAGGTTGATGGCGGCGCCCAGGCTGTTGTTCGGTTCCATCAGGTTGGCGGCGTACGCGATGCCGTTGTCGGTGTGGCCGTCGCAGTCCTCGTCGAAGCCGTTGCAGATTTCCATGGTGGCGCCCTCGTACGGGTCGCAGGTGTCGGGCACGCCGTCGTTGCAGGTATCGACCGTGTGCCGGCAAGGGCCAACTCCGCAGGTGACGACGCCGTAGCCCTCGTCGGTCAGGCCGTCGCAGTCGTTGTCCTTCATGTCGCACTTTTCGACCTGCAGGGCGGGGTAGGGCACGCACTGCTGCGGTTTTCCGGCGACGCATTTGTGCACGGTCTTCGCGCAGATTCCCAGCCCGCACGTGATGTCCCCCAGTTCCTCGTCGGTGCGGCCGTCGCAGTCCTCGTCGATGCCGTCGCAGGTTTCGGTGCTGGCGCCCTGGAGCGGGTTGCATATCTGGTAGTGGCCGTCGATGCAGTTGTCGACCATGTGCGAGCACCTGCCGACACCGCACCAGGTCTGGCCCAGGTCCTCGTCGGTGAACCCGTCGCAGTCGTTGTCGATGCCGTCGCAGCGTTCGGTCGTCGCCTCGGCGCCCAGGCAGATTTCGACGCCGTTGGCGCACTGGGCGTGGCCGGTGCAGGTGCCGATGGCGTTGGTGATCGGGCAGGCGGTTCCGTTGATGCCGTCGTCAACCGTCCCGTCGCAGTCGTTGTCCTGGCCGTCGCACGTTTCCCCGGCCGGCATGCTGGCCGGGCATTCCTGGTGGCACAACCTGGTCCCGGTGCACGTCCCGAATTCGTTGGTCACGCTGCAGTTCATTTCGTAACCGGGGTGTTTCCACGCATCGGTGCAGGGGCATTCCCCGGCGTCCGGCACGCAGATCCATGACCAGCCGCGATCGAGTTCGACGCGTTCGACCGTGTATCCTTCGGGACATTCGAGCGTGGCGCCCTGGGCGATCGGTGCGCAAAAGCTGTTGTTGCTGCCGCCGGCGACGCACGCCGGCTGTTCGTCGGTATCCAGCCATGCCGCCTCGCAGTCCGCGTCGTCCACGCAGGGACGGCACGCCGTCGGCCAGCGGTTCAGGCAGGCGTACACGGCATCGGGCCCCTGGTCGGTATTCATGATGCGGCAGGTTTCGTCCGGTTCGCAGTCGTCGCCGGTAGTGCACATCCGGGTGCAGCGGTGGCCGTCGGGTGTCGGCGCGCAAAGGCCGGACAGGCAGTCTTCCGGTTGTTCGCAGTCGCATCCGACGTATCCCGGGCATCCGGTCGGATCGACGGGCGAGACCCCCGTATCGACCGACGCCTGCCAGCCCTCGTCGAAGCCGGCGTCTTCCGGTTCCGTGCCGTTGTCGACGGCTGCGGACCCGGGATCCCCGGAAGTCACGGCGGCGTCTTCCGGGTCGGGAAAATCGACGTGCGGCTGGCCGTAGTCCGTGACGGTGCCTTCGTCTTCAGCGGCGCCGGTATCGACGACGGCGTCTTCGCGCGGCGCCGCACCCTCGTCTTCCGGCACGTTCCCGGCATCGGCCCGGATCCTGATGTCCGGGGCCGGTTCGAAGTCGCTGCACGCGGTAAGCTGGGTGATTCCGGCGACCGTGGCGAGCGTTGCGATGGACATGACGAGGATCATGGGGGACATGCGGTTTATGAGCTTCCTGGCATTCATGACACCCTCCGGTGTTGATTGGGTTTGGGTTCCGGTGTGCTGTATCGTCATGTATGCTTGGGTGTTGCACTTTTGTCCCCCGGGGACGCCGGCGGATCGGAGGTTTGTATGACTGCTAATCTTAACTCTTCGGAATTGCTTGATTTGATCGACGGGGTTTTCAGCCCCGGTCCGAACGACGGGCTTGTCGTGATCATGGTGGACCTGCCCGACCACGTGGTGGGTGACAGCCAGGCGTGGGCCGACAGGCGGCGAATCGCGGAAGAATGGTCGACGATGCTGGCCGCGGATCACGGGCGTGAATTCGTCCTGGCGGCGTACCGCAACGTCAGGATGAACAATGCGGAACTGCCGCACGGCGCCTGGGTCGTGTCGCCCGGCGCCCTGCCGGATTCGGCCGACGGCCTCGACGAATCGGCACAGGTTCCTTTTTCGTCGCTGTTCGCCCGCCGTCCGATGATACTGGCTCCGACCGAATTTTCGGCAACGGCGCCGTTGAAACTGGCGGCGCGCGATTTCGGGTTCCGCGCCGCCACCATGCCCGGGTTCTGCCGTGAAATGGTCGACGCGCTCCGCATCGATTACGTCGAGGTGAACCGGCGGGTTGGCGTCATGGCCGACCTCCTCGACGCCGCGACCGGGGCCGATTTCGAATTCCAGGCAGGCGGAGTCCCGATGAAACTCCATCTGGACCTGCGTCACCGGACCGGCCACCGCTCCGGCGGCCGCTTCCCCTTCGCCGGCCAGGTCGGCAACCTGCCGTCCGGCGAGGCGTACATCGTTCCATACGAGGGCGAGAACCACGGCGATCCGAGCGCCAGCCAGGGGCTCCTGCCGGTCCAGTTCGATGACGAAGTGGTCACGTACAGGATCGTCGAAAACAGGGCCGTGGAGGTCATGGGCGACGGGCCGGCGGCCAGTTGCGAACGGGAACACCTCGCGGCGGAACCGGCCTATGGCAACCTTGCCGAGCTGGGAGTCGGGGTGCTTGGCGACTTCGGCGTGAAACCCCTGGGCGAAATCCTGATCGATGAAAAACTGGGGCTGCACATCGCCTTCGGGCGCAGCGACCATTTTGGCGGGCAGGTCGGTCCGCGCCAGTTCTCGTGCGCCGAGGCGGTCGTACACATCGATCGCGTATTCATTCCCGAAATGCAGCCGCTGGTGCATGTCATGCGGGCGGTGCTGACCCTGCCGGGACTGCCGGATGTCGATCTAGTGGTTTCCGATCAGTGGGTTTTCGGGTTCTGATCAGTCGGCCCGGTCAAGCCTGGCGTGCACGCCGGCCAGCGCGGCCGCTGTCGTGCGGCGGGTGGCATCCAGCAGTTCAAGCGCCTGCGCGCGAAGTTCGGCGGTTCCGTGGGCGTCTTTCCGTGAACCCAGGTTGATCAGCACATTCATCGCGGCGCCCTCGGCGCCGGCAAGCGCCATCGCCGTGGCGGTACCGCCGTCCGACAGGCAGTTTTCGTAACCGATTTCCACGACGCGCGCGCCCAAAGACGCGACGCGGGCGCACAGCTTCAAAGTGTTGAACGGGACCATCGTTGCGTATTCGTTGGCGGCGTCGATCGCCGTCCTGCGGGCCGCAACCTCTTCCGGCGTGCCTTTCGGCATGCGCATGGCGTCCATGACGGCCGCGAACGACGCGCTGTCCTCGACGACAAGCGATTGCAGATCCTTCCTGATCGCCTGGGCCTCCAGCGCGATTGTCGTCAGTTCCGGGCGCACGCCCTCAAGTTCCTGGCGCTTGTAGGACAGGTTGCCGACCATCGCCGCCAGCCCTGCGCCAAGCGCGCCGGCCAGCGCGGCGACCGAACCGCCGCCGGGCACCGCGGAATCGGCGCTGACTTCGTCGCAGAACCGATTGACCGGCATTTCAATCAGCGACGTCGAGCCGGCCTTCATCCGGTACTCGATAACCTTGTCGGCCGGGACGAAGGGCTTCACGTCCGACAGGCCGAGCGACCTGCACGCGATGTGGATCAGTTCGGCGTCCGGGGCAGCCGGTGACACGCCCTGGCGTTCAAGATAGAAACGGCCGGCGGCCAGAAGGCAGTCCCGGGGCACAAGGCCGACTATTTCGCTGCCGGTGACGCACACGCCCTGTTCGGCCGCCTGGCGTTTCGCTTCCTCGAAAACCGCGTGGATCGGGGTTTTGCGGTAGTTCAGGATGTTGACCGAAACCTGCGCCACACCGTATTCGTCGATGGTCCAGCCCACCGCCCGGATGTTCTTGAGCGCGCCCGGAACCCTGAACCATTCCCCGTCCGGCCCGAAAATCTTTTCGCCGTCGCTTCCCCGTGCCGGCCCGGCCCCCTCGCGCATCCTGATCGCCATCCGGCTGGCCTTGACACGGTCGCGGCTGTTGATGTTGACGTTGTATGCGACCAGGAATTCCCTTGCGCCGATGACGGTTGCCCCGGAACGCGCGTTGAACGCGGCCGGCCCGAAATCGGGCGCCCACAAGGGGTTCGCCATCTTCGCCGGCAGGGCCTCGTATTCCCCGGCGCGGATGTCCGCCAGGCTCCGCCGGGCCTCGCACGTGGCGGCCTCCTCGTACAGATACACGGGGATGCCGAGTTCGTCCCCGACCCGCCGCCCCAGCCGCCGGGCCAGTTCCACGCATTCTGCCATCGTCACGCCGTCGATCGGCACGAACGGGCATACGTCGGTGGCGCCCATCCGCGGGTGCTCGCCCTTGTGGATTGACATGTCGATCAGCCCGGCCGCGGTCCGTATCGCCTGGAAAGCCGCCTCGAGCACCTTTTCCGGGTCGCCCGCCATTGTGACAACCGTCCGGTGCGCGGCCGCGCCCATGTCCACGTCCAGGACGACAGCGCCGGCCCTTTCCATGGAGCCGGTGATCGCGTTGATCACGTCACGGTTGCGTCCCTCGCTGAAGTTCGGCACACATTCGATGCATCTGCTCATTTCACTCTACCTTTTCTGGTACTGGCGGTCCCCGGCCCCGGGGGTATCTGCCTGCCTGTCGTCTGTATCAACGCTTCCCGGGCAAAGGCCCCCGGGGCATACAGAGACTATTTCAACGCGCACCACCGGGAACCTGTAACGCTGCTTTTCCACGCCGTGCGTCCGGCCGGTAACCGTGGCGGTCCATCCGGCGCCACCCGACATGGCGGCGGCATACAGGTCAGCCATCAAGGGGTCTTCACCGATGTCGTTCGTGACTTCGATCCTGTTCCAGGCGCCGTCGACCAGTATTTCGAACTGAGGACACTGGCAGCGGGCCGGGTTGAAACGCAGCAGGCCCTGGACCCCGTCCGACCACTTCGATGAAGTCGCCGCGACGCGACGGTGGGCCATTTCGGCGGGCGAAAGCGGCGAACCGGCGCACGAAAGGCACAGCAGTGCGGCAGCAAGTCCGGTGCACTTCAGCGGTATGGATCTGTTTCCCAGCATTTCGTCAGCCGTATACGATCCACACCACCATCCCCGAATAGGCCAGTCCGTTGATGATGAACAGGGGGTCGCGGAGCATTCGGTCGGTCGGGCTTCGTGTTTCCCCCGGCCGCCTGAGAATCCTGATGAATTCGAAGATGCCGAAGAGGACGAACGGGATGGTCAGGGGCATCCTTTCGTTGCCGAAATACATCGATGTGCGCGCGGAAAAGGCATACATCGCATAGGCGGCGACGCTGGCCCCGGCCACCCCGAACATTGCGGCGTCCAGGTGCCTGATATCGTAGCTCCGCAGAACATCGCGGGTGCCGCCGCCAGCCAAAACGGATGCCTCGTGGCGTCGTTTCGCGAGGGCCAGGAAGCTGGCGATCAGGAACGTGCAACCGATCAGGTAATAGGAAATTTCCGCCGGGGCGAGACCGATGGCAAAGCACCCGGCAAGAATCCGCAGCACGAACCCGGCAGCGATTATCAGGATATCGATCCAGGGTACCTTTTTCAGTCCGCTGCTGTAGACGAGGTTCAGGACCAGGTATAGACCGGCGCTGAGCAGGAACATCCAGCCCAGTGCCGTCCCCGTCGCGATCGAGGCCGCCAGCAGGACAAACGCGGCAACCCCGGCCCGCCCGACGGAAAGGCGCCCGGAAGCGATCGGCCTGTTGCGTTTCGAAGGGTGCAGCCGGTCCTTGTCCGCGTCGAGAATGTCGTTGAAGATGTACACGGCGCCGGCCAGCAGTATGAACACCAGCGTCGCCGCCGTCGCGTAAGCCAGCAGCGCGGGATCCTCGCGCGTGTGGCGGCTGGCGAATATCACGGGCGCGAATACGAAGATGTTTTTGACCCACTGGGCCGGCCGCATCGTCCGGATTATCTGTCGAAGCGAATCAATCATCGGGGCCTTCACAAGGGGTGACGTGGCGGATCGGAGAGCCGCCGCAGGCAATTTTAATCGCTTCGGGGATAAGTTCCACAAGATCGCTGGCGGCAGTCGGATATTCACCGATTCCGGCGGCGGCAACGGAGCCGGCGGTCCCGTGGAGTTCCACGCCGGCGCATGCGGCCTCGAATGGCGTCAGCCCGCGGGCCATGAGTGCGCCGATGATGCCCGAAAGAACGTCGCCCGCCCCGGCGACTGCAAGCGCCGGCGACCCCGAGGCCGAGACTGCCAGCCTTCCGTCGGGCGCCGCGATTATGGTGCCGGCCCCCTTCAGCACCGCCACCGCCCCGGTCCTGCGGGCGAGTTCGCGGGCCGATTTCAGCCTTTCCGCCTGTACGGCGGCCTTGTCCACGCCCAGCAGTCGGGCCGCCTCGCCTGGGTGCGGGGTAACCACGCAGTCCGGCCCCAGCGATTTGAGCGCGCCAGGGTCGGCGGCCATGGCGTTAAGCGCGTCGGCGTCAAGGACCGCCGGCAGACCGCCCGAAAGGAGCCGGGTGACGACCTGTGACGTACCGGGCCTGGTACCCAGCCCCGGCCCGATCACGAGCGCACTCTTGCCGTCCAGCAAGGCACTGAGGACCTGGTCATCGACCCCAAGCCACCCCGCGTTTTCCGTGATGGCGGCATCGATCATCAGGTCGGGCCACCTGCCCTCGATCCTGCCTGCTGCCGGTTCCGTCAGGACCAGCGTCGTCAGGCCGGCGCCTGCCCTGATTGCCGCCCTGCCGGCCAGGATTGCCGCGCCGGTCTTGCCAGGCAGGCCCCCGACCACCGCAACATGGCCGAAGGTATTTTTGTAGGAGTCAGGCGGCCTGGCCGGGAATGCGTCGCGTATGTCGCCGTTGTCCAGCAGGCGCAGATCCGCTGCACGTTCCGTCAGGGCGGCGGGAATGCCGATCTGCACCACCCGGACTTCGCCGCAGTGGCCGCGGCCCGGCCACACGTAATGGCCGATCTTCGCGGCGCCGAAGGTGATCGTGAGGTCGGCCTCGAAGGCGGTGCCGAGAACGGCGCCGGTGTCCGAATCGATTCCTGACGGGATGTCCACCGCGATCGCAGGTCCATGAAGCGTGTTCATGATGTCGATTGTGTCGGCATAAACGCCGCCAACAGGCCTGGAAAGTCCGGTGCCGAAGACCGCATCGACGATCACGGCGTCCATCGCCCACGCCACCACGTCGTCGGGGATTCCGCGGGACGCCTCGACAATCCGGGCGTTGAACCAGTCGAGGGCCTTGAGGCATGTGGCGGCGTCCCCCGCATACGCCCGTCTTTCGGCCAGCAGCACGACCGTGACGTCGCATCCCGCGTCCAGCAGGTGCCTGGCCGCAACGAATCCGTCGCCACCGTTGTTGCCCGGCCCGCAGACGACCAGCACGCGGACACCGCCACGGCATCCGGCAAGCCCGGCAGCCGCGTCGGCCACCGCGCGTCCCGCCGCCTCCATCAGCACGATCCCGGGAATCCCGATTTCGCTGATGGTGAAACGGTCAAGTTCCCTCATCGTTTCGGCCGTTACCAGTTTCATTGGAGCCCCCGATGCCAGGTTCGACAAGAATATCCGCATGGAATGTGCTTGGCAACGCTACCGCGCGACGCGTGCGCGCATTTGCCGTACGCGTGTTTGGCGCCCGTACGTGTTAAGGTTTAGAATGGCAGCGAACTGTTTTGCCTTCCACGTGACCGAGGTGGATCGATGAATAGAATTATTTCTGCCGCCCTGTTCGTGTCCGCGGTCCTGCTTTCCACCGCCGTTATGGCCGAAGAAGCCCCGGCCGTGACCGAAAAGGTCGTTGACCCGGCCGCCGCCGCGAAGCCTCAGGATGGCGAGGTCATCCTGGCGCCTTCCGAAGGCCAGGTCTTCACCGTTGACGAGGACGGGAAAATCTACCAGAAGCGCGGCTACAAGGGCGTGGTGCCCGGGGTTCGCGAGAACGCCGATTTTCCCGCGAAGCCGGCGGCTCCGATCGATCTCGACCTGGAAGTCCCGATTGTGGTCAACTGGGTTGGGTTTCAGCCCTTTGATGCATTTTCCCGGGTGTTCATCCAGGTTTCAGGTGAATTCGAATTTTCCGTGACGCGGCCGTCCCCGACCAAGGTGGAGGTGTCCATTCCCGCTGCATCGCCCGGGTCCGAAAACGACCTGAACGGCCTGATCACGCGCTGGTTTCCGACAGCGATCGATCGAATCGAGGTCAAGCAGATGCCGGTGGCCGACCCTTCCGAAGAGGGCGGGATGATCGTGACTATTCACCTTAAGAAGTCAGTCGGGTATCTTTATCGACGGGACAGGAATTACATCTTCGTGGACGTCGAGATGTAGAGGCCCGTGGCAACCTGTCCGGCCGACCATGGCATACGACGGCATAGTGAAACATGAAGCGTCTGCTTTTCATTATTGCCTGCACGTGCGCGATGTCCCCGTCCGCGTATGCGCAATACCCGTCGACATATGAAAAAGAAGGGTCGGGCGGACAGGCCGATGCGGAAGACCCGGACCCGCGGGCAGGGGTTTCCCTGAAGGCACGCCGCGATGCGGACAAACTGATCGGAACATTCCGGGCCTCGAACCAGGCGAGGGTGCGTGCCCAGGCCGCGCTGGCTCTGCGTGCCTTTCCCGGGGATCCGGCAGTGACGGCGGCTCTTCTGGACGCGCTGAAGGACCCGCATGTCATGGTCAGGACGGCCGCGGCCCGTGCATTGACCGACATCGCGCCGGCCTCGGCATTCGCGCGAATCTGCGAGATAGGTCTGGACGAAACCGATCAGTTCGCCCTTATCTGGATCAGGCGTGCGGCTGCGAGGGCAGTCGGCGGCGCCAGTGAAATTCTGCTTATGGTCGAATCGCTGGAGTCGGTCGGCGGCTACAGTCCCGGTGAGACCTCCCAGCATCTCCAGAGCGGCTTCCTGAAGCAGCTTCTGGAGGTCGGCGGGTACTCGATCGGGGCGTCCTTCGATTTCACGGATAACGCCGTTTCCGCAAATGCAGCTCCGGTCGGGCTGACATTCCGCGGATCCGCAAGGGTCCAGGGATCGGAAACTGAAGCGGGGGCCATACTCGACATCAGGGCAGTGGCTCCCAACGGGTTCATCGTGTGGCAATCGACGGTCGATGTGGACAGCGTGGGCCGTGGACCTTCGACACGTGTGCCGGATCGGTTCGATGACGGATTCACGGTGCGCGACGACGGCCTGGACGCCCGTTTTATGGCGGCGTTCGAGGCCGGACGGAAGGCCGCCATCATTTTTGACGACGACGTTCGCGGGGAGGCTGTCCCGGAGGACGAGTCGTCGGACGGTGGCGATTAACGCTTCGTCGGCGTGGCGCCAGCCGGCCGGGAAGGGGGAAAACATGGCCGATGTCGAAAATGGCCGCGAGGATCGGGACGCTTCGACCCGGAGATCCACGATATACATCGACAGGAACTTCCAGACGAGGTACGCGCTGTTCATGGCCGGGACCGCCGCAGTCGTGATTGCCATACTCGGGATTCTGTATGCCGGCGTCCTGGCCGAACAACATGAACTGGTTGGAATCAATGCGATTTCGGCTGGTGTCGATTTGAACGAGGACGACGCCGAACTCGACAGCAGGATGGATGAATGGATGGCCACGGAGGACAGTAACAGGCTGGTAATTCTGTTCGTGTCCGCCGGCGCGCTGATCATCGTGCTGACCTGGGTGTCGATCCGCATGACGTTCCGGGTTGTCGGTCCCATCAGGGCAGCGTCCGGCATGCTGCGGCGAATCCGCTCCGGCGACACGTCGGGCATCAGGCGCTTCCGCAAGGGTGATGAATTCGGCTTCCTGGCCGACGACATAATTGATCTGTGCGACTCGATCACCGAAAGGGAACGCGCATCCGCCGAACTCCTTTCCAGGGCGGCCGCCGAACTTGAGCGCGTGGGTGGCGATCCCTCGCTGAGGGCCGAAATCCGTCATGCCGCGGGCGCGGGGGGACGGGCCGCGACCGCCGGCTGCCCCGGCCAGGAAGGCTGAACCCATGCGTTTTATAAGGGGATTCGAGGGGCTGGAACTGTCGGCAGGCCGCGGGACAGTCGTTGCCATGGGCAATTTTGACGGTGTCCACCTCGGTCATGCCCGCATCCTCCGCGCCGTCGTCGATCGTGCGCGTCGCCTCGGACTCAAGGCATGCTTCCTGTCTTTTCATCCCCACCCGTTGAGGGTGGTGGCTCCGGAACGCGCCCCCGGCATGCTCCAGACCATCGAAGAAAAGGTGTTCGCGCTTTCGGCCTTCGAACCTGACTACGTCGTTGTAGTTCCGTTCACCTGGGAATTTTCGCAGACGCCGGCCAACGAATTCATTTCGATGTGCCTCCAGGCCGCGCTGGGATGCCGTGAGCTTCACGTCGGCACGGACGCCAGGTTCGGGAGAAAAAGGGAGGGCGACGTCGGAATGCTGCGGGCGGCAGCTTCAATCGGCGCCTTCGGGTTGACGGTCGAAGAAGACGTGATGGTCGACGGCGCCAGGGTTTCATCCTCCAGGATCCGGCGCGCGGTTATGAACGGCGACATCGACGAAGTGACCGCCTGCCTGGGCCGTCCGTGGACAATCGCGGGCGAGGTCGTGAAAGGGGCCAGGCGCGGGAGGCAGCTCGGGTTCCCTACCGCGAACATCGTTCCCGACGGTGAACTGCTGCTGTCGGGCGGCGTCTACGCCGGCATCACGACGATCGGTCGCGACACGATGCCGGTTGCGGTACATATCGGCCCGGTTCCGACTTTTGACATACAGACCCCCATGATCGAGGCGCACATCCCGGGCTGGTCCGGCGACCTGCTTGGCCGCCGCCTTCGCGTTCACGTCGTTTCAAGGGTTCGCGGGGCGCGGCGGTTTGATTCGGTGGACGGCCTGGTCGCGCAGATTTCGGAAGACGTCGATAAGGTTCGCAGCCATGTGGCCGCGCTGCTTGACAATCAAGACAGCATCGCATATAAGATCGCCCGCTTTGACCCCGAAGGAGGTGATTGCTGGTGATACCTAAACAGCTTGAATTCAGGCCGCTGGAAGTTCAGGTGCAGGAAAACGACGTCGGTCGCGCCCTGTCCGCGCTTAAGCGCAAGATGGCGAACGAGGGCCTCTACAAGGAACTCAAGAAGCGCCGCTTCCACGAAAAGCCGAGCATCTCCAAGAAGCGCAAGCACCGCGAGGCTGACCGCCGTCGCAAGAAGATCTCCCCCGGTGGCGGCCACTGATTGGCCCGGCGGCGCGAACCCCGCATTGCCGCCCTATCCGTCGATTTCGTCAAGAATCGCGTGAAGCGTGTCGCGTATCGATTCGATCATCGCGCTGTTTTCCGCGCGCAGTTCCACCACCGTCGCGCGCAGCAGGCGGTTGTCCTCGGCCAGGAATTCGTTCATTGACAGCTGTGCGTCAAGTTCCGCCTGCATCCGGGCGATTTCTTCCCCGAGGTCGGCACGAAGGGCGTCGACGGCGGCGGTGTCGACAAGCGGCGCTGGCGCGGCCGCCGGCGGCGGTTCATCATGGCTGCCGGATGAAACGTCGTCTGAAGTGCATTCGTCCTGATCCGGCTGTGTGCGATCCGGGAATGGGGCCGGGTCGCGCCGAATGCCCTGTTCGATCGGTTCAATTCCCGACTGGGCTGGTCCACCGTCCGCAAGGGGCAGTTCAAACTGCTGGCACAGCTGAATCCGATCCACTCGTCCCCCATGTTCGGCGATCACCTCGGTCAGCCGCGTCCTGGCGTCCCGAATCGACATCCCGTCCGTGCGCACGAGGTTGAGTATGACCGCCATCACGATGACGTCGCCACGGGAAAAGACGTTCTGGCCGCTGCGCGAGAGTTCCGCCCTGATGTGTCCGGGAAATTCTTTCTGCCAGTAGCGGACCGTGGAGGGCGCGACGCCGAGGATGTGGGCGGCCTCGCCCACCTTGAAATAGGGCCTCTCGGGTATGGGCCTTTCGACGAAGAAGGCCATACGGGGCACCTCCCGGGCAGGGGGAACGATGCAGGCCGGCCTACGGGTTGAGGATCGACCTCAGCACCTGGCTCGGCTTGAAGGTCAGGACCTTGCGTGCCGTGATTTCAAGCGGCTTGCCAGTTTTCGGGTTGCGGCCCAGCCGTTCGTTTTTCGCGCGGACGCTGAAGGAACCGAAACTGGAGATCTTGACCTTTTCGCCGCTGACCAGGGCGTCCTTCATGACGTCCAGGATCGTTTCGACGATGGCGGCCGCTTCCTTCTTGGAAAATCCGCCCAGTCTTTCGTATACGCCTTCGACGATATCTGCCTTGGTCATCGTATCCTCCAGCTGTCAGGCGTTAACGCCCACAGTCTGCTTAACAATCTGGGTGAACCCGGTCGGATCGCTGACGGCGATGTCCGCCAGGACCTTGCGATCCAGATCGATACCGTTGAGCTTCAGCGCGTGCATCAGGTCGGAGTAACGGGTGCCGTTGAGGCGGCAGGCCGCGTTAATCCTGGCGATCCACAGTGCCCGGTAGTTCCGCTTGTTCTGCTTACGATGCGCGAACGCGAAGGCCAGGCTGCGTTCGACCTGTTCAATCGCGTGGCGATACGCAGTGCGCCGCCTTTCCCTGTATCCGGCCGCCATCTTCAGGACCCTGTTGTGGCGCTGCCGGCGCTTGAATCCGCGTTTAACCCTTGCCATTTACATGAACCTCCAAATATCAGATGCCGGGCAGCAGGCGCCGGACTTTCTTCATGTCGGAAGCGGCCACCAGAGTACCCTGGCGCAGGTTCCGCTTACGTTTATGGGCCTTTTTCGTCAGGATGTGGCTCTTGAAGGCCTTGGCCCTCTTGACGCCGCCCGATGCGGTCACGCCGAAACGCTTCGCGGCCGCCCTGTTAGACTTCATCTTTGGCATGTTCGTTCTCCGATTCCCGGTCCTTGTTCGTATCTTTTACGACACCCTTGGACGCAAAATACATCGCCAGAATACGGTGTTCCATTCTGGGTGGTCTTTCCAGCACGGCCACATCCATCAGTTCCGCGGCGACCTTTTCCATAACATGGTAACCCAGTTCAGCGAACTGGACCTCGCGACCCTTGAAGAACATGACGAACTTGACCTTGTTGCCGTCGCCAAGGAACCGGCGCGCCTGGCTGACCTTGGTCTGGAGGTCGTGTTCATCCGTCTTGTAACGTATCTTGACTTCCTTCAGAACAACCTGGACCTGCCGCTTTTTCGCCTCGGCCTGGCGCTTTTTCTTCTGGTACTTGAACTTTCCGTAATCCATGACCCGGCATACGGGCGGCTTCGAATCCGGAGCCACTTCCACCAGGTCAAGCCCCTCTTCCTCGGCGATTTCAAGGGCCTGCGTCAGCGTTACGATGCCGAGCTGGGACCCATCCGCGCCGATGAGCCTGACTTCACGCGCCCTGATCCTGCGGTTGATTCGGGCTTCCTTTTCGGCGGACTGCTGCTGCTGCGGCTGCTGCTGTTGCTGGGCCTGCTGGATCACGTCACCTCGGAAAATTTACGGGGTCTGGCGCCGCACGGGCCGATACGCCATCGTTATCGGACAGCGGCGCCGGTTTGTAGGCACGGGCGGGATTGAACCGCCGACATCTACCGTGTCAAGGTAGCGCTCTCCCACTGAGCTACGCGCCTAACGCAAAAGCGACGGACATCTTACGTCAAACGGCTTTCGTGTCAAGGGAAAATTGCGATGCCAGAAGGCAAAATCGTTCGATCCCGGGTGCGCCAGCGTCATCCGTCGAAGGGTAGCTCCGCGGGCATGCGCATGTGTGCGCCCGGGTGTCACGGGTGTCACGGGTGAATTAGATACATCGTCAATATCGTTTGACCGTGCGCGGATTTTGCTGATACTATCCAGCGCCGAACTATGATTGTTCGTGGTTTATCTGTTTCTTTTTCGTGCGCCGGAACCCGTTTTCCGGCCGGAGGGGAGGTCGGGTGATGTTGAACCGACTCTTTCGCAGGCGGTGGATCGTTTGTCCGCCGCTGCTGCTGACTTTCGTGTGTTCCCTGTGCTGGTTGCCGGCAGCCGCCGTGCCCCAGACGGCGCCCGCAGGCGCTTCGTCAATCGTGCTGGTCATTCCGCCGGGTAAAACTGCCGACGTTCCCGACAGTGTGGCCAGTACCATCGAACAGCACATGAAATCGCTGCTCGGAATCGACAGCAGCCTCAGCCTGCTGTTTTCGGACGTGCGCGACCCCGGGCCCGACTACGCTCTTCCGGCCCCGCCTCCGCCCGAACCGGAATCCGTGCTGAAGCCCATAAATGAAAATCCAAAGCTGAAACAGGTGCTGGCTTCGCTCGAAAAGGCGCGCGGGCTGGTTGCCGGCAAGTCCTGGGAATCGGCTCTGACCAGGTTGATGGCGATCAAGACCAGCCTGTCCGGCATGGTCGCCGACACGGATGACCTTTCCGCGCTGATCGAAACGCACGAACTGATCGCGGTTTCATTCATAAACGGGGGATTCGGCGAGGAAGGCGCCGGGGCCATCAGGGCTCTTCTTACCATCCAGCCCGATTACACGGGCGCCGGTCAGTCCGACCGGGTGCGCGCGGCCGTTGAACGCAATCGCGACAGGGTTGCCGATGGTGGCCCGCTCGTTATCACCGTCGAACCGTCGGATGCCGTCGTGTATGTGGATGGCCGCCTGGTCGGGCAGGGCGATCAGACGATCAGCGGTCTGAAACGTGGCAAACATTACGTCCGCGTCACCGGCGACACGTCTTTCCCGGCGGGTGGTTCGGTGACGACGAAGGATGGCGTTACGACCGTGGGGTATTCGTTGAAGTCCCGCATCGAAAAGCCGAAACCGGTGGCCGCCCCGGTCATCAAGGCGGGTCCGCGCCCGCTGGTCTGGTACGCGAAATCCGGTCTGTATGACCAGCCCGCGTTCGCCGGGGACGTCAAGAACGAGGCGACCGCTGTATTCGCGGATCACGTCCTGTTCATGTTCTACGCCAGGTCGAACGACAGGTTCCATGTGGGCGCGTTCGTGGCCAGCGGCCTGACCGGCTCGCTGCTTGCCGTCGAACCGGCCGTGATTAATCTCGATCTGGGCAACATGTACGTTGAACTGCTGGGCCTCGAAACCCGGATCCAGCGGGTGATCGCCGATCCGGCCTCCGGTACCGCGGTCACGGCGCAGCCCGCCATCTATCGCATGGTTCAGGCCAAACCGAAACCCGTACCCGCGCCGGTCGCCGCGCCCGCGCCCGCACCGGTCAAGACGGAGACCCCCGTCCAGAAGCCTGCCCCGGCGCCCGTGGCCGAGCCGGTGCAGACCGCTGCGGCTTCCCGCGACAGCGGTATCCCCGACGACTTCCCGATGGACGTTCCTTCCGATTTCCCGATGGGCGACGATACCGTTGGCCAGCCCTCCGGACAGCAGTACGTCACTGAAGAGGTGGTCGGCCAGACGGAAGAAGTGCCCGTGTACAAGAAGTGGTGGCTGTGGACCATCGTCGGCATCGTTGTGGCCGGCGCGGCCGCCGGTGCCGCCGCGGGCGTCATCCTCGGTGACGGCGGCGCGGCCGACGTCAACGGCGGGATCAGCTGGTAGGAGGATTTTTCATGAAGAATTTTGCGATATTGCTTTGCAGCCTCGCGTTCGTCGCCGTCTCCGGCCTTGCCGGATGCGATGACGGCGGCGATCCCAGTGTCCTGCAGTTGAAGGTCAAGGCGGTCGCTGCCGAGGTGACATACGGCGGCGTCAGCACCGACCCGAAAACCAACGCATATTCGACCCGTGTCACCGTTACCGGGCCGGGCATGGACGACGTCGTCAAGGATTACCAGCTTGGCATCGGCGGCAGCGGAACCGGCAACCTGCCGGACTTCCCGGAAGGTTATGACCGCCAGGTCACGTTCGAATTCCTCGGGGCGCCGGATCCGCTCAACGGCAACGCACAGAAGGTCATCAGCCGGGGCCGCACGACGTCGCTTGATCTCTGGCGCGGCGACCGTTCCCTGCCGATCAATCTTTTCGTTTCACCCGTGAACGCGATGGTAAGGCCCACTTACGTTGACAACAACGGCGTCGTGACCACATCGGTCCCCGTCGATCCGGATCGTGTGGGCGCCACATACACCGAACTTGACGACGGGCGGATCCTGATCTGCGGCGGCGCCAGGGCCAAGGCGGACGCCAGGACCTGGTTCCTGGCCACCGACCTGTACGACCTTTCCGACGAATGTGAATTCTTCAATCCGCGCAGCGGCGAATTCACCGCGCTGGCGACCAGGATGGCAGTCAAGCGTGCATACCATCAGGCGATCAAGCTTGGCAGCCCCGACAATCCCGATGGCCGTGTCGTCCTGATCGGCGGTTTCTCGGTGCCGGACGGGGGCACGATTGCCCCGACGCCGACGGTCGAAATATTCAATCCGGAATCCAACACGTTCATTCTCGCGCCGACGCCGCTTCCGGGGAAGGCCGGCAGGGCACTGTTCACCGCCGACCTGATCAACGCCGATTCCGACTACATCATCGTTTTCGGCGGTGTATCCAATTTCAAGTCGGCCGGTGGAACCTGGGACATCCTGTGGATCACCGAGGGTGACCTCAAGTACATCGCCCACGGTGCAACCGCCGGTGGAAGCAAGGATACCGGCGTGGTGCGATACAACCATTCGCTGGTACGTGTGAAATCATTTGCGGATGAACTGACGAAGCAGGCCGGCTATGAAGGCTACCTGCTGGTCGGTGGCGAAAACGATTCCGGAATCGTCGGTACCATCGAACCCTACGTCATCAACTGCCCCAGCCGGAATCAGTGCACCGTGCTCCGCCAGGATAACCTCGTGATCGGCATCCAGGATTCCGGCAGGACTCTCGCTCCTGCGGTTTACGACACGAAACACAACATCGTATGGATCGCCGGCGGCTTCCGGGGCAAGGGCCTGGCCGACCCGACGGATCGCGTCGAGGCGTACCGCGTCACGAAGGCCGGTTTCGCGAAGAAGGGCGACGGCTCGTCGGCCGACGAACACCTCAAGCTGTCCAGCGCCCGCGGCGCGATGACGGCCGTTCGTCTGGACAACGGCGAGATCCTCTTCACGGGTGGTTCCGATGGCACCAACCGGCTGACGTCGGTGGAATCGTTTGGCGAGGCGCCATACGTCTATAACGGACAGACGATCCAGATTCCGGCCTTCCTGCAGGATTTCCCGGTTCTCGAGGCGCCGCGCGCCGGTCACGCGATGATCGTCGACCAGACGGGCCGCGTCCTTGTCATGGGCGGCGTTTCCACGACCAACGGCAGCGCCGATCCGATCATGTACAACCCCGCGGAATGAATTCCCCGCCGCCCGTCAAAATCCGCATCGGCGGCAATTCGAACAGGAACGACCCGCATCGGAGGATGAATGAACAATTTGAATCCGCTCATCTTCAGGGAATACGACATCCGCGGCCTGGTCGGCTCCGATCTTGACGATCGTACGGTGGATCTCATCGCGCGTGCGTTCGGCACATGGTTGCGCAGGCGCGGTGTCTCTTGCGCCGTGGTTGGCGGCGACTGCAGGATTTCGTCGTCGCGTTTCCGGGAACTGGTGGCCGCCGGCCTGAATGCCACCGGTATCGACGTCGTGGACCTCGGCATGGTGACGACGCCGCTTACCTATTTTGCGATGTACCATCTTGAAATCGGCGCCGGGGTGATGATAACCGGCAGCCATAATCCCCGGGAATTCAACGGTTTGAAGCTTTGTGCCGACAAAACGTCGGTATACGGGGCCCAGATCCAGGAAATCAGGGCGATCGCCGAATCGGGCGACTTCCTTTCAGGCCGCGGCGGCAAACGGGCCTTGGATATCGCACCCGATTACATCGATCGCATCGTCGCGGACTGCCGCGTGCCGCGGGACTGCGGCATCAAGGTGGTCGTGGACGCGGGAAACGGGACGGGCGGTATCACGGCCGTGCCGCTGCTGGAACGGCTCGGGTGCAAGGTGATCAGGCTCTATTGCGACCCTGACGGGAATTTCCCGAATCACCACCCCGATCCGACCGTCATCGAGAACCTGGCCGAACTCCAGCGCGCGGTCGTCGCCCATGGGGCGGACGTCGGGTTCGGTTTCGACGGGGACGCGGACAGGATCGGCGTCGTGACCGAGGACGGCGCGGTGGTGTTCGGCGACATGGTCTTGCTCACGCTGGCGCTTTCGCTGCTGCGGGAACTGCCCGGCGCCGAAATCGTGTCCGAGGTCAAGGGCAGCCATCTGCTGTACAGCGAAATCGCGCGTGCGGGCGGGCGCGGCGTCATGTGGAAGGTCGGCCATTCCTTGATCAAGGCCCGTATGGCGGAAACGGACGTGCCCCTCGGCGGGGAAATTTCCGGCCACATGTTCTTCAAGTACCGATGGTACGGTTTCGATGACGCCGTTTATGCGGCGACGCGTTATCTCGAGGTGCTGTGCGCGTCGGGCGGCCCTGCATCGGCGCTTCTGGCCGGCGTTCCGCGCACGTTCGCGACCCCCGAACTGCGCCTCGACTGCCCCGATGAAATAAAGGTCGCCGTCGTGGACGAACTGACCAGGCATTACATCGACGCCGGCCATGACGTTGTAACGATTGACGGGGCGCGCGTTTCGTTTGGCGGCGGATGGGGGCTCGTGCGCCCTTCGAACACGCAGCCCGTGCTGGTGCTTCGGTTCGAGGCCGACAGCGCCGAATCGCTGGAAACCATCAGGAATGAAATGATGACGCGCGCCAGGGACGTCGTGGCCGGTCATCGCCGGTAACCGGTCATCGATCACGGCCGGCAATTCAGACCGATTTCAGTGCGTCTTCCAGCCTGGCGACCGTAGGGCCGCCAATCCTGGACCCGCCCAGCCTGCCAAGCGTCTTGCCCGCCAGGAAGGCAATCTGACCGGGGCTGTGAACCTCGCGCAACAGGCCGCCGATGATCCGCGGGCGGGCGTAGAAGCGCGCGTAGCATCGCAGCAGGAAAGTCCTGACATCGCCCGGGGTCATTCCGTCCGGGGCGAACGGGATTCCGCCCTCGTTCGGGGACAGCATTCCGTAATCCATCGACGTCAGGCGGCCGGCCGCCTTGAGTTCGTCGAAAAACGCGGTTCCGGGCAGTGGCAGGTAAACCATGAAGGACGCGCGGTCGATAGGCAGCGAGGCCGCGTAACGGATGGTCTGTTCGATATCGTCGCGCGTTTCGCCGGGAACGCCGATGATGAAGTTACCGGTCAGGCGGATGCCGGAAACCGACTTGATTTCGCGCAGCAGTGCCTCCATTTTTTCCCTGGTGATGCGGCGGTTCATCCGGTCAAGCGTCTTCTGGCTGCCCGATTCAATCCCGATGGTCGCGGAGCGGCACCCGCAACGTTCAAACAGGCGCACCAGATCCGCGTCGAGATGATCCAGGCGCAAACCGTTCGGGAACGAAATGTAAATCTTGAGTCCGCGTTGCAGTATCTGTTCGCACACGCCCTCGGCATGGCTGCGGTGCCAGTTGAAGTTGTCGTCCAGGATCTGGATTTCGCGGACGCCGTGACGCCGGTGAAGGTATTCCATCTCGTCGACGACGGCCACCGGCGAACGCAGCCTGATTTTCGTGCCGGCAAGGTGGGCCCCGCAGAAACCGCAGCGGCAGGGGCATCCGCGGCTGGTTATTATCGGCACCACGGGCAGGGCATCGACGAAAGCACCGATGGGACTGTCGGGGTAATGCGACGGCCCGATCAGATCCCATGCCGGCATAGGCAGATCATCAAGGTTGTCGGGATTGCGCGCGGGCCCGCGGGCAAAACCGGATGGCGTCCTGCGGACAAGGTTCGGGATCGCCGCCAGGGCATCGTCCGCAAGCCCCTGCGCGCCCCCCGCGGCGTCGATGGCCCCCGCCAGTCCCTCGATCGCTGGCTCGCCCTCGGAAACGACCGCCCAGGTGAACGCCGGTTCTTCGCCAAGCGCCTCTTCGGCCAGCGGGCTGGCGTGTCGTCCGCCCAGCAGGATGGGCGTGGCGGGATTGATTGCCGCAGCCAGTCGCGCGGCCGCCCTTGTGACAGGGTACCCCGACGAATAGGCCTGGAAACCGATCAGGTCCCACGGACCCGATCGGAGCATTTCAACCAGCCTGTCGGCACCACATCCACGCTGGGCCGCGTCGAAAATGACAGGTGTCCATCCGGCCCCGCGGGCGACCGCGGCCAGATAGCCGAGACCCAGGTTCGGTGATCGGGTGGAGGTTCGTTCGGCATTGACCAGCAGCATCCGCCGGCCGTTCTGGGGACTGTGGGGCATCGGCAGCCAGACTCCCTTGCCGCCAATACCGGCGACGGCCGTAGTATAGGTTGTGCGGCTTTCTTTTGAAAGGCGCGGCCCCGATGTTCAGTTGCGGACAAAACATGTAATATCCCGTACCGTACCATTCCCGAAACATCCCGGAGGTCAACATGCGTCGTTTCCCGATTATCCTGACTGCCCTGGTTTTCGTTGCGTGCGGCAACAACGAGTCAAACCGCGACACGGTTGACGACGTCGTGGCCGACGTCGTTTCCGACACCGTCAATACCGACGGGGTGCAGCCGTCCGACACGGCGGCGGACGAGGGGCGCGACACGGCGACGACCGACGTGATCGACAGCGACACGGCGGCGAATGACGTGATCGGCGACGATACGGCCGGGGATGTCGCCGGCGATGCGATGTCCGACACGGTTGATGACGCCACCCCGGATTTTGACGCCATCGTGCAGGAATACCCGCCCCGGGAAATGCCTTTTGCGTTCACCAGGCCGGCGGTCGGCGATCCCATACCGGATGCCGACGTCACCGCGTTCACCCGTGACGTTGCGGCTGCGTACAAACAGATCGGCTACTTCAGGTGGCTGCTGCGCACCAGCACCGGCGTGGATCACACCGTCGACGCCGACGATTACCTTGCGTGGCACAACGACGTGCAGGCGGTCAAGGCGGGCGACACGGTTACGTTCAGGCACCTCGGGGGCGAACACAACATGTGGATCCCCGGGTCCATGGTCCTTGATTCGGTCCTGAACGGTTACCTGCTGACCGGTGACTGGGAAATGGCCCGGCTGACGGAACAGTACTGCAAGGGGCTGACCGCTGTGGTCAAGGGATTCGTTTACGACGAAAACGATCCCGCCCCGAACCTGATGGCGCGGGCGATTTTCCCGATGGACCAGGACTTCACGCTGGACACCGACTTCTGGAAGGACGACGGCCGGAAAAAGGTCGTCGAATTCCACGACATGTACCACAACGAGGACGGCTGGAACGCCCACACGTTCGCCTGGCCGACCAACCCGGCGTGGGGATCGATTTACATCACGAACATGCGCAGCAAGGACGACGTCCGCGCGATTTCGCGTGCGGTCACATGGCTTCCATACGTCGTGGCCGACGCAAAGGACGAATGGGTCAAGACGGCCTGTCAGGAAACCCTCGACACGATGGTCGCGTTCCACAAGGACATCGTCGACAGCGGCTACAACATCAGGACCAAGGGGCCGGACGGTGTCGCATATGTGGTTCCCTGCGATGACCAGGACCTCGCCAGCTACGTCTGCTACCTGGAAATGGACCCGCGCAACGAATGCTGCCAGCGCCTGTCGGCCGACATGATCGCGTACGGCGTCAGGAAAACGAACGATTGCGGGACGTGCATGGGAAGCGTCTACGATCAGTTCGCGTCCGTCACGCACTACTACAACATCCCGATTATCTGGGATTACCACATGGCCGGCGTCGGCACCAGCCTGGTCAAGCGCCAGTACCGCGACGCATGGTTCCTGCTGAAGGGCCTTGCCGAACGCATCGACAGCTACATGCACCCGGTTTCCGGCGAACCCGGCACCGACGACGCCCAGTGGAACAGCGACATGGCCGTCCTGCTGGTCCAGGCGGCATCGATGGGGCTGCCGCTGACGGCCCACGAGGCGCGTCACGTCGAAAAGTACTTCTCCCAGGCGGCGACGTATTTCGAATCGTGGACCAACTGGGATCTGTGGGCCGAATCGGTTCCGGACGGAACCTACGGGCTGCGTCCGCCGGACAGCGCCGAGGCCGTGGACGTGGAAGCGTTCGCAATCCTGATGGAATACTGCAACAGCCCGTTTAAGAACCCGGCCGGCGCGAAATTCGTCGACTGCGACGTCCTTGCCGATCCCTTGACGTGGTGACCTGCACCGGTTCCTCCGGGTTCCCTCGCGACTCCGCATCCAGTTGAGGTTGAAATACAGGGGCATGGAAAGGCTCGTTGAAATGATTCGTGGTTCCCAGTGCGCCGCGGCCTTTACGGGCGCCGGGGTTTCAACCCTCTGCGGGATTCCCGACTTTCGCGGTCCGCAGGGACTGTACAGGCTGCCCGGCGCCGAAAGGATGTTCGACATCGACTGTTTCAGGGCCGACCCGTCCCTGTATTACCGCGGCAGCCGCGAACTGGTTTACGGGACACGCGACATCCGGCCGGGGCCGGTACACCATGCGCTGGCCCGGCTCGAAGGCGCCGGCCTCCTTGGCGGTGTTATCACCCAGAACATCGACATGCTGCACCAGAAGGCCGGTTCGACCGTCGTTTTCGAGGTACATGGTTCCGGCGCGACACACAGATGTATCGGCTGCGGCCGCACCAGGACGTTCGACGAGATCTGCGCGATGCTGGAATCCGCGCCCGACGACGGCTTCGTGCCCACGTGTGACGGTTGCGGCGGCGCGTACAAGCCGGACATCACCTTCTTCGGCGAACCGCTTCCCCGCGACGCGCTGGAGGGCGCGGTCGATCTGGCGGAACGGGTCGATCTGATGCTGGTCCTGGGGTCATCGCTGACGGTGCAGCCCGCGGCGTCCATTCCGCTTGAAACCGTCAGGAACGGGGGCAGGCTGGTGATCGTCAACGCCCAGCCCACGCCGCTTGACCGCCTGGCGGTGCTGAAGTTCGCCGACCTGTCCGAATTCGCCGACACCGTGCTGAAAAATTTCTGAACGGAAAATCGGGAACCGCGGGTTTCAGTACGAGGTCAGGCATTCCACCGGCACGTCCGCCAGTTTGGCCCGTCCGTCCAGTTCGGAAGGCAGTTCCACCATGAACGCCGCGACGGCGACATCCGCCCCCATTTCGCGGGTCAGCCGCACCGCCGCCGCCATCGTGCCGCCTGTTGCCAGCAGGTCGTCGATGATCATCACGCGGTCGCCGGGCACTATGGAATTTTCATGAACCTCGATTACGTCGGTCCCGTATTCCAGCGAATATTCGACCCGCCGCACCTTCCAGGGCAGCTTGCCGCGCTTGCGGAACAGGACCAGCGGCAGGCCCAGGTGACCCGCGACCGGCGCCGCGAAAACGAATCCGCGGGATTCGATACCGGCCACTTTCGTCGCGCCGTGTTTCGTGGCGATTTCAAAGAAGAACGCCAGCGCGGCCCTGAACGCGTCCGGGTTTTCCAGGACCGTCGTGATGTCCCTGAACAGGATTCCGGGTTTCGGGAAATCCGGGATGCATCGAATGTTGTCGCGAACCAGTTGTTCCATCGGGTCGTCCGAACGCCTGTCCTGGTGCATCGTTACCCCCTGTGCCGGTCCGGCCGCGCCGGATGCCCTATTCGTCCAGTGCCGGCCGGTCGTCCCTGGCGGCCCTGTTGGCCCACGCGACCATTCCGACCGCTTCCCTTGCCATGAGATCGGGCGTCACGGGGCTGACGGAAGCCCAGCCTTCAGCGACCGCGCCCGTGTCGGCATCCGGCGCCGTTTCGTTGGTGACCCTGGAGCCGCCGACCCAGAGGTATGTGCCGCCGCGCGGATCCTCGCGTTTAAGCACCTCGCTGGAATACTGCCTGTTGCCGAGGCGGGTGACCTTGAACCCCTTGAATTCCGCCACGGTCGCGTCCGGGATGTTGACGTTGAGCGTTACGCCGTCCGGCACGCCGTTTTCAACGATCCTGTCGACCATGTCGCCGACCAGGTGCGCGATGTCGGGGAACCTGAAGTCGCCCCTTGAAACCATGGAAAAGGCCGCCGACGGTACCCGCTGGATGGTGCCCTCCATGGCGGCGCCGACCGTGCCTGAGTAGATGACGTCGAACCCGAGGTTCGGGCCGCGGTTCACGCCCGAAAAGATGAATGAAGGCCTTTCCGGCAGGATGTGGTTCACGCCGATGAACACGCAGTCGACCGGCGTCCCCGACAGTGCGTAACGCCGTTCGCCGACCTTGTGCACGCGCAGCGGTCTGGTAAGCGTGATTGCATGCGAAACGCCACTGTTCTCGACGTCGGGCGCGACCACCCACACCTCGCCGTGGCGGTCGGCGGCCTGGACAAGTGGATCAAGCCCGGGCGAAAGAATGCCGTCGTCGTTCGTAACCAGAATGATGGGTTTCTTCATATCAGGCCGCCGTCGCGTCAGAATGCGCCGATATTGAATTCGAATACCACGGGCGGGTCGCCCTCGCGCGGGTTGATCGGGAAGCCCCACTCGAAACGCAGCGGACCGATCGGCGACCACCACCTGATCCCGACGCCGGCCGCGAACTGGAAATCGAGCGGGTTCGGCCATTCGGTATCGTCGAACGCGTTGCCGCAGTCGAAGAACACGACGCCCTTGATTCCCATCGATTTCAGGATCGGGAATTCGACTTCGAAATTGAAGATCAGTTCCTTGTCGCCGCCGATCGTGAAGTATGAGAGCGACGACGCGGGGTCGCGGCTGGTGCCGACCGGGATGGACGGTCCGAGCGACGCCTGTTCGTATCCGCGGATCGAGAAGATGCCCCCGGCCTGGAAGCGCTGGAATATCGGCACCGGCCCGCCTTTCGGGTTGAAGATGTATCCGTACCGCAGCGAAACCTTGCCGACCGCGCCCAGGAACAGCGGGAAGTACTGTTTTGTGCTGGCCCTGAACCTGATGTAATCGAAGCTGGAACCGATTTCGGACCCGGCCCATTCCATGCTGAGCGTGGTCACGTTGCCCTTTGTCGGGAACATCCGGTCGTCGCGGTTGTCGAATGCCGCCGTCACCGTGATCGAACTGGTCAGCCCGTTCAGGTTCATGTTGGCAACCGGCACGTCGAAGAAGTCTTCCTGGCCGCCCGCCTTGACGTCGGTCATTTCCAGGCGATACGTGGCCGCGATGGAGAAGTAGTCCGCGAAGCGGCGCCCGATGGTCAGGTTCAGCCCGGTCGAGTTTTCGTCGTATGTGTAGTTGACGTAATCGCGGTTGTACGCCGAGAAGCCGAACGTCCAGTCGGTGTCGAAGAAGTACGGGTCATCGAATGAAAAAACGAAGTATTTCCGGATGCTGGAAAGACTGGCCTCGAGGCGCAGCGTCTGGCCGCGGCCCAGGAAGTTCTGTTTCGAGATCTGCGCCTGGAACAGGAAGTTTTCGACCGACGAGAATCCGGCACCGATCGAGAAAGCGCCGGTCTGGCGTTCCTTGACCCTGACCGTCAGGACGACCAGGTCGGGAGCGTCGCGGTCCTGGGACGGCAGGATTTCGACTTCCTCGAAGAATCCCAGTCGCTTGATCCTGGCTTCCGAGCGCTTCATTTCGGTTTCGTTGAACAGGTCGCCCTCGTAAAGGCGAAGTTCGCGACGGATCGTCCAGTCGCGCGTGCCCTCGTTGCCGGTTATGTCAATGCGTGAAATCCGTGCCTTTTCACCCTTCTGGATGATGTACGTGAAGTCGATGGCGGGCGGATCGACGGATTTGTCCAGCGCGGTCGTATTACCCACGTTACAGAACGCGTATCCCTCGTCCTTGTGCTTCGTCATCAGCCAGATCACGTCCTTCTGGACGTTTTCCGCGTTGAAGACGTCGCCCGTTTTCAGGGCCAGCTTTGCCCGCAGTTCTTCCTTGTCAAACACCATGTCGCCGCCCACGTCCACCTTGCCCACGTTGTACCTGGGACCTTCGTGGACCGTGATGGTGATGGCGATGTGTTTGCGGTCACGCGACAGCATCACGATCGGGTCTTCCAGCCTGACTTCGGCGTAACCCTTCGTGTTGTAATAGAATTCCAGTCGACGCATGTCCATATCCAGCATTTCCCGCGCGAAAATGCCCTTGTTGGACACGATGGAAAGCAGGTTGCCTTCCTGCGTCTGCATGAACTTTTTCAGTTCATCGTCGGTGAGGTTGTTGTTGCCCAGGAATTCAATCGACCGCACCTTCACCTTGGCGTATTCGCGCACGACGAACACTACGTCCACGACGTTGTCCGGTTTCTGGTCCAGGCGGTATGTCACCTCGGCCAGGAAATAGCCTTCCTCGACGTAATGGTCACGAATGGCCTTGACCGAATTTTCCACCTTAACCATGTCAAGGATTGTCGATTCCTTGACCGATATCTTTTCCTTGAGCTTATCGTTGTCTATCTTCTTGTTGCCCTCGGTACGCACCTGCGCGACAGCGGGATATTCGTCCACGTTGAAGACGACGATCACGCCGTCCCCGTCAGGGATGACACGCACGTCGATGTTGCGGAAGGTTCGCATCCGGTAGAGGGCCTTGATGTCCAGAGAAATCTGTTCCTGGTTCAGTTCGGCCAGCACGGCGGATTTGACGTGGCGCGCGACGGTATCACGATCGGTGCGCAGCAAACCGACGAAGCGTATTTCGCGGATGATCGGCGCCACGCCGGTCGGGCGGGTCAGTTGCGCCGTTTCCACCTCGTCCGGATTCGCGGCGGCCGTTTCGTCACCCTCGTCCCACATGATGTCGGGCGATTCGGGTTCGCGTTCCCGGTCCGACAGCGAACTGCCGCCGCCCATGCCGGGACGCATCTGTGCAGATGCCGCCACGGAAAGGGCAAGGGCCGCAACGACAGCAGTCACCGGCAGGAGCCTGTTCAAGCGATTCCCTCCGCCGCGTGAAGAACGCCGTCTTCCAGTCTGAGAATACCGTGCATCCTGCCTGCAAGCCTCATGCTGTGCGTCGCGACAAGGAACGCAACGCCGTACCGTTCGTTCACCCCGGCAAAGAGGTTATGCACCTCTTCGCTGGTGGCGTCGTCAAGGTTCCCGGTAGGTTCGTCCGCGATGATGAGCCGCGGCCGCATCACCAGCGCCCTGGCCAGTGCCACGCGCTGCTGTTCACCGCCCGAGAGTTCACCCGGCCGGTGGGACGACCGTGGCGAAAGGCCGACGGTATCCAGCAGTTCCGACGCGCGCGCGACAGACTCCCGGCGCGACAGTCCGCCGATTATCGCCGGAATCATCACGTTTTCCAACGCCGAGAATTCCGGCAGCAGGTGATGGAACTGGAATATGAACCCGATCCGGGAGTTGCGGAACGAGGCAAGTTCCCTTTCCGACAGCCTGAACACGTCGATTCCGTCGAAATGGATGTTCCCGCCGTCCGGCGTGTCGATGGTTCCAAGAATGTGCAGCAGGGTGCTTTTTCCGACGCCCGACTTGCCGACTATGGCCGTCATAGAACGTGGACCCAGTTCCAGATCAAGCCCGCGCAGTACGTGAATTTCACGTCCGCCGTGCTGGAATGCCTTCGTCAGCCCCCTGGCCGAAAGAAGGATGTTTTCGCTGCCGGATGCCGTTTCCAAGTCATCCTCCTAGTCGTTCCTGAGGCCGTCGGCCGGACTCATCGCGGCCACGGCCGTCGTGGGATATATCGTCGCGATCAGCGCGGCGGCCAGCGCGGCAAGGGCCACCAGGGCAACGTCCATCGGCGCGATCGCGACCGGCAGGCGCTCGATGTAATATTCCGACGGCAGGGCGATGCCGACCATCTTGATGTAGAAGCAGGTCGCCAGTCCCAGGACAAGCCCGGAAAGCATCCCGGTAAGGCCGATGACGCTGCCGATCTGGAAGTACACCGACCGAATGCCGTTCCGAGTGACGCCCATGCTGCGCAGGACCGCGATGTCGCGCGTTTTTTCCATCGTGATCAGCAGCAGCGACCCGAAGACGTTGAATGCCGCCACCAGAATCACCAGCCCGAGCACCAGGAACATAGCGATCTTTTCGATCATCAGCGCCGAAAACAGGGAACGGTTGGACTGCGTGACCGTGCGGACCCTGGCGTCGCCGCCGCCCGACGTCGCGCGGATCACCTCCGCCGCGATTTCGTCAAGCCGGTCCATGTCGGAAACCATTACGGCGATGCGTTCGCGCCCGGGGGCGAAAAACAGCTTGAGCCCCTCTTCCTTCAGGACGAACGCCGTCTTCAGGTCGTATTCGTACAGGCCGGTTTTCAGGGTGCCGACCACCCGGAAGGTCCTGGTGGCCGGTATCACGCCGGTCGGGCCGATGTCGCCGTCCGGAATCACCACCGTGACTTCGTCGCCCTCCCCGACACCGAGGCCGATAGCCAGTTCGGATCCGAGGATGATGCCCGGCCTGTTCCTGACCGCGCCGTCGCCGGCGCCGACGGGAGCGAGCGCCAGTTCGTCCGGTTGGGCCGGTTCGGCCGCGGGCTGGGCCTGCACGACGGGTTCGAATCCCAGTTCCCTGTCGACGATGGTCGTTTCAGGTTTCAAGAGGCCCTCAAGCGCCCCGCGCGATACGGAACCCGCGAGCCAGAGCCGTTCGAGCCTGCCGCCGATTTCGATGCCGCGAATCGTGGTGCCGGGACCCATGTTTATGGATGACGCCACGAGCGCCTCGCCCTGCGTGAAGGATTCGGCCCCGGTCACCCCGTCAATGCCGGCGACCCGTTCAACCAGGCCGGCGCACGCGGATTTTTCATCGAAATCGTCGGTCGGGTCGGGGCACCTTTCGACAGTTATGTGTGGATTGTTACGAATGATTTTGTCTTTCAGGTCGAGTTCGAACCCGCTCATAACCGAAAGCACGACAATCAGCGCCCAAACGCCGATGGCTGTTCCCGTCATTGCGATGAAGTTCTGGCCCGCGACCGGGACCAGCCGCCTGAACCATGAGGGGTTTTCCTCGCGGAAGCCGACAAGGAAGCGAAGGGCCAGCATCAGGCGCCATGAGCGCGGATGGCCCTTTTCGGACACTGCCTTCAGGACGCGCACCGTTACGCCGACCAGGACGGCGGTCATCACAAGTGAACACAGGATGACGCCGACGAGCTGCAGCGCCGGGCCAATGTATTCGAGCGTCTTCCCTAACGCTGTGATCAGACCGTCAGCCATCATTCACCGTCGGCCACGGGCCGGGTAGCAGCAGGATCAAGCCTGTTTTTCCGGGCGAAGCATCGGGAAAAGGATGACGTCCCTGATACTGTCGCTGCCGGTCATCAGCATCACGAGCCGGTCGATGCCGATTCCTTCGCCGGCCGTAGGCGGCAGGCCGTACTGGAGGGCGCGGATGTAGTCTTCGTCGTATTCCATGGTTTCCTGGTCGCCGGCGGCCTTGGCGACCATCTGCGCCTGGAATCGCGATTCCTGGTCCTGCGGGTCGTTGAGTTCCGAGAACGCGTTGCCGAATTCGTTGGTGGCGACGTACAGTTCGAAGCGGTCCACCAGGGTCGGATCCGAGTCCTTGCGGCGCGAAAGCGGCGAGATCGCGGCCGGGAAGTCCGTGACGAACGTCGGCTGGATCAGGTGCTGTTCCACGGTTTCCTCGAACACCATCATGCAGATTTCGAGCGCGGCGTTACGTGACGCGTTTTCGTCGGACGAACCCTCGTACTTCTTCATGATGATGTCGGCGGCCTTCCTGTCGATGTGGTGCCTGATGCCCCAGTCGTACGCCGCCATGCGATCCACGAAAACCGCCTCGGGGGCGGCGGCGTATTCACGCAGCCCGTCGCACACCGGCAGGCGGCGGAACGGCTTGCCCAGGTCGATGTCGTGGCCGCGGAACTGTACGACCGTCTTCCCGATGATGTCGCGCGCCATGGACTGGAACAGGTCTTCAGTCATGTCCATCAGGTCGAGGTAGGTGGCGTATGCCTGATAAAGCTCGATCATCGTGAATTCGGGGTTGTGGCGGTTCGAGAACCCCTCGTTTCTGAAATTCCGGTTCAGTTCGTACACGCGGTCGAACCCGCCGACGACCAGCCGCTTCAGGTAGAGTTCCGGGGCGATGCGGAGGTACAGGTCGACGTCCAGCGTGTTGTGGTGCGTCACGAACGGGCGTGCGTTGGCGCCGCCCAGTATCGGGTGCATCATCGGGGTTTCCACCTCGATGAAGTCACGCGCATCCAGGTAATCCCTGATGTACTTGATGATTTTCGTGCGGGTCCGGAAGACCTCGCGCGAATCCTCGTTGACGATCATGTCGACGTACCGCATGCGCTGGCGCAGTTCGGCGTCCTGCAGACCGTGGAATTTTTCGGGGAGCGGCCGCTGCGCCTTGGAAAGCACCCGGTATTTTTCCGCCTTGACCGTAAGTTCGCCGGTGCGTGTGCGGAATATGCTGCCCTCGACGCCGACGATGTCGCCGATGTCGGTCAGCTTGAATCGGTCGAAGGAAGTTTCGTCGATTCCGTCTTTCTTGACGTACACCTGCATTGTTTCGGAACGGTCGCGGACCCTTATGAAGGCCGCCTTTCCGAATGAATTGACCGCGATGGCGCGGCCGGCGATTGCGACACGGACGGGCTGCGCCTCCAGGACGTCGTTTTCGAGGCGCGTGCCGTCGGGAGAGAACCCGCGGGCACAAACGGCGGCAATCGATTCGCTGGGCCGGAAATCGTTCGGGTAAGCGATCCCTTCGATTTCCTTAAGCTTTGCGAGTTTTTCCATCCGCTGTTCGACAAGGCTGCTTTCGGTGCTTTCGGCCATTTTCCATCTCCGGGAAAAACGCGCCGTAACTTAACGACAAGAGCCTTTAAAGTCAATGACTATGCGCGCGCGGGGGATTAATCGGTCAGGAACGAAGCGAGGTCGCGGGCGTATGCCGGGTCGCGGAGTTTCTGGAGCGCCTTCACCTCGATCTGGCGGACCCGTTCCCGCGTAAGGCCGACGGCCTCGCCGACTTCCTCGAGCGTGTGCTCGCGCTTGACGCCGATGCCGAAACGCATGCGGATGACCGCTTCCTCCTTGGGAGAGAGTCCGGCAAGGAGCCTGCGGATACAGAGGCTCATGTTTTCTTCGCAGGTGTCTTCGAAGGGCTGGCGTGCGTTGGCATCCTCGACGATGTCCATCAGTTTGTTGTCGTCATCGCCGATGGGGCTTTCAAGCGAGACCGCCGACAGAATGGTCTTTTCCGCACGGAACACCTGTTCAGCCGTATAGCCGGTTGCCGCGGCGATTTCGTCCATGGTCGGCTCAGTGCCGTTCTGGACCCTGAGGACTGCGCGGGCCCTTCTGACCCTGTTCACGCATTCGACGAGGTGCACCGGGACCCGGATCGTCTTCCCGTGTTCCGCCAGAGTCCTGGAGATGGACTGACGAATCCACCAGGTGGCGTATGTCGAAAATTTGTGGCCGAGACGCCATTCAAAGCGGCTGACCGCCTTCATCAGGCCGATGTTGCCTTCCTGGACGAGGTCCAGCAGCGGGATGCCGCGGTTCATGTACTTTTTGGCGATCGACACCACCAGCCGGAGGTTCGACCTGATCATGCGGGACTTGGCCCGGTCCACACGGCCCTGGGCACGGGTCAGGCCGGTGACGGCCTCGCGCAGGGCGTCACCGCGTACGCCGAGCACCATACCGGACGCGCGTGCCGACGCCGCGCCGGAAATGACCCGGGTGTCCACGTCGAGGCTGCCGAATGCCGTGGCGTCGGCATCGTCGGGCGTCGAAAATCCGCCGGCGCTGCGGGACAGCTTTTCCAGTTCCTGCTGCAGGGAGCGGAGTACGAGCCGCACGATGCCCGCGCCGAACTTGAATTCGTGGTACGCCTGGTAAAGTTCGAGTGAAAGCACGTATTCGTCGTAAATCTGGTTTTCACGGCCGGTCGCGGCAATGCCCGCAATCCTGGACGCGAAATCCTCGAGTTCCTTCGAAAGCGACGGGGTCCAGTCCTCGTGGCTGCTTTCGTCCAGCAGTGAAACGTCGAGCAGGGAGACTTCGCCCGAAGTGAGTTTTCTGGGGAATTCAATCAGGTGGTTCAGGCAGAACGGGATCCTGACCATCCACAGGAAACTTTCCTTTTCGCCGTCCTCGATGGCACGGGCGAGTGATTTTTCCTGTTCGCGCGAAAGCAGGGGCGCATCGCCGATGCGGCTGAGGTAGGCCATGATCGAGTTCGACGTGATTTCGGAAATCGCCGATTCGTCCATGAGGGCCACCCGCCGGCCTTCGTCGTCCGTTGCTGTTCCGTTATCGAATTCGCGTTCATCCAGAGCGTACATGGTTGACCTCCAGAAGCTCACGACCGGGTTCAAATGCATTTTGCGGGCCAAGTTTGTTGCCGATATGGAAGTGGCGACAGTGAAAGGATTTTTCGAGCCGGAAGCCGAAGTGTTGCAGAAATATTTGAACCCGGGTCACCGGAATCCGGACTCAATCCATGACAATTCTGTCGCGGTCAAGGTCAGAGGTGTCGCGGTGGCCGGCCCGTGCGGACGCGCCAGGGGACTGCTGTTGAAAACTCTTTGTAACCTGTTGGAACACAAAAGTTAGTGGGTTACCTGTCGAATAACCCCAACATCTAGTGCTTTTTTGTTGACGCCCGACGGGGCCGGGTTACTATTGGACTTCGTCGCACAGACGGTCGACGTGTCTGTTTTAATCGGGGCGTGCAGCTATGGGCGGTTCATGGAAGGGAGATGACCTTTTCGGTTTTGACGGCGCCGATACTTCGGACGCGGCTGAACCGGCAGGTCATGGTGAAACCGGGTTCGATCCCGTCGAATTTGCCGGGGCCGCGGATGTGGCGCCGGTGGAAATGGAACCCGCGCCGGTGGAAATGGAACCCGCGCCGGTGGAAATGGAACCCGCGCCGGTGGAAA
>CAYYCO010000009.1:58543-63425 GCA_964470365.1 uncultured Anaeromyxobacteraceae bacterium | reverse complement strand
ATGGCGGGCCTCCCTTCGGTCGGGCCGGGGTAATCGGGTGGCGGGCGACGTGGTCCCGGGGCCTCGCTTCGCTCGGACCCGGGCTCTGAATGGCGGGCCTCGCTACGGTCGGGCCGCCGGCCCGGGGAAAGGCCCCGAGATCGGGATTCTGGGGTATTGACTAAAAAGCGGGGTTCCAAGATAATCCGTCCGCTGGTTTCGGCCGGTACATTGAACCGGGGCTGTAGCTCAGTTGGGAGAGCGCTGCGTTCGCATCGCAGAGGTCAGGGGTTCGAATCCCCTTAGCTCCACCCGACTTCGCTTCAGGTTTCGTGCGAAACCTGAAGCTATGTCGTGGTGTCACGCCGTGGTCGCGCCGCATGCGCGACGGAGGCGGACATCCTGCCAGTATCCAGCCAAACAACATCTCATGGTTTTTGCAGAGCGCGTCGAGGGGCAGTCTAGCAACCGCCGATGATGTGTGTGCCGCCCAGTCCGCGAAGCGCCGCGGCCAGATTCTGGGGGTCGGTGATGATCGCCCGCTGTCCGCCGCGTTCCAGGAAGCCGCAGACGGCCTCGACCTTCGGCCCCATCGATCCGGCGGGGAATTCGCCCGCGTCCAGCAGCTCCTTGAGGCCCTCGGAGGTGATCGCGTCAATCTGGCGCTGGTTCGGGGTGTTGAATCCGGTATAGACCTTGGGAACCTCGGTCAGGATCACGAATATGTCCGCCCCGATCTGCGTCGCCAGCATCGATGACGACAGGTCCTTGTCGATGACCGCTTCCACGCCCTCGTATGAACGATCCGGCTTCTTGATGATCGGTATGCCGCCGCCGCCGCAGGCGATGACGATGTGCCCGGCCTCGGCCGATTCGCGGATCATGTGGCGCTGAATGACCTTCACAGGCCTTGGCGAAGGAACGACGCGGCGCCAGCCGCGCCCCGAATCGTCGACGATCTGCCAGCCCATCTGGTCGCGGCGCCTTTCCGCCTCTTCCCTTGTCAGGAACGGGCCGACAGGCTTGGTCGGGTTCCGGAACGCCTCGTCATCCGGGTCGACCAGAACCTGCGTGACCACCGTGACGACGTAACGCTTAATCCCGCGCCGGCGCAGTTCGTTCAGCATCGCCTGCTGCAGGAAATAGCCCAGCGAGCCCTCCGTTTCAGCCACCAGAACGTCCATCGGCATCTTCGGAATGGATTCATCGGCGCAGTTTTCGTTAAGCAGCAGCAGCGTCCCGACCTGCGGACCGTTGCCGTGGGTAATCACGATGTTGTAGTCACGCTCGACGAGCGTCTGGAGGAATTCGCAGATGTGGGCGGCGTTCCGTTCGTGATCGCCGATCGTGCCCTTTTCGCCCTTTTCGATGAATGCGTGCCCGCCGAGGGCAACGAGAATCGTCGGTTTGTCTTTGCCAGCAGCCATGTTCCCACCTTGAAACCCGGGGAAAGGTGAAGCGTAGTTGGGACGGACGCGGGCGTCAAGCCGGCGGGTGGGCTAAATCCTGTCCATCGTCCGCGTGGCGACGACGTCAACGCCCTTTTCGCCAAGCAGATCCTTCAGAAGCACATCGCCAAGCCTGATCGGCGCGCGCACCGAAAGCCTGTGGATTTCAGCGGCGGCCTCGACGACGCGGTCCTTGGGCACGGGGGCCGTCACCTTGACCGGCAGCCGCCGCCACCGCGCGCCCTCAATGGCCACGGTCGTGGACATGAACCGCCTGGGATCGTGGAATTCCTGCTGGGCATATTTTGCACCGCGATTGCACTGGTTGCCCTCGATTTCCAGAACCTCGCGCCCCTCATGCGTGAGCTGAAGCGGGCATCCGATCGGGCATCCGATACAAACGAAATTCTTCTGGTCACTCATCTTCATTCACCCCAAAACGCCACCGCCTCAGTTTTCAAGCGGACGGATGTCGATTCGCAGCGTATCGCCCTGGAACTGGTCCAGCACGTCCGGCTTAATCTTGAACATAATCATTTCCGCCGGAACGACGAACGACAGCTTCTTGCGCATGATGTCGCCGATGATGATTTCGCAAGGCTTCATCGGTTCCTTGCAGCGCATGAAAATCTGGTGTTCGTGGCCGGTGCTGAGACTGTGCGGCAGGCAATACCTGACGTTGTCGCCCGGCAGCAGCCTGATGTTGTCCTGCGCGCGCCGGATGCCCATGGCGTATTCGCCGGCGTGGCGACCGGCCCGCAGCGCCTCGCCGGTAACGAAATCCACAAGGTCATGGACGTGCAGCACGTTGCCGCAGGCAAAGACACCTGGAAGGCTGGTTTCAAGCGTCGACGACACGATCGGGCCGCGCGTGGTCACGTCAAGCTGGATGCCCAGGCTCTGGGACATCTCGTTTTCAGGGATCAGGCCGATGGACAGCAGCAACGTATCGCAGTCGATGTAGCGTTCCTTCGACATGTCCGGCCTGAACCCCGGACCGACCGGGGCCACCTTTATGCCGGTAAGGCGATCCTGGCCCATGATTTCGGTCACGGTCGTGGACAGCTGCAGCGGGATTCCAAAATCGTTCAGGCACTGAACAACGTTGCGGGTCAGGCCGTTCGAGTAGGGCATCAGTTCGAACACGCCGACGACCTCGCACCCCTCAAGGACCAGGCGGCGCGCCATGATCAGGCCGATGTCGCCGGAACCCAGGATGGCCACCCGGCGGCCCGGCAGGTATCCCATCATGTTCGTGAATTTCTGGGCCAGGCCGGCGGTCAACACGCCCGACGGACGCGTCCCCGGAATGCGTATCGCGCCGCGGGTCCTTTCGCGGCACCCCATCGCCAGCACGACCGATCGGCAGATCAACGTGCGCAGGCCATACTGGGCGCTGAGTATCCGGACACGCCTGGCGCCGTCGCTGTCGAGGCCGATGCCGGAGACGTACGAATTCGGCAGGATATCGATTTCGTGGTCGAGCGCCTCGGTCACGAAACGTTCCGCGTACTCCGGCCCGGTCAGTTCCTGCTTGAAGTAGTGCAGGCCGAACCCCGAATGTATGCACTGCAGCAGGATGCCGCCGGCCTCTGCCTCGCGGTCGATGACCAGGACCCTGCGCGCGCCCGCGTCGCGGGCACCGATCGCGGCCGCCAGCCCAGCCGGCCCGCCGCCGACAACCATGACATCGTATGGACCTTCCATCCTCCCAAGCATGATCAGACCTCCCCTTCCCCGGCCGTCCGCACCACCGGGTCGGTCATCGGGGTCATGATCCAGGAACCGCCGCCGCGCTTGGTGACCGCTTCGGGCGGAATCCCGAGCCTTTCGGAAAGGATATTGATGATCCGGGAAGTGCAGAAGCCGCCCTGGCAGCGGCCCATGCCGGCGCGACACCGGAATTTCACCCCGTCAATCGTCCGGGCGCCGTGGTCAATCGCATCGTGGATTTCGGCTTCCGTCACCATCTCGCAGCGGCAGACGATCCGGCCGAACGCCGGGTTCGCCGCCACCATCCGTTCCTGTTCGCGGGGCAGCGCCTTCGCAAACCGCGGCGGCCCGGCGATTTCCGCGCGGAAATCTGACTTTTCGTCAAGCCGCAACCCCTCGTCACCCAGTATTTCCCGAACGTATTCGCCGATGGCCGGCGCCGATGTCAGTCCGGGCGACTGGATGCCTGCGACATTGATGAACCCCTTGACCGCCGTGGGCCCGATCACGAAATCGCCGGTAGTGGACACGGCGCGCAGGCCCGCAAAGGCCGTGATGACGTCCGACTGATGGATGGACGGGCACAGCCTGGTCACATAGCTGAAGATTTCGGCGGCGCCGGCGACCGATGTCGTGACGTCCTCACGGTCGTCGGTGTCGTGGGCTGTCGGGCCGACCATGATTGTACCGTCGTAGGTCGGGATTATCAGGGTGCCCTTCGTGACACCGGTCGGCAGCGGGAAGACCAGCCGGCGGACGATTCCGTGCAGGCGTTTGTCCAGCATGAATTCCTCGCCCTTGCGGGGAGTTATCCTGAAATCATCCAGCCCGACCATCGCAGCGACCAGATCGGCGTGCACGCCCGCCGCGTTGACCACGAACCTGGTGTCGACGACACCGCCCGGGGTGTGGACGTGCAGCAGCCCTCCATCGGCGACGGATTCCCGCTCGATGGACAGGACGGGACTGTCAACGCGCAGTTCGACCCCGTTGTTTTCGGCGCATTCAATCAGGGCGAACGCGAATTCATACGGGTTGATGACGCCGCCGCTGGGAGCGTAAAGCGCGGCGATAAGGTCGCGCGAAAGATTGGGTTCCTCGCGCGAAAGGCGGTCGGAGTCCCAGAGTTCCAGCCCCTCGACGCCCTTTTCAAGGCCAAGCCGCATCAGTGCATCAAGCCTGGGCCTGTCTTCCGGATCCCGAATCCAGTAAATGGCGCCGATCCGTTCGAAACCGAACTTCAGTTCCCGCTGGAGCTGGTCGAACATCCTGTTCCCGCGGACCACCAGACGACCCTTCAGCGTCGAAAGCGGCGTGTCGTGACCCGGGTGGATGATTCCGGAATTGGTCTTGGTGGTCCCGAAGCCGACTTCGGCGTTGCGTTCCAGAAGAACCACCTTCAGGTCGTACCTGGAGAGTTCCCTGGCAATCGCACAGCCGATGACCCCCCCGCCCACTATCGCAACATCGTATATTTCACGCCCCATTCGATTCCCCTCAATGATTCCAGAACTGCATTGCCGAAAAGCCGCGACGGACGTCACGGCGCAACGAACGAACGAAGTTCGGGCAGCGCGGATTCGATCGATTGATGCCTGCCGCCCGCCACCCCCCTGACGATCCCCGAGTCATCCAGCAGGAACATCTGCGGGAGGACTGCTTCCCTGTTGCACATCTCGACCCAGCGGGCCGCCTCGGCGCCCCTGGAGTCGGTCAGCACCGGGAACCGGGCGCCGACGCGC
>CAYYCO010000009.1:55992-58443 GCA_964470365.1 uncultured Anaeromyxobacteraceae bacterium | reverse complement strand
CGCCACCTGTTGCCGAGGTCCCGGAGCCTGAATCTGGGGGCCGCGTCGCCGGGCGCCAGACAAACCGGATGATTGTCGGCATTGGAGCACACGGCACTGCCAGGCGACTGGATGGCCGCGCCGACGTTTTCGCGCGCATCGGCGCCCGTGGAAACGGCGGCCGCCATGAAGACGAAACAGGCAAAAAGATGAGTGATTCGTGGTTCCTTCACGGTCGCCTACCTCTTGATCGCGGCCAGCGCGTTGTTCACGGCCGGCGCCAGGTGGGCGGACCAGAGGGAATTGATGGCGGCGTCGCAGGCGCCAGACCGGCTGATGCCCGCGCCGCTGACGCCCGACGGTGAGCCGGACGCGAGCACCGCACCCGACGACGGGTCCACAAGCGCCCAGTCGGCGGCCGCCCGGGAATAGAATTCCAGCCCGAAGCGTTCGGACGAAAATTCCGATCGTTCACGAACCACCAGAAGGTACCGCGATGCGCCCGCGGCCCCGATCGCAGCATCCCGGTCGCCCGACAGGCAGAGCCCGGCGTCGCCGGCAGTGATCGGTTCGCGATTCGTTTCAAACCCGTATTTCGCGGCCACGGTTGTCAGCGAAGTGAAAAGCGCCTGCGCGTGCCGATCCGAATCGGCCCCGTCGAAACTCACGACGACGCGGACGGCAATCCAGTTCCTGGTCTTGTCGCAGGCCGGCGCCACGCGCGCCAGCCCCGCGGCGACCTCCCGACCAAGTATGTCCGTGTTAGGCAGCGACGGGTTATCCAGAGCCAGGACGCCGGAAATCGATTTCAGAGCCGCCTGCGATTCCTTGAGCCTGTCCACGGAGTGGCATGGCTTGCCGGAATCTTCCAGGTTCACCGCATCGAAATACGACGAAAGCGCCGCCCGGCCCGATTGATCCTGGCGAACCCGCCAGGCCTCTTCGGCGGCATCGATTTCTGCCACCGCCCGGTCGTACTCGGCACGGGGATACGCGACCAGCGCGCTGCAGTCGTAACCGGCCGCCGACCGATCGCACGAATATTCGAGAACCGACACCTCGCGCAGCGTAACGGCCGTGCCGACGACCGTAACGGCAATTTCCACGCGGTTCGTGTCGGCGCCGTTTTCATTGACCTGGACGTCGGCCACAAGCGACTGGACCTGGGAAGCGATATACCGCGGAACCTCGCCGATCGCGGCGGCACGCGCGGCGGCCTTCGCGTCGGACTTGCTGCCGCGCCATCCGCTGCCGCCGACAAAGTAAAGGTTGCGGCTGTCGTGCGGAGGCGGATTGTCCACCCAGCCCGGACGCGCGGCATTCTGTGGCGCTGAACACGAAGAACATATGAGCGCGGCAAGAAAGACGGTCACGGGCATGATGTAACGGGTGGTCGGGAAACGGTTCACGGCATTTCCTTCGAGGTCGGGAACGCTGGCGGAAGTTTAGACAAAAACAGCCACTCCGGCAAGGGGTTCGCAGGTTCGGCGGACCCCGTGCCGGATGGCGCGGGCGGGGCCCTGCGGGGCCGGATGTGCTATAACACGCGTGGCACTCAGCCGATTCCTGTTGATGGGATGATTCGATGGCCACACGCAATGAAAAAACGACCTCCGCATGGCGGATTTCGGGGACGCGGCTTCTTCTGCTGGTAGCGGCACTCACCGCCGCCGCCCATCCGGAAGCAGCAAATGCACAGGACGCGGTATCCGGCGCCCCCGGGGTTAAGGCCGGACCGGACGACTCGAATCCGGTCGCGGTCGAAATGATTTCAGACGTTTCGAAGGCCGCGCCGGGACAGGCCTTTCACGTCTGCGTACGTCTGACCATGGCGCCGGGATGGCATATTTACGCCCCCTGGCCAGGCAATACGGGCGAACCGACGACCGTCGAATTCAGGACGGATCCGCGTACCACCATCCTGGGCCCGGCGAAATTCCCGCACCCGACCACGTGGGACCGCGAGGTATTCGACCTGACCGCTTTCGGTTACGAGGGAAGCACTGTCGTTTCCGCGGAGACCGAGGTGCGGACTGCGCCGCCGGACGGGGCGATCACGGTCGGCGCGGACGTGTCCTGGCTGGCGTGCGCGCAAAGGTGCGTGGGCGGATCGGCGTCCACGGAAATCACCATACCCGTGGGCGAGACCGCCGAAACGTCGCAGGCGGCGTCTGCATTCGAGGCCGGTTCGGTGCCGGCCGACCTGGAATCGACCGACGGCCACCTGGCCTACGTATCCTACAACGGCGGCGTATGGAACCTCGGGTTCCGTGTCAACGGTTTTTCAGGCATCGACGACTTTGTTCCGCAGTGGATCGCCGGCGGTGACTGCATGGTCGACAAGTGGTCTTTCGCGGCCCCGGACAAATCAGGCGACGCGGAAATACCGGACGGTGCGTGGACGATTTCGGTCACCCTGCGCGGCACCGACTGCCTGCCGTTCGCCGGCGGCTTCCTGAGGGGAACGCGGGC
>CAYYCO010000009.1:0-55892 GCA_964470365.1 uncultured Anaeromyxobacteraceae bacterium | reverse complement strand
TGCGCGGCACCGACTGCCTGCCGTTCGCCGGCGGCTTCCTGAGGGGAACGCGGGCAGGTTCCGATGCTGCCGGTCTGTTCCGCGTTCACGGTTTCACGACCCCGGATGTCAACCCGTGGATCAGGGACTCGGAACCTGCCTCCGGGACTGTGGCCGACGCGGAGGCCGCTGATGCGGCAAAGACTCCGGCAGTTACCGGCAACGGGACAAAGGCTCCGTCAATCGAAAACGGCCCGCAGCCGGAACAGGTCGGGTTTTCATGGTATTTCCTGCTGCTTGCGTTCGCCGGAGGCCTGCTGCTGAACGTGATGCCGTGCGTAATTCCGGTCATCATCCCGAAACTGAACCACCTTGTAAAAACCGCGGTCAAATACGAGGATCGGCGTGAACGCCACAGGTTGCTGCTGCTGAACGGTCTGGCCTACACGGCGGGCATCCTGGCCACGATGATGGCGTTTGCCGCGCTGATCGTTGCGCTGAAGACCGTCGGGCACGAGGTCGGCTGGGGATTCCAGTTCCAGAATCCGTACTTCCTGGCAATCATGTGCGGCGTTCTCATGCTGATGTCGCTCGGGATGCTTTCGGTCTTCCCGCTGCAGATGGTCAACCACACCGATGACCTGCGCGAACTGCGCGCGACACGGAAACGCGGCGTCGTGGTCGAATCGTTCATGACCGGGCTGCTGGTCACGTTCCTGGGCACGCCATGCACCGCGCCGCTGCTGGGGCCCGCAGCCGGGTTCGCTTTCCTGGCCGGACCGGGACAGATCTTCGCCTTCTTCCTGGCCCTCGGCATCGGCTTCGCCCTGCCCTTCCTCCTGCTTGCCCTGCTGCCCGGCTGGTCGGCGCATCTCGGCAATTTCCGCGTCAGCGAAAAGGGCAACACGTGGTCGCACGGACTGGCTTTCTTCCTGCTGGCCACCATGGTGTGGCTGATCGGCGTCCTCGGCGGCACATACGGTCTGGACGCGGTCGAAAGGATGCTGTGGCTGCTGCTGATCATCGCGGCGGCGGCCTGGATTTACGGGGTCAGATGCCGCCATTTCGAAACCGATGCCGCGGCCCGGCTGGAACATGACGAACGCGAGGTCGCACGTGACCTCACGCTTGACGCCAGGCAGCAGTCCGCGAAAAAGGCCGATCTGCGCAAGGCCTGCAGTGCGGCCATCCGGAAAAGCAGGTTCCTGGCGGGCGGCGTCCTGACCATCATCGTCCTTCTGTGCGGCATGGTGCTGCTGCGCTTCGACGGATTGGAAACCGCGGGCGAAGTCGACAATTCAGGGCCTGTGAAGTGGCGCAAGTGGTCCCAGCCGGCCGTCGATGCCGCACGCGCCTCCGGGAAAACGGTCTTCGTGGACGCCACTGCAAAATGGTGCATGAACTGCCGGACCAACGAAAAAGTGGTGCTGGATCGGCACGAAAGCGCGGATCTTTTCCGGGCGAACGACGTCGCGCCTTTCAAGGCCGACTTCAGCCGCCGCGACCCCGACATCGCCGCGCTGATCGAATCCCACGAACGTGTCGGCGTCCCGGTTTACCTGGTGTACCCGCCCTGCAGCGGCGACCCGATCATCCTCCCGGAAATCCTTACCCCCGACATCGTCCGCAACGCCATCATGGAAGTCGGCCCCTCCCTCAAGGGCGGGTGTCCGAAGCCGTGAAATGACATGACCCCTGCCATCTGGTCCACCGGCTGACCCCGGGGCCGGCGGTGCGCGCCGTTCAAACGGGCCTGCCGTCCTGACGGCCGGGCAGCGTACGTTCAACCGGCGTGCGAAGAATTACATCAGCGAAAGGATGGCACGGAAGGGAACTGATCCGGGGGGCGGATTGATCAGTTTTCCTGGGTCAGGGTAACCAGTTCGTCCCAGGATTCGTTGGCGTGTTTCGTGATCAGTTCACGCTGCTTGGCGGAAAGGTTTTCCATCTTGTTCAGGTTGTCCAGGAACGCTTCCACGTCGAGGCTGATCAGGGCGAAGCAGCGGCCGTCGCCGGAGATCCACTGGCCGACCAGCTTGGTGCCGCGGATGTTCGTCTTGGTCAGGTTGATTGCGGCGTCCACGACCATCTGTTCGTCGCTGGCGGCGCCGTCGGTGATGTCGCCGATGTTTGCCTGGTACGACTTGAACATGGCCCTGACGGCGGTGTCGTAGTCGCGGGCAAGGTCCTCACGGGCGCGTTCCTTGGCCGCGGTGCGGCACAGCGACAGGTTGTTCGTGCCTTCCATCGAGCCGAGACCGCAGATCATCTTGCCCTTTTCGCCGGAGAACGCGGAGCATCCCTGGTTGACCCATTCCGGGGCATCCGCCAGATCCTTCTGGAAGTTGTTCTTCGGGACCTGGGCCTGCTTCGAACAACCGAACGCCAGAACCATGACGCCAGCCAGCGCCAACATAACGAACTTCTTCATTTCCATCCTCCTTGTGGAAGGGCTACTTCCGCAAAAACGAGACATCGACATCCAAAGCAACGTTGGTGCCAAATTTACCAATTCGATGAATTTTAATCCATCAAAAAGCGGATCCCCGCATATTTCAAGGGCAGGCGACAATTTTTGCCGCAACGGAATGCCCCGAAGAAACGATAAGCCCTGACGTGGGAACGGCCGCCGGGGCGCCCGGGTCACATGACCGTCACATGACCGCACACACTCACTTCATGGCACATTCGACGGCGGGTCGCGGGATGCAGACGCGGGCGTATGCAGCCCCCTTCGCGCCCAGCGGCCCGACCCCGTCCGCGTCCAGCCAGGAATTTACCTTTTCGGCATCGGTGCCGGCCACTTCGTTGACATGCGCCACCGCTGCGGGCGAGGGCTGCGAATCCGGGAAGGAATATGTGCCGCCGGAAAGATAATCGACAAAGGCGTGGTCGCCGACCGCGCATATCTGGACCGCCACCCTTCGACGCGCGTCATCTATCGCATTCGCGACCGCATCTTCCGGCTTTATCGTGCGGCCGGAAATCCCGACCGCGCAAAGCTGCTTCTTCGACGGTTTCTGGTTCTTCAGCCATTCCGGGATACCACCCATGAACGCTTCGGGCAGCACGCGGGAGGCTTCCGCTTCATGACCGTCCACGCACGCCACGGCCCAGACCGTGGCCTTGCTGCAACGCTTGCCGCACATGCCGCGCGGGCCGGCGCCGGCGCGGTCCATCCACCATCCCACGACCCTCGCGCCCGACAGGGTTGCCTTGATTTCGGCAATCAGCATCTTGTCGGCGTAGTCGACGCCGTCGGTCGCCGTGAAGCTGACCGACCCGCTGCGGATAGCCGCGGAACGATGAGCCCCGAACAGGTTCTTGACCGCGTCCTGGGCAGCCTCGTTCCACGTCGACACGTTGTCCATCCAGGGATCCGACGAACCCAGGAAACAATGGTCCGACTGAATTTCCAGGATTGTGGTGCCGCCCTGCTGCCGCACGCCCGTTTTCGACGAGTGGCATGAAAAAACGGCGGAGGCCGACAACGCAACAACAAACAGGAAGGCGCAACGACTCATTGACACTCCAGTATTTCCGGGGGACTTTTCTTCATCCGCCCCCTGCAGACCATCGACCTTTGTCCCGCACGTTTCGGAAGGGCGAACGATATTCGATCGCCCTCTATCTGAAAGACTCCGGGTCGAGCCCGAATTTCTTCACAAGCCGGTAAAACTGGGCCCTGTCGCGACCGACCATCCTGGCCGCGTGCGACATGTTGCCGCCAGATTCGCGCAGGGCGTTTTCAACGTGTTCCGCGGTTACGACCGACGGCCCTTCTTCCCTGGCTTCCACACGGTATCGGGACGCCAGCGCTTCCATGCGATCGGTGGCCACGCGCGGCAGATCGATCGGCGCGTCGCCCGGTTCGACCTGGGCAAGCGCCTGGGCGACGATCCCGCGCATCTCACGGACGTTGAGCGGCCATGGGTGGACCAGCAGGCGTTCCATCGCACGCACCGAAAAACGGCGGCCCCCGGCAAACGCGGCCGCGAACAGCGGTATGTCCTCGCGACGCCCTCGCAACTGCGGCACGTGTATCGTCAACTGTGCCAGTCGCATGTACAGGTCGGGCCTGAAGACCGCCGGGTCGCGCAGATCCACGTTGGTGGCTGCCACCACGCGGACGTTCACGCGCACAGGTGTCGAACCGCCGACCGGAAGCACCTTGCCGTCTTCCAGCACACGAAGAAGCTGGGCCTGCACGTCGCGGGGCAGTTCCCCGACCTCGTCGATGAACAGCGTGCCGCCGTCGGCGGCCCTGAAAAGGCCGGGCCGCGCCTCCCGTGCATCGGTGAAAGCGCCCTTGACGTTGCCGAACAGCGTGGTTCCGGCAAGGTTCGAACCGACGTTGGCGGCGTTGAATTCCACCAGCGGCCCGGAAGGACGGCCGATTCGGGCCAGCGCGCGCGAAACGACCTCCTTTCCGACGCCGGAATCGCCTGTCACCAGCACAGGCAGGGTGGACGCTGCGTAACGACGGATTGCGGTCCTGACTTCCCGCGCCGCATCCGAAACGCCAAGGTATTCCGGCACGTCGGCATCGGGCAGCGCCGGGTAGAAGACCTGTGTGTACAGGAGGAGTGTGTCGCCAACCCTGATCACATCGCCGGGTTCAAGAAGCTGCCCCGCACCCGGCACCGCAACGCCGTTGACGAACGTTCCGTTTTTCGACCCCAGATCGCGGATTGACCATGTGTCGCCGGTTCCCCGGGTCAGTCTGGCGTGGACCCTCGACAGTTCAAGATCGTCGATCCGTCCGCCGGGAAACACACACTCCAGGCGGTTGAGTTCGACCCCGCGCCCGCGCAGCACCAGTCTTTCACCAGTCCTGCCGGGCGAACGCGGAGACCAGGCAATCACCACCGCGGGCACGGGCATCGGCTCGCACACCGGTTCCAGACCTTCGCCGGTCGAAGTCACCGTACGGTCGGTTGCCGCCTGGCTTTCGTCGAAACGATCCATTCCACCCGTCATCAGAAATTCAGCTCGTCGAAGGCGCTTTCGGCGCCATCCATCGCCTTTTTGACAGTCGGCTTCTCGACCTCCGGCTCGTCATCGTCCGCGGCCGTCACCGTTCCGGGCTTCGAACCGGCGGGCCTGGGCGGCGCGGCCACCGAATTGAGGATTTCCACATCACCGGCGCCGACGGCCGCGGAGCTTATCGAAGGCGGCAGGACCTTCTTCCGGGCAGACGGCTGAACGGTCAACGCGGAACCGGACTGGACGGCCGGGACGGGCGCATCCGTTCCGCCGTTTCCGGCAATCCGCCCGGCCTGCGCGGGTGCGGTCTGCGACCCGGCAACGGCGTTTCCGTTCGCCACGGCGGGGCTGGCTTTCGGGGCAGTCGGGGCAGCCACGGCAGCCTGTTGTGCCGCATTCGAGGTCTGCCCGCCGCCGGGCTGGACCGCCGGAGCCGCCGCGGGCACCACCGGCGACGGCTGCGTTTCTTCCGGCACCGGCTGGCCGCCAACCATTGGCTGCGGCGCCACGGACGCGTCGACGTCCACTGCCGTCACGCCCGAGCCTCCCCCCATGAAAAACCAGGCGGCGGCGGCGCCGGCCGCGACCAGCAGCACCGCCGCAACGATCGCCACCGGCATCATTGCGCGACCGGAGCGCCGGCCACCCCCGGTCGCCTTCGGGCCAGGGACCGCACCGACTTCCGGAAGCATTGCGCGCAGGGCGTCCGCGACATCCGCCGCATCGGCCGGCCGGTCCTCCGGCTTCTTCTGCATCAACTGCATAACCAGATCATCAAAGGCGGCCGGCACATCCAGTTCCGGGAATTTCGTCCTGATCGAGGGCGGCTGTTCCATCACGTGCGCGATCAACATCCCCTGATCCGTCTTCGCGTCGAACGGCCTGCACCCGCAGACCATCCGGTACATCATGGCGCCCAGGCTGTACAGGTCGGATTTGTGGGTGACCGACAGGCCGCGGGCCTGTTCCGGGCTCATGAAGGAAGGCGTCCCGATGACCTTCGGGATGTTGTCCATCGACGTCAGGTCGGAATCGCCGGCCTGCACCAGGGCCGCGATGCCGAAATCGACCACCTTCGCCTGCAGTTTCCCCTGGCGGCCCTCGACCATCATCACGTTCGCGGGCTTCAGGTCGCGGTGGATGACGCCCTGGTCATGCGCCTCTTCCAGGGCGTCGCAGATTTCAATAACGATCCTGGCGGTTTCGTCCCACTTCAGGCGCCGCGTTTCGGGCGCCACCAGTTTCATGTGGTCTTCCAGGTTCTGGCCGCGAAGCAGTTCCATCACCACGTACATGCGGCCGGCCTCGTCCTCGTCGACGTCGTGAACCGCCACGGCATACCTGGACTGCATGCGCATCGAAGCGCGCGCCTCCTTCTGGAACTGCCGCCTGGCCTTCTGGTTTTCGCGCAGTTCGTCGCGGATGACCTTCACCGCGACCTCCGCCCGCGCCATCCGGTGGGTGGCGCGATACACGTTGGCGAATCCCCCCTGGCCGATGCGCTGGACAAGGACGTACTTGTCACGCAGTACGGTCCCCGACAGGTCGTCGCCAGTTCCGACCGGCAGCAGCGCGGTCCCGTCGGAGGTGCAGTTCGACACCCCGCCCGGAAAACGCCCGCCGCAGATCGGACAGAAAAGCCCTGAAACCACCCTGGTGGAATCGTCGTCGATCAGGACCGTTTCAATGTCGCCGCGATCGTCGTTCATGCATCCCCCGGAATTCAGAGACGGCACCAGGCCGGCCCGGATGGGCCGCCGCCGCCACCATCCCTTTCGTTCTGGCCGGATGATAACACCTTGAAACAATGGTGGGGAGTCACATCAGGCCCCCATCGGCCGCCTTTGACATGCCACGCCCCGGACAAATCGTGTTCGGAGGCTTCCAATGCTATATAATATCGCGCGGAACAAACGCGCCCTGCGGTTCGCCGGCGCTGAACTTTCGATTAATCCCGGGGGCCCTGAATGAAAAATACGCTGCTTCCAGTGCTGGTCATGACCGTCGCGATGGCGGGGTGCAACCAGTATCTTCCGATGCTCGACGAGGGCAACCCGGGCGACGACGGACAGGCCGACGTCATTGAAGCGGACACCGTCGCGGAAGACGCGTCAGGACGCGATACGGGCATGGATACTGCTGCGGACCCATGCCGCCTGCAAATCCTGACCGACCTGGACTCCGAAATCCCTGTCGAGGCCACAGTCGGCAACAAGGTCGATATTTCCGGCATCGTCGTCGATTACATGCAGGACGCGCCAAAGGCGGACGTGCTGGTCAATTTCGCGATCACCTCGATCGAGGACCTGGACGGCAATATCGCGGACGGCGACGGCAACCTGGAAACCGGCGCGGTGTATTCAGATGCCAAGGGCCGCATATCGAACGACTTCTTCGTGGGCATGACCGCCGAACGCGTTTACACGATTGCCATGACCATCGACGGATGCCCGGACGTCGAACCGGTTCTGGTCAGGGTCCGCGTGCTGGCGTTCGACTGCGGCGCGCTGCGCGTCGATTTCAAGTACTTCGGCACGAACGAACTTCCGCTGCGGGACATCGAAGTTTTCGTGGTGCCGAACACGTACCGGTGCAGCAGCGAAATATACCCCGGACGCGTACTGTCGGAAGACATCATCATCTCATCCCGCACCGCCCCCAGCATTACTTCGACGGTGACGTTCGACTGCCTGCCGGCGGGCGCGTACTACACCGTTTACGCCAACGCCGGGTCCGGCGACCTCGTCTGCGCAACGGCCGGCGCCTGCTCCCGGACGCAGGTGATGATGCCGGACCAGACCGACGTCATGACCCTGGAATTCACCGACGTGGCCCTGCAGGCAGCCGGACGATATGACGCCGTCGATCACTTCGATTTCAGCAACATGCTCGAAATGTGCGCGCCCGATTCCACCATCATCGGGTGCGTCACGGCCGGTACCGAGGACGTCGGCAAGCTGGTGTGCTGCGCCATCAAGGAAGTGGTGAAGTTCTTCAACACCCCCGGCACGACGATTGTCGAACTGGTCTTTGACGCCCTGAAACTGTGGATTGGCAGCGGGATCATCGATGCGGTGCAGGCAATCGTCGGCGATGCACTGGAAACTGTTCTCAACGGACTGATCCAGAGCTGGGCCGCCGAGACCCCGTGGCTTGACGCGTTCCTGGACAGGGGCCAGGACCTGACCGACATAATTGAACACCTCGAACTCGAATCGGAACTGGTACTGGAAAAATCCAGCGCGGCCGGCGTCGAGGGCACCCACTACTGGCATGCCCTGAACCTTTACTGGCGTCAGGGATGCGCCGAAGAGGGCAGTCCGGAATACGACCCCGAATGCGGTAAATTCTCGCTGGACATGGAAGACCTGACCGTCATTCCGGAAGGTTTCCCGATGGATCTGCTGGAGGGCAGCTTCAGCGCCACGATCTTCAAATACAACCTGCTCAACATGGACAGGCACGAAATCGCCCTCAGCTACGGGAAACTGGTGATCTGGGCGCTGAACGACATCTTCATCCCGGCGATTTCCGGCGGCCAGGCCCATTCGGTCGACGACCTTGCAGCCATGTGGCTGGACTGCGCCGGCCTCGCCGCGGGCGACATCGGCGACGCGGCCGAATCGATCGGCGTGGATCGATCCGAGGTCGAAGCCGCCTGCATGAGCGTCGTGAACACGCTCATCAACCCGGTCGACGACATGCTCGGGCGCCTCAGCCTGGCAACGACCCTGTCGCTGCTTGGCACGGCCAGGCTGATTGACGACGACTGCGACATGGACGTCGACAGGATTGTCGACGGCACGTATTCAGGGTATATCGAAAGTGCCAATTCCCAGGCAGTGGTCACGGGCGACTGGTCTGCCGTCCGGAACGACGGCAAATAGCAAGCCGGCCCGATCAGGCCCGACGGACAGGTGTCATCCTCGAAACACAAGGAGTCATGCCAGATGTGCGACAACCTCAGGAAAACAATCTTCGATGACCTCGCGGCGGCGGCGGATCGGGTGTACACCGACCTGCCCCGCGCCGAACTTATCAGGAACGCCGTCGAAAACCGCGACGCGCTCGTAGCGGCCTGCGGCGCCCTCGCGACCTGGTCGCCCGAACCGTCGACCGGGCGCCGACCCAAGGACACAGTGATGGTCCGCAGGGCCGTCAGCGAATCGAAGATCGACTGGGATTCCCCGAACAACATCGCCATCGATGAAACCACGTTCGACATGATCTTCGAAGACGCCAGAAAATTCCTGGCCGAAAAGGACATGTTGTTCGTTACCAATCGCGTTGTTGGCGCCGATTCCGCTTGGTCGATGCCTGTTTCGACCGTAACGGACAGCGCGCTGGCCGCCGTCTTCACCGACAACATGTTCCGGCCGGTCCCCGCGGACATCGACCGCAGCATCTTTGCGGCCGAGCCGTTCACCGTCGTCGTGCTGCCGTGGGACGAACTTGAACCTGAAAGGTACAACGGCCGCCTGCGCATCGACCCGGACACGAAAAAGACCGCGGCCGTCGTGATCGCAATGGACTACGACAGGCACATGGGCATCGTGATCGGATCGTCGTACCTCGGCTCGATCAAGAAAATGGTCTTCACGGTCATGGATTACTACCTGCCCGACCACGGCATCCTGCCCCTGCACTGCAGCGCCAACGAGGGCGCGGACGGCGTCAGCGCGCTGATGCTGGGCCTGTCCGGCACCGGTAAGACCACGCTTTCGGCCGACCCGAACCGCGCGCTGCTGGGCGACGACGAACACGGCTGGGGTCCGGACGGCGTGGCGAACATGGAAAACGGCTGTTACGCCAAGCTGATCGACCTGAACCCGAAAAAGGAACCGGAAATATTCCGCGCCGTCTTCCATGACGACGATTACCTGAACCACGGATCGATCATCGAAAACGCGATGATGTACCCGTGCGGCGAATTCGACCTGACCGACCGCCGGCTGACCGAAAATTCACGCGCGTCGTATCCGCTGACGTACCTGACGAACATCAAGCCGTCGTCGTGCGCGGGCCATCCGAACACCATCCTGTTCCTGACCGCCGACGCCAACGGCGTGTTGCCGGCCATCGCGAAGCTGAACCGCAATCAGGCGATGCTGTGGTTCCTGATGGGTTACACCAGCAAGCTGGCCGGCACCGAAACCGGGGTCGTCACGCCGACTTCCACGTTCTCGCGGTTCTTCGGCGCGCCGTTCATGCCGCGCCTGCCGTCGACGTACGCCGACATGCTTGGCCGCATGATGGAAGAACACGATACGGACGTTTACCTGGTCAACACCGGATGGATCGGCGGGATGTACGGAACTGTAAAACGCTGCGACATCGACGTGACGCGCGCCATGGTCCGCGACGCGGTCGAGGGCAGGCTGAAGGACGTCCCGTGCAGAAAGGATCCGATCTTCAAGTTCGACGTTCCCGAATACAGCCCGTCCACCGACAACCGTGAAGTGCTGAACCCCGAAGGTATGTGGGCCGACAAGGCCGCTTTCCAGGCCGCGGCCGCCAGGCTGGCCGGCGAGTTCCGGGCACACTTCAACAAGTCCTTCGGCGGCAAGGGTATATCCCCGGCAATCGCGGCCGAATGTCCCGGTGCCTGACCGAACCGCCGCCCGCGCCCGCATGCGTGGTCTGGTCATCTACCGCTTAACAGTAATACAATACATGGCAGTCCATCGGCCACCGGGCGGGACGGCGCCCGACAATGTTCGCTATCGGGGGGCATCATGCGCAACTATCTGGTCCCGGCACTGCTTTTCGTCCTTTTCACCGCGGGTTGCGGGGATGAACTTCCACCCTGGCTGACCGATAACGGAAACACGACCGACAGCGGCAGGGACGTCGCGGGCGACGTGATCCGTCACGACACCGTCGTTGACACTCACACGGATGCCGGACGCGACGTTGTCGACGTCAGGCAGGACGTGGCCGCCGACACCGGCATCGACACTTTCATCCAGGACATCCCGCCGGATCAGGCAGCCGGCGATGCGATAGACGCCCTCGCCGACTCGCACTCCGACGCCGACGCGTTCGCCGGCGATGTACCTGGCGACGCAGCTGATGACGCCGACGCCGCCGACGCCCGTGACACGCAGGCCCCGGACATCAACCTGGATTTCGGATGGGAATGCGTGATCGACGACGACTGCACGCCCCCTGTCGGTCTCGGGCAGTGCGAGGCCGTGCGCTGCATGAATCACGCCTGCCTGCGTGGAACCGCGAACGACCTGGTGCCCTGCAACGACGGCAGCGTCTGCACCACCGATGACAGGTGTAACGGCGGAGTCTGTGCCGGAACATCGATCACATGCGACGATGGCAACATCTGCACGAACGACTACTGCAACCCTTCGACCGGCTGCGCCACGTCCGCAAAAAACAACATACCGTGCGACGACAAAGACCCGTGTACCGTTTCGGACCGCTGCACCAGCAAGGTGTGCAGGGGCACCGACATGCTCTGCGCGACGCCGCCCGCGCCGGCCTGCAGCCCCGGGCTGGACGCGGTCGTGACCTGGACGTCGCCCGGGACCTGCGTCGGCGGAACCTGCGAATATGATTCGACGTCGGAACCCTGCCGGGACGGATGCGCAAACGCAGAATGTCTTTACGACCCCTGTTACGGCATCACATGCACGACACCCCCGGGCCAGTGCCGGGAATCGGTCGGGGACTGCGTGGGCGGCGACTGCGTGTACGACCAGGACAACACGAAGGCGTGCACCGACGGCAATCCCTGCACCACCGACACATGCGTCAACGGTACATGTTCCAGCACGGCAATCACCTGCACCACCCCGCCGGTGAAAAAGTGCTCGGATGACGGAATGAGTCTCAGGACGTGGGCAAAAAACGGAACCTGCGTCAACGGAACCTGCCAGTACGTCGAAACGGTGCTGCCGTGTTCCGGGGGCTGCGTGAACGCCGTATGCAGCGCGGACCCGTGCGCCGGCGTCGACTGTTCCACGGCCCCGAATTCCTGCATGAAGTCGCCCGGCGTCTGCGTCGGCGGCGACTGCGTGTGGGAAAACGACGATGGCGCGACGTGTTCCGACAACAACGAGTGCACTTCGGGCGATTACTGCCAGGGCGGCCAGTGCCGCGCCGGTACCGGCGTCGACTGCGACGATTCCGACCTCTGCACGGCGGATTCCTGCGATCCCTCGTCGGGATGTGACAACAGATACATCGGCAACGAATGCGACGATAACAACCCGTGCACCAACAACGAATGTTCCCCGCTGTTCGGCTGCGACTACCCGTGGAACAACGCTTCATGCACCGACGACAACGCGTGCACGGTCGGAGACTTCTGCGACAGCGGCAAATGCGTACCCGGCATCGTGAAGGACTGCGACGACGGGAACGTCTGCACCAGCGACTCCTGCAACATCGGCACCGGCTGCGTCAACGAGGCCAATGCGATTCAGTGCCGGCCGGCCGAATGCGTCGGCCTGGTCCTGAAACCGGCCGCCTTCTGCGCCAACAAGTCGTGCCAGATCCCTGCAGACCTTGACTGCGACGACGGCCAGTTCTGCACCATCGATTCATGCAGCGAGGCGACCGGATGCGGCCGGACCTTCGCCACTTTCGCATGCGACGATGGCAACCCGTGTACCGGAGCAGACAAATGCCAGGGCGGGGCGTGCAGCGGTACGCCGGTTCATTGCAACACGCCGCCTGCCGACTACTGCCTCGATTCTGACACCGTCGTCAGGTACGGTTCCGCCGGCAACTGCTCTGGCGGCAACTGCCAGTACCCGTCCACCCGGCATGACTGCACGTTCGGCTGCACCGATGGCGCCTGCAACGGCGACCCGTGCGAGGGCGTGACGTGCAGAAACCTCACCAACCCGTGCAAGGCCATCGACGGCACCTGCAGCGGCGGCCTCTGCTCGTATGCGGACATTGACGGAATCGACTGCGACACCGACGCCAGCGTCTGCACGACCGAAGAGTGCCAGGGCGGTGCATGCACGTTCAAGGGGAACCTTTCCTGCGACGACGGGAAGGTCTGCACCGACGACGACTGCAACCCCGCCACGGGCTGCGTGTGGACCGACAACAGCGCACCCTGCGACGATGGAAACGCCTGCACGACCCCGGACGTCTGTTCGGGCGGAACCTGCGGGGGCACGCCGGTCGACTGCTCCACGCCGCCGGACGACGTCTGCGACGGCGCCACCGCGGTTCATTACGGCATCGGCCCGTGCATAAACGGCACATGCGACTGGACGACGACGCGTGAAACATGCATGTGGGGATGCGCAGCGGGCGTCTGCGCCCCCGACCCGTGCGCCGGCGTGGTGTGCGACCACGGTCCCGGTCAGTGCCGCGAAGAGGTCGGCGAATGCGTCAACGGCGACTGCGTGTACGACCCGCTGACAGGCACCGACTGCGACCTCGACGGGAGCGTCTGCACGCCGGACAAATGCGACGACGGCATCTGCATCGCCGAAATGCCGCTGAACTGCGACGAAGGCAACCTCTGCGAAGACTACTGGTGCGATCCGGTCGAGGGCTGCAGGCGCGCATACAACACGGCTTCGTGCGACGACAACGACAAATGCACCGAAAACGATTCGTGCCTCCTGGGCGCCTGCCGGCCCGGAACCGACAAGTACTGCGGGGACACCAACATCTGCACCGATAACGGGTGCGATCCGCTGACCGGCTGCACCATCACGAACAATTCCGATCAGTGCGACGACTCGAACCCGTGCACGTCAGGCGACACCTGCGCCGGTGGTTCCTGCGGCGGGACGCCGTATTCATGCGAAGACCTGCCCTGCGCGGACAGGACATGCGACGGCCTTGGCGGATGCGAAATCACGGTTGCCGACGGCTGGTGCGCGATCGACCTGACCTGCTACCTGTCGGGCGCCGAAAACCCTGAAAACCAGTGTGAAACGTGCATCCCCGCGACGTCCGCGACGGACTGGACGCCACGCGTCGGCGCGTGCGACGACGCGGACCCGTGCACGCCCACCGACGAATGCATTCTGGGCGCGTGCGCAGGATCCGGCACCCCGGACTGCGACGACGGCGAATACTGCACCGACGACACGTGCCTGACCGGCATCGGATGCGATCACAGGAACAGAACCGACGCTTGCGACGACGGCGAGGTGTGCACCGAAAACGACACGTGCGGCGACGGCGAGTGCACGGGCACGCCCAGGGACTGCGGCGAGACAACTGCTTGCGTCAGACACTGGTGCGAAAACGGCGTTGGTTGCCGGGAAGAATACTTCGACGTCGGCTGCGACGACGGGGACCCATGCACGGTCGGTGACTGGTGCCTGTTCGGCAGCTGCGCGACCGCAGGCCAGAAAAACTGCAACGACTACCAGTCCTGCACCACCGATTCGTGCAGCGACGGCAACTGCGTGCACACGAAACTGCCGAATCTGACGCCGTGCAACGACGGCAACCCGTGCACCTCGGACGACAAGTGCATCAACGGGTACTGCGGCGGCACCGGGCTGAACTGCTTCGACGAAAACGTCTGCACGGACGACACCTGCAACGTCGAAACCATGACCTGCGAGTACCCGAACAACACGCATCCCTGCGACGACGGAAACGCGTGTACCCAAAACGACCGGTGCGGCGGCGGCGCGTGTTCCGGCGCGGCACTCGACTGCAATGACAACAAGGTTTGCACGGATGATTCCTGCAACACCGCGACCGGATGCGTCCACCAGCCGAACACCCAGGCCTGCGACGACGGCAACAAATGCACTGAAAACGACGTCTGCGGTGGCGGCGAATGCACTGCCGGCACGACAGTCGACTGCGACGATCACAACGAATGCACGCAAGACCTCTGCTATCCGACGGTCGGCTGCGTCCACAACGCCTTGAGCCGGACCTGCGACGACGGCGATCCGTGCACTTACAACGACTACTGTTTCAACAAGGTCTGCAGCGGCGTCACGATCACGTGCAGCCCGACGCTGCCTTGCACCACGGCCGCATGCAACGGCACCGACCGGTGCGAGGAGGGCGTGCAGGAGGGCTGGTGCGTAATACTTGGCGCGTGCGTGGCCGACGACGCGCGCCCCGCCGACAACCCCTGCGTGTACTGCAATGCCGGCGGGAACCAGACGGGCTGGACTTTCGACGACGGCATCGCGTGCGACGACGACGACGCCTGCACGGCGGCCGACACATGCCTGAACGGCGAGTGCGGCGGCGCCGCCTACTCGTGCGACGACGGGCTTGACTGCACTGCCGACGCCTGCCGCGGCGACCTGACGTGCGACAACATCCCGGCCCCGGGGTGGTGCGCCATCGACGACGCCTGCTGGCGCGACGGCCAGAATCCCGGCGCCGACCCGTGCAGGGTGTGTGACGCTGACCTGGACGATTCCGGCTGGACGTTCACCGTGGTCGACTGCGACGACGGCAGCGAGTGCACGGTGGACGATTACTGCGGCGGTGGGACGTGTCATTCGGGTGTTGCCCGTAACTGCAACGACGGTAACGTCTGCACAACGGACACTTGTGATCCGTTGTTTGCCGGCGGGTGCCGCCACTCGGCCGTCACCGCCATATGCGCCACGGCGTTCTGCGACGGGCTGATGTACCACGCCGCCGCGATGTGTTCCGGCACGACATGTCCCGCGCAGACCACGACAAACTGCGACGACGGCAATCAGTGCACGAACGACCAGTGCACGGCGTCCGGATGCCTGAACACGGCGCGAACCGGTTCGTGCAACGACGGAAACCCGTGTACTTCGGGCGACACGTGTACGAACGCCACGTGCACGGGCACCCCGTACACATGCATCCCATCGGGTGAGTGCGTCCTGTCAAGCTCATGCAAGGGCGACGGCACCTGCACGGAAACCCCGAAGGATCATTCGGTCGACTGCTCCACGGACGGAAACCCCTGCACGGCGGACAAGTGTGACGGCGCCGGCAAATGCGGCCACGACGCGGTCGCGGACGGACAGCCCTGCAACGACAACAATCTGTGTACGGCCGGCGATACGTGCCTCGACGGAATGTGTTCGGACGGCACCGGCGTTATCTGCACGGCCCTCGACGACTGCCACGTCGCCGGTGAATGCAACCCCGCGACAGGACTCTGCTCCAACCCCGTGGCCCTCGACGGAACCGACTGCAACGACGGTAACCCGTGCACGTTCAACGACGTTTGCACGGACGGAAAATGCGCCGGTCCCGACCTGAATTCCTGCAACCCGCTGGACGACTGCCACGGCACGGGATCATGCAACCCGACGACGGGCCTGTGTTCTTACCCGTCATTACCCGACGGCACCGGCTGCAACGACGGCAATCCCTGCACGACCAGGGATGTCTGTTCGAAGGGCACGTGCCGCGGCCTGAACCCGATAAGCTGCGCGCCGGTCGACCCCTGTCACTACGCGGGCACATGCAACACCGAAACCGGCCTGTGCGAATGGCCTGAAAGACCCGACGGAACAAGCTGCGACGACTCGAACGCGTGCACAACCGGGACAACCTGTTCCGACGGCGCGTGCGGCGGGGGCACAACAAAGACCTGCCCCCCGATCAACAACTGCCATTTCGAAGGCGTCTGCAACACAGCAACCGGGCTCTGCTCGCAGCCGATGAAGGACAACGGCACGTCATGCACGGACGGCAACGCGTGCAGCCACAGCGATCAGTGCGTCAACGGCACCTGCACCGGAACAGGTTACATCTGCTCCGACGGCAGGGCATGCACGACCGACACCTGCCTCGGGAACGGCACGTGTTCGTTCGTCGTCAACCCGGGCTCGTGCCTCATCGACTCGTACTGCAGGACCGATGGACAGACGAACAGCACGAACGGCTGCCAGGTGTGCGACTACGAAACTGCTCCGGATTCCTGGACGTCCAATGCGGGCGCCTCCTGCAACGACTTCCGGCAGGACACGATGAACGACTTGTGCGTCGGCGCCGTCTGCCAGGGTACCCCGTACGACTGCAGCGACGGCAGGGAATGCACCGACGACGTCTGCGACGGCCTCGGCGGCGCCGTGCACTTCCTGGTCACCGGATTCTGCCTGATCGACGGGACATGTTTCGCCAACGGCGCCGTCAATCCGGCCAACCCGTGCCAGCGCTGCCTGACATCGGCCGGCACCGACACATGGAGCGCGGTCGACAACGGGCTCGCCTGTGACGACGGCCAGGACTGCTCTTTCCACGACAAATGCCAGTCGGGCACATGCCAGGGAACAGCCTACTCGTGCGACGACGGCCTGGACTGCACGCTGAACTTCTGCCGGGGCGACGGCTCGTGCGGCGGCTCGCTGCAGGATGGCTGGTGCCTGATCTGGGGCTCCTGCGTCCCGGACGGTTCGGTCAATCCGGTGAACATCTGCCAGCAGTGTTCGACCGCCTCCGCACTCACCGCCTGGTCGGCAACAAACGAGGGCGGTGCGTGCGATGACAGCAACCCGGACACCGCCAACGATCACTGCATCGGCGGCGACTGCATCGGCACCGGCCCCTCCTGCGTGGACGGACTGGACTGCACGGCCGATCTCCGCTCTGGCGGGACATGCGACAACCCTGTCCTGGACGGGTGGTGCCTGGTCGACGGCATCTGCCGGCTTGACGGCGAGATAAACACCGAAAACAGCTGCCAGGTCTGCAATCCCGGCGCCAGCCAGGCCGCGTGGTCCGCCAGACAAGGCAATCCATGTTCAGACAACGATCCGTGCACGCTGGACGACATCTGCGTCAACCAGGTCTGCACGGGAACCGTGATCGTCTGCAACGACGGACTTGATTGCACGTCCGACGCATGCAGCGACGGTCTCTGCGCGTCCACGGTCAACACCGGCTGGTGCCTGATCGGGGGCGACTGCATCGCCGACGGGACGGTGAACCCGTCCAATCCGTGCGATATCTGCGACACGGACAGGCTCCAGGTCAACTGGACTTCGAACGACGGGGCAGTCTGCGACGACGGAAACCAGTGCAGCAGTGACGACGCCTGCGTTTCCCGAATCTGCCGCGGCACCGATTACGGGTGCGAAGATGCTATCGCCTGCACAGTCGACGCCTGCGACGGGACTGGCGGCTGCACGCACGACGTTGCGTCCGGCTGGTGCATGATCGACGGCAACTGCGTGCAGGAAGGCGAAACGAACACCTGGAATTCATGCCTCGTCTGCGATGGCACGGCCGACCCGCTGGCATGGTCTGACAACGTTGACGCACCGTGTGACGACGGCGACCTCTGCACATGGCCCGACGACTGCGACGGAAGCGTGTGCACCGGTGTTGCGGCCCCCTGCGACGACGGACTCGAATGTACCTCGCAGGCCTGCGACGGAACCGGCGGATGCGGGCTTCCCGTCCTGGCGGGCGGCTGGTGCCTGATCGACGGCGCATGCTTCACCAACCGCGCGATCAACCCCGCAAACCCGTGCCTGATCTGCAAGCCCGAACTGGCGACCGCTTCCTGGTCGTTCAGGGACGGAGTGGCATGCGACGATGACGACGCGTGCACCGTGTTCGACACATGCGGTTCAGGCGTGTGCGGCGGCACGGCGTACACATGCCAGGGTCAGGAATGGTGCTTCGATGAGGCCTGCGATGGACTCGGCTCCTGCCTGACGGTCGGCATCATGGCCGACGCCTGCTTCATCGAGGGGACTTGCAGGAACGACGGCGAGCGGAAATCCAGCGCCGATTGCGGCGTTTGCGATGCCGGACTCGACCAGACCGCATGGTCGCCGCTCACGGGCCAGTCGTGCGACGACGCCGAGGCTTGCACATACAACGATTACTGCAACGTCGGCGCCTGCCAGGGCACGCCGCACCCGTGCGACGACGGGTTGGCCTGCACGGACGATGTCTGCGACGGAAGCGGGGGATGCGCATTCCCGGTCTCATCGGACTGGTGTCTGATCGACGGCTCGTGTCTGCCAGGCGGTTCGACGCATCCAACGCTGGACTGCACGGTGTGCGCCCCGACAGTCAACCCCACAGGGTGGACCCACCAGGATTCTTCCGCCGACGAAATCTGCAACGGTGCGGACGACAACTGTGACGGCATCACCGACCCCGAAAACGCGCCGGGATGCGTACAATACTATGTTGACGCGGATCACGACGGCGCCGGCACCGGTTCTGCACACCGCTGCCTTTGCGCACCTGACGGCATCTGGGCTTCGACCAGCTGGGGGGACTGCGACGACACCGAGCCGGCCGCCCGTCCCGGCGCGCTGGAACGGTGTGACGCCATAGACAACGACTGCGATTCCGAGACCGACGAAGCAGGCGCCGACGGCTGCACCTACTATTTCTACGACGTCGACGGCGACGGATACGGACAGCCTGGAACACAACTGTGCCTGTGTGAACCCAACGGCTTCCGCGACACCCCCCTGGGCGGGGACTGCAACGACGCATCGACGTCAATCAATCCGGGTAAAACCGAGGTCTGCAACGGTGTCGACGACAACTGCGACGGCATGACGGATCCGGACGGAATAACCGGCTGCGTGAATCGTTACAGGGACGAAGACGTCGACGGCTACGGCGCCGAACCTCCGGTCTGCATGTGCTCACCGCGGGGCGTATACACCGTGACGGTCGGCGGCGATTGCGGCGACCTCAACAGTTCCATCAATCCCGGACGGCCCGAACTGTGCAACAAAATTGATGACGACTGCGACGGCGGGACGGACACGGGCGACATGGAATCGGCCTGCCCGCTGCCGGAAGGCGTCGAACCACACGGGACGAAATACTGCGATGCCGGCGAATGTGCGCTCAACTGCCAGGCGGGGCAGGAGTCGCCCCCGACCAGGGCGTGGCACGACGCGGACGATTCGTTCATGACCGGTTGCGAATGCGAGGCCGACCAATATGAATCTCTGGGTGGCGGGGACTGCGACAGCGCGTTGTACATGGGATCGCTGTCGGACACCGGTTCGATGGTCGTAATTACCGGCAACCTGCCCGCGGTCGGCGCGGTCGACTGGTATTCCGTCGACATGGCGGACTCGACATGGAATGCAGAACCGGGTAACGCCGACCGCTTCCACGTCAAGGTCATGCTCGATTCGGCCTCCCAGAGCGAATTCGAGGTGGCCGTCACCGAGGGCAAGTGTTCAAACAATGTTGCGTGCGGATCGGCTTCCCTGTACGAGTGGGCCGTTGATTTCAGGACAGCCACTCTGGGCGAGAATCCATGCACCGTCGTTGGAAATTACTGCCCGGACGGAAATCCGGCGGACTACGACGAATGCCTCCTGATGACCGGCGACGCGGAACGCTGCCATTCATGCCCGGCCGTCGCCTCGCCCGACACCCATGCCTGCACCAACAATTCCCGCAAGCTGCTGATAAAGGTCAGCCGCCACCCGGGCATAGGGGCATCCTGCAACGACTACAATCTCACGATTTCGAACGGAATCGGCAACTGAACCGGAACGCCCCGGCGCGTCGACGGGATTCAGGCGAGGCTTGCCCGGAACCTGTGAACCCTTTCAAGCGCCTTGCCAAAACGCCGCCCGGCAACGGTACCTGACGCAATCGCAACGGCCATCGCCGACATCAGCGCATCCGACTCGCCGGAAATACCGCAATGCAGAAACAGGTCAACGCCGGCCGCCATGCCCAGTTCAACCACCTGGCGGGGAGAAAAGCGATCCGCGATTGCCTTCATTCCAAGGTCGTCCGTGATCACGACGCCGTCAAAGCCGCACCGTGCCCGGAGCCACGGTTCAATGAACGCCGGCGAGAGCGTGGCGGGCAATACCGGATCCACCGCGGGGTAAAGACAATGCGCCGTCATGAACATCCGGAACCCTGCAGCGGCAGCAGCCTGGAACGGAGGCAGTTCACGGGACAGCAGAGTGTCGCGATCGGCCGTGATTACGGGAAGTTCAAGATGGGAATCGGCCGAAGCGTCGCCATGCCCGGGAAAGTGTTTGCCGCAGCCGCCGATGCCGGCTGCCGCCAATCCCATGAAAAACGCGGTTGCACGCCCGGCCACGATGGTCGGGTCGCCGGAAAACGAACGATCCCCGATTATCGGGTTCGACGGATTGCTGTCCACATCAAGGACCGGCGCGAAATCGAGGTTGAATCCAAGCGCGGCGAGTTCACTGCCGATGGCCTCGCCGGCCGCGAATGGATCGGGTACGTCCCTCATGGCCGGGTATTCGGAACCGATCGTGCGCAACCTCTGGACCCTGCCGCCCTCCTGATCCACCGCAATAATCGGGGGCAGACCGAACGGCCGGGCAGCCTGCCTGATGTCCCTGCAAAGCGCCGAAACCTGCGCCCTGTCGATGATATTCCGACGAAACAGGGTCACGCCCGCGAGGCCGCGCGCCAGCATTCCGGCAACGGCGTCGGGGAGATCGGGGCCGTCGAAACCGGTTACGAACAGTCCTGCGATTCCGTCCATCGGATCAAACCGGGGGGATAACGTCGGGGCCGCCGACCGCTGCCGCCAGAAGGCCCGCGGCACGAACGGAAAGACTGCCCAGATAAGGGTCGGAGGCAATGAACATGCTGTAAACCAGCCACCCGAGAATAGCGGTGGTGGCGAGCAGAACGATGATCATGATGGTACGGACAACCCTGCTGCGACGCTGTTCATCGGATACCGCGGGATCTTCGGATTCATCCCCGGAATCGTCGCCCGCGGAGCTGCCCGAAACACCCGCCACCATGTTGCGGCGCATTTCCAGAAGGATCTTCAGGCTTTCGTCCTCTGAAATCGCGACCGTGTAATGCACGCCCGGGAGCCCGTCCATGCCGGGCACTGCCATTGATTCGACCGAAGCGGCGCCGCCGGCGGGCTGTTCTTCGTGGACCTTCGTCATCCTGATCGTCGAGGACGGGGAGATATCCACGTCACCCTCGGCGGGAACCAGTTCAAAACGGTAATCGCCAAGAACGAATGAGTCACCGCCCTGGAGAAGGGTTTCCGAGGGCGCCTGGACGCCGTTCATCCGGATGCCGTATGAGGCCCCGGCGTCAACAAGAACCACGCCGATTGAACGGACTTCGAGCCTGGCATGATGCCTGGACACGTTGACGTCGGTCAGGACCAGGTCGTTGTCGTCCGAGCGACCGATGGAGTAGACGTCCTTGTCGACAACCACCCTGCGGATCTCGCCGCGATCGTCTTCAACCCTGAGTGCGTACATGCGTCAGCCCCCTGATGCCCGTAATGTAGCACTTTTTTGCGCCCACCAAGAAATTCAATAGCGCGCTTCAGTCAAATCGGGCCCCGGCCGCGGATGCCCGCTGACCTACATCGAACGAACTCACGAATACGCCGTTGTCGACAACCAGAGTCCTGACCGCGCCGCGAAGCAGACCGGACACCGAAAGCACCGATGATCTGGCCGGCGACGATTCGACCACGCGAAGCAGCCTGTCGGCGACATCGTCCGGCGTTGCCGGATCGATGATTGCGGCGGCGACCTGCCTTTCCATACCGGCCAGGCCCATCCATTCAACCGAACCCGCTGCGGCGCGCCGGACACCGGGATCGACATCGGAGAGACGCGAGGCGACAGCCGACCGGCAGCCGGCGTCACCAAAATATCCGAGGACCTCCACAGCGTCACGACGGACCCGCGGGTCGGCTGACCGGACCAGCCGGATAAGCTCGGACCGGCGCCTGGCAACCCTGGGATCCGGTCCGGAATACCATGGGCGATTGGAACCGCTGTCAACGCAGCCTTCCAGCAGGTCGTCGGCGGCGCAGTACAGCCTGACATGGATATGGTCGTCGTGCGACAGCCCGCGTGGCTGGGCGATCGCCGCGTCGGCGCGCGCCAGCAGTGAGGCAGGCTCCCGGCGGGATCTGGCGTAATCCATCAGCCGCTTCTTGAGATGATCAGCCATGAATAGCCACTGGACGCTGACATTCCTGTTGTTCAGCAGAGATTTCACCAGCGTCCAGTTCCGGGGAGCATCGAAAGCGGCAACGACTCCGTCGCTCAACACGGTGGTCCCGGACCGATCGATCCTGGTCATGAATTCCTGAAAGACCTGTTTACCCGCCGCGCCGACAAGGTAGAAACCGACGTCCGCGTCGCGGCCGGACTTGTGGGAAACCGACCATTTCAATGGTCCCCCGCCGCCGCGCGACATATTGCCGACGGGAAGAACCGATCCCGGGAACCGGCCGGCCACATCGTCCGCCGCCTTCAGGACAGCGGCAACCAGTTCGTCCGTCCCGAAATTGGTAGCCCTGCCGGCCTGTTCCGTCATTACCCGGTGATTCGGCCCGCACCGGGGCAGTTCCCGCCCATTCACCAGGAAGCCCCGCGTCGTTTTGCCGATCGAAAGCGACCCCGTCCCCCGCAGACGTCCCACGGTGGGATGATGACGCCGGTACGGTGTCAACGGTTCGGTGTCGAAGCCCGTTTCGACGGGGCGGTAACCGACCGTCGTTTCTTCCGGCGGACGGCGTTCGATGAAGGCCGGACCAGGGCTGCGGCGGCAGGAACCGTGACAGCCGGCGGCGCAGACCGCCATCACGACAATCGCCGCAGGAACAGGGCTGAAACGCATTTCAACACCACGCTGCCAGGGAAATCATCATAATGCCATCAACGACCGTCTTGACCACCATCCGTCTCCCTGATACTACAAATCCAAATGCGGTTCGTCAGAACTTTTTGCCGGGGAACGCCAGAAAATGGTCAGTCAGGAGGTCAAACGGATATACGACAACGCGGTTGAAATCGCCTCCGCGTCGGGAAAGCCGTTCGACTCGACTTCGATTCTTCTCGCGATGTTCGCCGTTCCATGCACGGCCAGTTCGATTCTTGCCGACGCCTCGGTCGACGCCGACAGGGTGCTGGACGCGCTTCCCGGTATCGCGTCGGAACCGTTCGGCATGGTCGATTCCATATTCACGCTGGCAGCAAGAATCGCCGAAAACATCGTCTCTCCCAACGCAACCTCCGTCCACGTCCTGATGGCCATATCCCGTTCGTCGTCTTCCCGCGCGGCACGTGTGCTCGAGGCCTGCGGCATGTCGATGTTCACCCTGCGCACGCAGCTGATGGCGCACCTGACCGACCCGCGTCTGCGGCAGGCCGCCAATAACAAGGTTATCGTGGCCGTCGGCGCCCCTGCCAGGCAGGCCCCCGTGCAGACCGAATTCCCACGCCCGCATCCGCCGGCCGGCCTGCGCCAGGCGCCAGCCAGACCGTCAGTCCCGGACATGCAGCCGCAACCCGATGACGACGAACAGGTCATGCTGGCGGGCGCACTGCTTGAAACCGAAGACGGGAACACCGATCCGGACCTGCTGGAATCGATTTTTTTCGAAACGTCGGGGCCCGAAACGACCAGAACCGCCCGTGATCCGGCAGGACCACCCACACCCTGGTCGCTCGACCCCGAAAAATTCCGGACGCTCTGCCAGATCGGACGCAACCTGACCGAGGAGGCCTTTGAGGGCCGCATCGACACGGTGGTCGGACGTGCGCGCGAGCTTGACCAGGTGGTGAACATCCTGTGCAAGCGCGATTCGAACAATCCCCTGCTGATTGGTGAACCCGGCGTCGGCAAGACAGCGCTGGTCGAGGGCCTGGCCGCCATGATCGTCGACCCGGCGAATCCCGTCCCGACCCTTCGCGACAAGGTGATCGTATCGGTTTCCACGGCCGACCTGGTCGCCGGTACATCGATGCGCGGCGCGTTCGCGGAAAGGCTGCAGGACCTTAAACGCGAAGTCGCCGCGTCAAACGGCCGGGTCATCCTGTTCATTGACGAAATTCACACGATAATCGGCGCCGGCGCAGGCGACGGCGGGTCGGACGCCGCCAACGACCTCAAGGGCGACCTGGCACGTGGCAGGCTGCCATGCATCGGCGCCACGACGTTCGCGGAATACCGTCGGTACATCCAGACCGACAGCGCACTGGAACGCCGATTCCAGAAAGTCACGCTGACCGAACCCACCGTGGACGAGGCCGAGATCATCCTGGCCGGGGTCGCCACCCGATACGAGCGTCACCACAGGGTCCGATACAGCAGCGACGCGCTGCGGGCGGCCGTGCGGCTTACAGACAGGCTGATCCCTGATCGCGGCCTGCCCTCGAAGGCCATCGACGTGCTGGACAGGGCCGGGGCGATGGTGGCGCGCGCCGGGCGCGACCAGGTGGGACGGGACGACATCACCAAGGTCCTGGCTGCCCTCCTGAACCTGCCGGAAGAATTCCTGGACACTTCATCGGCGAAGCGCGTGGCCCGGATGGAGGCGTCGCTCAAGGCGTCGGTATTCGGCAACGACGACAGCATTACCCAGATCGTCGCCGGAATCGCAGCAAACTGGACCAGGTTCGGTACGCGGCGCCCGCTCGGTTCGTTCGTGTTCGCCGGCCCGCCGTCCACCGGCAAGATGACTCTCGCGCGCGAGCTGACCCGCGCGCTTTTCGGCACTGACAAGGCCATGCTTGAAGTCAACCTGGCCGACTTCAGTGAACCGGCATCGATATCTGAACTGATCGGTGCGCCGCCGGGTTATGTCGGTTACGAGGACGGTGGCAAGCTGGCGGAAACCCTTATCAAAACCCCTTTCCTGACCATCGTCTGGCACAATGCACACCAGGCTCACGCTTCCGTGCTGGCGCTGGTGGCTACAATCATCCGCGACGGCTCCACGACGAACCGCCTGGGACGCCGGCTGGATTTCCGCAATTCGGTGCAGGTGCTCACATGCGACCTCCCCGAGATCTTCGGTTCCTCGACCAGGAATGTCGGGTTCGGCCGCAGCGCCGCGACGGACGGCGATGAGGCGATTGCCGAAAACGTCCGGAAAAAGCTGCCCCCGGAAATTGTCAGGGAATTCGAACGCATACTGGTCTTCAGGGAGCCTGACGCCGCCACCTCGCTCGCGATCGCCCGAAAGGTTCTTGAAGAAGCTCTCAGGCGATTCGCGGACGAACACGGCGTCCTCCTGACCGCGGACGACGACGCTGCCGCAAGTATCGCGGATCTGCGGAGGGGCTGCAGGGATGTGGTGCTCGACAAGCTGATCGCGTCACGGATCATCGCGCCTGCCAGGGACCTGCTGGTGGCACGGGACCTCGGTCAGGGCGACACAATCGACGTCGTCAGCGACGACGGCCGGTTCGCATTCAACGTTCGACGACCTGGTCCCGGAACCTGCTGATTCGTCCCGGAACCTTTCGCAATTTCACCTTGACGCACCGGTATCTCCCTTATATATTGCCTCGCGAGGGACTAAGTACCCTGATTTTCATTTCTTCTGACTCTGTACCTGACGGGTGAGGCAACATGGACGAAAAGGCAAAGGAAAACGGTCGCTCGGACGTCGAAGAACTTCTGCTTCCGGACGATCGCTGGCGCTCTGGCGCAAAGACCACGGTCGACACCGAAGTTGAAGAAACCCTTTCCCTGAAGGCGTTGATGAAGACGCCGGCGGCGATCACGATCATGATCGTCCTCGGCCTCGTTCTCATCGGAATTCTGATTATTGTCAGCAATCCGTCGCTGAACGAGCAGTTCCAGTACATCATGCGCGGCGAGCTGGGCAAGTACAAATCGGAAATGGCCCGGCTTGAAGAAGAAAAGATCCGCGACATCGAAAACCTGACCGGCAACAAGTACGGCAGCGTCACGCTGTTCTACTCGCCGCAGGACGCGAAGGTCGACATCAAGCAGATGAAGTACGCGAAGGACTGCTCGAAGTTCGCCGGCGTGGAGGACGACGTCCTTGCCTGCCTCAAAAAGGAATTCGATTACAACCTTCCCCCGACCGTAACGCCGATCGACAACAAGTCCCTCCACCTGAACAGGGATCAGAAGGAAATCGTCGAATCTCTGCCGTTCACCGACATGCCGATCCAGGAATCCAACGACGAACGCAACATCGTCTGGGCTTACGAGGTCCAGATCGAAATCACCCGCGAGGGTTACGAACCGCGCAAATTCCACTTCACCGGGGACAAGGCCAGGATCGGCGCCCTCGGCGAGGGATGGGAATCGAAATTCTGGGACATGAAGGGACCGGGCCTGTTCATGGTTGACTTCCAGGGTGCCGACCTCGCCCCGCTGCCGGAAACCGCCAAAAACAACTACATCGCCGCGGTCAAGGAATTCGAATGCATCAAGCGCGAAGTCGTTGCCAAACGCGAATCCGGCAAGTCGATCTCCGAGGACCAGGTCAGCTCGGTGTTCAGCGAAATCCTCAGCAAGAACGGCATCAAGACGCGTGACGATTTCTACAAGATCGAATCGTTCCTGCGCCAGACCGAACTGCAGTGGTTCGAAGGCTTCCTGAAGGAACTGGAAAAGCTGCCCTGCCCCGGCAAGTGATCGTTCGCCACTCCGACTCATCCCGTCCACAGCCCTGACAACGTCAACCATCAGGCCGGCGCACCCGTTCGTTCAAAGGCGGGGCCAGGCCCGGACCGGCCGGCCGGCAGACATGCCTGAAAGGCGGTCGTACTTTCAGCGGGAATCGGTGGAATCGATGATGATCGTGACGGGGCCGTCGTTTACAAAGGAACATTTCATGTCCCCCTGGAAGACGCCGAAAGCGCAGGGTACGCCGGTTTCAAGGAAACGTGTCTCGACAAGTGGCCAGAACACCCTGGCATCCTCGACGGACATGGCGTCCACGAACGAAGGCCGGCACCCCTTGCGGGTGTTCCCATAAAGCGTGAACTGGCTGACCAGCAGCATTGAGCCGCCGACATCGGCGACCGACAGGTTCATCTTTCCGCAGTCGTCCTCGAAAATCCTCAGCGTCGAGATCTTGCGTGCCATGTAATCAGTTTCGGACGGCCCGTCGCCCGCCCGCAGCCCGACGAATACCATCAGGCCGCGCCCGATCGATGCCACGACCGCCCCGTCCACGCATACCGAGGCTGACGAAACCCTCTGAACAACTGCCTTCAACGGGGACCCCCTTTTCAGGAGCAGGACGGTGTCATGCAAGCCTTGAGTTTGAGGGAAGAAGCGGAAAACACGGGGGCGACATCCGAACACGCCATGCCCGTGATGTCGGCGCAGTCCTCGTCAGCCGTGCATTCCCGAACGCAGCGCATGTCCTCCCACCAGTAACTGCCTGCGATGTTCACGCACCTGCCTGCAGCAGGACAGTCGGTGTCATCCTGGCACACGATGCACTCGCCGGTCATCCGACAGACGTCCGCAGACAGCGGGTTCCCCGACGAATCCAGCCCAACCTGCGCGGCCTGACATGTCACGGTTTCGCCGAATGCCGCACAGTCGATGTCGTTCCCGCAGGTGAAGCTGCAAAAACCGATGTCGGACGTGGCCGACGGCGAACAGATGCCGGTCGAACAGTCCGAACCATCGCCAAACGGATTGCAGATCGTTCCCGGCGGGGTGCCGGGGCCGGCCGTCACGCAACGGTAATCGACCCGTTCTTCCGAGATTCCCGGACCGGCGCGAAGGATGGGGGAACAGACCTCGCCCGTGTCGGGACACACCCGTGTCGCCCCGCAGTCCTGCCAGGAACTGGCGGCCGGCACCGGCACGCACCACGAAGCGAACAGGTCGTCGTCGGCCCGCGGACTGTCGCCGCCCAGTACCGGAAGGCCCGCGCAGATCCAGCGGAAGGACTGCGAAAGCCATGGCTGCGATTCGGGGCAGTCTGCATCCGTGGCGCAAAGTTGTGAACACCAGCCGGGAATGCCGTCAGGGACGTCCGAACCGAAGCAGAACCTGGACCGGCAGACCGCGTCCCACGCAAGCTCGCCACAGGCCGTGCCGAGCGGCCAGCTGTCGGGCGGGGGCTCCATGCACGTGGTCACCACTTCGGCCTCCCCCATTCCCTTCGAAACGAACGGAGTACAGACACGACCGCCGCAGTCCGAATCGCTGGTGCATCCCTCCCGGCGGTAGCCCGTCGGCACGCAGTAACCGGTTTCGATCCACTGGTCCACCGAAATGTAGCCTTCGGCGTAGAGCGTCTGCGACAAGGAGCAACGCATGTCGCCATGAACGAAACAATCCAGGTCGTCGCGGCATCGCGCGCTGCAGTAACCGTCGATGCACATGTCACGGTTCCTGCAGACGGTGACAGGTCCGTCCGGACCTCCGCCGCACGGCGCGCCCACCGGTGCGCCGCCGGCGACGACAGGGGCGCACCATCCGGAAGCGATGACATTGCCTGTCTGGTCCAACCCGAAGTCGGGTGAACAGAAGAAGTCGCCAGGGCATTCCAGGTCGCCGCCGCAGGACCTTGGCCGGCACGCGCTCACCGGGGTGTCGTCGAAACCGACTGCAGCGCCGCACACCCAGGAACTGCAGTCGCCGTCCGCGATACACGCCTGACCGGTTCCACGGCAAAGCCCGCGGTCGCACTTCGCATCGACGGACAGGCAGTCTTCGACTTTGTCGCAGGGTTTCGTGCAGCCGCGATCCGAACAGAATCCCTGCACGCAGGCGACCGATATTCCGGACGCCTGGTCGTATCCACAAGTCCCGGCGTACGCCGCCCCCGAATCGAGCGCCGCGAGGCACCTTCGTTCCATGCCCGTCTTGGTCCTGATGTAACCACAGGCCTCGTCCCCCTGGCATTTGTCGGAAGGATTGCACGGCATGAACGAGGCGGCCGGGACGCACACCCCCTGTAGGGAACCATCCCTGGCAGCCTTTCGACCCGCGCACATCATATCGCCGGAATGAAGGGTTCCGGCGGCCGCCACGCAGTCCGATTCCGCGATGTTGTCCTCGATGCCGTCGGCGCCGGAAATTCCGGTGCCGTTTATGGTTTCGTCCACGTGGACAACGCAGGGGCGAGTACACATGCCGCTTTCGCACAGAAGTCCCTGGCACTGGTGATCCATGCATCGGGGCCAGTCCGGGTTGTCGTAGTATTCGCCAGGGGTGAACGGATCCGCCAGTTCCGGCGCGCAGACGGAATTGCGTCCGCATGGCGACCCGTCGGGGAGAAGGACGGCCTGCGCAAGGCATATGGAATAGTCCAGGGAGCACACCGTTCCGGGAGGACACGTCCCGCAGTCGCCGCCGCACCCGTCGGGGCCGCAGACGCGGTCGTAACAGTTCCTGGCGCACTTCGTTTCGTCAGCGGTCGCGTCGGCCTGGACGTCCGGTATATCGAAAGCAAGTCCATCCGGGATCTGGATGTCCGGAACCGCATCGGGGTAGTCGGGTATGAAGCTTCCGGCGCAGCCGCAGAGCGTCAGCGAAATGACGGCCGCCGCGGCATGTTGCCACGGGTGCCTGCCTGAAGCGGCCCGTTTGCGGAAAACGTTCATAAGCCACCATGCGCCGACGGCGGGTCACGACACGGAATCAGGCCCAAACGGTAACAGTTCAGCCGCCCGCGTTCAAGGCCGACTCAATCCATCCGGCCCACAGAGAACCGGCGGTATCCCATGACAGGGCGGAGGCCGCGGCAAGCGCCATGTCGCGCATCGCCACGACCGACTGCCGATCCGTATCGAGGCACGCCAGCACTGCCCGGAGAGAACCGACGTCACCCGGTTCAAAGAGCCGTCCCGCGCCGGTCGATACAATCGCACTTTCCATGCCGCCGGAACGGGAAGCCACGACAGGAAGGCCGACGGACCAGGCCTCGCCGATGACCCTGGGCATCCCTTCCTCGCGTCCCAGCAGTCCGCGACGCGACGGCACGACAAGGACGTCGGCGCCGCACATGCGCGTCCTGACTTCGTCAGGGGTGGCGGACCCGCAGAATTCAACGTCAACAGACAACAGGCGGGCCAGTGATTCCATCGAGCCACGGACAGGCCCGTCACCGACAACAGTCAACCTCACCTCATCCAGGCCGCGCATCGCGCGAATCAGCAGGTCAAGTCCCTTGATCGGGACAAGCCGGCCGACAAACAGGACGTTCAGGCCCTTTGCGACACGATCGCCGGCCTGGACGAACGGCCGCAGGCCGACCCCCAGAGGAATCACCGGCAGCCGATCATCCGGAATCCCCGGCGCCGCGGCGGAAACCCGCTTCCTGACCGCATCCGAAACGCACGCCACCGAAAAGGCGGACTCGACGATCTTCCTGACGGCGAGCGACAGTGGCGGAATGGTCGCCGGCGCGGGCGGACCCGAGTGCGCAATCACCAGGTGCGGGCGGCCGGACATCGCGGCAAGCAGGGCTCCGACGCCGCCCATTGGCAGCAGCCAGTTCGAAACGATGGCGTCGACGAAAGGGAGCATCACGGAACATTCGGCAGCGAACGCCGCCAGCGCCGGCGTCAGGGAGAATGCGGACGCGGGATGGCGCACGAGGTTGTTTTCAATCCCGTTCCCGTGGAAGGCCAACGAACGCAGCGGCAGTTTCGACGGCAACCAGTGGACGACCACGCTTCCGCCCGCAAGATTCCGGGGCTCCACGGCCCCGGGCGGCGCCGGCACGGCCACATCCACGCAGATTCCACGCGAAGCCAGCTCGAGCGCCAGTTCCTGGACGAACACGCCGCGGAAATCGCCGTCGTAAAGCGGCCAGGAACTGGTTAGCATGAGGATTCGCATCCGGGGACCTCATGAACGGCCACGAACGGCGGTCTTGCCAGACCAGGCGACGGCACGGGTGACCAGCGACCTGATAATTATAAACGGATAGACCAGGGCGGCCACCGAAGGGCGTATGCCGGACGGCTCGTCGCGGTACACCGCCCGCACGACGACATCGGCGACCGGTAGTCCGGCACCGGATAGCGCGGCCAGCATGTCGTTCGGGAATCCGTAACGTGGATAGAGGCGTGCAACAGGCAGGCGATCCAGGGCGTCGAGGCGCAAAGCAGTGTAACCGCATTGCGAATCCATCACCGGAAGTCCCGTGAATATGCGGGTCAGGAAGGTCAGGCAGCAGTTACCGAAAAGACGGGCCGTCGGCATCGTCCGCCTGCATGCAGGATGTGACAGCCTGTCGCCCTTGGAATAGACCGCGCGGCCTGCCAGGACCGGTTCCAGGAGCGCGCCGAGGTCGGCCGGGTCCATCTGGTCATCGGCACCCATCACCACCGCCACGTCCATGCCGAGTTCGCGGCACCTCCGGTAACCCGTCACGATGGCGGCGCCGACTCCACGGTTTTCGGGATGCCTGATGACCTCGACCCTTATCCCTGTTGCCGTGTCCGAGGCGGCGACCGGGACACGGGACCCGTCATCCACCACGACGGCCATGCAAACGGGTGACGGCAGTCCCTTCAGGACCGCGGCAAGCTTTTCACCCGGATCGAGGGCAGGAATGACGACCGCCACGCCGATACGCTGGTCTGCCGACGCGGAGGAGGCCGTTTGCATGAGGTGTCCCCCGGGGAAGCGATGATCAGAATTCGAAGGCGAGCCCGCCGATGAAACTTCCAGACGAAAGATTCATCCTGTCGCCAACGCCGAAGTCGTTGATCCAGGCCCAGTTGTATTCAAAGAAGATGTAGGAATTGTTGACGCCAACGTCCACGTCGAACGTCTGCGCCATCTTGGGCGCGATGAAGTCCAGAAGGAATGCGATACCGACACCGACGTGGCCACCCCAGGTCCCGCCGTACCCCTTCTTTTCCGAAGTCCCTTCCATCACCGATGCGACATCGCCGACGCCATCCTCGATCCACCAGATCCAGTAATCGAGGCCGGCCTTCACATGGGGAACCAGCGGGATTTTGTAGCGCTGGGCGAGATAGTCGAAACGATAGACGAGCTGCGCAGACAGGGGCATCACGTTCATCGCCGTGCCGTCCGTGGCGGCCTCCCCGGTCGCAGGGTTGATGCCCTTGCCGACGATGCGGGAATATCCGGCCGTGGCGCCAACGGCGATGATGCCGACCTTGTTCCAGATTTCGTATTCGAATTCAAGCTGGGTCATCAGGAACATTCCGTCGCCGAAAACGTCGGTAAACGGTGTGGCCGTGGCAAAATCCGAATCGACCTGCGGCTGGTACGTCCCGAAGCGCGCCTCGACGAGGAAACGACGGGGCGATTCCACCGACGACTTTTTGGTTTCTTCCGCACCTGCCGAAAGGAATGCCGGCAGGCCAGCCGCAACGAGTGTCACAAGAACCGTGGCGGTGATTCTGTTCATGAGCGCCTCCACGACCGAATGGCGACGCCGAACATGAACGTCAGCAGCACCAGGAGCATCAACACCGCAACAAAGCCGACGACCGGGGACATTGCGTTCATCGCACGGGCGGCCACGACAAGCGGCACGAGAGCGACCCGCGTCGCCGCGCGCAGCACGGGACTGGCGGAAATCGTATCGGCCAGACCGGGGCTGACCCTGTAATACAGCCTTACGAATGCGCGTCCCGGCGCGCTGGTCATCAGGAAGCTGTCGCGGAAGGTCCGGAGCGTCCGCACCTCGGGCGCCAGGTAGCTGCCCCACGCGGCGGTCGCCAGGAAACAGAATCCGCCGTCCTCCGTTCCGCCGGCCGCCTGGTAGGTTTCCCAGAAGTCGGCGACATTGACCGGCATAGCGGAACTGACCGCAGAAATCACGCTTTCGTTGTCGTTTTCATCGATGGACGAAACCGCGAAGAAGTATTCGACGTCGTTGTCCAGGTCGGTGATCTGGTAGCTGGTGCCCGACATCGGGCCGGCAACGGTGGCGTTCGTGCGCGTCGCGTTCGAGAACGTGCTGTCGTCCCAGTAGACGTTGTATTCGATGGTCGAGTCTGAAGAAGCGTCAATCGCCGCCCACTTGACGGTGATGTTCGAATCGCCTTCCTCGGGTTCTTCAAGCCCAGGCGGAACCGGCCTTTCGAAATCCGCCTCGAAGGAGATGGTCTCCGAAGAAAACGCGGAGCCGCTCTCCTCGACGATAATGTATACCTTGACCGTCTTGTTCCATCCCGCCTGGCAGTCGCCACCCGTCAAATAGTCGAACGGGATGCTGAAAGTCATGTAATTCGGAGACGAAAGAGTTTTTTCATCGACCAGCAGTTCTTCCATGCACGTCGTGCCGAGAGTCGTGAAGTCGGTGTCGACGCAGGCGCCGCCGGGAAGGCTGACCTTGATGGCATAGCTGGCCCCCGCCGCAGGAGTCCGGTCAAGGCCCCACTTGACGTCCAGCGAGCACCCCGAGTAGTCGATGCAGTCCTGGATGTTGATGACGTGTTCCGTCGAGCCCGACGCCTTGCCGAGGCGGTCGGACATGCCGCAGGATTCGCCGATTCCATCGATTCCGAGGAACTTGAACGCTGAAATCGACGCCGACGCGGCCGCGGGAACCATCATCGCCAGAAACGAAGCAGCAAGGAGGAACCTGATTGTTTTTGTTTGGTTCATCATGGCCCGCACTTTTAAGCAACTATCATGCCACCGGGATAAGCCACACCACACGGCCGGAACCCGCGAAAATCGCGCATTTTTCATACGGCACGGATCAGACGGAGCGCCGTCCCGCGTGCCATTTTGTCAACGGTCATCGGCACAGGGGGTCACGCCTGTCACGCACCCCGGCCGCCGACGTCGAAATACAGTTCCGCGATCTGGACCGCGTTGAGCGCTGCGCCCTTGCGCAGGTTATCACACGAAAGCCACAGATTCAGCCCGTGGGGCACCGTGTCGTCGGACCTGATCCGGCCGACCATGACGCTGTCCCCGCCTGACGCCGAAATCGGCATTGGGTATGTTCCGTCCATCGGTGCGTCGACGATTTCGACACCTGCCGCAGCCGCAAGCACTTCACTGGCGGATTCGGGCGTCACGGGCCTGTCGAATTCGATGTTGACCGATTCGGAGTGGCCGTTTATCACCGGCACCCTGACGCAGGTGGCCGTTATCCTGAGATCCGGCAGCCCCATTATCTTGCGCGTTTCATCGCGCACCTTCTGTTCCTCGGTCGAGTATCCCGCGGATTCCGGCGTGAAGCATTCAACCTGCGGAATCACGTTGAACGCGATCTGGTGCGGGAATTCGGCGAGGGGAATCGGCCGGCGGTTCAGGATCGCGACAGCCTGCCCGATGAATTCGTCCGCCGCCTTCTGTCCGGCGCCGCTGACGGCCTGGTACGTCGAAACGACGACGCGGCGCACCCCGAATTCGCGATGGAGCGGCGCCAGGACCATGACCAGGGGAATCGTCGTACAGTTCGGGCTAGCAATGATCCCGTTTGCCTTGAACACCTCGGGGCCGTTCACCTCCGGCACCACCAGCGGCACGCCGGGGGCCATCCTGAAGGCGCTGGACTTGTCGATGACGACGCATCCGGCGGCGACCGCACGCGGCACATATTCAAGGCTGACCGAGGCGCCCGGGGCCGAAAGGACGACGTCCACGCCCGCGAAATCGGCGGCGGCAAGGGCCTCGATCCGAATCTGGCGGCCCGCGAACGGCATTTCGTCACCGGCGGACCGACCGGATGCCATCAGCCTGAGCGTTTCAACCGGGAACGCCCTCTCCTCGAGAAGCGCTATCGCCTCGGTGCCGACCACACCGGTCGCGCCGACAACGGCAACATTCAATTTTCTGGACATTGTTATTCCCCCGGACGGCCCCGGCGCAGTCGCCCAACCGGAATCAGAACCTGCCACCGATCCGGGCCGCCACGGCGGCCTTGAGGATGTCGCCCGGAAGGAACGGCAGTGAACCGGCCACCAGGAGCCCGAATCCAATCGGGAAACCGGCAAAGGCGAGGCCCGCGCACCCGAGGACGTGGATGATGACGGTACCGGCCAGGCAGGCGATCCCCCTGCCCAGACGGGGCGCGATCAGCGCCACGGCGGGGGCGGCGGCAACAAAACCGGCGAGATAACCGATTGTCCCCGAACCGGCGACCGCCAGCATGGGAAGCCCGGCCAGCCCGCCGATCACGTACACGGCCTGCGAAGCGAACGCCGCCCGCGGCGACAGGGAGAGCCCCGCAAGCATGACCGCGAAGGTCTGGAGCGTCAGCGGCACCGGAGTGAACGGCAGCGGAACACGAACCAGGGCACCAATGGCGGTCAACAGCGTGAACGCCATCACCGGAAGCACGGTCCGGGTGACAAACCCTGCGACCGGCGATTCGGGCTGGGCAACAACATTTACGGTCACGGCAATCTCCTTGAAAAAAGCAGCCGCGGGCATCAACGATACACCGCGTAATCGATTTCGGGGAAGGCGGAGTCGCGCCATTCGAGCGATCCCAGCCAGGCCGCGTCAATCATACCGTTTCGCAGCTGACCCGCAAGCCTCTGGAAACGCAGCACGTGTTCCCGCACACGGCGGTGGGCATACTGGGTCATCGTGCCCATCGTTATGATGAACGGCCAGTCCGACGACTGCGCGAGCAGCAATTCGCGGGCGCACTGGTTCAATGCGCGTCGTTCGAGGTCGGTGGGATTCGTGTACCGGCGCGCAAGGCGGATCATTTCTTCCGCGCAGTCGTACAGATGCCGCGGAATGTAATCGTTGCCCTGGTTGATCCAGACCTCGAAGTAACCCTTGTCGCCCCACGACCCGGTAGCGGGCGTACCGACCTGCTGCACCGGTTCCAGATCGAGGTATTCGCCCAGCGTAACGAAACGGAAAGCCTTCTGATCCCAGGCCGCCTTACGGAACAGCGCCTCCAGGAAATCGGGGCCCTCGAACCACCAGTGGCCGAACAGTTCGGCATCGTATGGAGCCACGACGATCGGCGGACGTCCCAGGCGGGCTGAGAGATGCTCGATCTGGCGTTCGCGGTTGAACATGAAATTGCCGGCGTGTTCATCGGCCCTGCGCAAAGCCGCGGCACGGTCATAGGGCCCCTTTTTCGACAGATCCACGTCACCGGTTATCCGGTGGAATTTCAAACCGGTCTGCTTGCGCAACCCGTTCGGCTGCACATAGTCGCGAACCTCGTCAAAAGGCCTGTCGTAACCGACGTCGCGATAGAATTCGCGGTATGCCGGATCGCCCGGATAGCCTTCCTTCGCCGACCAGACCTGCCGCGACGATTCGACATCCCGCCCGAACGCGGCGACGCCGGCCCGGGTAAACATCGGGGCGTACACCCCGAACGCGGGTTTCGGGTCGGCGAATGCCAGGCAGTGTGTGTCGACCAGGAAATACCTGATGTTTTCGGCGGCCAGGAATTCTTCCAGTCCCTCGTAGTAACCGCATTCCGGCAACCAGATTCCCCTGGGGCGCACGCCAAAATGACGCGCGAATTCGGAGGCCCCGATCCGCACCTGTGCCCGGACCGATTCCGGATGGACCCGCAGCAGCGGCAGAAGACCGTGCGTAGCCGAACAAGTCATGAGTTCAAGGCAGCCGGTTTCCATCATCCGCCGGAAGCCGGAGATCAGGTTGCACCCGTACTGATCGACGTATTTGTCCAGAAGATGGCCAAGCCGATCCTGGTAGAAGCGGGCGACAGGGCCGAATTCGGAGTCGCCGCGCAGACGCGCAGCCTCGACGCCGGCCAGGCGAAGCACCTTTTCGAGATAGTTGCGCAGACGCTGCTGGTGATGCGGATCGGCCATCATGGCCGCCAGCGAAGGCGAAATGACCATGTTCAGGCGGAACGGATGGCCCCCGCCATGCAGCCTTTCCATCATGTCCAGCAACGGCAGGTACGTTTCGACCGCGGCCTCGTAGAACCAGTCTTCTTCCAGAAATTCCGCGTATTCGGGATGTTTCACGAACGGCAGGTGCGCATGGAGGACGATGGACATGTACCCCGATGTCATATCACTTCCTCCCGCTGACCGGCATGTAGCCGATAACGGCGCGTGAAGCCCCGCCGCCCCCGCCAGGTTCGTCGTCACCGCCGCAGGGAAGCGCCGCAGGGGCGTCGGCCTTGACAACCGATTCCCGCCCTGCCGCGAGCGGGACGTCCCTGTCGACCCTGGCGAACACGGGTTCGCCGGTCCGCACGAATGCAATGGCGAGCCCGACCCTGGCGCTGGTCGCGACGACCTCGAGGCCATCGCCCGAGATAAGCCCTATTTCGGCAACCACCGAGGTCATGCCGTCCGGCACCGCACAGTAGTATTGAAAAGTACCCGGCAGGATGGTGTCGGTAACCACGGTCCCGCCGTCGTCAAAAATGAAACGTATCCCGAGGCCGCATGATGCCGCCCTGCGCCGGGTGTCAACGGATATGTCCCAGGTTGCAAAGACCTTTTCCGGATCACGGGGCACGGCGTAGATGCGGTCGACGTCATAGGCGTGCGGGAGGAGCCCCAGGTCCTCTTCCGGAATCGCCGGAAGCACGGTCACGAAACGTGCCGCCTGGATTCGTGCGTCGTCCGCCGGCCTGGCAGGCTGGAACGCCGGCGCCGAGGTGCTGGATGCAGACGGTTCGCGACGGGCGGAGGAACTGGAAGACGGAACATTTTCGGCCGTCCCGGCCGCCTTACGGACAACACCTGACTTTTTTATGGATTTCGCCATGGCTGAACCACCCTTTAGAGCCCGGTGGGGAACCGAAAAACACGGCCGTATCATGCGACCAAACAGCGCCGCAGTCAATGACGGCGGGGGCGGGCCGTATACGCCAGGCCTCTGCCAACGGGGTGGTTGACACCTGCATTACGGGGCTATAAATTTGGCTTCGCGGCAATGGTGCCGTTATCAAGCCACGACTCGCGGGACTCAAATGGATAAGGAACTCCTGTACGACACTCGACTGGTAAGGCGCTGGATCGCAAAAGGGATGCTTACGCCGGACGAACTTGAGGCCCACCTGGACCGACTGCCGGACTGCCAGGGCAACGCGGAAAATATCGAACCGTCCCGCGTGGATCACGCCGGCGTACCGGCAGAGTAGCGGCCTGGGTTGCCCTCATGGGCGTTTGTGGGGAAGAACCGTTGATGGACGACTGCAGCAGAACCTGTGAAGAAAAGCTGAACGACAGCCTTGGCACGGTGGATTTTTCGACCTTCGTGATCTCCCTGGGTACTTCGGCTTTGTACCATCTCGGCGCCAACCTGCCCGAGGCGGAGGGCGGCGGGGTTACCAACCTTCCGCTGGCCCGCAACGTCATCGATATCATCGTGATGCTGAAGGAAAAGACGGCGGGAAACCTTACCGCCGACGAGGGAAAGTTACTCGAAGCCCTGCTGTTCGACCTGCGACTCAAGTATGTCGAGGCGTGCAGCAGGCAGTCCGCTGCGGGCGAAACGCCCTGAGGAGTTGACGATGGCTGGATCCCCGAATCTGCTCGAATTCAGTGACGCCAGATTCAAGGCCGATGTGCTCGAATCCGGAATACCCGTCCTGGTCGACTTCTGGGCCCCGTGGTGCGGGCCCTGCCGCGCAATCGCCCCGCTGATCGAACAACTTGCCGACGAATACGCCGGACGTGTCAAAATCGGCAAGATGAACGTCGATTCCAACGTCTCTGTGGCCGGCAATTTCGGTATTTCTGCCATTCCGACGCTGTTGTTCGTGAAAAACGGAAAGGTCGTCGATCAACTGGTCGGCGCCGCCGACAAAGCAAAAATCGTTGCCCGCCTCGACAAGCTTCTTGGATAGGGCCGCCCTCCCGCGGCAGACTGCTGCCTGACGCCACGATTATCGGCGATGCTGCCAGCCCGCGGCGGAACCAGACTGATCGATCCCGGCGACGCCCACACCGCTGCCCTCGACCATCCGTCCGATAACGGTCAATCCGGCCCCGCGCATCAAAAGGGATGAATCAGGGCGTGCGGTCAGGACGAGTTGATAGTCGTCGCCACCGTACAGCAGCGATTCCATGAAGCCATCAAAACCGGGCCGACCGCTAAGGAGCATGGCCTCGGCGCTGATTGGCAGAAGCGCGGGATCGATTTCGGCGCGGACCCCCGATTCGTCCGCGATGTGCCCCACATCGGCAACCAGGCCGTCGGATACGTCGATTGCGGCGGTCACACCCGCCCGGGCCATAAGACCGGCGAGGTCAAGCCTGGGGGCTGGACGCCGCCAGGCACTGACAAGACCTGGAAACGCATGAACCTCGGCGGGCATTTCCCTGATGACCCTTAAACCGAGTGCGCCCTCGCCGGCGAAACCGCTGAACCAGATTTCGTCCCCGGGCCCTGCCCCCGACCGCAACGGAGGCGGGAATGTCGTCTGATCGCCGACCGCGGTGATCGAAATGACGAACGGGCCGTCAATCCTCGTCACGTTTCCGCCCAGAACCGGACTTCCGTACCGCGCACAACACTCCGCGATACCGCGCCCGACATCCAGCACCACGTCATCCGACATGCCGTCGGGAATCATCAGGGAGACCAGGATTCCAGTCGGACGGGCCGCCATGGCCGCCAGGTCGGACAGGTTGACTGCGACCGCCCTGAAGCCCGCGTCGGCGTACGAACAAAGGTCGAACGCGAAATGAACGCCCTCGACCAGCGCGTCGGTGGTCAGCGTCGCCATTCCCGACGAAGTCCTGACCACGCCGGCATCGTCCCCGTTCGGCACCGGAAAGGTATCGGCCGCAAGCGGCCCGCACGCGGAATCGAAAATGCCGCGCAGCGCGGCGATGATCTGGAATTCGTTCAAGAATGAGCCCCTTAAATCAAGGTGCGGCGGGCTGTACCACGTCCGATGACGTCGGGCCGGGCACGAATTCAAGTCCGCGGCCGGTCAGTCGCCACGCCCTTATCCTGAAACCGGAAATAACCCCGTCGTGAAGCACCAGGTTGCCGGTTCGACCCGCCACGCCAGCCATGGATGGCGACCTGCCGGCCGCCGCGTCCCCGTCCATGGATGAAGCGATGCCGACCGCCACCGACGCGAAGTCCTCGACCTCGAACGGAAACATACCGTTCCGGGCGGCCCCGCCGACGGGATCCAGATCGACGAACAACAGCCCTTTCAGCGATGAACCGTGCTGCGCCACAAGTCCGGGAGCATTGAACAGTCCGGTACCGGAAAGCCTGACCGAACCCGAAGTCTTGTCAAAATACCCCGAATACCTGAGGTGATCCACCAGCCTGCCTGCGTCGTCCACATCCATCACAAGATGAAGTACCTCGGCCGCGCACGCGCCCGATTCACGGCGCGCAACCATCTTTGACGTTATCGCCGCGGCATATTCCACCTCGTCCGCGCCGTCCGCGTGCATCCTGGTGCTGCCGGCAAGAACGACGCCGCGAATTTCGAGCGCCGCGCGGAAAGCGGCCAGTTCGGCCCCGCCCAGCGGACTGTCCATATATATGACCCAGGCGCAGTCCAGCGGCCCCTGTTTCAGCAGTTCGTCGACCAGCGCGAGATTCATCGACAGCCTGGATGCAACAGCCTGGATCGTGGTCGCGCCGGGCATTTTCGAACGGCCCATCGTCACAAGAGGAATTCCGGCCTTGCCGGCGGCGGACGAAAGCGCCTCGGATTCCCTGTCGCCGATTCCACCGACAATCATCGCCGCCCCGCCGCGAACCGCATCGGCGGCCGCCCTTTCGGCGCCGGCCGCGGTTCCCCCCGTGTCGAACTGGACAACCCTGATTCCCTCGACGGCACCGAGGGAAACGGACAGCGCGTCGGCGACAACCCTCCCCATCGCGGCGTGGGGGCCGCTGAAAGGCAGGACCACGGCAACAATCCGAATTGCCGGGGAGGCCGCGCATGAGTCGCCTGTACATGGGTGCCCACCGGCCCTGGAATCGGATGAATTATGGTCGGGCGGCGCGGCCGACGCGGTGCCGCATACAACCGCGGCGCACGCGAGCGCGGACGCCAGGACGAGGAGCCTGTTTGAAATGCTGGTTTCGGGGGCGATCACTGCACCCCTCCGGACGACGTCAGCCATTGGAATCGCGGTACATCAGTTCGGCGATGCGGTACGACGACTTTTCCAGGTTTTTGATGGCCTGGACGATCTGCGACACATCGCTGCCATTCCTGGCCCTGCGGCACGCCTCGAGGTCCGCGTTGATAGCGGCCACTTCGTCGTCCGTCAGGTAATTCATGAATTCTTCCAGCGACCTTTCGGTCGTGTACATGAGTCCATCCGCCCTGTTTTTCAGGTTGGCCAGTTCCTGGCGACGTTCGTCCTCGCGGGCCCGTTCGTCCGCCTCCGTGATGATGCGGTCGATATCGCGTTCGCTGAGACCCGATGTCGGACGGACGCGTACGCTCTGCACATTGCCGGTGCCGAGATCCCGCGCGGAAACGCTGAGGATGCCGTTGACGTCCACTTCAAAAGTCACTTCCACCTTCGGGATGCCGCGACGGGCAGGCGGAATGCCGATCAATTCGAACCTGGCCAGAGATTTGTTGTCACGGGCCATCGGCCGTTCACCCTGAAGGACATGGATGTTGACCATCGGCTGATAGTCTTCGGCGGTGGTAAACACTTCAGTGGTGGAACACGGGATGGCGGTGTTGCGTTCGATCAGGCGGGTAAACATTCCGCCCTGGGTTTCGATGCCGAGCGACAGCGGCACGACGTCGAGCAGGACCACGTCACCGACGTCGCCCTGAATGATGCCGGCCTGGATGGCCGCGCCGACCGCAACCGCCTCGTCCGGGTTCACATGACGGCTGGCCTGCGCACCGAAGAAGCTGGTGACGCGCTGCTGGACCAGCGGCATTTTCGTCATGCCGCCGACCAGGAGAACCTCGTCAAGATCGGAAGCCTTGAGACCGGCATCCGCCAGCGCCTGTGCGCAGTGTTCCAGCGTCCGGTCGAGGATGGGCTCGACGAGCGCCTCGAGCTGGGGCCTGGTCAGGCGCACCTGAAGGTGTTTCGGGCCGGAATCGTCGGCGTAAATGAACGGAAGGTTAATGTCGACCTCGCGCGATGCCGAGAGGTCTATCTTGGCCTTTTCCGACGCATCGCGCAGGCGCTGCAGCGCGACCACGTCCTTGCGCAGGTCGATACCGTGAAGACGTTCGAATTCGCCGGCCAGCATGTCGACAATCTTGGAGTCGACGTCCTCGCCACCCAGGAAGGTGTCGCCGTGCGTTGTGCGGACCTGGAACACGCCCTCGCCCAGTTCCATGATAGAGATATCGAACGTGCCGCCGCCGAGGTCGTATACGGCGACGCGCCCGCTGGAACGTTTGGAAAGGCCGTAGGCGAGGGCCGCAGCCGTCGGTTCGTTGATGATTCGTTTAACGTCCAGGCCGGCGATCCTGCCGGCATCGCGGGTTGCCTGGCGCTGCGCATCATCGAAATAGGCCGGAACGGTGATGACCGCTTCGGTGACGGTTTCACCAAGGTATTCCTCGGCGAATTCCTTCATCTTCCGCAGGATGATTGCCGATATTTCGGGCGGGGAATATGTTTTGCCGCCGATGCTGACTGCCGCATCCCCGTTCTGGGCCTTGACGATTTCGTACGGGTAGGAACTGGAAATTCGCGCGACTTCGGGCGAATCGTGCTTGCGCCCCATCATGCGTTTGATTGCGAAAACGGTGTTGGAAGCGTTGGTAATCGCCTGGCGTTTTGCGACGGCGCCGACCAGCCGTTCGCCGTCATCGCTGATCGCGACCACCGAAGGGGTGATCCGGCTTCCCTCGAGATTGGGAATTACAACTGGATTACCTGCCTCCATGACAGCAACGCAGCTGTTGGTGGTTCCCAGGTCGATACCGATTACCCTGCCCATATGGAGTTTCCCCCTCCAAGCCGTACGCCGCAGCCGGCGAAAAAATTCAGCAAAAATGTAACATTGAGCCGGCTAATTCTCAATAACACGGCTCGTATTTGTCAACCGGAACGCAAACTTTCTGTTCAGACTATACCTGGCCGCGGTGGATTCCGGCGTTCAACGCAAGCCCGACCGAAAGCATCGTCGCGAGCATCGACGAGCCGCCGTAGGACATCAGTGGCAGCGTCAAACCGACCACCGGGAAAATTCCGAGCACCATCCCGATGTTGAAGAAAACCTGCCAGAAGATGATTGCGACCGCCCCGACGCTGACGAGAATCCCGAATCTTTCCCGGGCCCTGATGGCGACGACGAGCAGTGACACGACAAGGACGAAATACAGGCCCAGCAGGAAGATGCACCCCAGGAAACCGCGTTCTTCCGCATACGACGCGAAGATGTAGTCGTTGTGCATTTCGGGCAGGTACCTCAACCGCGACTGGATGCCCTGACCGCCCCCCTTTCCGGCGACGCGTCCGCTGCCCACGGCCCACAGAGCCTGTTCGGGCTGCATCCCCTTGTCGAGGTTTCTCTGGGTGGACGGTTCTTCCGTGGCCATCTTCATCCAGATGCGCACCCGATCCTTCTGGTAAGGCTTAATCAGGTTGAGATTCCAGGCGAGCGGGACGACCAGTACGCCGATAATCAGGAGAGTCACGAAGGAACGGAACCTGATTCCCTCGAAGAACATCACCGAAAATCCGACGGCCATCACGACAAGAGCCGTGCCCAGGTCCGGCTGCATCAGGATGAGCAGCATCGGGAGGATGATGTACGCCAGGGGGCGCAGAAGCATCCTGAGCGTGTAGCGTTCCGGATTGCGTTCGCCGTGGAAAAAGCGGGCCAGGGTAAGGACCATCGCGACCTTGACGAATTCGGACGGCTGGATGCCCAGGATCCAGCGCCTGGAATGATTGACGTCCTTGCCGAAGATGAGCGTCGCACCCAGCAGGAGAATCGCCAGCCAGAAGAATATCGGCGCGAGCTGCTCGAAAAACCGGAGATCGATGAAGGCGACCGCGGCCGCCAGGATGAATCCGGCGACGACCCAGAGGACCTGCGTCTGGTGATACGTTTCCCCTGTATAGGATGCGGCGTTGGTCAGGTTGATCAGCCCCAGGACGGTTATGGCCAGCACAGCGGCGGATGCCACCCATACGGCCCTGCTGAACCGCCGTTTTTCGCGTTTCCGGATCATCCGGCACCCCCGCTGCCGCCATCTGCCGGCACAGGGACATCATCCAGCGCAGGGACATCGCCCGGCCCAGGGACATCGCCATCGGCCGGCAGGCCGGTGTCAGGGATTATTTCCAGGATCGGGCTGCCCTCGAAACCCTCCCAGAGATCAACAAATTCGTCCGCATGTTCGCGGTACCACGTTTCAATCACCCTGCGGGCGACCGGCGCGGCGACGGAGCCGCCGAACCCTGCGTGTTCAACGAACGCGGCCACGGCGATGCGGGGGCGTTTCGCGGGGGCCACGGCCAGGAACCACGCATGGTCCTCCTTCAGCCACTCCGCCACCTCCGGCGACGCATCCTTGCGCGATTCCCGGGCCTCGGCAGTGCCGGTCTTGCCGACGAAAGGCAGTTCATCTATTCGAGAATCGTATGCCGTACCGTCCTCGTCGTTGACCGCACCCCACAGGCCCTTCATCACGATGTCGACGTGGGCCGGATCCAGCTTCAGCGTCCGCACGACCTCGGTGGGTACCCTGGTTTCGACATGGCCGGACGGTTCGATCCACGCGTAAACCATGTGCGGCCGGAGAAGACGGCCCCCGTTTGCAAACGCGGCATAGGCCCTGGCCATCGAGAGCGGTGTCGCCCTTATGTCGCCCTGTCCGACCGACGCGTTGATGGCGAATCCCGGCTGGTAGCCCCTGGACTTCGTCGCGTACCAGCTTTCGGTCGGCATCAGGCCGGCCATCTCGCTGATTTCGACCCCGGTCTTTTCGCCGATTCCGAACATGTCGCGGGCATAGCCGGCAATCGTGTCCAGGCCCAGCAGGTCACCCAGTCTGTAGAAGTAAACGTCGCAGGACTTGGCAATCGCGTCGACAAGGTCGATTTCACCGTGCCCGCTGCGCACGAAACACCGGAAGCGGTGGCTGCGGTATTCATAGTAACCGGGGCAGTCGACACGCGTCCGCCTGTCGACGACGCCCTCCATCAGTCCGGCGAAAGCGGTGAACGGCTTGAAGGTCGAACCCGGCGGGAAGGCCGACACCGCCTTGTTCATCATCGGGGCGTAAGCCGAATTTGCCGGTTCGGCTGGTTTCGAAGCTGCCGCCGTAAGGCGCGGCCCAAGTTCAAATGTCGGCTGGCTGGCCATGGCCAGCACCTCGGCGGTTTCGATGTCCAGAACAACAACCGCCCCGGACCTGTATGGTCTCAAGGCTGCCGTCGCGGCCTTCTGCAGGACGATGTCTATGGTGGACTTGACGCTGCGCCCGGGAACGGGCGGGAACGACTTCAGGTCGTGGTATGGCGCCGGCAGGTCGGTCGGACTAATCCTGCTGCCGGTGGCGCTGCGGACGAACACGTCCTCGCCGACCTCACCGCGCAGGTCCGCATCCAGCGCCTTTTCGAGTCCGGCGCGGCCGATGACGTCGCCTGGTTTCAGCTTGCCGCCCGACGCCTCGACTTCCTCGGCGGTGACCTCGTTGACATAACCGATCGCATGGATTGCCGCCGCGCCGGCCGGGTAATACCTGACCATCCTGGCGTGAAGCGAAAACCCCTTCATTTCATGCATATGGGCCTGGATAACGGCCTTTTCGTCGACAAAGGAGCGCCCGCACGCGGAACAGACCATGCGCCCCGATGTCGAATCGAACCGCAGCACCTCGAGATCGTACGGACAACGGGATCCGACCAGGTTGCGCTTGATGGGGATCATCTGAAAACGGCGCATACCCTGGCGGCCCTCGGATATCTTTTCAAGCGCATCGGCCGCCTCGGCGGCGGTCATCACGCCCAGTTCCATCAGCCTTTCAACCGCCTGCTGCGGGTTCTTGACGTTGTGGGGGATGACCATCAGGTCGGACACCTCGACATCGGTCGCAAGCAGCACGCCGTTGCGGTCGTAAATGGTACCGCGGGGCGGAACTATCCGTTCGCTGTCCACGTGGCTGACCGTCGCGAGGCTTTCATACATTTCGCCGCGGATCACCTGGAGATGGAAAAGGCGGACCGCGAGGGCGAGAAACAGCAGTACGATGATGATTACGGCCCACCTGAAATGGGTTCTGTATTCAACCAGGCCGTCCTGCAGACCTATCACGACTAATCCCCGCTATCTGCGCCGGCAGACGCCGACGCCGGATGATTACACGAACAGGCTCCTGGCGTCACGATTGCGTCGCGCCCTTCCGTCGACCAGGCCGAACAGCCTGAACAGAAGCGGAGCGAACACCGCCGTGGCGAGCGCCTGCGCAAGCCCCGACAGCAGAATCGTCGAGGAGTAGGAATACGTGCGGTCAAATATGACCGACAGGAGCAGGAACATCAGGAGCGAGACCACCGACGAAACCGATATGACGACCATCAGCGGTATTACCCTGTTAAGCTGCAGGCGGGACAGGACCGAACGCGCCAGCAGGAAAATCACGACCTGGATTTCCATCTGCATCCCGGCAAGGCCGCCAGGCATGAAAAAATCGGTGACCAGGCCGAGCAGCGCCGCCATGGCCAGGCCCGTGGCGCCCGGAGTCGTCGACGCCAGGAATATCGTCGCGCACAAGGTCACATCGATCGCGAAATTGTGCATGCCGAGCAGCTTCAGCAAGGGCACCTGCACCACCATGCACAGGAAGGCGATAACGATGATGATGAAGTTCCGGATCATTTAACCTCGAATGCCTTCAGGGCGTCGGCCACCGCAAGCTGGGTGACGACCATCACGACCTCCACCGTGGCGGGATCAACCGCCAGGCCGATGTCGTATTCCATGAAGGGGCCGACCTGCCGTCGCGTTTCCGGATCCAGGACGTACCCGATTTCAATGCCGCGCGGGAAAACCCTGTCGTGACCTGATGTCACCACGACCGCACCCTTCTGCAGAACCGGTTCGGTCATCGACACCTGCAGGTGGGCGACATAACCCGCCTTCCTGCCGGAGCCGACCACCATGCCGATGACACCCGTGCCGCTGACCTGCGCGGCGACCCGGCTGCGGTAATCCGAAACAAGCATCACGTCCGCGAACCTGCCGCGGATTTCGGTTATGCGCCCGATGAGGCCCACGTCGGTGATGACCGCATCGCCCGCCGCCGGGGCGACCTGATCGCCGTGGTCGGACAATTTCAGCCGAACCCGTTCGATCCTGAAGTAAGGATTGACGTCGCGCACGACCATGTCGGCCGGGGCCAGTTTCAGGTCGTCCCTGCTTTCGCGCAGTCCGAGCAGGCGGCGCAGGTCACGATTTTCCGCGGCCAGGCGACGCGCCGTGAGAGCCTCGCCGAGCAGCCTTTCGTTATCCGTCCTCAACCGATCCATGTCGTTCGAAAACGTGAACATCGAGCCGACACGCGAGGCGAATCCGTCAACGGAATCAACCACTTCACCAACGCCCTCCTGGGACCATCCGGCGACGGTCCCGCCGGCCGTTTCGAGCGCCCCGGATTCATTCCTGGAGTTACCGGAAAAATACATGATAAGCACGGGGAGGATCACCAGCACCGTCGCCAGCACCGCCAACCTGTGCCTGAAAAGCCAATACCACATCGCATCCAACTGTTCGGCGGCGGGCCTAGATGGCGCTGCGCCGCAGGAGGTCCATGTCGTCGAGTACCCTTCCGGCGCCCAGCACGACCGAAGATACCGGGTCCTCCGCAATCATGACCGGTAGTCCGGTTTCTTCGCGGATGAGCACGTCGATGTTTTTCAGCAGCGCGCCGCCGCCGGCCAGCATGATGCCCTTGTCGACGATGTCGGCCGAAAGTTCGGGCGGGGTGCCCTCCAGCGCCAGCCGGACCGCGTTCGCGATGGCAGACACCGGTTCGTAAAGCGCCTCACGGATTTCGTCCGAATTGAGGGTCACCTGTTTCGGTATTCCGGCGACCTGGTCCCGCCCCTTGACGTCCATGAACAGCACTTCGGGCAGCGGGTAAGCATTGCCGATTTCGATTTTCACATGTTCGGCCGTACGGTCGCCGACGAGCAGGTTGTATTTGCGTTTCAGGTGGTCGCGGATGGCGTCGTCCATCTTGTCGCCGCCCACCTTGACCGAACGGCTGTAAACGACGCCGGACAGCGAAATCACCGCGACTTCCGTTGTGCCGCCGCCGATGTCGACAATCATGTTTCCGCAGGGTTCCGTGATGGGCAGGCCGGCGCCGATCGCGGCCGCCATGGGTTCTTCCATCAGGTAGACTTCGCGGGCGCCCGCCGATTCGGCCGATTCGCGGACAGCGCGGCGTTCGACCTCGGTGATTCCATGGGGAACGCATATAACGATGCGGGGCCGGACCAGGGTGCGACGGTTATGCGCCCGGGTTATGAAGTAACGGAGCATCGCTTCCGTGACCTCGAAGTCGGCGATCACGCCTTCCTTCATCGGGCGGATTGCCTCGATCCCGCCGGGGGTGCGGCCGAGCATTTCCTTCGCCTCGCGGCCCACGGCCAGCACCTTGCGCGCATTACGGTGGTCCTTCATGACGGCGACCACCGAAGGTTCACACGAAACGATTCCCTTGCCGCGGACGTATACCAGTGTTGTAGCTGTGCCGAGATCTATCGCGAGATCGTTGGAGAACAACCCGTAAAGCCAGTCCAGCAGCATCTTCTTCCTGTACGGACGGCATCCCCGCGCCGCCCGCGTACAATAAGAAAAGGGCGCAAAGTCTAGCACGGGTCCAAAGAATGATCAAAAGGTAATCCCGGCGCGGTCGGGAGGCTGGTTCCGTTTGACCCACGCGCACTTACCTGATAAATATACTTCTCCGTGAATCCGCATTACCGGGAGGGTTTTCACAGATGTCGATGCAGACCATTTTCAAGTCCCTCGCATGTGTGGCAGTGGTGGTCCTGGCGGCCGGCTGCTCGAAAGGTGACAAGACCGGACCGCAGATTGCATTCGAACTTCCGCCGAAACCGGACCTTCACTCGAAGGCTATTCCCGAAAAATACGACGACGGCACGCTGACCGTATCCGGCGTGGTGAAAAATGCAGCGACCCTGAACGGCAACCCGGTCAAGGTACGCGGCAAGGTCGTCAAGGTCAGCGTCTGCACTCCCGGCGAGGTCTGCGACGGGGAAGAGTCGGTCCAGCTGACGGACGATGTGGAAAAATCGACCAGGATCCTGACGGTGATGGACCCCAGCGAGGGCCTCTATCACGACCTGGCCAAGGAATTCCAGGTCGGCGCGCTGGTCACGGTCGAGGGCAAGCTGTCGATGTGGTCACTGACGGGTCGCACCATCAACATGGACGGGATACTGCTGCTGGACAAGCCGAAAGAAGTGCTCGCCGCCGAGGCCGCCGCTGCCGCAGCTGCCGAAGCCGCCGCGAAAAAGTGATCATCCGCGCCGGATGTTCACGGATCTATCGTTCAACAAAAATCGCCTGACCCAGCCTGATTTTCGACCCGACGTCCGGGTGCGCCGGCGTCCAGCGGTCACGTTCGACCAGGACAATAACGGTCGAGCCGAGATTGAACACGCCATATTCGGCGCCGCGTTCGCAGGCGACCGGGTCGGTGAAGATGCTGGTGCCCCAATGGCGTCCGGCGTTGGACACGATGTCCGAAAAGGACAGCGAAATGCGGCCGACGCTGGTGGCCCCGACCATCACCATGCCGACAAACCCGGCACGCGTTTCAAGCATCCCGGCAACCCTTTCGTTCCGGCAGAATACGTCGTCGAACAGGTCCAGCACCCTGGGCGCCACGGAAAGCAGGCCGCCCTGTATGTGGCGAACGCTGCGGACGCGGCCCGAAACCGGAAAATGAACACGATGGTAGTCGCCCGGACTGAGGTAGATGGTCAGGTAGCGCCCGCCGTCGAACCGGGCGGCGTCACCGGCGGAACCCGGCGCGTCGCCGATCAGTTCCGACAGCGGATAATCGATCCCCTTCGCCTGGAAAAGCATCCCGCTGGTGATTTCACCGCAGGTCTGGACGGTGCCGTCACAGGGAGAAACCATGGCGCGCGGGTCGGGATCGAGGGGGCGGGCACCCTGTTTCAGGCGCCTGGTGAAAAACGCGTTGAAGGAATCGAAGCCCCCTGGCGGCACGACCGCCTCGTCAATGTCGACGCCGAACCTGCGGATCCACGCCCGCATCGCGAAATCATGGGCCGGCGACCAGGCGAGATCGGACAGCCGTCCGACAATTCTGGACTGCAGTCTTGAAGACGCCGCGGTGAAGGCCAGTTTCCTGATGCCGTCAAACATGAATCGCACCATCTTCAGAGGCTGATGTCGGACAGGATTGTCTCGCCGTCGATGTTGACCATTTCGACGTATTTCTTCAGTCTGGCGGCCAGGTCGGAGGGCCTGACGCGGGCGAATGCCCTGGGCCCGAAGCCCTCCACGCAGAACGACGCCATCACGGTGCCGACGGCCAGGGCGCGCCTGACCGCGTCAACGCCGAATTCGCCGATCCGGTCCAGATACGCGAGCGTGCCGCCCGCGAACGAATCGCCGGCGCCGGTCGGATCGACGACGGCCTCGACCGGATATGCCGGGAACAGCTTGACGCCGCGTGAATCGAACAGGATCGCGCCGTGTTCGCCCTTCTTCACCACCAGCGCCTTGACACCCATTTCCAGGATAAGGGACGCCGCCGAAAACACGCTGGCCTGGCCGGTCAACTGCCGGACCTCGTCATCGTTCAGGAAAAGCAGGCTGGCGTGCGGCATCATCGAAACCAGTTCCTGCCGGTACATGTCGATCCAGCATTCGATGGTGTCGAGCGCGGTGAACCTGGCGTTCCTGGTCTGCATCATCACCAGCTTCTGCAGGTCGGGTTTTATGTTGCCAAGACAGACGACGTCGGAATCACGCAGTTCCGCGGGGATCACCGGGCTGAAATCGGCAAAAACGCCCAGTTCGGTCTTCAGCGAGTCGCGGCCGATCATGTCGTCGTGGTATCGCGCGTGCCACCTGAACGTTTCGCCCTCGCGCCGCTCGATGTGGGACGTGTCGATGCCGCGTCCTTCCAGGAAATGCATGTCGTCTTCCGGGAAATCGGTGCCGACGACGGCGACAATCTTCGGGCGGGACAGGAAGGAGGCCGCGGTGGAAAACCATGTCGCCGATCCGCCGAGTACTTCCACCGGTTCATGGCCGGGCAGCTCAATGACGTCATACGCGACGGAACCGACAACCAGGAGGCTCATGGATCATTCCTTCGGAAAATACCTGCCGACGACAGGTTCCAGGCGTTCAATCGCCTGCGGCGGGATGCACGACCTGGCGGTGAGGAACGCATACTTGAGGGAATCGCCGCAGCCGCAGGGCGCGGCCGAGTCCATGCGCCCGATCGCGGCCAGGATCAGCTCCCTGGCGCGGGCGGTGCCGGCCGCCAGCCGTTCAACCACGGACGCGCAGGACACGTCGTCCTCTTCCTCGTGCCAGCAGTCGTAATCGGTCGGCAGCGCGATCGTGGCGTAACAGATTTCCGCCTCGCGGGCCAGCTTCGCCTCGGTCGCGTTCGTCATGCCGATGACCGCGACGCGTACCTTCGCGTGACCTTCCAGTGCGCCGATTTCCCTGTACGAATGGGATTCGGCGCGCGACGAAAACTGCGGTCCCTCGATGCAGATGTACGTGCCGCCGTCCACCACGTCCATGCCGATTTCACGGGCGCTTTCGAGCAGCAGCGAGCGCATCGACGGGCAGAAAGGATCAGCCATGCTGACGTGCGCAACCAGGCCGTTGCCGAAGAACGTGTTCTGGCGGTGGATGGTCCTGTCGATCATCTGGTCGACGATCACCGGCCGCGAAAGTGTGATGTCTTTCTGCATACTGCCGACGGCGCTGGCGGAAAAGATGCGGTCCACGCCCAGCTTTTTCATCGCCCAGATGTTGGCGCGGCAGGGCACCTCGGTCGGCAGGAAGCGGTGGCCGCGGCCGTGACGCGGAAGGAACGCAACCTCGGTGCCGCCAAGCCTGCCAACCGTGAAAACGTCGGACGGGTCGCCGAAAGGCGTCGTGACGGCCACTTCCCTGACGTCGGCAAGCGAATCGATGAAATAGAGACCCGTGCCACCAATGATTCCAATCATGGCATCCCCCGTGACGAACCAGTGTCCGGCCGCGGCATGTCGCCGGGCCACGTTGACGGCGGACCTGCGGGACCGGGAGCGGTTACTCCTCGCCCATCTCCTCTTCGGACATTTCTTCCGTGGAGTCCAGATCCTCGATCGGCAGTTCTTCATCTTCGAGGGTCGGGGCGGCGTCGTCATCTTCCTCGATGATTTCGTCGTCGGCGGCCAGCGCCGGAGGCACCGAGGCCACGGGCGGCTTCGAAACGTCCGTGCCGCAACGCGGGCACATCGGCGGGGTGCGCTTCATGTCGTAGAACTTGCAGCCGCATTCAAAGCAGGCGTGCCGGTCACCAAATTTTTCCCTGTCAACCATCGGAACCCCCAACTGTAAGCCAGTAGCCGGAAACAACAGGCTGCGCTAGGTAAACAATCATGGAACGGATGTCAAGCATATCGAACACTGGAACATGAAGGTCGTCAACAATTTCTTGGGAAAGCGCCCTTGACCTGCGCCCCTTTGTGTTTATATTCCGGCAGCGCCGCAGTCAGACGTCTGCGGACGCGTATTGATGAAACGGGGGGCGCCGGCCCCTTTGGTAATTAACGGAGTTACAACATGGCAGCCAAGGATCTCGCTTTTTCGGCAGACGCGCGCAAGCGCATTCTTGACGGTGTCAACCTTCTGGCCGATGCGGTCACGGTCACACTCGGGCCCAAGGGGCGCAACGTCATCCTGGAAAAATCGTGGGGAAGCCCGCTGGTCACCAAGGACGGCGTGACCGTCGCCAAGGAGATCGAACTGGAAGACAAGTTCGAAAACATGGGCGCCCAGATGGTCAAGGAAGTCGCATCCAAGACGTCCGACAAGGCCGGCGACGGCACGACGACTGCCACTGTCCTGGCGCGCGCCATCTATCAGGAAGGGCTGAAGCTGGTCACGGCCGGCATCAACCCGATGCACCTGAAGCGCGGCATCGACGCCGCCGTGGACGCGATCAACGTGTCCCTGAACGAAATGGCCATTCCGACGCGCGGCCGCACTGAAATCGCCCAGGTCGGCAGGATTTCCGCGAACGGCGATTCCGAAATCGGCGAAATCATCGCGGACGCGATGGACAAGGTCGGCAAGGACGGCGTCATCACCGTTGAAGAGGCGAAAAGCACCGACACCACGCTGGACCTGGTCGAGGGCATGCAGTTCGACCGCGGGTACATCAGCCCGTACTTCGCGACCAACGCCGAAAAGATGGAAGCGGTCATCGACGACCCGTACATCCTTCTTTACGACAAGAAAATCAGCACGCTTCCCGACATCATCCCGCTGCTTGAAACCGTGGCCCGCGAGGGACGCCCGATCGTGATCGTGGCGGAAGACGTGGACGGCGAGGCGCTGGCGGCCCTGGTCGTGAACCGGCTGAAAGGCGTGCTGAAGGTCCTGGCAGTCAAGGCGCCCGGCTTCGGCGACAAGCGCAAGGCCATGCTGGACGACCTGGCGGTCCTGACCGGCGGCAAGGTCATTTCCGAGGACGTCGGCATGAAGCTCGAAAACGTGCGGATGGCCGACCTGGGCCGCTGCGCGCGCGTCATTTCCACCAAGGACAACACCACGGTGGTGGACGGCGCCGGCAACGACGAAGCGATCAAGGCCAGGATCGGCCAGATCCGCCGCCAGATCGAAGAAACGACCAGCGACTGGGACCGCGAAAAGCTTCAGGAACGCCTGGCGAAGCTGACCGGCGGCGTGGCCGTCATCCATGTCGGCGCCCAGACTGAAGCCGAAATGAAGGAAAAGAAGGCCCGCGTCGAGGACGCCCTTCACGCGACCCGCGCGGCCGTCGAAGAAGGCGTGGTCCCCGGCGGCGGCGTGGCGCTGGTGCGCGCTGTCGCGGCCCTGGACAAGGTGGTGTTCGACGATGATCGCCGCTTCGGCGTGGACATCATCCGCAAGGCCGCTGCCGAACCGCTGAAGCGCATCGCGGGCAACGCCGGCGTCGACGCGGGCGTGGTACACCAGAAGGTCATGGAGGGCACGGGCAACTTCGGTTACAACGCCCAGACCGGCGTGTACGAAGACATGGTCGCCGCCGGCATCCTGGATCCGAAAAAGGTCACCCGCCTGGCCCTGACCAACGCCGCATCCATCGCCGGCCTGATGATCACCACCGAAGCCGGCATCGCCGAAGCCCCCAAGGACGACGACAAGAAGTCCTGCAAGTGCGGCTGCGGCGGCTGCTGATCCCCCTCCCCCGTCCCTGCCCTCGTGCGGACGAATGAAAATTCGCCCCTGGGCTGATCCGTTCTTCCGTCAATGCCTGGGTGGGGCGGCGACAGGGTGTCCGGTTCCGCGTCAGCCGCACCCCTTCACCCCATCCCGTGCGAATGCGGGCCGTTCTCCTCGTTCGGGCTATCTCGCGGTCCGGTCGGCCATTCACATCGGTGGCTTGCCACGGGGCCGGCACTGCGTGCCGTACGGGCGGATGAAAATCCGCCCTCCCGGGCGGGCCGACGGCCGACTCGATTGACGCCCTCACTTCGCGTTCACGGCCTCGCATCGCATCGGGCGGGGTAATGACGCTCCACCGGACACCCTGTCGCCGCCCCCTGCCCTCATCGTTTCGGACAAGATGATTCGTTGGCCTACGCGTCGGATTCGGATTGTTCGCGGGCGGTGAGTTCTTCGGCGGCGGCTGTCCATTCGTCGAAGACGGCGTCCAGGCGGGCGCGAAGGTCGCGGGCCTGTTCGCTGACGACGCGGGCGCGTTCCAGGTCTTCGTACAGGTTCGGTGACACCAGTTCGTCCTCGACGACCTTCAATTCGGCTTCCAGGGCGGAAATCTGTTTTTCGTACGCCTCGACGCGGTCGCGAAGCGGTTTCAGGATGCGGTACATGCGGTTGCGGCGTTCTGCCTCGTCGCGCTTGCGGTCACGGTCTGCGGCCCGTTTCTGCGCGGCGCCCTGGTCGGTTTCGCGGCGCTGTTCGGGCGCGGTCGCCAGCAGGCCGCCGGTACGCGACAGGTAATAGCTGTAATTGCCTTCCCAGCGGGTCGCCTGGCCGTCCTTCAGTTCGACCGTCGTCGTGGCCACGTTGTCCATGAACCGGCGGTCATGGGTCGTGAAGATGACCGCGCCGGTGTGCTGGGTGATGGCGGATTCCAGTATTTCGCGCGAAGCGATGTCCAGGTGGTTGGTCGGTTC
>CAYYCO010000008.1:0-64222 GCA_964470365.1 uncultured Anaeromyxobacteraceae bacterium | reverse complement strand
TCTGCCCGCCGGTGATCGCGACGCGGCCGCTCAACCGGGCCGCGACCGTTTCGATGCCGACCATCAGGTTTTCTTCGGTGCAGGCCAGATCCTTGACCGTTTCCGATTTTTCCATCGTTTCGGTGCCCAGGTCGTACACGTCGGCAACCAGCGTGCAGCCCTTGCCGATGCGCCGGACCTTCGTCTGGATGATTTTCGTGGCGCCGACAGCGCCGCCCAGCTTCACCTGGCACGACCCGTAACACGGCGCCTGCTGTTTGACCTTCTGTTCCACCAGCGCCCGGGCCACCTGGTCGCGGGGGACAACCGTGTAATACTTGGCCCCGGCGATCCGCGACGACAGGTATTCGTTCAGCGCGGCCTCCGCCGACGGCGTCATTTTCACGTCGTCGTACCTGATGTCCATCACGGCCGCGACCGGCGGCACGTCATATTCATCTTCCCCCTGGCACAGGGCGGGCGCCGCGGCCCATGCCAGGCAGGCCGCGCAGACGACTGCCACCAGAACCGTTCCGGTTACGTTTTTCATCGGTTTCACCATCAATGACCAGGTTGCACGAATCACCAATCCGACCCCGAAGGATGTGCGTGGAAGGTTTTTACCACATGTGAAACGGCGATTCAGCCGGAATATTCGTGATTCTGGTATCATGGCAACGGACCTCGGAACGGACGGAATCGGCATGGGCATTTCACGCCAGCAATCGTTGTTCGACATGTTCGATCCGCTGGCGAACCCTGTTTCGGATGGCGCACTGGCCGCCGTCCAGGCGATGTCGACCGCGTCCGACGCTTCCAGCCGGGGCGCGGTTTTCACTCGGCAGGAAATCGCGGACCGAATCCTGGACCTCGTGGAATACACGCCCGACAGGCCGATTCACCTGCACCGGATACTTGAACCCTCATTCGGGCAGGGCTGCTTTCTTTTCCCAATCGTTGAACGACTTTTGACTGCCTGGGAAACACACGGTGACAAAACGACACCGATCGACGATGGCCTGGGCGATTGTATCCGTGCAGTGGAAATTCACGCGAACAGCCATTCCGACGTTGCGGCACGGTTGCTGGAACTGCTGAAATCGCGGGGCGTGCCCGGACGGCGAGCGTCAAATCTGGTTCGTTCATGGCTGGTCGCGGGCGACTTTCTGCTGGTTCCCTTGGAAGGGAAATTCACCCATGTCGTCGGCAACCCGCCCTATCTGCGGGCCGAAAGCATCCCGGCCCCGCTTATGACCGAATACAGACGGCGTTATCGCACGATATTCGACCGCGCCGACATATACGTGCCGTTCATCGAACGCGGACTGGATCTGCTCGCCGACGACGGACGCCTGGGATTCATCTGTTCGGACAGATGGTTGAAAAACAGGTACGGCGGTCCGCTTCGCAGGCTCGTTTCCGAGTCGTTTCACCTGACCCATTACATCGACATGGTGGGGGCGAATGCCTTCGACAACGATGTTTCCGCTTACACCGGCATATTTGTCATCGCGCGTAACGCTCCGGGGCCGACGCTAGTGTCAAAGTGCGGTGCGCCGACGGCATCCCCTTCAATCAGACTTAATGGGCAGGGGGCCGGCGATGCGCCCTTGCTCTTGGCGGACGACGGTCCTTCCAAACTGGTCAGGAACATTGAACAACGCTTCCCGATTGTCGAGCAGGCCGGGTGCAGAATCGGAATCGGCGTGGCCACCGGTGCCGACGCCGCCTTCATTCATGAATTCAAATCCCTGGATGTGGAAGCTGATCGCAAATTGCCGTTGGTAACACGCGACGACCTGATTGACGGCGTGGTCCGCTGGGGTGGTCTCGGCGTAATCAATCCTTTCCGTGACGACGGCGGGCTGGTGGATCTGGACGATTATCCCCGACTGCGCGCCTTCCTGCAGGCCCGCCGCGAAAAAATCGCCGGGCGCCACTGCGCAAAAAAATCGCCCGCGAAGTGGTTCCGGACGATCGACCGCATCTGGCCGGAACTCGCCGCCAAGCCGAAACTGCTGATTCCCGACATCAGCGAAACATGCCATGTCGCCTTTGAGGGCGGAGGGCTTTACCCCCACCACAACCTGTATTTCGTCCTGTCGGACGAATGGGATCTGCGGGCGCTTCAGGCGATTCTGCTGTCCGGGATTTCCCACATGTTCCTGAACACCTATTCCCTTAAAATGCGCGGCGGGTATTTCCGCTGCCAGGCGCAGTATCTTCGCAGGATTCGCATTCCGTCATGGGAGCAGGTTCCCCAGGCGCTCCGAACGCGCCTGCGGAAAGCGGCGGAATCGGCGGACTTCGATGCATGCAACCGTGCGGCTTTCGATGCATACGGTCTTTCAAACGATGAACGGGATGTGATTATCGGCATGATGGGGGCGCGCCATGGCCGCAAAGGTTGACGGGATCGAATCGAAGACGGGAAAGGCCGTGGCATTCTTCTGGAAGTGCAGGGACAAGGCCCGTTCCAGGCAGTTGAAGTCGGGCAAGGCGGACCAGGGCGAGCGGGCCGCCGTCACGGCGGGAAAAAATATGGACGGGTTTCTGGCCATGATTTCAAGCGTGGTCAAAACCAACGGTCTCAGGGACGCCGAAATCGTCTTCGGCGGCCGCCTCCCGACACTGCCCGGTTTCTTCAGACCGACCAAGACATGGGATTTGCTGGTGATTCATCACGGGGAACTTGTGGCGGCCATCGAATTGAAAAGCCAGGTCGGCCCGTCTTTCGGCAACAACTTCAACAACCGTGCGGAAGAGGCGATCGGAACTGCACACGACTTTGCCGTGGCATTCCGCGAAGGCGCTTTCGGCCAGCAACCGCGGCCATGGACCGGGTGGCTGATGTTGATAGAGGACGCACCGGCGTCGCGGGCCGCGGTGGGCGATGCACCGTCGCAGTTCCCGGTCTTCACGGAATTCAAGAAAAAGTCGTACCTGCAGCGATACGAAATCCTCGCCAGAAAAATGATGGCGGAACAGTTGTATTCCCACGCGGCCGTAATCGCCGCCAGGAACCAGGACGCGGCCACCGGCGCATATTCCGACCTTTCACGACTCACTTCGGTCAAGATGTTCATTGCCGGTCTCGCCGGACATGTCGCCGGGGTCGCGGCGCGCCGGTGAGCACGGGGATGGGCACCCCGAGCCGGCCACTCAGACATTGAATCAACAAATCAATCTGCGGCCGCCCGAATCCCGGGGCTTGCTCACGCAGTGGGCTGACAAATGGCGGGCCTCCCTTCGGTCGGACCGTCCGGAACGATGAGGGCGGGGGGCGGCGCAGTTGGGTGCCCGTCACCCGGGGCCCTCTCGGAGCCGCCGACACCTTACCGGGAGTAATGCCTTGTCGGCGGCGAGAGAGGAGCGCGCGACATGGGGCGGGCTCCCATGCGCGACGCGTGCCCCGGGGATGGGCACCCCGAGCCGCCCACACAGACATTGATGCAAGAACGGTCAGCCCCAGGGCGAATGTCATTCGCCCCTACGAGGACGGGCCTCACGGCAAAAATGAACCTCTGGCACGAAAGGGCCGGGGCCGTGTATAATCCGGGGCCTGTCCACGGGGGATGAACATGGATGATTCGAGGGTGGCCCTGACGCCGGCCGGGTTCGCGAAGCTGCAGGACGAACTGAAAAAGTGGAAGGAAGAAATGCCGATCATCATCAAGGCGATCGGCGTGGCGCGCGACCTGGGCGACCTGTCCGAAAACGCGGAATACCATTCGGCGCGCGAACGGCAGGGGCTGATCGACGCGAATATCAAGAACCTTGAATACATCATTTCAAAGGCGCTGATAATCGACCCGCTGAAGTTCGCCGGTGACACGAAGGTCAGGTTCGGGGCGTACGTGACGGTCTATGACGAGGGCCGCGACGAAGAAATCGTGTACCAGCTCGTGGGCGACCCGGAAGCGGATATCGACCAGAACCGGATTTCGGTGAACGCGCCGCTGGGCAGGGCGCTGGCCGGCAAGGAAGAGGGCGACGACGTAAAATTCAAGACGCCGCGCGGCGAACGCCGCCTGTCGATCGTAAGCGTCGAATATCGCTGATGTTTTACCGCCGCACCATGGCCCGGCGGCAGCAATGGTCCCGATGAAGGTAATCAGGCAATACCGCACGACGTCGGAAGCCGCCACGGAGGCGGTCGCCGCCGAACTGCTGGCGAACGCGGAACCGGGCGAGGTGTTCGGGCTGGTCGGGGAACTGGGCGCCGGCAAAACGATATTCGTGCGCGGCGCGGTTCGCGCCATGGGCGGCGACCCGGCGGACGTGCATTCGCCGACGTTCACGATCATGAACGTGTACCCCGCCAGGCTGGCGGTGCACCATTTCGACCTGTACCGGATAACGGACGCGGACGACCTGGAATCGACCGGCTTTTTCGAATTCGCGGACAGCGGCGCTGTCAGCCTGGTCGAATGGGCGGACAAGATCCCGCAGGTGATGGACGAACTGGATTTCCTGGTGTCCATCCGGCTTGAAGATGATAGCGAGGGGCGCGTGATCACGGTGTCGGTGCCGGAAAACGGCCGGTGACGACGGGTGGCGCGGCGGTCCCGCGCAGGGAAAGGAAACATGGCTTTTGCAAACAACACTATCAGTTACATGACCTACCAGGTGGTCGACACGGACCTGCCGCGCGATGAAATCCGCCGGAAGATCCTGGAAGGCCTGACGGTCGGTCGGATCGGCGCGATCGACGTGGAACTGGGCCACGACCACGCGACAGGCTTCGCGCTGTTCGAGGACCCGCTTTCCACGGAATTTTCGGAAGGCGAGGTGTTTTACGACCCGCTGGCGCTGTTTTCGTTCCGGATCGACAAACTGTCGGTCCCGGCGAACACCGCACGGCTGTACATCAAGCGGCGCGTGCAGGAACGCCTGGATTCGACCAGGCGCATGAAGATGCCGCGCGAGGAACGTGAGGAAATTTCGGACGGCGTGAAGATGGAACTGCTGCGCCGCGCCCTGCCGTCGATCACCGCGATCGACGTGGTCTGGGACATGAACGCGGGCCGCATCCGCTTCCATTCGACCTCGGCCGCCGCGAACGAGGAATTTCTGATCCGTTTCAACCAGTACATCGGCCTGAAACTGCGCATGATGAACGGCGTCGGCATCCTGGAAAGCAGGCTGGACGAACGCGAACTGGACCAGGTCTGGCACCTGCTGCCGACCAGCTTCCGCCTGGGCGCCACGCTGGCGATGGGCGCCCCGGAAACCGACGTTCTGCCCGAAGAATGTATCGACGACGAATCCGCCGATGAAATCAGTGGGGAAACCGAAAATGCCTGAAATCACGATGGCCGACAAACTGCACAGGACCGAATTCCTGGGCAGGGAATTCCTGACGTGGCTGTTTTTCAAGTCCTGCCGCGAACGCGAAAACATCGTGGCCGGCGGCGCGACTTACCGCGTCCACTTCGAACGCATGATGACCCTGGACGGGGAAAACCCGGCGACCGAAATGTCCACCATCAAGGTGGACGAACCGTCCCAGTCCGACGAGGTCCTGCTGTCGCTGAGGCTGGGCAAGAAGGTCAGCCGGTGCCGCATGGTGCTGACGGTGGACGGGGCCGAATTCACGACGGGCATCGACTCTTCGACGCTGGCGATGAAATCGCTGAAGCTGCCCGATGTGAAGGGTGCCGATTTCTATGAAAAACTTGATGAAAAGAACTCTTTGACAGATTCTGTCGAGGACGCCGTCCAGAACCTTTTCGTCCACTTCGTCCGGCTGCGGCTGGACACCGACGCCTGGGAAAGGGAAGCCGGCGAAATGGCGGACTGGATCGAATCGCAGGACGTGCTGGGGTAAACGCCGGATGAAAATCCGCAGAAACAGGATCAGGGCCGCCGAATTTCGCGGCCTCGAATGGCTCGACCACCAGCCGCTGACGCTTGCCGAACTGTCGGGGCGCGTCATCCTGCTGCATTTCTGGGATTACACGTACATCAGTTCGATGCGCACGATGGTGTACCTTTCGATGTGGCACGGCCGTTACGCCGACAAGGGCCTGCAGATCATCGCCATTCACGCGCCCCAGTTCGACTTCGGCCGCGACATGGACAACCTGCGCCAGGCGGTCGATTACCTGGGCCTTCCCTTCCCGGTCGCCAATGACATCAACATGACGACGTGGGACGCGTACGCGAACCGCTTCTGGCCGGCGTCGATCCTGATCGACCGGCAGGGCTTCCTGGCGTCGTACAACGTCGGCGAGGGCGGCTATTTCGAAACCGAAACGACCATCCAGGAACTGCTGAAGGAAGGGCACCCGCGCATCGTCATGCCGCGCGACATGCTGGCGCAGCCTGAAGACAAAACGGTCCACCACCGCCCGATCAGCCCGTCGCTGTATTTCGGGTACGTCCGCGCGCGAATCGGCAACCATTGCGGCTTCACGCCGAACCAGGTCGTGCATTATTCGATTCCCGACAGGATGCGGCGCGACATCCAGTACGTCGAGGGACGTTTCCTGTGCAGGCCGGACAGCATGGCCTTCGCGGGCGGCGATGACGGCCGGGTCATGGTCGATTACGACGCCGACGACGTTTACCTGGTCGCCACGCCGCCGCCCGACGGCACGCCCGGCGTGGTCTCGGTGCTGCAGGACGGGCAGGTCGTCACGGTCGACCGCGGGAACGCCATCGACCCCGGCCCCGATTCGACGCTGACCGTCACGAAACCCGACGTGTTCCATGTCATCCACAACCACGACAACGTCAGGCACAGGCTTGAACTGGCCATCAGGACGCCGGGGATCGGCCTTTACTGCATCGATTTCATGCGTGGCGACTGAACTTCGCTGCTTCCCACCGTAATTTCCGCATGGTGACAACGATTTCGAATGTCACGGGTGCGTCTTCCGCAGGGCGACCCAGGTTTCAAGCGCGTAACGGACGATGTGGCCCGCCTTGAGGTACCCGCCGCCCTGGTGTCCGACGTGCGCCGCGAATGCGATTTCCGGCTTGTCGGCGGGGTAGAACCCGACTATCCAGTTGTTCCAGATGCCGCTTCCGTCGCGACTGGTCAGCGACCCGGTCTTGATCGCGGGCGAATGCCCGGTCTGTGCCTTCAGCGCGGAAAGATGTTTTGTTCCCGTCCCGTTTTCAACGGCCTGAACCATCATCCCGGTCAACACTCGTGCCGTCTCCGGCGTGATGACGGTCATCGAGACGCCGGCGCCGGAACCGCCGATCGAAACACCCGAAGGCCAGGTCCCGCCGTTGGCGATGATTGCGCCGATGACCGCCCCGTGCAGCGTCGACATGTTTGATCCGGTGAAACCGGCCGCCATGCGGGCCAGGCTCAATTTGCCCTCGGGCCGCCTGATCCTGGATCTGGATGACCGGACGCCCACGGTGATCCGTTTCCCGAAACCGAACCTGCCGGCCATGTCCATCAACATATCGGCGTCCAGGTGTCTGACCGCCAGTTTGCCGAACACCGCGTTGGTGGAAGACGCGAACGCCTGCGCCAATGTCTTGCAGGACCTCTCCTTTTTCCGATCCACGATGTGGGACATCGTCAACTGGCGGCTGCCGCCGGTGTAGCAGACCTCGACGCCCGGTTTGACGAGGGCGTTTTCGACCAGGCACGCGGCGGTGACGATCTTGAAGACCGATGCGGCCGGAAAGCCCGTATAAAGCCCGGGATTGGAAATCCGCGCCCCCTTTTCACGGGCGTATTGCGAAAAAGCCAGCAGTTCCCCGGTCGCTGGTCTCAACGCCACAAACGATGCATACAGCGGGCGGTTCGCCTGAAAATACATGTCCATCTGGGCGGAAAGAATCTGGCCGGCATCAAGTCCGGGTTTGTCCACGATTTCCGGTTTAATCGGACCACGGCCCCGACGCTTTTTTGCCGACTTTTTCGCACCGGCCTGCGCAGAGGTTCCGACGCCCCACCCCGGCGCGTCACCGGTCAAATGACTGGGCAGATCGGCCGGGCCGGCCAGCACCGCCGCCACGGCCAGCGCGATAATCCTACCCGGGTGAAATATTCGAACAAAATTCATCTGTTTCCCTTGCCTGGATCCGGACTGGCGCGCCCGGTGCCGGACGTCAAGGCCGCACCCAGACGGTGATGGTCGCGTCGGGGTCCCACGGGTCCATCGCATATGGCGGGCCGATTGGTCCCCAGGCCCATGTGACGCCGCCATCGACCGAGAAGCGGTATGCCAGGTCGTAATACCCGGCAGTGCCGATGGCGAGGGTTCGCCTGAACTGGTACTCGTCAACGCATGTCGTGCAGGTTGAATCGTAGGCGGCCGCAAGCCACGTCCATCCCCGATCGGTCGTCGGATCGGAAAGTTCGGGGCCGTACCCCAGTTCCGCGACGATCATCGAGGGGGCGATCATGCCCGCGCCGGTCCCTATGGCGTCGCCCTTAACCCTGCCCTTAATATACGCTGTGGACTGGTTGACGCTGACGGTCAGGTCGTCCGTCGGCGATGCGATGATGGCCATCATGTCGTCGGCGGTTCCCTGGAACGTAATCGCACCGGCCAGCCGCGCCGTGACCAGTCCGTCGGTCACAAGGACGTCATAGACGCCAGGGTCCGACATCGACGGCAGCATAACCGTTATCGACGAGCCGCTGTCAACGCTGAACACGGCCGGCTCGTCGCCGCCCGGGCCGCTGAAGTACACGCCGGTCACGGTCACGTTCTGGAAACCGGCGCCGTTTATCGCCGCGGTCCATGCGTCGGCCGACGCATCCTGCGGGACTGCCGACGGCGAAACAGAAACGATGTCCAGCAGGCACTGCGGATCGTTCTGGTCCGTCATGCCGTCGCAGTCGTTGTCCACCAGGTCGTTGCAGCGTGCGTCGTCCCGCGGCCCCTCGCGCACCGAAAGATCCGGCGTGTGGACACACTGGTCGATTGATTCGTCGCAGGTGTCGATTGTGCAAAGCGAACCTGAACCGCTGTCCGAGCAGTCCCTGGACGCCCAGTTCCCGCACGTTGACGAAAGACAGGTTTCGCCGACCGTGCAGAACAGCCCGTCGTCGCATTTGCCGCCGTCCGGGATATCGACAATGGCGCAACGGCCGACTTCGGGATCGCAGATACGCGCCTGGCAGAGTCCAGTACTGATTTCCGGATGGAACGACCCGCAATCGGCATCGTCGTCGCACAACGCGATCCCGCTGTTGGCGGCGCGCGGAGTGCCAGTCAGCATGGACTGGAACGGGTCGCCGTCCCAGCCGTCCGCAACCCAGGCGGACTGCCAGTCGGCGTCGGCCGTTCCGGTGGCGTGACCGTCGCGACGTTCCATCGAACGGTACGGTTCATTGAACGGGACGCTGCCGATCATTCCGAAGGCGGCTGAAAAGTAGGCCGAATCGATGATGATTTCCCGGTCGTCGATCAGGTTGTAAGTCCGTGGACCCGAATTGCCGAGCCGCAGGGTGCGTGACGACGACGCCGGGGCCTGGGCCAGCATGTCAGGTTCCACATCAAGAGCGGAATGCGCGGCGTCAAACTGGGCGATCAGGTAATAACCACCGCCGGCGATAATGTCGTTGTTCACCACTCGATCCGTCGCGTCGAACTGGAAATCCTGGCCGGCCGGGTAGCCGACGCCCGAAATCTTCCAGCCCGAAAGCCTGACCGGCGCGTTGCTGACGTTGCGCAGTTCGATCCACTCGTCGTTCCCGTCCGCCGCCGTGCCCGGCCACATCAGTTCATTGATAATGATGTCGCCCGGATCGGCGTTGCCGTAAACAGTCAGGTCGGGCGCCTGTACCGGCAGGTACCCGTTCGTCGAACCGTCAAGATCGCACATCGTCCAGTGGATCCCGCCGTCGGTGGAAAGCCTGGCCGCCATGTCGAAATAGCCGCCGCGCAGGGCCACCGGGAATACGGACCATGTGGTCTGGTACGCGGCCCCGATCGTCCCCTGCCCGGTTATGCCCGCATCGGTCCAGGACCAGCCGGGCGTGATTGCCGGGTTCGATCCGCGCGGACCGTATCCGAAACTGAACATCACGTCGGCCTGGGGAACGGCCATTGGAACGATCGACTGGCCGGTCATCACGACGATCGATGCGCCAACGTCCCGTTCAAGCGGCGCAACCGGGTACGTCAGCGTGCATTCGCCGCCGGGAACGGTCGCGGCGGCGGTGTATGTGAATCCGTTGACCATGTTGAACTGCACAAGATCGGTCTTGACGGCAACATCGACCGGCCCCGGACCCGCGCCGGCCGGCGTCACAACGGTCAGTGAAAGCCCTGTCCCGTCCACGATTTCGGCCTCGACACCGCCGAACGTGACCGTTTTCACCTCGTCCAGTTCGTTTCCGATCAGTTCGACCAGGTCCCCGCCAGAGAGGACCCCATCATTCGGTTCCAGCCGGTCGACAGCCAGCAGGCATTCCGGATCCGTGATGTCGGTCATGCCATCGCAGTCGTTGTCCAGTTTGTCCGAACACGAAGCCGCGCCGCGCGGCCCCTCGGTCGCGGTTTCCAGCCATTCGTTGAAGCACGTGTCATAAAAATCGAGACACCGGTCGCGCGTGCAGGCGATCCCGTCGTCGCATGTCGGGGCCGTCCCCGGCAGGCAACCGGTTACGGCATCGCAACGCTCGGCGCCGTCGCAGAATAATCCATTATCGCAAGGCAGGTCGGCCAGGTGGCCGCAGGCCCCGTCCATGCACGTATCCTGGAGCGTGCAGACGCTGCCGTCGTCGCATGGCGCCGAATTGTTGGTCCGGACGCATCCGAGCCCGTCCACGCATTCATCGTCGGTGCAAACATTGCCATCATCGCAGTTGCGCGAGACCAGCGGCGCGCACAAACCTTCCTGGCATGTCGCCGAAAGAACGCAGATGCTGATGATGGTGCAGGTTTCGCCCTCGTTCGCCGGCAGCATCGCGCAGTCGCCGGTCAGTGGATCGCACTGGTTTTCCAGACACTGCGTGTTGTTGTTCGTCGGACATTTCACGATGGTCAGCGGATCGACGGCGCACTCGTAAGGAAAAACGTCCTTGTCGCAGAACAGGGTTCCGTTACAGACCGTTTCGTCTTCCCGGGAGGCGCAGTCCGAATCACGCAGGCATTCGCAGGCGAGCCGGCCAGGCAGGCATGTGCCGTTTTCGCAGTAATCGTCGCGGGTGCAGTTTTCCCCGTCCTGGCAGTCGGCGCCGTCATCCGCCTGGACCACTTCGCAGCGTCCGCCGGGGACATCCGTGTTGCACACGCACAACTGACATTCCCCGACGTCCGAACAGGCCTGCGCGCAATCCTGGGCGACGGTCAGTTCCGTGCAGGCCTGAACCACGTCAGGCAGGTCATCGAAAACGTCCGCGGCATCGACGGCGCCTCCGCCATCGTCCGGCACGAAAGTATCCTCGACCACGCCCTCGTCGCCCGGGACATCGTCCGGGGCCGTATCGGGAACAACATCGGCATCGGAACCGGTATCCCCGACCACCACGTCGACCGGGCAGTTGTCATCCCCGGGCAGATCCGGGTTGGACGTGCCGCCGCAGCCGGCCAGAAGCGCGAGACCGATTACCGCCAGAACAAGGCGCATCACGTATCCTCCTGCCTGACCATGCGGGAACCCCGCGGGTGCGCGGACGCGCTGATTATCCATGAATACGCCGCCGCTTGGCAATGCCGGATCGGTTGCATGCCGTCTTCAATCAGTTAACTTCCCCGAAATGCAGCGATTGAACTCTTGACGGCAATTCGCGAAACGGGTATCTTTCGGCGCCCTTGTTTTTGAGGAATGACAAATGGCCAGATGCGTACTGACGGGAAAAAGAAGACTCCGGGGAAACAAGGTTTCCCACGCAAATAACAGGACCCCGCGTTTCCAGCACCCGAACATCCAGTCCAAGCGGATCTGGGTCGAAGAACTGGGAACCAACGTCCGGCTGAACCTTTCGACCCGCGCGCTCAAGTCGGTCACGAAGATGGGCCTGGTCGCCTACGCCCGCAAGAACGGACTGGATCTGGCGAAGCTGGTCGACTGACTATCCGCGATTTCCCCGAATTCAGCTATAATCGACCCCGGCATGCTAATTACCGTCCATCTACCATCCCGGGGGCGAATATGAACGCGTCCAGAATCATTTCAATCGCGGCATTGATTTGCGTGCTTGGCGCACTGATCGCGTGCGAGGGCGCCGATCCGCGCAAGGTCGGTGAATTCTGCCTGGAGGAGGGGGACTGCGAAAGCGGGCTCTGCTACGACTCCAAGTGCCTCAATCCGGACGAGGACTACGATTCCGACGGACTCAAAAACGGTATTGAAAAAAATATCACGGGTACCGATTACGGCATCGCGGACACCGACGGCGACGGCGACAAGGACGGCGTCGAGGTCGGCACGGTGCCGGCGTCGGCCAGCGACGGGGACGGCGACGGAATCAACGACGCGCTGGAATCTTCGGTCCCGGCCGCGGACCCTGACAAGGACTGCATCCCGGACCAGTTCGATCCAGCAAACGAAACGCCGGACGTCGATTCCACAAAGATCGCGGCCCTGCACTGTTCCAGGTTGGGCGTCTGCGGACAGCGGTTCGACCTGGTGACGGCGACATGCGACGACGGCGAACCGGTCTGCGACTACTCGGCCATCGAAACGTGGGAATCGGTGGAGGCGACCTGCGACGCCCTTGACAACGACTGCGACGACAGGACCGACGAAGAACTGACGGCCGGCGACGAACCGGAATGCCTGTCCCAGGGCGTCTGTGCCGGACAGGAAACTTCCATCTTCAGGATCTGCAAGGGCGGCGCATGGCAGTGCGAATATTCGGCTATCGACGTTTTCGAAAAGATCGAAAGCTCCTGCGACGGTATCGACAACAACTGCGACGGTACGCCTGACGACGGGCTTGTCGGCCAGGAATGCTTCAACCGCAACGAATACGGCAAGTGCGCCGGAACGACGGTCTGCACGATCTATGGCGGCGTAATGTGCGACGGACCGGAACCCGCGTCGGAAAGGTGCAATGGCGCCGATGACAACTGCAACGGCCTGACCGACGAAAACCTGACCGGCGTCGAATGTTCCGTCGAAAACGTTTTCGGCGAGTGTTTCGGGGTGACCGTATGCAACAATTCGACGGGCGGGACCGAATGCAACGCCGCGACTCCAGCCATGGAATCGTGCGACACGATTGACAACGACTGCGACGGCGAAACCGACGAAGAACTCATCTGCGACCGGACCTCTGCCATAAAGATGATTGTGCACGGGGCGCTCCTGCCGCCGGTCGCCTTCAAGGGCTCGACGGTCACGCCGGGGTTCGCTCCCGTCGCCGGCGCCACGGTCGATTTCTTCCCGGAGGAGTGCCCCGCGGATGAAATCACCGACGTCCTGCCTGCGTGGTCCGGGACGACCGGTCCCGACGGCACAATGTTGATGCCGATCCAGCCCGGCGCATGGTGCATCCGGGTCACCGCCGACGGCTATCAGCCGATGCAGTCTTACACCGTGACGGTTCCCGCGGCCGCGTACATCCCGATCAACGTCGTGCTTCTGCTGAACGGCATGACGAACACCCAGCTTTCCCTGTGCGGACGCGTCGTGGAAATGCCCGACTACGTGCTGACAGTTGACGGCGGCACGGATGTCGAGCCTCCCGATGTCCCGGTCCCGAACGCCCTGGTCACACTGACCGGCGTCACGGCACAGGACGAAATCGCGACGACGATTTCGGACGTTAACGGATACTGGTGCATGTACGGCCTTCCGGCCATCCCGGCGGACGGGCAGGTTTCACTGGCGGCGACCAGGGATCTCTACTACCCGTCCGGGTTCACATTCACGATGGTACCGAACGTCATTTACTTCGAAACGCTGCACATGTCGCCGATGGATCAAACCGAAAACGAATGTCTTTTCGAGGGCTTCGAGGGGGCTGCACTGTCAGGCGGCTGGACAGTTGAAAACGATTTCGAACAGTCTTCCACCTGGAACGTAATGAAATCCGGCACCTGCATCGCCCAGGCGTACACGCTCGAATGCGCGGCGCCGTTCCCGGATGAAACCGAAAACGGGGCGCCCGCCAGCCGACTCTGCGTGAACCCGGATCCGCCGGAAAATTCGTGCATCCCGACGGCCGGCTCGCTGCTGACCGCGCATGCGGGTGAATACTTCGCATGGTTTGGCGACGCACAGACGTGCAGCTATTCGCCATTGCTGACGGCCTGCAACGAAACGGCCTCCCGGGTCGCCGGCAGCCTCGTTTCACCCTGGATTGACGGTATGGACGCATGGACGCTGTACATGACGTTCATGGCCGCCTGGGAAGTCGAAAGCAATTCCCCCGACACCGACATCATGTACGTCGAGGCGCAGACGTCGCCCATGTCGGAAACCAATTCGTGGTCGGTCGTCGGCCTGGTCAAGGACATGTCCCCCTGGGTCCCGGTTCCGACCGCGCGCGCCGCCGCCGCGACCGGCTGGACGTCCGGCGGGTCGGGTTACGCGCCGTTCTGGCAGTGGTATCGCGTGGACCTTTCACCGTTCAAGGGTGAATGGTTCAGGATCAGGTTCCGTTTCGACTCGGCCGACGGCGTCACCAATTACTTCCGCGGCTGGCAGGTTGACGACATCGCGGTGCGCGGCGTCGGCTGCGGCACGACTGCTCCCCGGTAACCCACGGATATGATGGATCCAAACGCCCCCCTCAAAATTCCCGCCAAGGTTCGGCGACGCCTTGAAACTCTTGAACGCCGCACGGCAGCACCCATACCTCAGGAGGAATTCAGGCGGATGATTGTCGATGCCAGGGTCATCAACGCACCGCTTGACGGATACTCCGACCCGGCCTGGCGCACGGTCTGCCTGCGTCGCGGCGCCGGCATGGGATTTTCCGAAATGGTCCCGGCAATCGCGCTGGTGTTCGGCGGATTTGACGCAATGCGCAGGTTGAAACGGGCCGATGACGAAAAAGTGCTTGCGATCCAGATTGAGGGCAGCCGTCCCGAAATCATGGTCAGGGCGGCCGAAATCGCCGTTGGTGCGGGGGCCGACGTGATCGACATCAACGCGGGCTGTCCGTCGCCCAGGGTCACCAATTCAGGGGCGGGTTCGGCGCTGCTGTCCGACCTGCCGCTGCTGGCCGAAATCGCCACCGCGGTCAGGAAAGCGGTTCAGGTTCCCGTGACGATGAAGGTGCGATCCGGCCCGACGCCGGACAACATCGTGATCGACGAAATTGCGGCTATCGTGAACGATCTCGACCTGGCCGCGGTGACGATCCACCCCAGGGCGCGCTCCCAGGCTTACCGTGGAACCGCCGACTGGTCGGTCATCGCCAGGTTCAAACGGATCTGCCGCCCGCCGGTCATCGGAAACGGGGACATAAAGTGCGCTGCCGATGCACAGGCAATGCTTGCCGGCACCGGCTGCGACGCGGTAATGGTGGCACGCGGTGCCATCGGGAATCCCTGGCTGTTCCGCAACATCCAGGACGCACTGGACGGCCGGACCGACGTTTTCGTCGTCACGCGGGATGAATGGCTATCAACGATCCGGGAACATTATGACCTGCTGACCGCATACCTCGGCAGCGAGGCCGACGCCGCGCGAATTTTCCGCAAGCATCTCGCGCGCTACACGCGCGGTTTTCCGGGCGGGGCCGTGTTCAGGAAGGGACTCGCGGCAATCAGGGACAAGGAATCGCTGCAGGAAGCGATTTCGGCGCTGCTGGCCCACCAGGAAACGGTCGGCGGATTTGTATTCCGCGCGCCGGGGCCTGATGATACATTCTGACCGCCGCGCCGGCGCCCGGGGGATTTGAAACGTGAAGGGACCCGAAAGGCTGAACGTCAGGGACGCCCTGAACCTGTCGACCGACTTCCTCAACCGGAAGGGTTCGCCCAGCGGCAGGCTTGACGCCCAGCTGCTGATCGCGCATGTGCTCGGGGTCCGGCGCCTTGACCTCTACCTGTCGCCGGAACGCCCGCTGACGGAATCAGAACGCGACACCCTGCGTGCGCTGCTTGTCCGCCGCGGAAATTCCGAACCGATCGCGTACCTGACCGGGCGGCGGGAATTTTTCGGGATGGACTTTGCCGTTACCCCGGACGTGCTGATTCCAAGGCCTGAAACCGAATCGATCGTCGATGCCGCAATCGCCTTCCTGACGACCGGGGGCGCCAGCGCCACGCCGCGGGCGGTGGCGGATATCGGAACCGGCTCCGGCGCGATCGCATGCACCATCGCCGCCAGGGTACCGGGGGTGCGGGTCACGGCGACCGACATGTCGGCGGCGGCGCTCGCGGTCGCCGGAACAAACGCCGCGGCCCTGGGCGTCGACGAAAGGGTACGTTTTGTCCAGGTCGACGTTCTTGCCGGAATCTACGAACCGCCGGTATTCGACCTGATCGTGTCGAATCCGCCGTATATCGCCCTGTCCGAAGCCGCAATCACCGACGACGCGGCCAAGATGTACGAACCGCCCGGCGCCCTGTTTTCAGGACCGGACGGAACCGACTGTACGTTCGAAATCATCCGCCAGGCGGGCGGACGTCTGACGACTTCCGGGGCGCTGATAATTGAAACCGGCACCCCGCGTCAGAACCGACTGGTGGCCGCCAGGCTGCGCGAACACTTCCTGACGGTCACCGACGTGATCGACCCGGCCGGAACGGTACGGGGATTGATGGCCCGCGGGCCGGCGGCCCGCTGAACCGGGCCGGGGGGAACTGCAAGTGAAAGAAGGATTCAGATGCGGGATCGTGGCGATTGCCGGAAGACCGAACGTGGGCAAATCCACTTTCCTGAACTTCCTGATGGGCAGCAAAATCGCGATCGTGACCCCGAAACCCCAGACGACGCGTGACCGCATACTGGGCGTGCTTTCGAACGACGACGCACAGATACTGTTCCACGACACGCCCGGCATTCACCAGTCGGAAAAGCCGCTGAACCGCAGGATGATCGCAACCGCGCTGGAGGCGCTGGCCGACGCCGACGCCATACTCATGATGACCGACGCGACCCGCCCGTCGGCCTGCACCGGCGAGGACGCCCATGTTCTCGGACGCGTGAAGGCCGCCGGGAAGCCGGCGATACTGGCGATCAACAAAATCGACCGTATCGACAAACCGCTGCTGCTGCCGCTGATGCAGGCCTACTCCGACGCCGGCGACTTCCGGGCGGTGGTGCCGATCAGCGCAAAAACGGGCAGCGGCTTGGCAGCCGTGGTCAGCGAACTGGTGAAGTGCCTGCCGGAGGGCGAACCGCTGTACCCGGAAGACGAACTCAGCGACAGGCCGATGCGCTTCCTGGCAGCCGAAATCATCCGCGAAAAGGTGACCCTGTACACCCATCAGGAGGTGCCGTATTCGACCGCCGTGTCCATCGATTCATGGGCCGACGGCGGCAGGGGAAAGGCGACCCGGATCAATGCGACAATCCACGTGGAACGCGACTCGCAGAAGGCAATCGTCATCGGCCACGGCGGCACGATGCTGAAAAGAATCGGCGTCGAGGCCCGGAAGGACATCGAACAGATGGCCGGGGCCAGGATTATGCTGACCCTGAACGTCGTTACGGAAGAAAACTGGACCGAATCCGATCAGGCGCTGAACCGCCTGCTGGGATGAACCGGCCGGCGCCTACTCGTGGGCAAGCAGCTGCCTGATTTTCTGCCCTTCAACGCACTTGAAACACGCAGAATCCTTGAATCCGAACGCGTTGGCCTCGACGAAAAGGTCAAGACACTGGCGTACCGACATGTCCGCCTGCATGATCCTGCAGAAATACGGGGATTCCATTTTCAGCTGGCACTTGCGTCCATCTTCGTTGTCGTTCATTCACAAACCACCATCAAATCCACACCGCACTGGGAATCCGGATTGGTGGTAGATTATTGAGGACGGTTTCGCGCCCGTCAAGGCGGCTGTCGATACAGCCTCGATTACACAAGGGGGTTTCGATGATTCTGGGGATCGCGGGCAGGAATGCGTCGGGAAAGGGGGCCGTCGCCAGGATTCTCAGGGACGGCGGTTTCGAATATTTTTCGCTGTCCGACGAAATCAGGCGCGCCCTGGCCGAAAAAGGCATCGAACCGACCCGCGATGCCATGACATCGGAGGGAAACTGCATGCGTCACGCGGAGGGCGCGGGGGCGCTGGCGGCCAGGGTTATCCGACGGTTCTCGCCGGGCCTGAACCAGGTCGTCGATTCGATCCGCAACCCCGAAGAGGTGAACGTGCTGCGCGGATGCGAAAACTTCTTCCTGATCGCGGTGGACGCCCCGGTCGAAATCAGGTTCCAGCGGCTCCAGGAACGCGCCAGGCCGGGCGATCCCTCGACGCTTGATGGATTCCTGGCCGCGGAGGAACGCGAACTGGCCGGTGGCGATCCGGCCGCCCAGCAGATCATCGCAACGATGAAACTGGCGGACTACAACATCAACAACGCCGGCGATTTCGAATCGTTGAACGCCGCAGTCCGGAACGTCTTCAGGGACGCATCGGCCAGGGTCGTGCGGCCCGGCTGGGACGAATATTTCATGAAAATCGCGTGCGTGGTCGCCACACGGTCAAACTGCGCGAAACGTCACGTCGCCGCCGTGGTCGTCAAGGACTCCAGGATCGTATCGACCGGGTACAACGGCACGCCCCGCGGCACGACAAACTGCACGGCCGGCGGCTGTCCACGATGTCTTTCTCTGGTGCCATCGGGCGAGGGGCTGGACGAATGCGTCTGTTCCCACGCGGAAGAAAACGCCATCACCCAGGCCGCGTATCACGGCGTCAGCCTGAAGGAGGCGACCATCTACACCACTTTCATGCCCTGCGTCATGTGCACGAAAATGATAATCAACGCGGGCATTTCGGAGGTCGTGTACCAGGCGTCCTACCCGCTTCCGGATTCGGCCAGGGACCTCTTCAGGCAGGCCGGCGTGCTGACCCGGCAGTTGCCCTGAACCGGACCGTTCCGATTGACAAATCCCTGAAACAAGCCTACATTGCGCGCCCGGAGGTGGAACTCATGGCAAGGGTTACCGTTGAAGACTGTCTCGATACCGTGACCAACAGGTTCGCGCTGTGCCTGCTGGCCGCGCGCCGCGCCAGGACACTGCTCGACGAGGGCGACGCCCTTGTTGACACGAACAACCGCGAAACGGTCACGGCTCTGCGCGAAATCGCCGCCGGCCGGATCGGTTTCCGGCGCGACGTCCGTGAAATGCTGAAGCTGCCGGCCCAGGCCGACATCACGAAGTGATCCCGCGCGGGACATGCCGATGGTCGCTGCCTGCGCCGCTCGTGGCAATCGTCGCGATGTCGATCGGCTGCGCCACCGTCACATTCCCGCTTCCCGATGAATCGTCCCGAATCACCAGTCCATCGACGCTGCTCGAACGCATCGCCGCGCGGCGGGATCGCATACTGAACGTGTCGGCAACCGGCAGAATTTCCAGCAGATCGCCGGAAGGTGCACTGGCCGGGCGCCTTACCGCATCCGTTACCAGCGCGGGCCTCGTCAGGCTCGACGCGTGGACACCGACGTGGGATCTGGTCGGCTCGTTCGTCGGTGACCCGGAGGGTTTTGTGTATTACGTTCGCGGGGGCCAGTGCCTCATGGGCGGGTCTACCCCCGAAACCATTGCGGCAATCCTGCCTCTCGGACTTGATTACGATGCGATGACCAGGATTCTCGCCGGTTCTCCGCCGGTGGCCGACGGCCTGGACTGGATAATCGACTGGGATCGAAAATCCGGCGCATGGCTTCTGTCCGGCCATAATTCCGACGGGAAATCGCAGAAAATCTGGGCAGACGCCGACGGCGTCACGCGGCGTTTCGTCATGATGGACGATGGCCGCAGGATCGATGTCGTGTTCGACGATTTCGTTACCACCGGCGGTGAGCGAATGGCCTCGAAAACCTCGATTGCCATGAATAAAAACACAACAACGGTTATATTCAGGGAAATCGAGGTAAACGCCGGCGTCACCCCCGAGGACTTCGAACAGCGGTGCCCGGACGGGGTGCCAGGCGTATTCATCCAGTAATCCGGGGTCATCATGGAAGGCAATCCAGGCGGCCTGTTCATCGTTTTCGAGGGTCTCGACGGCGCCGGGACCACCACACAGACGAAAATTCTTGCGGACAGGCTTGCGGCTCTGCGTCCGGGGCTCGCGATCCTGGCCTCGGCCGAACCCAGTTCGGGCCCGGCCGGCGCCGTGATCAGGCAGGTCCTGCGGCACAGGATCCGCGGCACCGATTGTTTCGGCGACGACAGGGAATTCGATCCCGGCGCACTTGCACTGCTTTTCGCCGCAGATCGCCTCGACCACTACTCCACCGAAATCCGGCCGGTGCTGAACCGCGGCGGCGTCGCGATTTCGGATCGCTACAAGCTTTCCTCGCTTGCGTACCAGGCGCTCGGTATGCCTCTCGAATGGGTCGCGTCGATCAATTCGATGGCGCCCGATCCGGACATCATGTTCTTCCTTGAAGTTTCACCGGAAACGGCCTGGCAGCGTGTCAGCCACAACCGCGTCCGGCGCGACATATTCGAGGTACCGGATCTGCTCCGCAGGGTTCATGAAACTTACCGGCAGGCGCTTTCGATGACTTCCGGATCCGACGTCGTGATTATCGACGGTTCGGATCCGATCGACGCGATTGCCCAGAAGGTCTGGGCCGCGGTTTCCGGACGCCTTGACGGGTATCAGGGCGCCGAATAGCCGATCGGTTCCAGCGCACCCGTCAGTTCAATCCGGCTGACCACTCCTTCAATGTACGCAATTACGTACACGCCGCCCTGGACATCGACGACCACTCCGGATCCGAAGCCGTTGCCGGAATCGGCCCCGCAACCGGACGGACACCTGAAATATGCGATGTCGCCCGGGATCGGGACGGCCGGGGCTTCCCTGTACATGCCCGCGTCGCGCGCGAGATTCATCTGGTCGACGACGGTCCACGCGACCGATGTGCCCGCCCCGGGCAGCATGTCGCAGATTGCCAGCAGGTGCCCCAGGAAGGACCTGGTGTCGAACGATTTCCTGATGCCGACAAGCCGTTTGGCCGACCTGACCAGGCGCGACCGCTGATCACCGGACGCCGGAACCATGGACACCGAAGTGGTTTCGGCGAAGTTTTTTGCGGACTCGGACTGCACCATGCCGGCCGGCAGCCTGTCGATGGGGCCCGAAGTGCCCTTCCGGGCCTTCGTGACGGGTGCGTCCGCGCGCGGGGCCGGCCTGGAACCGGAACCGGTCTTCCCGGCTCGCGAGTCCTTGCCGCCCTTCCCTGCGACCCTGGCTGCCCCGGCCGGAGCATTCCCGATTGTCGGCATCGGACCGGATGGCGGCGCAAGCGTAGGAATGATCGAATCCATTCCGGCCCTGATTGCATGGACTGGCGCCGAACAGGCACAAAACAGTATCGGCAGGAGCACTGCAAACAATCTGCGCGGCATCGCAGTCACACCAAGGGGTATAATGTCCCGGAAAAATGTGCCGGGACCAGGTCAATCGTAAGGCCCGGTTCCGTGTTCGTCAAAACCACGACCGATCCCGACAGCGGACGGGATCCCGACAGGCGCGCATGAACACGACCATCCATTCTCCCGGAAGGAAGGTTCCGGTACCGGCCGGCGCGCGGATCAGGGCACTTCTTTCCGCTGTGGCATCGGGCTGGGCCACCCGGCCATTTTCCGCCGGCGTCCGACGGACCCTGTACATACAGATCGAACGCGGGATCCATGCCGGCGTACCGCTGGTCACGCACCTCGGGCACCTCGCCGGCGCATCGACCGGGCGACGCGGGACCGAACTCCGGAAGATGGTTGCAACCCTGGAGTCGGGCGGGCAGTTTTATGAGGCCGCGTTCGCCGCAAGGCCGCTTTTCCCAGGACCGGAGCCTGCCCTGCTATGCGCGTCCGAACGAACCGGCGGGATCCCGGCGTCGCTTGCAGCCATGGCGGAAGGCCTCAAGTTCGAAATCGACATCGGGCGGCGGGTACGCAGATCCCTGGCTTATCCGGTTGTGCTCGTGCTGGCCTCGGCCTTCCTGATACCGCTGCCGAAACTGATCACCTGCTGCGCCGCGTCCTACCTGGCCGCCGCGATGAAAGCCCTGGCGCCCTTCGCAGCCGTGGCCGCGGTGACCGTGGCGGTCTGGCTCGCATCGCTGGACCGGAGGGTTGCCGCGGTCCTCGTCGCCCTCAGGGACAACCTGCCCTGGCTGGGCAAGACGTTCAGGATAAGGGCGCTCGCGACCACACTCGACACGCTGGGGCAGGCGCTGTCGGCCGGAATCGGGCTTTACGAGGCGCTCACCATCGCCCGGACTGCCGCCTCCAACGACGTCATGATGCGCATGTGCGATTCCGCTCTCGCGTCGGTCAGGGACGGCGGCGGGCTTGCCGCCGCATTCGGTCTGGACGGCAACCTGCCGGATGAAACGGCGGTGGGCATCGCAAACGGCGAAAGGACGGGAAACCTTCCCGAGGCGCTGTTCGACGCGGCGACGGCACTGCGCGAACGATACGCACGCCGGATCCTTGCCATGGTTCGACTTCTCGGCGCGGCCATCCTTTCGGCGGTGATGGTGTACGCCGCATTATCGATCATCGCCGCATTCACCCAGGTCATGAACCTCGACGGCGGGGGTGGATTCACCGACGAAATTCAGAGGGAAATTCCCGGCGTATTCAATCACCTGTGAATTACGCGTCTGGCCCGGCGGGCGCGACAATGCTATTCTTCAGCGTCGATCGTGGCGGTACGGACGGCCGCTCGCGTCCGCGCGGGAGGAAAGTCCGGGCTCCACAGGGCAGGGTGCCGGGTAACGCCCGGCGGGGGCAACCCCAGGGAAAGTGCCACAGAAAACAAACCGCCCCGACGCCTGGCGGCGGGGTAAGGGTGAAAACGCGGTGTAAGAGACCACGGGCCGCCCGGGTGACCGTGCGGTCGGTAAACCCCACCCGGAGCAAGACCGAACAGGGGGCGGGCTGCCCGTCCGATGCCCCCGGGTATGGTTGCTTGAAGCATCCGGAAACGGACTGCTCAGATGAATGGCCGTCAGGAACGTAAGTTCCGACAGAACCCGGCTTATGTGCCGCCACGATCGACACTGATTCTTCGGGGGTGAACATGGCATCGGCTGGCGCAGTACCGGTGTGGTCTTCAAACCGCGGGACCGCGATGATGGTCAGGGTGGCTCTGTCGCAGGTCGGTAGAACGCCCATTTTTGTCAGCTCCTTCGATGAATTGCGCGCCTCCGTCCGCGAATCGGACGCGGCGTGCACGGTCGTTTCGGCGGACGACCTGGCCCAGGCCGGAATCACCCCGACGGCAGCCATTTCCGCGCTTGGCGGCGTCAGAATCGTGTTCCTGGCCCCAGGCAACGTGGCCCTCGATATCCAGGGCTCGTCCGCCCGCGTCGTCAAAATTCCGTTTTCAGCGGCTGAACTGCGGCAGGCGGTTGACGTCGGCGAACGTCCCAGACGCGAAACGGTTCCCACTTCCCCGACGCACACCGCCCCCGACCTGACCGAACTGGTTCGGGCGGAAATTGAACGCATCGTACGCGAACGCGCCGAATCGATGCTTGCTGACGCCGTGATGAAGATCGTCCCTGAACTCGCGGAAGTGATGATTAAGGCGGAACTGGACAGGCTGCTGGCGGATGAGGGCGAACGCGCCGTTTCGCAGGATCCGCAGCCTGTCGATGATTGACCCGCGACACGCCGGCGTCAGAAGACGCTGTCAACGATTCCGGCGGACAACAGCACCATTGCGACCCTGGCCCCGATGGCCATCGACACTGCCCAGACCGCGACGAATCCCAGTCCCTGCCAGAACGAATGCGCCGTCGCCACGTGAATGACAAGTGCGACAAGGACAACGAGGGCGGCCGACAGCACATACTGAACCGCCACGGAGTCGAAGAAGCCGACGCCGGTGGTAAGCAGCGAACTGCCCGTTGCCAGCGCGAGCCCAACGCAGAAAAGCAGCACCGAATACCCTATCCCGCCGCCGAAGCCCATCACGTCACCAGGAAGAATGCGGGCCACCAGCATCATCAGCAACGGCATCAACAGCGCCAGCGTGAGAAGCAGTATGGCAATCCCCTTGATCTGGTGGACGAAGTCGGCGCTGGCCAGGGCCTGGACCTTTCCACGGTCCATCATCTGCACCAGCCGATAGAAAAGATTACCTGAATAGAGCACCTTGAAAACGCTCGGGGGAGCACCGTTTATCGACGCGAGTTCGGACATGGCGAAGCTCATGGCCACCGCCTCCTCACCCTGTGCCGCGAAGGCCTTGTCGATATCGCCCTTTTTGATTTCCGGCGGCTGATCCTTCGATTTCTGCCACGCGAATTGAAGCGAGTCGCTGCCAACCCCCAGCACCGCGCCCGTGTACTTGCGTCCGCCAGTGGTTTCGACCGTGCCAGCGGTGGCTGCGGCGCCAACCAGCAGCAGCGGCAGGGCAAGCAGGGCTATGCCGGTCCGCACCATGTTGATCCCCCTTTCGTTACGGCCAGGGCCGCCATCAGGTCGGCGGGAAACAGGACTGGTAAGGAATCGTGCAGAAGCCGCGGGCGTTCTGTTCACAGGTGAACGTCGGCCAGCCGTTTTCCATCACGTCCTCGCTGGCGCACTCGACGCCGAAAATGCATTCCTTGTAGGTGATCCAGGCAGCCTGCGCCTCGGCAGTGCCGGAGGTGAAGCAGCGCATCGGGCACGCCGGATCCGAAACGTCGCAATCGGAGCGGCAGGTCCAGATTTCGCGGCAGGTGTTGGTCCCGACGAAGCAGGCGGCGACCTGCGGCCCGCAGTTGTCGGTGACACAATCGTCAAACTGCTCGCCCGCGAAAACCTCTGCGCAGGCGGCCGTGGCGACGCAATCGTCAAAGGAGGCGAAGGCATCCCGCGCGACCTGGTCGGCCGAAGCAAGGCACGTCGTCTTGTAAGCGGCGTCGTCACACAGAACGGCGCACGAACCTGCCGCGGCGCAGGTCGCACCGGTCGTCGCGCCCGCAGGACAGCCGGTGTTCGTGTCCGGCTGCTGTCCCTCGTCAACGGCGACGTTAGTGTCCGGCTGGGCCGTATCCACACCGACGTTCGTGTCCACGCCAACATTCGTGTCCACGCCAACGGCGGTATCTTCCTGGATATCAACACCGACGTTCGTGTCGACAACGGCAGTGTCCTGAACGCCATTGTCCACAACCACGGTATCCTGCCCCTGCCCCTGGTCGTCTGACGGTTCACCGCTGTTTCCACATGCGACCACGAACAGGGCGGCCACAGCCGCCGACATCACGATCCACCTGTTCATCATTACCCCCAAGAATTGTTTTCGAAACCAATGTTCGGACGCCCAATTTTACACTGTTCGGGAAAAATCGAAAGCGAATTGGCGGGGCTGAAACCGGGTCGCTGGAAGCGGCCCGGAAAGAAAAAGGGGCCGGCGGACGAATCCGCCGACCCCCCTTTCAGTCGGACATCACGCGATTACCAGGAACGGATCCTAGTTGTCGCCGGTGCACGCGGTGAATTCATCCGCGCAATCGCCACCGTTGACCGCGTTGTTCAGGCAGGTCTGGTCCCAGCTCGGGCACGCCGTGTTCAGGCACTGGATCATGGCGTTGTACAGCGTCTGGGCGTTGGCATCACCGTTGTTGAAGCAGGTCTGCGCACAGGCCTGGTCCGCGCAGTTGCCGACGCAGGTGTAGACCGTGTTGCAGCCGTCGGTGCCCGGTTCGGGCAGGCAGACGTTCCATTCCGTCGCGCAGGAGCCGGAAATCGTGCCGTCGAAGCATTCGTTGCAGTCGTCGACTTCCGCCTGGGTTTCGGCGGTCGAGCAGATCGGGCAGGCGGCGATCGAGCAGGCGCGGGCGTCTTCGTAGGCGCGGCGGGCATCGATCGTGCCGTTGAACTGGCAGGTCACGTAATCGTTGTAATCGGCGGCCGTGGACATGCACGCGTACATATCCTGGCAGTTGTCGTATTCGGTACCGAACACGCAGATCGACCATTCGGCTTCACACGCGCCGGCGTTGGTGCCGTCGCCGTAAATCGTGCCGTTCCAGCATTCGTTGCACTGGGCGTTTTCTTCAGCGGTTTCGGCCGTGTTGCAGATCTCGCATTCGCCGATCGAGCAGTTTTCGGCCAGAATGCGGTCATGCAGCGCTTCCGCGTCGACGCCGGACTGGCAGCCGTCCACGCAGGAATCGTACTGTTCCTGGGTTTCGGCGGAGTACTGGCAGGCGGTGAAGCAGATCGAGAAGTCACGGCAGGTCATGTATTCGGTGCCACTGGAAACGCACTTCTTGTAATCGTCCCAGCAGGCGCCCATCGTCGCGTCGTTGAAGCAGCTGTCGCACTGGGCACTTTCAGCTTCGGTTTCAGCGGTTTCGCAGATCGGGCACTGTTCGTACGCGCAGTCGTACATGGCCTGCTGATCAAGCTGGGCCTGTTCGGACGAATCGTACTGGCAGTCGTACACGCAGGCGTAGAATTCGTCGTCGGTCGTGGCCGGGTCGTCATCCGGGCAACCGTCGTAGCAGCCCCACATCTGGTCGCAGGTGTCGTACACGCAGCCCCAGTAGCAGCCGACGATCGCTTCCTGGCAGTTTTCATTGATGCAGGCGTACCACGCTTCTTCGTCGGCCACGCCGCCGCAGGTCGTGTACAGGCACTGGTTGAAGACTTCCAGGTCGTCCTGGCCGGAAGCGGACAGGGCGGACTGGCAGTCGGCCACGCAGGCTTCCTGTTCAGCGCCGGTCGGGCATTCGCCGTAGCAATCCCAGTACTGCACGCAGGAACCGGTGTAGCAGTCTTCGATGTTCGTGTCGGTGCCGCCCTCGTCAGGCGTCACGACGTTGTCGGGCTGGGTGTTCGTGTCGGTGCCGGTGTTCGTGTCGGTGCCGGTGTTGGTGTCCACGCCGACCTGGTCGTCACGATCGGCGTCCGGGTTCACATTGACATCCGGATCAGCGGTGTCGCCGATGATGAAGATGTCGTCGTTGCCGTTGGTGTCATTGCCGGTGTTGCCGTCGCCGCAGCCGATTGCGAAGCCGAACACGGCGAACGCAGCTGCGATCCCAAGGTACTTCTTCATTACGTTTCTCCTTGAAAAGTCCCCGAAAAACATTCTCTTTGAGGACGCGCCCCTTCGGCGACACCTCTGAGTTCGCGCTATTTTCGCGATATACTGTCAAAATGTCAACGCCTTGCTGATATGATCGATAAGGTTTTACGACTTTGGTTTCCGATATTTACACCCTGGCGGACGATTCGATGACAAAGATGCTTTTCAGGAACGCGGTTGTTCCGGAGATCGACCGGGAACGGACGTTCGATATTTCGGTGCATGACGGATTCATCGGCGAAACAGGACGCCCGCGCGCCACGGCGGACTGTGTCGAATTTGACTGTTCAGGCCTGTGGATGCTGCCGGGCGCGATCGACATGCACGTACACTTCCGCGAACCCGGGGCAACCTGGAAGGAAGACATTTTGTCCGGCGCCTGTGCGGCGGCACGCGGCGGCGTCACGACCGTCGCCGACATGCCGAACAACACGCCGCCGACCACGACGGCGGCGGCGTTTCTCGACAAGGCGCGCCTCGCCGACGCCGCGACGATGTGCGACGTAATGCTGTACATGGGCCTGACCGCCGACAACCTTGATGACATCCGCGCGGTCGCCGGTCATCCCCGATTCGCCGGGGTCAAGGTCTTCCTGGGTGCGACGACCGGTTCCATGCTGTGCGGTATCGACGACGTTGCACGCGCCGCCTCCGAACTGGACTGCCTGTTCGTGTTCCACGCCGAATCCGATTCCGTGATGCGTGCTGCCGCGGCCGCTCACGGACCCGGCACGTCGGCAGCCGATCACCTGGCCCTGCGTCCCGTTGCGGCCGCCGTCGACGCGGTGCGGGCGATCGCCTCGGTTTATCGCCCGGGCATGCGTTTTCATGTATGCCATGTCTCGACGGACGCCGAACTCGAAATCATCCGCGATTCCGGGGGCATGACCTGCGAGGCAGCGCCCCATCATCTCGCATTTTCGGAAGAAATGACCCGCGTTGCCGGGGACTTCGCAAAGATGAACCCTCCCCTCCGCCTCGAATCGGACCGCGCCGCGCTCTACGGTTCTTTCGCTGGCGGCCGGATTGACTGCCTTGCTACCGACCACGCTCCACACCTTTCCGATGAAAAGCGGCGGCCCTGGCCGGCCGCGCCATCAGGTGTTCCCGGCGTCGAAACGCTCGTTCCGTGGACTCTTCGCCAGGTACAGGAAGGCCGGCTGGACATCGTTTCCGCCGTCGGGATGCTGTCGTCGAATCCTGCAAGGGTGCTCGGCCTGAATGATCGCGGCCGCATCGAATCCGGACTTCGGGCGGACTTCATGCTCTGGAATCCGGAATCGACCTGGCTGGTCGGCAATGCCGACATCGCATCACGCTGCGGATGGTCGTTGTTTGACGGTTGCCTGCTGGCCGGGCGGCCCGAACATGTCTGGCGGGGCGGAAAACAGGTTTACTGAACACCGATGCCCTGGGCCATCGCCTGCTGAAGGCTGGCGTAGGTCAGTTTGGCCGGCTCGAGGAGGTCGGAATCCTGCAGTTCCGGCGCAACCATCACCCTGCGCAGGAAGAAACTGGCGGTCTTGAATTTCTGCTGCCGAATCAGGCCGTTTGCCAGGTTGAACGCGGCCGTCGAATTTTCAGGATCCAGTTCAATGCTGGCGGTCAGCTCGTTCACGGCGTCGTCCACCCTGTTGGTGGTCAGATAGGTCAGCCCGAGGTTGTGGTGCAGATCGGCGTCGTCGCCGTTCAGGCGGACCCCCTCCTTGAACACCGCGATCGCCGCGTCGTAGTTTTCCGTCTCGTAATACAGCAACCCGAGTCCGTTGAACGCACGTGCGTATTTCGGATTCGCCGCAATCGCGGAACGGAAGTATTCGTCGGCCTCGTCCAGCCGCTGCTTTTTCTGTTCGATCACGCCTGAATAGTGGAGCGCGCCGGCATGGCGGGGATCAATCTTCGCCGCCTCCTGAAAACGTGACAGGGCGACGTCAAGATTGCCCTCGGTCAGTTCAAGACGCCCCATCAGGTACACGGCCTCGGCATCGCGGGGATTAAGGTCGATTGCCGCGGCCAGTTCGCGCCGCGCCCCGGCGAAATCCTTGATTTCATACATCAGCAGCGAGCCAAGCTGGACGTGCGCGATCTGGTTGCGCGGGTAAACCTGGACCGCGGCCTCGAACGAGTTCTGGGCCTCCTTGATTTCGCCGGCCTCGTATTTCTGGATCCCGAAATTGCAGTACGAAACCGAGTCCTTGCGGGCCTTGGAACACCCGGGCGCCACCGCCAGTACGAGCGCGGCAACAACAAGCATCGAGCCGGTTCTGAACGACATAAATGCACCCCGCTGCAGAAAACGCCTACTTCGTCACGCGGAAAATGAACGGGTAGTAAACCTGGACAGGGTTACCGCCCTTGGGCGCCGGGAAGCGCCAGGTCGCGATTCGTTCGCCGATGCAGCGTTCGACCGTCGGGTTTCCGAGGGAACTTTCACCGACCTTCACGCTGGCGGTGAACCCGCTGGGGAGGATGACCCACTGCATTTTGACCTGGCCGTCCAGTTCGGGATCCTTCTGCAGTTCCTGCTGGTAGCACCAGCGGATCTGGTTCATTTTTGTCTGGATGTACCGGCGGACCGTTTCACGATCCAGTTCACCCTTGATCGATATATCGCCCGCAAAGACCTGGGGCGCGCCCGATCCCTTCTTGAATTTCACGTTTGCCGAAGCGCCCTCGGCGTCCTTTTTGCCAAGGCCCGAGATACCGCGCAGATCGGCCGGTGCGTATTCACCGCCGCCGCCCCATGCGCCGGTGCCCTGGAAGCCGCCGCCGCCGCCGCCCATCGTTCCGCCGAACGCCCCCAGGGAGCTGGCCAGATCGGCGTCGATACCGTTGTCGCCGATAACGACGATGCCCATGGTCCCGCCGCCAAGGCCGGATCCAGCGGAATCAAGCAGCCGGCCGAGCATCGCTTCCTGCTGGCCCATTACCTGGGTCAGCGCGTTGTTCGCGACCGCCCTGTCGTTTTCCGGGTTGTCGACGACCAGTTTGGACGTTTCACGTTCCTGCGGTTCGTTCCTGTCGAGCCTGTCGACCAGGCCGTCGTCCTTGGTTTCGTCGAACTTCTTCTTTGCCTCTTCCTCTTCCTTCTTCTTTTCCTCTTCCTCGACCTTGCGTTCCATCATCGCGACCTGGACCTTGCGCAAGGCGCGGGTATCCCGGTCATACGGGTCGTTGGTGGCGGTCATCTGTTCTTCGGGAACCAGCGCGACCAGCAAAATCAGCGCCAGGTGAATCAGCAGCGAAAGCAGCAGGTACATGTGTTCACGCATGCTGAAACGTTTCCACCAGGAGCCCTTCGTTACCTTCGGCTGGCTGGCAAGCCCGACGACGAAAGTAAAATCGCCGAAACGGACCCTGGCGGCGGTGCGGTGATCGATTATTACATAGGAGTCGGACACGACCAGGCCGCGCCGCTTCATTTCCGGCAAACGGATTATCTTGTCGTCCACCAGGAAGTCGGCATCGACCCTGTCGCCGGATACGTCCATCCGGAAGAATTTGCCTTCGGGAACCAGGAAATCGAAACCCGGAGAACCGGTGACCTGCTCGGGAACGAAGAAATCATCCTTCGGCCCCTCGCCGACCCTCACGGGGGTGCCGGACGGATAAAAGCCGTGCTGCAGCGGGTAGTCGCCCCATTCGAGACTGACGTCAACGCCAAACCTGCCCGTTTTCAGGTCGTCCTGGGAGACGGCCGCGGGCAGTGTGCTGCCGGCCAGAAGAACCGACGCGTCAGCAACGTAGTCGACCACCAGTTTCGTCCCGCCCACCGTGATTTCATTGCCCGGCCGAAGCGCGACCTGGGACGTCACCCGCTCGCCCTGCAGCCAGGTACCGGAGGTGGTCTGAAAGTCGGTAAGCCGCACCTCGCCGTTCGGCATCACTTCTATTGCGGCGTGCTGGCGGGACACGGCCGGGTCGGTAAGACGCAGGTGGTTCTGACCCGCCGTGCCGATGCGAATCGTGGCCTGCGTGAATACCTCTTCGCGAACCTGTCCGTCCTCGAAGATCTGGATTCTGATCGTGGGCGTCTTGCCTTCCATGTCACCCCCGGAAAATCAAAGGTCCTCGGCGGACTTGAGTATTTCGTCGACGAAATCGGTGCGCAACTTGATCAGACTGTTTTTCTTCTTCCGGATCAGGCCCTCGGTGACCCCCTGATCGGGGCGCAGGAACTGGGCCTCGACGAGGTCCCCCTCGAAGCTCATTTCAGTGACCTTCGATTCCTGCTTCTTTTCCTGTGCGAAGGCGGCCGGGGCAACCAGCAGGCCCAGCACAACGGCGGACACGGCAATCAATCTGATCATCTGGCACCTCTCTGGCCCGAATCGTAACCCCCAATACCCAAAAACACAACGACCACATGGCGCGCACCGCACGCAGTTGCGCCCGCGTGCCGTCGTCATTCAGCCGGCACTTCCGCCGGCGCCACGTCCGCCTGGACGGAAGATTCTTCCGGCGCCGCCGGCGCAAAACCGCCCGAGTCCTTCAGCGCCTCGATGGTCATCCGGATACCCTCGACGCGTTTTTCGACTTCCCTGCGCCTGGGGTGGTTTTTTGCCGCCGTCGCAAGGAACGCGTTGCATTCGTCCAGCGCCAGTTCCTCTTCCGAAAGATTTTCCTGGTAAAGCAGGCAGAGGTTGAAATGCACTTCCGGTTCTTCCCGTTCAGCCACCAGCGCCTTCAGGATCTTCAGCGCCGCGTCGCCCTGGTCGGTGCCGCGGAGGACGATGGCGTTCGAGAGCCGCGGATCGCGGGCGGTCGGCCGGAGTTCCAGCGCCTTGCCGAATGCCTCGCCGGCGGATTTGAAATCCTTGTACCCGAGGGTGACGAGGCCCAGGTTCATCCAGGCCTCGTAGATCATCGGCGCGTCGACCGATGCCTTGGCGAACATCTTGACGGCCTGGCGGACCTCGTCCTGCTTCAGGAACATGATACCCATGAGGTTTTCAATCTGGCCGTCCGTGGGGTCGAGCGAAAGGGCATTGCGCGCTACAAGCAGGCCGGCATCGATCTGGCCCATGCCGATGTAGGCCGCGGCAAGGACCGCGTACGCATCGCGGCTGTCAGGATCGGAGATCAGGCCGACGCGGGCGACGTCGATCGCGTCAGTGAAGTTCCCCTTTGCAATTGCCTGCCAGCCGTAATAGGCGTTTGCGATCGCGTTCGCGGGGTCGATTTCGACAGCCTTGCCGAACCAGGCCTCGGCATCGGGCGTCCTGCCCTCTTCAAACAGCAGCATGCCGATTGCGGCCTGTGCCTTGTCGAAGTCCGGCCGTGCTGCAAGGGTCCGGTCGAACCACTGGCGCGCCTCGGCCTTCTTTCCCGTGGACTTCAGCCACGCGCCCATGTTGTACATCGCTTCCGGCGTGGCGTCGGGGGCCTGAGCGGCGTTCCTGACCCTGTTTTCCAGGTTCGGGTCCGACCACTTCGGGATATCCTGCCCGTCGCGTTCCGCGAGCAGGGTCATCCTGCCGCCCAGCACCGAGTAGTAATCGGGACGCGGACGCATGTCCGGCAGCGACCGGAAGTCGGGATCGAGGTTCATCAACGCGTCCTCGGCCTCTTCGGAATATCTGTTGTACCACTTGAGTTCCTGCGCCAGCGAGACGCATTCGCGGAACGAATTCTTCGCCTTGTCCCAGATCGGCATGGCCTTTTCGCCCATGCCCTCGCGGAAGAACTGTTTCTGTTCGATCGAAAGATTTTTCGGGGCCGGGGTGTTTTCAATCGTCTGGGCCAGTTCCTGGAACCCGAAGCCCTTGCGGGAGTATGCGGCAATTGTCCAGTTGGGCTGGCCGAACTGTTCGACCGTGTTGAAAATCTTCATGGCCTCTTCGGCAAGCGCCAGTTTCTTCGCGATCTGTTCCGACACCACCTTCATGCTGCCGGACAGCTTGATCGCCCGCATCGCACCCAGGACGGCCTCACCCTTGACGAACATCGCCTCGGCGACCGCGGTCAGCCCGACGGGTGTCACCTTCTGCTTGTCCTCGTTCGAAAGCGCGTCGTAAACCGCCACAACCTTGTCGTAGGCATCATCGGCCGCCTTCAGGTTTTTGGGCCCGGCCATCTTCCCGTAAGTCTGGGCGATCCGGAGCAGCGCCATCAGACGGCGATCAACCCCGCCCGCCTGGCCGTATTTCGCCAGGTAATCGGTGTATTCCCTGAGCGCCGGACCGACCTTGCCCTGCTTCAGGAGTATGCCGGGGATATCCAGCGCAATCCCGGCGACGTAATCCGATTTCGGGAACATCTTCAGGTAATTGCGGAGATCCCTGATCGCCAGATCATGGTCCCCGAGGCCGGTCCGCAGCATCGTCGCGAAGCGGAGTCCCTCCTCGGTCAGTTCGTGTTTCGGATACAGTTCAACGAAACTTTCATAAAAACGTGCCGCCTCAGAATAGACGGCAAGACGCCTGTACGTGTCGGCGATGTTGTAAAGGGCGCGCGCGGCCAGGCTGGAATTCGGGAATTCGTTGACGAGCTGTTCGTTTGCCTTCAGGGAATCCTCGACCCTGCGCGCCTTGAAGAAGTTGTTGCCGGCGTTGATCAGCGCCCGGTCCTTCAAGGGGGTTTCGGGGAATTTGGCGATGTACGCCAGGAAACATTCCGCGGCGCGCGAATTCAGGCCCTTCTGTTCGTATTCGAAACAGGCGTTGAAGTCCTTCTGTTCGTTGATCTTACGGATGATGCCGGGAACGTCGCCGGTCATCAGCTGCGGACGGGACGCGATAGCGTCGGCGGCCACGTTGAGCGACGGAATGTCGCGCATCAGGACAAGCGACGACAGCAGCAGGCGCGCGGCGTCCGGCGCGTTTTCGTGGTCGGGGAAGAAATCGATGATGTATTTGAAACCGTCGGCCGCTTCCTGGAAGTGATTCGCGCGGTAATAGGCCATGGACCTGACGAACTGCGCCTCCACCATGTCCGGGGCGTCGCGGGGCGCCATCTTCAGGTAAGTGTCGCAGGCGGCGATCAGTTTCTGATCGAATTCGGACAGTTCCTTCTTTTCCGTGTCGGTGGTGTCGTCGGACTTCGCCTTGTTTTCCTGTTTTTCAACCAGTTTGTAGTACGACGTGACCGACGCGTGCGCCGCCTCGATCGCGAGCGTCCCGTCCGGCTTCATTTTGACGATCTGGCTGAAACGTTCGGCGGCCAGTTCATCCTGGCCGATGTCCTGCAGCAGGTAAGCGTAGTTGACCGTGATTTCGTAAACGTATTTCGCGTTCGGGAAAAGGCGCAGGTATTCGTTGTACAGTTCGTGCGTGAATTCCAGCGTCGCCTCTTCCTTGGTCTTGCGGGCCTCCGTGTGGTACGTCGTCGCGACCACGCGGATCAGTTCCTCGGACTTGACCATTTCCGGGTCGATGAAGTCTTTGGGTGCGATATCCTTGAATTTGTCCAGCAGCCCGATGAGGCGGCTCGCCTCCTCGACGACGTCCTTCTTTATGCCGGACTTGTATGCGTTTTCGAATATTGCCGTCTGGAACTGGACCACGCGCCAGGCGTCGTCCCGCGTCGCGTATTCGGCGATGATGTTTTTGTACAGACGTGACGACTTTGCGAATTCGCCCTGGCTGGCATATCCCTCCGCCAGCTTGATCGCGAGATCCATGTATCCGTCCGGGGAAATCGCCTTGAATACCTTGATGGCGCTGTCGGGTGAACCGACCTGGGAATACACCATGACCAGGTCACGCTGCGCTTCCTTGAGCAACTGGCGTCCGTAGCCCGATTTTTCGGCCTCCGGCGTCTTCGAAAAATCGATGACCGCCAGGAACTGGTTCATCGCCTCCTCGAAGCTGCCAAGGTTGTAATAGCACCAGCCCTTCTTGTATATCGCCAGCCCGTAGACGTTGGCTTCCTTGAAGTTTTCGACTTCCGTGTACATCTTCGCCGCATCGTCCATGCGGCCGACGTTAAAGTAGTATTCGCCGATGTTCAGCAGGGCGTCCGGGACGTACTGGCTGTTCGGGGCCTCGCGCACGAGACGCGCGAAATAAGGAAAGGCCTCGGCCTGCCGGCCCATCTGGACCAGAGCGAATCCGAGGTAGTACAAGGTTTCGTCGATGGCCGGATATTCCGGATAACTGTCGACGACCCGGCGGTAAGCGCTGACGGATTCCATCTGCCAGAATTCACGCTGTTCCATCAGGTCTTTCTGTTCCGCCTCGATGGCCGCGATGGACTTGTCGTCGTTCGCCTCGATCGCCTTGCGGAGGCGGCCGGTTATTTCGTCGCCCTGGGCCTTGTTGAAGAAATTTTCGGCCTTGTCCCAGTACACCTCGCCCAGGCGGGCCAGGTATTCGGGCTTGCTGGGGTCGTCGTCGTCGGTTTCCTCGATCAGGTCGTTCAGCGTGGCGATGGAGGCCTCGAGTTTGTCGTCGGACATGCGGCCGGACCGTGCGCTGATGCCGCGCACGTCGAGAGGCTTCGTGCCCTGGGCGCCGGTTTCCTGGGCGCTGAGCAGTTCGGCGACCGAAGTGGTGCCGGAGCCACCCTCCTCGGCAAGTGAAAACGCCTGAATGCCCTTGCCTGTTTCGGTCTGGGCAAAGGCGGGCCCGCAGCACAGGATGGCTGCGATTCCAACGATGACGGACGGAATTCGTCCGACGGCGATCTGGCCCTTCATAAGACCCCTCCCAATGGACGACCGCGGCGGGCCGTCCGGAAAACCGTCATGTCGATAAAGAACTGCGGTCATTTTCCGCAGGCGGACTGCACAGGATAATAGTAAGAACCAAGTTCGTCTTTCCAGTATTCGCCGTTCCAGGGCCAGAGCTGGTGTTCATCGTCGACCGTGAAATCGGATGCAGACACCCTGCTGGCCGAATCCTTCAACTGTTCGACCTGTTCGTCACGGGAAACGATGCCCTTCTGGGCGTTGAGCGATTCAAACCTGACCTTGAGGGCCTGAGACAGAAGTTCGCGCAGTTCCTTGCTGATTCGTTCAAGGCGTTCGCGGGCAAGCTGCCCCGCCTCCGCGATCGTCAGCGAACGGTACGCCTCGAGGTTGGGGACCAGGAAATCCACCATCTGGCCGGCCACCGGATCGGACGCCAGGCCGTTGACGCGGTCCATTTCGTTATTGATCGCCACGACGTATTCGAACAGACGTCGGAGATTCCTGTCGGCAAGGGCCGCGTTGAAGATTTTCCGCACCTTGACCGAGTACTGCTGACCACCCGACTTCGACAAAGAGGCGAGGTACTGATAGAAAGACGCCGGATCCTCGTATTTCGCGAGGACCCGCTTCAATTCCTTGCTGATGTCGTAGTACTCCTTGTAGAACGGGTCGACCGTTTCAAGCGCCTCGTCGTAGAGACAGTTCATGAAGAAGATGACGGCGCGCAGAACGTACCCTTCCGGGTAATATTCCTCTTCGAAATAAGGCGAATTGACGGTGATCAGGTTACCCAGCGCCCTGGCGTAGTTTCCGACCATGAAGTAGGCCCACGATTTTTCGAACAGGCTGTCGAGCCAGTATTCGGACGCCTGCGGGACCTTGTCGAAATATTCAATCGATTTGTTGAATGCAGGCAGGTTCACCTTGCCGGCCTTCACGTATTCCGGATCGCTGTGGCCGACCGTGTAGAAGACCCGCGCGGTTGCCAGGTTCGCCATGACTTCGTACCGCGAGGCATTCGGCACCTCGTGGCCCGCAAGGTAGGACAGGACGTCGATGAACGAACGCGAGGCCGCCTTGGCATCGTTTTTGCGCACGAAAACGACGCCCTTGAAATACATCGCCTTGACATAAAGTTCCGGATTCGACTGCCCGACCCGCATGAAACAGGCAAGGGCCTGGTCGAGGGCGCCGGCGTAGTAGTGGAACTGCCCGACGTAGAAGTTGATATCGTCGGCGACATTGGCCGGGTACGATTCCACCGGGTATTCCGACATCCGCAGCAGGGAACTGGTTTCGCCGGGCAGCGCTTCGTGAATTTTCAGGAGCCAGGGAAGCGTTTCGACATAACGGACGTGGGTGCTGCCGATTTCACCAACCCGGTCGAAATACGTGAACGCCGAGACCGGCAAGCCCAGATTGAAGAGCGCGACGCCCATTTCGTACTGCGCCTCCTGGAAGGCGGCCTGCGATTCGTCGCCCTGCGACAGGACCCTCTCGAAGACGAGCGCGGCGTCGGCGAATTTTTTCTGCGAGGAGAGTTTCTTCCCCTCGTTCACGACAACGTCGAAGGCGCCCGGCTGGGGGGCTGCCCACGCCACCGAGGGGAGGCCGACCGCCACAACCAGAAGCAGAACCGCGAGTCTGAGAAAATCGCGCATATTATGGACCCCACAAAATAGAAAGCCCGGGTTGCCCGCATTATTTCGAGAACCAATAATAGTGTCAAGGCTATTTACCCTCGCGGCCGCGTGGGAAGGCCATTTTCGGCACCGGTGCGGAGAGAATCTTTGACGGTCCCGGAATCCGGGCGGAAAATCACCCGCGTGACCATCGAAAACTCAAGGTGCAATAAATGGCCGAACCAATTCTGACACTCGACAAATACAACCTGCTGGAGGTCATTGGCAGCGGCGGGATGGCTACGGTCTACAAGGCACGCATCACTGGCCCGATGGGATTCGAAAAACTCGCTGCGGTCAAACTGCTGCACACCGAACTCGGCGCGGACAAGGACGTCGTGGCGATGTTCATCGACGAAGCCAGGATAGGCGCCCACTTCTCCCATCCGAATGTCATCAGCGTCCTGGATTTCGGCGACATCGACAACCGGTATTACATGGCCATGGAATACGTCGACGGATGTAACCTGGCAACCCTGATGAAGGCTGCCGCTTCCGGCGAAGCCCCTCCGATTCCCGTGGAATCGGCAGCCTGCGCCATCTGCGACGTCCTGACGGCGCTGTCGTATGTCCACGAGGCCACGGACTCCGCCGGCGTACCGATGGGCATAGTCCACAGGGACATCAGCCCGCAGAACATAATCGTCGGAAAGGACGGCAGGGCGCGCGTCGGGGATTTCGGAATTGCCACGGGCGACTATCGCGACTCGTACACCAGTGCCGGCGTGGTCAAGGGAAAAGCGGCATACATGAGCCCGGAACAGGCGGCCGGACGACCACTGGACGCCCGTTCAGACGTGGCATCGACCGCGCTGACGATGTTCGCAATCATATCGGGCAGGGTTCCGTTCAGCGGAGACGACACCGTGACGGTGCTTGCCAGGGCGGAACAGGGATTGAAGGCCGAGGCGCTCGACGAGGTCGGATGTCCGGCCGCCCTCAAGTCGGTACTCCTCAAGGCAACGGCCGCCAGACTCCAGGATCGGTACAGATCCGCGGCCGATTTCAAGGCCGCGCTGGAAGCAGCCATCCCAGATTACGAGAAGCGGGGCCGGCATGTCCTGCGCAAAATGGTCGGGACTGTCACCAGCGACGAAAAGAAACCGAAGGGCGGCAGGGCCGGGGGCCTTAAAAAAACCTCCATTCCCCGCCGACTCAAATCTGCCGTCGCACGCACGACCGGCAGTTCATCGTCGATGGCCCCCGCAATCGACAGGACGACGCTGAACGCGTACCGTGTTGCCGGCACTGCGGCCGGGACGCTGCTGCTCGTGGCGGCCATCCTGGCGATGCTGCTGTGAAGACCGGTTCATTTTTCCCCAAAGTGTAGTAATCTCCCGGCGCGGACCGGGATACGGTCCTGCATTGGTGGCCCAATCGGAGGAAAAATTACGTGAAGAAGGCTCTCATACTTGCCCTTGCAGTCGTTTCCATCGCCGCGATTACCGGTTGCAGCAGGAATCCCTGCCGCAAACTGGCCGCGCAGGTCTGTGAAAAGGCCGGCGGTACCGCCGCGTGCGAGGCCGCCGGAAGGCTGACCGCCGCCGACGAATGCGCGGACTTCCTTGCGCACATGGACAAATTCATCGAAATCAAGAACTCGTCGGTAACGACGGATGGCGTGAAACCTCCGGCACCGCCTGCACCGCCTGTGGAACCCGCCCCCGCCCCGGACGCCGCTGTACAGCCGGACACGGCTCCTGCTTCCGCACAGCCAGCTCCGGCTGCCGGCGCCACGCCGTAAGTCTTCGGCCGGCCCTTGCGGGGCACCGCGGACCGGGTTGAAAAGCGTTGACAACGCCTGCCCCCGTTGCTAGCATCCGCACGCCTTAATGACCACGCGAGAGTGGTGGAATGGCAGACACGCTAGCTTGAGGTGCTAGTGGGTAACACCCGTGGGGGTTCAAGTCCCCCCTCTCGCACTGCCGCCATACCCTGGACACTCCGTCCGACAAACGGGACGGCGCGTTTCGTTCAACCGGAAATGCCGACATGAGCCACCTCCCCGAATTCCTTTGCCGAACCGCGCTTCTGTCGTTCGTCGTGCTGACCGTCGGGTGTTCCGAATCGCCGTCCGACGTCCTTGCCGCCATCGAAGCGGCGGCCAGGAATGGCGATGCATCGACTTTCGCGTCGCATTTCACCGCCGAAAGCCGTCCGTTCGCGGAGGCCCTGGTGACCATACAGAAGTACGTCAGAAAGGACGAGCCGTCCAGGGCCCCCATTCAGAACATTTTTCACGCCAGGGTCATCTCGGAACGGATCTCGGGCCCCAGGGCTGTCGTGACAATCGCCGGTCCGGCCGGCAAATCCGCGATCGTGTTCGTCAGGGAGGCCGGAAACTGGAAACTGGACGTGGCCGCGTCCGAACTGGAAAGTGCCGCGGGGGCGGTGGAGGCGGAATGAACAGGCAACGCGAAAGGTCCGCCGTGGCCGAAATCTGTCATCGCATGTACGAACGCGGACTGGTTTCCGGCGGACAGGGCAACGTCAGCATGCGGCTCGACGGCGGATTAGTCCTGATCACCCCTACCGGCGTCAACAAGGGTTTCATCGGGCCGGAAGACCTGGTGATATCCGATATGTCCGGCCGATGCGTCGACCCCGGACGCGGGGGCGGCAGGGTGTCCAGCGAGGTCAAGGTGCACCTTGCCGCGTACGAGGCCCGTCCGGACTGCGGTGCGGTCGTCCATGCCCACCCCGTCGCGTCCGTCGCCCTGACCCTTGCCGGAGTGTCGTTTGAGCCCGTCTACCTGCCGGAATCGGCGATCACGCTGGGCATCGTGCCGACCGGAACCTACGCTACGCCTTCTTCGATTGACCTGGCGGATGACGTGAAAAGGCTTGCCGTCGGCCATGACGCAATCATGATGGAACGTCACGGTGCCGTATGCCTCGGCGCGGACGTCTTCACGGCGTACGACCGGCTCGAAAGCCTCGAACACAATTCAAAAATCCTGTTGATGGCCAGGCTGGCCGGGGCCCCGTCGCCGCTTCCCCCTGACGAAATCGCGCGCCTTCTGGCCATCGGCGAATCAATCCGGCGCTGACGCGCCATCACATTCCGGCCGCCTTTTCCAGCGCATCATCAGCCAGGGCCCTTATCGGCGCGGACTTGTGCGCCCGAAAACTTTCCAGTGCAACGATGCCGGATTTGTCACCGCACCGGGCAAGTGCGCGGGCTGCAAAAAACCTGACCGATTCGACAGGCTGGTCGAGGGCCGGCCTGATGGCCTCCACGGATGCCCCGCAGGGCAGGAACCTGAACATGTCGGCAGCCCGTGAACGCGCGAATGACTCGGCAGACGCATCCAGCGCGACCCCCGCCGCGGCGGCGGAAAGGCGTGCGGCCGCATCCGGACGCCTTGCAACCAGTTGCCTGATCCCTTCACCCGCCTGGTTTCTGGCCATGTCGGAGGGAATCATCAGGAAACCGATGCAACTGCCGCCGGCGCAGATTCCGCCCGGGCACCCGCTGTCGGCCGCACACCCGCCGCCGCCGTAAAGCACGCTTTCCTCCGTCGAGGCTGGGTATCCCGGCGGCTGCGGATCGCCGCCGGATCCGCAGCCGGCGGCCGACGCCATGATGACGACGGCCATTACGAAAGCCCGGGGAATGCCCCGCGCGCGGCCACACGCCCACGGGTAGAATCGGATCGATTTTTCAAGAATTAGTGGTTGGTGCATAATGCGCTTGACCTCGGTTTCCGCACAGAATTATACTGCGGTGTGTCCTACCATGGCTATTTGCAGGGGCCTTGCCTTTACGGAGGAAAATAGATGCGCATTTCCATGAAGTCCATCACGATTTTGGCCGCGCTGGTCGCCGGCCTCACGATGATCGCCGGTTGCCAGAAGGGCACACCGACGACTTGCCCGGGCTGGGAAAAGCTCCTTTCGAGCCCGGTCAACGGCCGCAAGGCAATCCAGATGCTCGGGGAAACCAAGTGCGACGTATCCATCCCCAAGCTTGAGGAAGCCTTCCCGAAAAGCCGTTACAAGGACGACGTCCTCCTTGCCGTAAAGCAGATCAACAAGCCCGCAGAATCGGTGAACCTGGTCAACGCCGCCCTGGCCGACCCCGAAGCGGCCGTCCAGGCTGCTGCCGTCGTGGAATATTTCGCCGGCCAGAAGGAAGGCGGCTTCGACGCCAAGGTCTTCCGCCCGGGCCTGATCGAAATCCTCACGACCAACAAGGCGCTCGACGCCCGCATGAATGCCCTTCGGGCGCTTGGCCTGATCGACGCCGACAACCTCATGCAGGACGAAGAAATCTGCATGAAGCTCCTGCTTGAGGACCCGAATCTGCAGAAGATCGAAGTCAACGCCGAGGCGGCCAATCTGCTTGGCAAGATGAAGACGGAAAGGGGCATCCCCGCCCTGATCAAGGGTATTTTCATCCGCGATCAGCGCGGCCGCCAGGCCTATGTGCCGGTCCGCAAGGCGCTGACCGCCATCGGCAAGCCGGCAGTCGAACCGATCATCGGCGTCATGACGAAGGACACCGCAAATTACGGCACGCTGATCGAGGAACTGAACGCGCTCGCGGACAAGATGGGCGTTTTCGACTGGCAGATTTACGACGGCCCGGAACTGGTCCAGATTCTCGGCGACCTCCGCGACGTCCGTGGCGCCATGCCGCTGGCCAAGGACCTCGGCAGCCCGCTGACGCCGCCGGTCGGTGTCGACGACCGCGTGATCCGCAACTGGCAGATGGCCCAGCAGAACCGCATCACGATGTCGATGATGGGTCTCTGGAACATCGGCACGCCGGAAATCATCCCGACCCTGGTCGCGACCATCGTGAACATTGAAAACGATGCGAAGCAGCGCCTCGACACGGCCAGCTCCCTGTCCCTGATTCCCGGTTACGTCGGCATCGCGCCGCTGCTCAAGATTTTCAAGGAAACGAAGCTCGCGACCTTCCGTGCCCCGCTGGTGAAGGTCATTTCCCTCGGCATCGGCTGGGACGACTACGCCGCGTTCAAAAAGGCTCTGGCGTCCGAAAAATCCGAAGTCGTCCAGGAACGGTTCAAGGGCGAGGGCGAAGAGGCCCTGGCTTTCCAGGCCACGGTCCGCGTCCTGGATGAATGCGCGAAGGACGACGTGGAATGCCTGATCCGCATGCTGGACGACCAGAATGTCGTGACGGCCCAGAAGGCCGCGCTGCTGATGGGTAACCTGGTGGATCCGGGCGCGCGCGGGACGGCGATCAAGGCCCTCATCGCGAAGTACTCGAAAATCGATCCGCGCAAGGACGTGGATTTCCGCCGCTTCGTCCTGCTGTCGATCTGGCACCTCGGTGACAAGACGATTGTTCCCGAAATCGAAAGGCTGCTGGAAGAAGACAGACTGAACCGCGGCGCCTCATACTGGGTCGAGGAACTGCAGGTATTCATCCCCGCGCTCGCCGCCAAGTGACCGGAATATTCACCGGACCAGAACGCTGTCGCCAATCATCCTGACGTCGAATTCATCGTGAAGTCCGCCGATGGACTCCTCCACGGCATCGAGCGCGTCATCGAGGAACTCCGCGACCAGGCTGGAGTATTCGTCAGTTTCCGTACCGCCGCCGACCCGAAGGGCGGACTTGATGCGGCCATCATCGAACGCAATCTGCCGCAGGCGGCGCACATCATCGGCAGTCAGCGGCTCGATCGAAAGGCGGCCGTCGAGAATCTGCCGCGCCCAGGCGGTCGCGACGACGCCGGCGAAGGTCGGCCGCACCATCGAGTCGATCGGCGCGGCCCCGCCGCCGGGATTAAAGCCGAGGACAACGGTGGCGAACTGGACGACCGACTTGAACTTCTTCATCAGGCGTAACGCCAGCGCGATTTCGGACACCGAGTGAAAGTCCCTGGCCGCTGACTGTGCAATCGATGGCGGGCAAAGCGGCGGAAAAGCGGCGGCGGCGTCGATGTCGGCAGCGCCCGCTGTTCCGAAAAGCGACAGGCCCGCGATTCCGCCGATGTCCCCGATCACCTGTCGGGCGAGGATGTTGACCGGACGGATCGTCTCGACGCCGGCGCGAAAAAGCTCCAGGGGCACGGACCTGCGGAGCACATCAAGCCCGACCGCGACATCGTTTCCGGTCACCGCCTCCAGCCCGACCGACACCACCGTCAACGTGTGTTCGGCGACGGATTCCCATGCCGCCGAGTCCGACAGGTCGGCCTTCCTGAATCCGAGCACCCTGTTAATCAGATTGAGCGTCTGGGCAAGGATATACGCGGTGTCCAGCGTACCCGGGACCGCAGCGTCCAGCACCCGCCAGAAAAACAGGGTTCCCGGCGTCCCGGCCACTGCCAGGGCGAGCGCCTCCCCCCTGGTCGTTCCAGGCACCGGCCCGCCCTGCCCCGGCGACAGGATCCGTTCCCTGAATGAATTCAGGTCAAACGGTTCGTAGATCTCGTATTCGTTGTCCCGGTCCGGGAATCCCGCCTCGGACAGGCGGCTGGCGCGATAAGAATACGACTGGTGTTCCAGCGAAGACACGTTGTCCCATCGGCCGGCCTGTATCAGCCGGTGGGCAAACTCCACACCGATCGCGTATATAAGGTCCAGTTCGCCGCGCACCACGGGAACGTCGTCCGCATCAAAACAGGCCACGACGAAGACATTGTCCGGAGTCAGGAAAGTCGTGCCGTCCTCGAACTCCATATCCTCGGCCTCCTCCATCGTGTGGAAGGATGCCCGCTTGAACAGCGACAGCACCAGGACTTCGGGGTCAAGGTCCTTGAGGAGCCTGACCGTGAATTCCAGGCCCGATTCCCTGGCGACGTCCAGCAGCCGATCGAACCTGGCCGGCACGAATTCGGAGCCGGTCCACGCATCCATGTCCACCAGCGTCCGGCGCTGCCTGCCTGTCGACATGGGAATCAGGCAGCCGGCGTCCTCCAGTCCGATCCCGTTGACGAGATAGACGAATTCGTCCTCACGGAGCCTCTTGAGAAAACGCGCCGGCTCCGGAAGATCCAGTATCGCCTTCAGACGACCGGTGCCCGAAAGGCGCATGAAATCGGAGGGAAGAGACATCGCGGCGGACCTCTCTGCGACCACGGGAAGGTCCTTCGCATAACCGATTCTGTTCATCATGATTGTCTTTTACGCCCGTGAGAGAGGAGTCGAACTATTGAAAACAACGGAAACTGACAGTACTCTACCGCAGTTTACCTGCTTGAGCCAGATCGAGGTGGAAAGTTGGCCGGACAGATCAACCCGAACCGTCTGAACAATGGCGCGATCGCATCCTGGGTCGCCCTGGCCTTCGCGGTCCTGATGCTTGTGGCCGGTGTGGCCTTCGGTCCGGGTCTGTGGGACCCCTGGGAAATGAACCATGCCGCCGTCGCGCGGCGGATGACGGCCGCCAGTCCCGTGCTGGTCATCGATGCCGCGGGCGCCGATGGCGGTGTTGCGAAGGCGGCGCGTTCAGTACCCGGCATCGATCTGGATGTGGTGGCGGCCCGGGGGCCCGAAGCGCTCGACAGATTCAGGGATTCGACATCGGACAAGATATTCGCGGCAGTCGTCCTGGATATCAACGCAATCGCGCCGGCGGACGGCGAAGGCGGGGGGGATCCCGCATCCGTCAAGTCGCTTGCCAACGCCGTGCGTTCTGTCGCCTCAAAAAATCTCTCGACCACGATAATACTCGCCGGAACGGGCAGCGGGCAGGACGCCCGGACTCTCCGTGAACGTGTGCTGAAATCGGCGGACGCCGCGGCGGACGACGACCGCGTCGACGGCCTCGACCGAATACTGGTGGCCGGATCGACCGCGTCCCTGGCCGGCATTGTGCGCGACGCGGCCTTCAGTGCCGGACTGATCGCGCAGTTCAAGTCCGGCGGACGCACGCAGTATCTTCCGCCGCTCGAACCGTTCCTGACCTCCGTCTGGTACAGGATTTTCGGCATCAACGAACTCGGTTCAAGGCTCACCGGCCTCCTGTTTGCAGCCTTCACCCTGGCGCTTCTGTTCTTCCCCGGGCGGCGGGTCTTCGGCGACAGGGTGATTGCCGTGACGATGCTCGTGCTGGCGACCAGCCTGCTTTTCACCTCCACGGCGCGCTTCGTGGGTTCGGGCATGTCCGAAGTATTTGCGGTCGCCCTGGGCGTGATTTCGTTCGGCATGGTGCTGCAGGGCGACGACGGGGCGCGGGCTTGCCGCAGGGTCGCCTGGTGGGTCGCGCTCGGTCTATCGGTCGTGCTTGCGTGGCTTGCGGGTGGCATGACTGCGGCGGTCACGGTCGCGGCCATAATCGGCGCCTGGTTTGTCGTCCAGCCGAAGGCGGCGCACCTTCCCGCCGTCGGCATGGTCATGGTGCTGCTGGGCGTGATTGCCCTGCTGACCTTCCTCCCCGACTGCGCATGGGCGCGCCAGTTCAGGTTCACTGCCGCGACTTTTGGCGGCGGAATCAACCTCGAATCCCGTTCCTTCGACTTCATAATCAAGGAAATCGGATTCGGATTCTTCCCGTGGAGCGCCTTCCTGCCCGTGGCCCTCTGGATGGCTGTGGCCGGCAAAGACCGGGATCGTCCGTCGCGACTCCTCCTTGTGCTGTGGGCAGTGGTTCCGATGGTTGTCGCCATGCTTTTCGTCCGGCCGTTCAACCAGCCGCTTTTCCTCGGCGTTCCGGCGCTGGCCCTGCTGACGGCGCTCCTCGCGACCGACGCGGTGGATTCGATGGAGGACTCACGCCTGCGGACGAGGCTGTTCGGGTTCTTCGTGGCCGGCCTCTTCATCGTAATGATGAAGGACATGCTGAAATCGCCGGCTCCGCTCGTTTCGTTCCTGACCACCGACCCGATGTTTTCGAAACCGGGACAGGGCGACGGCGGTTTCCCGACGACGCTGCGGATTCCCGCTGTCGGCAAGCTCATGCTCGGCGTAATGCTGATTTCGATACTCGCAGTCACGGCTGAAATGTCCAGCATGGCCAGGCTGGTCGTGCGCTTCCTCTCAAGGCGCCGCAACTACATGATCATCACGCTCTGTCTGGCCGTGCTGATTCTCGTCGACATCGGCGCCTTCATTGGAATGAAGTGGCGTGTGATTTCGGCCGGCGGACCGCGGGCGGGTTCGGAACTCCTCAGGATACTGCTGACCGGGCCCGACATTCTGGCCCTTTACATTGTGACGATCCTTGTTGGCGTGCTTCATTTCTGGGACGCTCTCGCCCTCCTGCTGAAAAAGCGGCTTGGCGAAATCCGCTGGACAACCGTCGTCGGTCTTTTTGACGCCCTGCAGTCCCTGAAGGTCCAGAAAGTGGCTTTCGGCGCGGCTGCCGCGGGCTTCGCGATGGTGATGACTCTTCTGGTGAACCCGGCGCTGACCATGCATCTATCCCAGAAACACATCGTCGATACCTGGAAGAAAGGCTCGCTGGCTGATCCGGGCAAGCTGTACCGTCACGGTTCCTTCTCTACCCGTGGTTCGGACGACAGCAATTTCTATACCTCCGGGCTTGAAGAAATCGAATCGCGCAGCGAAGTGACCCGGATGCTCGGCGATAAGTCCCGGCGCACGTTCTTCCTGCTGCCCACGCGACAGTTCAGCGAAATCAACTCGGCGTGGCGCGACGTGACCGGCGGGCGCGGTCTCCCTGTGCTGGACGACCGTTCGTCCCGGATCGTGCTCGCGACCTCGCGCCTTGCCCCCGGCGAAACGGACCGTAACTGGCTGGTGAAGGCCACCTTGACCGTGCCGGAATTCGAGGCGCTGAAGAATGTGGACCGAATCAGCGTGAACTTCGAGGATTCCCTGGAAATCGTAGGTTTCCAGATCACCCCGCAGGCCATCACGCGCGGCACGAACCCGACCCTCAAGGTCTTCTACAAGGTAAACAGAAAGGTCAGCAAATCATACCGGGTCTTCATGCATGTGGATCGCGTCGGTTCATCGACCCGCATCCATGGCGACCACTGGATTCTGAACATGGTTCCGGAATCCGAGGATCAGGACGACTGCATCGGCTGTTTCGCGACAAACCACTGGAAGAAAGGCGACGTGATCGTCGACACCTACGTTCTCCAGGTCCCGATCGGTTCGCCGTCGGGCGATTACGACGTGTGGATGGGCCTGTACGTTCCGGGCGGCAGCCGCATGAAGGTCAAATCCTGGGACGAACAGAAGGTCAGGAACGACGGTTCGGATCGTGTCAGGATCGGAAAGATGACGGTCCGCTGACACGCCGGAGTTGACATGCCCCCGGAACCGGCCGCTTCAATGGATGGAATCCCGCTCTGGCTGCTTAAGGCCACCGCACTGGCGCTCGGCGCCTGCTTCGGTTCGTTCGCGAACGTCGTCATCCACCGGGTTCCCCGCCACCTGTCGATCGTGCGGCCGGGTTCGGCCTGCCCTGGATGCGGACACATGATCCGATGGTATGAAAACATCCCCGTTTTCAGCTGGATATTCCTGCGTGGCCGCTGCAGCGGATGCCACAACCCGATTTCGATCAGGTATCCGCTGGTTGAACTGATGGTGGCTGTCCTGTCGCTTTCGGCCCTCTTCGTCGGGCTTTCACAGGGGGGCGGCGTCCAGGCTTCACCGACGGAAACGGCGGCACTGTGGTTCTTCCCGTTTTCGCTGATCTTTCTGGTAATCTGCATCATCTTCATCGACCTCGAACACTGGATCATCCCGCACGTCCTCACGATCACGGGCATCGTCCTGGGGATTCTCAGGGCCGTCCTGATGGGCGACCTGGTCGGGGTCACATGGCTGGAATCGCTGATCGGGATGGCGGCCGGCGCCCTGCCGATCGTCCTGATCATCGAGGTGTATTTCAGGCTGACCGGACGTGAGGGCATGGGTTATGGCGACGTGATGATGATGGGGCTTGCCGGTGCCTGGTTCGGATACATCGCACTGCCTTTCATCCTGCTGGCCTCGTCCCTGCAGGGCATCATCGGCGCGATCCCGATGCTCCTGTCAAAAAGGCGCCCGGTGCCCCCATGGGAGGCCGCACAGGAGCCGGTCGAGGAACCGACTCCGGAAACGGGCCGGGAAGCGGACCGGGAAGCGGACCGGGAACAGGCGCCGGAACGGCCGATGGCCCGCCGGATGGCGATTCCATTCGGCCCGTTCATCGGGTTGTCCATACTCGAATGGCTGTTCTTCCAGGATTTCATCAAGGCGGCATTCCTGAATTTCTGACGGATCGAAACGCGCCGCGCCCCTCAGTAAACCAATGATTCCAGATGGTTTTCCCGCCCGGGGATTCCCGACAGCGCACGACTCGCCGCGTCGGCTGCGTGATGGATATTGTCTTCCGGGCCGCCCAGGTAAACACGGCCGAACGCGCCGAACGTCTCGATTTCCAGTATCCGGATCGGCGACGCCTTTTCCGCCTCGTTGGCAGCGACAGCCGCATATGCGGCCGGATGGACTTCCAGGATGTGGAAAGCGTCGTTCGCAAGCAGCTGCTGGCCGTGACGCAGCCGGTTTATGATGTGGGACTGGTGGTTGTCGACGCCCGTGATGATCTGGCTGGAAACGATCGCCGGCCGGAGCGCGTCGGTGGGCGCCAGGCCCAGATGATCGAGGATAATCCGGCCGGCCTCGCGGACCTGCCCCTGATCGGATGAATGAATTTCCATCATGCCGTAGGCGCGTTCAACAACGAGGCTGCCCGGCTGGCACGTCGTGCCCTTGAGCACAAGATCGATAAGCACGTTGATGACGATTCCCGGGGACACCTCGACGAACAGCGCGGCGTCGCCCTCGAGCGGCATGAATCCGGGACAGACGGTCGCAAGGAACGATGCCAGCTGGGGCTGAAGCTGGTCGAGGAATGAATATGCCCTGAGTTCTATCGGTCCCGACATCGGCTGGCCTTCCACCACACTTCCGGACGACGCGTAGCCTACCAGAAACCGACCGGACGCGAAACAGCGCCGAAACATATGTAAATACTTGCAACACCTATTGTTAAAGACAGATACAAACCTGTATTATCAGCGTGTATCTGGAGACTTAAACGCCATGAAACTCTGGAAACTGCGTACGACGGCCATCGTTGCCTCCCTGGTACTGGGGATGTTCGCGGCTTGCGGCGACGACACGCCCGGACTCGACGTCGTGTATGTCGAGGACGAGGGCGGCGCAGACGTGCTGCCGTCCGATTCGGGACAGGACGTCCAGGAACGGGACGAGGGTGAAAAACCCGATATCGCCCCGCTTCACCTTTACGAAATCATCCTGCTGCACGACCTGTCGATGCCGCAGAGCGTCCGCGTCAAAACAAACTTCCCGATCGTTGCCAAGGTGATCGATTACGGCCAGAACCAGCCGGCCGGCGACATCATCGTCAGCGCCGAAATCACGTCCATCAACGATGCCGTCAGCGGTTCCCCCGCGACCGGCGACGCGGAAATCACGACGCCCTCCGTTGTAACCGGTACCGACGACGGCGTGGCGAAAATCGGTTTTGGCTCCGGCACGGCGGAGGGTGTGGTTTACCGCGTCACCGTGTTCCTGCCGGACTTCCCGGACGTGGAACCGAAATCGATCGACCTGCGCGTGTACGACATTCCGTGCGGCTGCCTGCGGACGTCCATGGCGTACGAGGGCACCGTCTCGATGCTGAAGGACATCGAAGTCTACATCCTTCCGGAAGAATTCCGCTGCAACGCGCTGTCCGCGACCAGGACGATCAACGAGTCCGACGTGGTCGCTTCCCGGACCGCGTCCAACATGTACAGCGAAATCACGTTCGACTGCCTGCCCGGTGAAAAACGCTACACCGTGTTCGCGAAGGCCGGCGGTTCGTCGTCAACCTGCGTGGCCGCAACCGGCTGCTACGAGGGGATGTACATATCCCCCGACGTCTGCCAGGACCTGGAACTCGACCTCTACTCGACCGTGATGAACCCCGCCGGCGCGTACGACGCGATCGACCATTTCGACTTCACGAACCTGATCAAGCAGTGCGCCGGCGGCGAAACGACGATTTCGGGCTGCATTACGGGCGCGACGGGCGGCGACATCGGCCGGACCGTGTGCTGCACGCTGGCCGAAATGATCAAATTCTTCGACACGCCCGGCACGACCATCATGGAGGGCATCCGCGACCTGGTCGGGCTGTGGATCGGGTCGGTCTGGGTCGATATGGTGTACAACCTGATCGGCGACATCATCGCCAACTGGCTGACCGACTGGCTCAAGACGGGTTCCCCCGACTGGCTGCAGGACTTCTTCACCATCGGCGATGACATGATGGGCACGGTCACCAACCTGGAACTGGTATCCGACCTGTTGCTGAAAAAGGTTAACAACGACCTGACCGTCGAGGGCACGCATTTCTGGTACGGGATGAACCTTTACTGGAAATTCGGCTGCGACCCGGATGACCCGGGTTACGACGACTGCGGCAAAATCGAACTGCACCTTGACGACTACATCACCGATCCGAACTTCCCGATGAATTTCCTCGAAGGCAAATTCACGGCGGTCCTGGCGGATTTCGACAAGATCTACCTGAACCAGCATGAAATCAAATTCAACTACGGCAAGCTGGTTCTGTACGTGATCAACGAAATCGTCATCGCCGGACTGACCGGCGGTCAGGCCCACAGCATGCTGGAATTGATCTTCATGTGGATCGACTGCAAGTCGTTCTCGGAGGGCACCATCGGCGACATTGTCGAGGCGCTCGGCGTCGGAAACCGCCAGGATCTGGAAAACTTCTGCCGCAACACGCTGACCGGCCTGTTCGGTTTCCTTGAAGCGTTCCTCAACGCCCTGGCGCTGGACACGACGCTCTCGCTGACCGGCAACGCCCGCATGATCGACCACGACTGCGACCTTCAGGTTGACCAGATAATCAATGGCGTGTATACGGGCTACGTGCAGGGCGACACGTCGCAGGCCCTTGTTACCGGCGACTGGGAAGCGACCCGCAAATAGTTGAACGATTCAATGAATACCAGGTGGCTGCTCATCATTCCCGTCGTGGTTCTGTACGCCCTAATCGGGTGTTCATACTCCCGGCAGCTGATGCCGCTGGCCAGCGAGGACGAAAAGTCCCTCGGTTTTTCGGGTCCGAACCGGTCTTACCTTGATAAATCCGGCGCAGTCATGGCTTTCGAGGAATTCGCGGCTGCCGTCAGGGACGGCGATGCCGGGGGCTGCGTCGCCAGACTGGGACCGGTGACCCTGACCCTGCTTAAATCCAGGGCCGCCGCCGCAGGCCAGGGCCTGATCCAGTACTGGCGGACCGGGGACATACACGAAATCGTGCTGCCCGGCACCGGGAAACCGGTTTCATTCCTGAAAAACCGGACGACCGTGGCGGAAATGGGACAGTTCAACCCGTCGCGCCGGGAAGTGACCCTGCTTGCCAACGTCGAGGGCGCCGGGGAAACGCGCATCAGGGCGACGTTCTCCGAACGCGGCTGGGTTTTCGAATTCGTCGATTCCGTTCCGGCGGCACCGCTCTGACGCCGCCGATTTTTGAGGGACAATCATGGTCGTTGCCAGATTCGAAGGTGGCTCCGGGTACGTCGGGCGACTCGACCAGGGCCAGGACATCAACGCCGGTTTCAGGACGGTCTGCCGCGAAAATTCGATTGTCTGCGCATGGATCGGCGCGGCGGCGTTCGTGCGCAGTCCCATTATCGCCCGTATGTCTTCAGACGGATCGGTGGTTCCGACGCCGCTCGATGGCGCTTTCTTCTTTCCGTCCATCACCGGCAGCGTCTCTCTGGCGGGTGAACACGTCGACATCAGGCTGCATGTATCCTGCCAGGCCCCCGAACCGATCGGCGCGGTCAGCGGTCTTCTCGAGGGCGGGGAAGTTCTTTTCTGCGAATTCATGATCACTACCTGCGGCGATGTTTCGCTGGTCCGCGACGCGGGCACCAGGTTCCGGCCATGGGTACAGATCCAGGCCGCCGGGCCTGCGGGTCCGGCCATGATCGAATCGGCGCCGCCGCGCCCGGTTCCCGCCGCCATGCACGCGGCTGCCGACGACGACGAAATTTCGGAATTGAACATTCTTGAAATGAAGGCAGGCGATTACGTCGACCACCCGAAGTTCGGCGTCTGCAGGATTTCGGCGGACCCGGTCGAGGACAAGATATCCATCCGCCTGAACACCGGAAAGCAGGTCGACCTCAGCCTTGGAATAATGCGGGTCCTGGAACCTAAATCAATTGGCGGGAAAAGGGTCTTCAGGCTGGAAATCAGGCGACGTACGAACTGATCACCTGCCGGCCTTTGCACGCTTTTTCGCGGCGTATCCCTCGACGTGCTTCTGTTCCACCCTCGAAATGGCCAGCGCTCCGTCCGGGACGTCCTTCGTGACCGTTGTGCCGGCCGCAACATAGGCCTGGGCGCCGACCTTTACCGGCGCCACCAGCTGGGTGTCCGAACCGATGAACGCGCCGTCCCCTATTTCGGTCGGCATCTTGCTGAATCCGTCGTAATTGCACGTGATCGTGCCGGCGCCGATATTGGCGCCCTGTCCGATGGTGCAGTCACCGAGATAGGTGAGGTGGTTGGCCTTCGAACCGGCGCCAAGGACCGTCTTCTTCAATTCGACGAAATTGCCGACATGTGCGCCCTTCATGGTCAACGAAGCGGGCCGCAGATGGCAGAACGGCCCCATGACGCAGCCGTCTTCAACCGTGGAATCGGTGAAGATGCTGTAGGGCTTGACCATGACATCGTCACCGATTGCGGAATTCACGATCACGCAACCACGCGATATGACGCAGCGCTTTCCGATCCGGCTGCCAGACCTGATTTCGCACCCCCCGTGGATTTCAGTGTCCGCGCCAACCTGACAGTCCCAGTCGACAACGACCGAATCGCCATGATGGACCGTGACGCCGGCAAGCTGAAGTTCGCGGATTTTCCGGGCGTGCAGGCGCGCCTCGGCCTGGCCGAGTTCAACCCTGTCGTTCACCTGCCTGGCCTCGTCCCCGTCCGGCAGAACCCACGCCCCCACGCTGCGCCCGCTGCCGCGAAGGTCGGCGACGATATCCGTGAAGTAGTATTCCCCGGTCGCGTTGGCGGCCCGGATGGCGCCCAGGCGTTCGAACATCAACTGCGGGTCGGCAGCGTACACGCCGACGTTGACTTCCCGGATTGCAAGTTGTTCCGGCGCCGCATCCCGTGCCTCGACGATCGCCGCAACGCCCGCCGGATCGCGGACGATCCGCCCGAAACCGCCCGGTTCGTCAACGGTGGCTGTCAACAACGCGAACACGCCGCCCGAAGCGTCGAAAGCCGCCAGCACGCGCGCCACCGTCGCGCCTGTCAGCAGGGGCAGGTCACCGTTTATGAACAGCGCCCTGCGACAGCCGGCAAGCGCCCCGCTTGCGCACATCGTTGCGTGGGCCGTGCCAAGCTGCCTTTCCTGGACCACGAATTCAAGCTGCCGCCCGGGAAAAAGCCTGGTTACCTCGGCCATTATCCGGTCCCGCTGATGACCGACAACGACAACCACCCTGTCGGCCCCGCCATCGAAAGCCGCACGCACCGGATACCAGATCAGCGGCATCCCGGCCGCCCGGTGCAGGCCCTTCGCGAGGTCGGACTTCATCCTGGTGCCGAGGCCGGCCGCCAGTATCACAGCGCAGGTTTCATTCATCGGGGAATCCCCTGGCAAGAGACAAGGAAAGCCGTCAACGGACGGCGCCGATTCCGGATGATACCGCACCCGGGCCCCCGCATGAAGGACACGGCGCGTGGGGACCATTTGACCCGGCAGGTCCGGTAATGATTAACTAGCGATGTCGTCATAAACGGAGCCGCCGGTCATGGGAAACAGACTGAAAATCACCTCGTGGAACGTCAATTCGATCAAGGCCAGGCACGACGCCGTGCTCGCCTGGATTGAAAGGAACGACCCGGACGTGCTGTGCCTGCAGGAAACGAAGACGCTCGACGACGGTTTCCCGTTTGCCGACCTGTCCGCCCGCGGCTACCACGCGGTGACGAACGGCCAGAAGACTTACAACGGCGTTGCGATCGTCAGCCGGACGGAACCGGCCGCAATCCGCCGCGGCATGGGCGACGACGATCCGCAGGCCCGCCTGATTTCGGCGCAAATCGCTGGAGTGACAGTGGTCAGCGCGTACTTTCCCAACGGTTCGGAAGTCGGCAGCGAAAAATACGTGTACAAACTGGGCTGGCTCAAGCGGTTCAGGGAGTGGTTCGGGACGTCGTTTTATGGCGACCGGGACGTCATCCTGTGCGGGGACTTCAACATCGCGGCCACCGACATCGATGTTCGCAACCCGGCCGGATGGGAGGGATCGGTCATATTCAACCCGGAAATGCGACGGGAATTCGAACTGCTGGCAGGCTGCGGCCTGATCGATGTATACCGAAAACTCAACCCCGGCCTGAACGAATACTCCTGGTGGGACTACCGCATGGCCGGCTTCAGGCGCAATGACGGGGTGCGGCTTGATTACGTGATGGCGAATCCGCGACTGGCGGAAATGGCCGTCGGCGCACATATCGACCGTGCCGAACGCGCTGGCGAAAGGCCGTCCGACCACGCCCCGGTTACGGTCGAATTCGACCTTCCCTGAATAGTTCCGGCCGTCCGGGCCGCTTTATTCGACTTCGTGGAATTTAGTCCACGGCGCCTTGCATACAGGGCACTTGTCGATCGGGTCGCCGACGTGGGTGTAACCACACACCTCGCAGGTGTAGACGCGGAAATCACCGATGTCCTTTCCCGACGCCCTGACGGTTTCGATGGCGTCCGCGTACAGCTTCATGTGCACCTTTTCCGCCTCCAGCGCGCCCTTGAACGCGTATGTCGCGGTGATTTCCTGTTCCTTTTCGGCGTGGGCCAGGAATTCCGGGTACATCTCGTTCACTTCGTGAGTCTCGCCGGCCAGCCCGTCCTCGAGATTCTGGAGGGTGTCGCGAACCATCCCGAGCGCCTTCCAGTGCCTGAGGGCATGGACTTCCTCGGCATCCGCGGCAGCCCGGAACAGCTTGGCCACGTTAGGGAACCCGTCAAGCGCCGCCTTACCGGCGTAGGCCGTGTACTTGTTGCGGGCCTGGCTTTCACCGGCGAAAGCGGCCCTAAGGTTGTCAGAAGTCTTTCCCATTTCATACCTCGGTTATATGGCCGCGCCTGGCGACCGTGACGAGCCATGTTGCATCGACCTGCGACCGACGGTCAAGCCGATCGCGCTATCACCTCGAATATACTGGACTTCTGAACCGCAACAAACGCTCCCGGCAACCCGACACGCTTCAGATGCGACACGCTCCGATTTCGTTAATCAGGCTATCGACTGCGGCGGCCGTGATGTGGTATCTTGCCCGGGCTCCGGCGAATGGACACTGCTGCCGGCGGGGGATTGATGGCGACGCTCAGGACATTCTCGTTCATCGATAGTCTGCAGCCTCAGCTCGCAGCCTTCCTGGGAAAGACCGCCCAGGGGTTCCTGCCGCTGCCCGATCAGGCGTCGCTGTTCGTGGAAATCCAGCCGGCGATACTGATCAACCGTATAACCGACAGGGCGCTGAAATCGACCACCGTGGTTCCGGGAATGCAGATCGTGGAACGCGCCTACGGCGTGCTGGAAATCCACGATCACGACAAGGGAGAGGTGGAACGCGCGGGCGCCGCCATCCTGGACTTCCTGGATATGCGCGTGGACGACCGGATGAAACCGGTAATCCATTCCAGCCAGGTAATCCGGTCGGTTGAACCCTACCAGGCGCAGATCATCAACAGGAACTCATGGGGAATGATGATTCTCCCTGGTCAGAGCCTGTTCATCCTGGAAACGGAACCGGCGGGTTACGTTGCAATCGCGGCAAACGAGGCGCTGAAGGCCGCGGAAATCTCGCTGGTCGAGGTGCAGCCTCACGGGGCATTCGGAAGGTTGTGGCTTGCGGGCCCGGAATCGGAAATCGATTCGGCGTCCGGGGCGGCGATGAACGTGTTGAAATCAATGTCCGGACGGTAACGTCGGGCATGGGCGGCCGCCTTGCGGCGGTCAGTAAAAAGTTCTGGAGGTTTACGATGGCTGATGCTCTTGGAATGATCGAAACGAAGGGATTCGTCGGGCTGGTCGAGGCGGCCGATGCCATGGTCAAGGCGGCCAAGGTCGAACTGGTCGGCTACGAAAAGATCGGGGGCGGCTACAACACCGCCATCGTCCGCGGCGACGTTGCGGCAGTCAAGGCGGCAACTGAGGCCGGTGCCAGGCAGGCGACCGCCATGGGCGCGGAAGTCATCTCCGTGCACGTCATTCCGCGTCCGCACGTCAACATCGACGAAGTTCTGCCGCTCGGCCGTCAGGGCGCCAAGGCGAAGTAGGCCGGCCCGGTGACATTTCCGGGTGCGGCGGGACGGCCGGCGCTGCCGGCCCGTTGTATCCGTGCGCGGTGTTCGGCCGTACCCGGCATGAACGCCCTGTCGGGCACCTTGCCCGACCAGGAGGCCGCCATGATGATGGGAATGGTGGTGGGGACCGTGGTTTCCACCCGGAAAAACGATGACCTTGTCGGCCTGCGTTTCCTGGTGGTCAACGAGCTTGACCAGAACATGCGGGAAACCGGGAAGATGGTTGTGGCCGCTGATTCGCTGAATGCCGGCGTCGGCGAAGTCGTCCTGTATGCCAGCGGTTCGTCCGCCAGGCAGACGGACGCAACGAAAAACCGGCCCGTCGACGCAACGATAATGGCGATCGTCGATGAACTGACCGTTGACGGGAAGGCCCGCTACACCAAGTAGCGGCGGGGGTTCCGATGGCAGTCGATGAACAGAAGATCTCTGCGATCGTCGAACAGGTCATGTCCAGGCTGCGGGTTGAGGGTGCGATAGGGCAGGCCCCGGCCCTCGGTGCGCCGATGGTCGTCACGAACGTGAACCGTCCCGGCACGCTTGGCATCCACAACGATATCGACGGTTGCGTGGCGGCGGCGATGGCTGCCCACGAACAGCTGATGCGCATGACGCTGGAGGTTCGGGGCCGCGCCATCCAGGCGATTCGTGACGTTGCGGTGGCGAACGCCCCTGAACTTGCACGCATGGCGGTCGACGAAACCGGCATGGGCAGGGTTGAGGACAAAATCGCGAAAAACAGGCTGGCCGCACTCCGGACGCCGGGCATCGAAATCCTGGTGCCGCGGGCCGTGACCGGCGACTACGGCCTGACGCTGACCGAACGGGCCCCCTACGGGGTAATCTGCTCGATCACTCCCTCGACAAACCCGACCGAAACCATCATCAACAACGCCATCGGAATGATTGCGGGCGGCAACGCCGTCGTGATCAACCCGCACCCGAAGGCAAAGAAAACGACGGTCCACACCGTCAGGATGCTGAACCAGGCGATTATGGCGGCCGGCGGCCCGGACAACCTCGTCTGCGCGATTCCGGAACCCACGCTGGAATCAGCCGACAAGCTGATGCGCCACTCGGCCATCCGCCTGGTGGTCGTAACCGGCGGCCCCGGCGTCGTCCGCGCCGCGATGTCGACCGGCAAGAAGGTGATCGGCGCGGGCCCGGGCAATCCACCCGCCCTGGTCGACGAAACGGCCGTGCTGCCGAACGCTGCACGCGACATCATCAAGGGTGCGGGGATGGACAACAACATCATCTGCATCGTTGAAAAAGAAATCGTGGCTGTCGAGGCCATTGCCGACAGGCTCAAGCAGGAACTGGTCAGGGAAGGCGCCTTCTACATCAGGGACAACATGGTGCAGAAGGTCACCGACCTCGTAATCAAGGACGGGGAACCGGTCAGGGCATTCGTCGGCAAATCGCCGGCCCACATCCTGCGCCAGGTCGGGATCGATTTGCCCGAAGACGTGCGCATCGCCTTCTGCGAGGTGGATGAAGAACACCCGCTCGTACAGGCTGAGCAGCTGATGCCGATTATCCCGATGTTCCGCGTGCGCAACGTGGACGAGGGCATAAAGGCAGCGGTCAGGGTTGAACACGGCTTCAGGCACACCGCGATAATGCATTCGCTGAACGTGGACCACCTGCACCGTTACGCGCGTGCCGCGGACTGTTCGATATTTGTGAAAAACGGTCCTTCGCTTGCGGGAACCGGCTTCACCGGCGAGGGCTACACGTCCTGGACAATTGCCAGCCCGACCGGCGAGGGAATGACCACGGCGATCAACTTCACCCGGGAACGGCGGTGCGTGCTGAAGGACTATTTCAGGATCGTCTAGGCGATCCCGCGGGGTAATCGATTGGCCCTCAAACCTCCAGTTTTTTCCCCGGCGCCCGACCTGTCGGTGCTGCCGGAGGCGTTCGCGGGGATTGAAGTTCACGGACTGGCCCGCGGATTCGTCTGCCTGGACGCCCTGGTCAAGAAGGCGAAATCCCGCATCTGCCTCGCCGCCACGGTGACGCCCGGAAAGTTCCTGATCCTGATCGACGGCGGCGTGGCCGAGGTGGAAGAGTCCCTGCTTGAGGCGGAACGAATCGCCGGGGACAAGCTGATCGACAGGTTCCTGCTGCCGTTTGCCCACCCGCAGCTTGAACCGCGGGTGTTCGGCCCGATGGTGGACCCGGGCGCCGCAGCACTCGGCATCATTGAATGCTCGACCGCCTGCGCCGGCATAAGGTCGGCGGATGCGGCGCTCAAGGCCGCCGAAGTATCACTGAACGTGATTCACCTGTCGTCGGGCATCGGCGGGAAATGCTTCTTCGCGTTCTGCGGCGACCTGTTCGACGTCGAGGCATCGGTCCAGGCGGCCATCGTCGGCGCGGGCGCAGACAGGTTGCTGGGTTCCGAAATCATCCCGAATCCCCATCCCGAATTCACCGCCTCGCTCGGAATGCAGCCGGACCTCTGACGTCGCGCCGAAATCGTTGTCATCGTAAAAAGGGGTGTCCAGGGCAACGGGCGTCAATGCGGGCGGTCAGTCGTTCAGGCGTTCCACAAGAACCTCGGCGATGTCGCTGACGGCCAGTTTTTCTTCCATGCCCTCTTCATTCACGCCGTCACGACACATGACCAGACAGAAGGGGCACGCGGCGACGATCCGGGATGCACCGGTTTGCGCAAGCTGCTTCACCCTGAACCGGTTGATGCGGGTCCCTTCCTTTTCGTCGCGGAACATCATGCCGCCGCCTGCGCCGCAGCACATGCCGATCTTTTTCGACCTGTCGGCCTCGACCAGATCAAGGCCGGCAGCGCGCGCCACGTCGCGTGGAGCCTCATAGATGTCGTTGTAGCGTCCGAGGTAGCAGGAATCGTGGAACACCGCCTTCGTCCCGGCTGCCCCGCCCTTCAGCCTGAGTCTGCCCTCGGCAACCAGCGCGGCCAGCAGAGTGGAATGGTGCACGACCTCGTAGTTGCCGCCAAACTGCGGATATTCGTTTCGGATCGTGTTGTAACCATGCGGGCACATCGTGACGATCTTCTTCACCTTGTGTTCGTTGAACACCTCGATATTGGCCTGGGCCTGGGCCTGGTACAGGTATTCGTTGCCGAGGCGCCGCGCGGTGTCGCCGCAGCAGCCCTCCTCCGGCCCGAGGATCGCGAAATCGACGCCGGCCGCCTGCAGAAGCCTTATGAACGCCCGCGCTGCCTTTTTGCTGCGATCGTCGTACGCCGCCGAACAACCCACGTAGAAAAGGTATTCCGCGTCCGGCTTGTCCGAAAGCAGCGGCACGCCCATTTCTTCGACCATCCACATGCCACGCTCACCCGAAGGCAGCCCCCACGGGTTCGACTTGTTTTCCAGGTTCTTCTGGCAGGTCGCCAGTTCGGGATCCATCGCGGCTTCCATCAGCGTCAGGTAACGCCTGTACCCGATGACCTTGTCGACGTGGGTAATCGTCACCGGGCACTGTTCCTCGCAGGACCGGCACGTCGTGCATTCCCAGATGACCTCTTCCCTTATGGCGTCGATCAGGGACCTGCCTTCACCACGAAGCGGATCGCCAAGATCGGCGCCCTTCAGGATCCCCTCCTGGTTTGCCTTGATGAAGTCCCGCATGTCGCATATGAGCTTTTTGGGACTGAGCGGCTTATCAGTGTTGAAGGCCGGACAGTTGACGGTGCAACGCCCGCATTCCGTGCACGAGAAACCGTCCATCATCTGCTTCCACGTCAGTTCCGTTGGACGCAGCACGCCGAATGTTTCCTGCTCCTCGATGTCCTTGATCGGTTCAATGGCGCCGGGGTGCGTCAGCCGCGAAAAGAACACGTTCGGGATCGCGAGGATCACATGGAAGTGCTTGGCCAGCGGCAGTTCGTTCAGGAAGACGAGAAGGACGGTTATGTGCAGCCAGAAGAAGACCTGCCAGACGACGTTCATTGCAGGCGCCGACCCGCCCGCAAACCAGCCGGCGACCATCCCGCCGATCGGCGACCAGTTCAGTTCGTGCCGCAGGCCCTCGAGCGCGCCTGCCGGGATTCCGGCGTATCCCGCGTTCAGAAGGGCGAACCTCGTGCCGTCGTAGATGAAGTCGGACACCATCAGGAACGAAATGAAACCCAGGATAAGGAACGCGCTGAAAGAATTTTCCAGGCGTTTCGGGCGTGTGATCAGGCGCCGCCACGTCGCCCAGCCGATCATGACCAGCACGATCAGTTCGGTAACGTCCTTCAGCAGCGAATACCAGCCGTCGAGCGCCGGACAGAACCAGAACAGCGTCCACGTCGACCAGGGACCGGCATAGGCACGACCGATGAGAGAAGCCGATCTGAACAGGAGCACCAGGAACCCCCAGAAGATGAAGGCATGCATCAGGCCGGGGCCGAACTCCTTGAACATCCTGCTCTGCGCGAACGCGACCTTGATCATGTTGACCAGGCGGGTCCCCAGCCGATCGAAACGATTGTCCGGCCTGCCGGCGGCCATGACGCGCACGCGCCGCGCCATCACGATTGTAAACACCGTGAAAGCCGCGACCAGAAGGGCGGACATCAGCAGAGAGCTGGCAACAGCAGGCATCGGTACCTCCAATGCGCAAGAAACCCCGAATGCCGGGGCACAATCGAAACGTCCTGGTGACGGGAAATATTACGCTCGGCAGAGCGCCCCTGTAAACACCGGAGTTCCGGAAGCCTTCAATCTTGTTTCGCGATCTGTATCCGGCATCTGGCAGGCACCGGCTGATTCGGGGTCAACACGCGTGAACCGGCCGGTGGTCAGGAAAGCCGAAAGCATCTCGTCCAGGTATGGTTCCACGTCGCTCTTCACGACGAGCGTTCCGCCAGGCATCAGGGCGTCCGCGACAGTCGAGCCCATCAGCGGTCCATGACGCCTGTCGGCGTGCCGTTTCTTCCACCACGGATCGGGGAACAGCAGGAAAGCGGCAACGGCGGTTCCAGGCTCTACCAGCATTGGAATCGTGCGGCGCGCGTCTCCCCATGCCATGAAGACATTGTCCAGCCCCAGGCGGGCGGCGCGGTCGAGGCATTTGCCGCACAGCGACAGGCCGGTTTCAAGACCGAGGAATATCGCATCCGGCCTTGAAGCCGCCATTGACGTAATGAAACGACCCTTGCCCGCGCCGACCTCGAAGACGACCGGCCTCCCAGCCGCCGCAGCTCGGAACGCCTGTACCGTTTCGGGGCGAGGCGGCAGCACCAGGCGGGTGAAACGGTCGAAATACGCGGGAATCGCGTCCAGTTTCAACCGGTCCTCGCCGCCGATGATCGCCTCCGGTCCCAGATCGGACGGATCGAACACCCTGAATATCTTGTCGACCATTCCACGGACTCCAGAAGACCAGATCCGGCCCCCGCCGGAACGGCGGAAATCTACCACAGCCGGAACACAAACCGCCCAGTTTTCGAATATCCCCCGCACGCGCAGAAAACGCCCGTCACCGGAAGTCGGGGCCAGACGGAATCCTTGCCAAATCCCATGTCTTTTAACTAGAATTACGTTAGATCTACGGAGAAAAATCACATGCTTCGTAAGCTGCTGATTTCGTTGGCTTTATCTGTACTGTTCTGTTTCGGTGCCTGTACTGAAACGGTCCAGGCGGATGACGATGGCACCCCAGGGCTCGACATTCCGGTCCAGACCGACCAGATTGAGGTCATTGACGACGTCGGCGGCCGGGACGTGCGGCCGGATGTCGTTGTGGAAGACACGGGCACCGACAACAGGGGCAGCGACACATTCGTCGAGCCCTGCTCGGAAAAGCCATATGAATTCGGCTGCATCTGCGAGGAAAACCCCGACTGCGCCAGCAACTTCTGCATCTCGATGCCCGGCGAAAACTACTACCGGTGCACAATGACCTGCTACGACAACTGCCCGGAAGGCTGGAAGTGCCAGGAAATCAACCTCGGGGGCTCGGACACGACCTACATCTGCCGGCCGACCTACAATCCGCTGTGCGACCGCGAATGTGAATACGACAGCGACTGCCAGTCAGCGGGCGCAATGTGCGTGCAGAACGGCACTCAGAAATACTGCGCCAAGGCGTGCGAAATCGCCTCGGACTGCGGCACGAAAACCAGGATCAAGGAATGCGACAACGCCGGGAACTGCGTCTTCGACGGTGATAAAACGCCCGAAGAATGCGCGGATGACCCGCTGTGCGAGGTCATCCCCCTGGAATTCGAATGCCTCGAGGTTACGAACGTCGAGGGAACCAAGACCGCGAAACAGTGCATGTCCACCAGCGGGCATTGCGAATGCGCGGCGGACACCGATTACAACAGTGATCCCGACCACTGCGGCGACTGCGAAACCAGGTGTTTCTTTGCGAATGCCACAGCTGCCTGCCAGGGCGGCGAATGCAGGATGGGCGGCTGCCTTGCCGGGTTCGTCGACCTGAACCTGGATCACTCCGATGGCTGCGAATACGAATGCATGTTCCAGACGGACGTCGATCACCCCGATCCGCTGTACGTGGACGCGGACTGCGACGGCATCGACGGCGAGGCGGATAAGGGCGTTTTCGTCAAGAACGGCGGCAACGACGAAGACATGGTCGGCACCATGGCCCACCCGTTCGCCACGATTAACGCGGCTATTATCTTCGCCGCAACGAAAAACCCGATTCCGGAAGTGTACGTTTCAAAGGGCATTTACTCGGAACAGGTCAACCTGGTCAACGGCGTCAGCGTTTACGGCGGATACGATGCCGAAAACAAGTGGCGGCGCAATCTTGCGACGAATGAAACGAACATCATGTGGAATGCCCAGGAAGGCATCGCCGTAATGGCCGTCGTCGCCTGGGAAATCGATGAACCGACGATTTTCGACGGCTTCCGCGTTTCGGCGACGGCGGCCGGCTCCTTCTCGTCGTCGTCGTACGGGATGCATGTGGTTGGATGCGACTCCGATCTCGTGATCTCCAACAACTACATCGAGGCCGACAACGGTTCTTCCGGCAGAAGCGGCACGATGGGAACCAACGGCGAGGCGGGCAGCAACGGCACGAAGGGTTCGGACGCCTTCGTTTACGACGGATGCGGCCTGTGCATCTGCACGAAATTCGACCTTGAAGACAACATGAAACCCGGGCCCGGCGGGGCAAGTCCCTGCAGCATGGCCGGCGGCAAGGGCGGCGCCGGCGGCGAACTCGGCGACGGCGGCGTGTCCGGCACGGCCGGTGCAAATGGCGGAGGGTACGGCGGCAGCGGGGCCCCCGACGAGCAGACGAACGGGTCCGTGGGCGGCAAGGGCGCCGACGGTTCATCGGGCACCGACGGGTCGGCCGGCGTTGCCACGGGCGAAGTCAACGCCAGCGGTTTCTGGGTTCCGCTTTCCGGCGGTAACGGCGCCAACGGCGCGGCCGGCAAGGGCGGCGGCGGCGGCGGCGGCGGCGGCGGCGACGACGACGCCGCGGACGTCGGCGCCGAATGCTACTCGGCCGGCGGCGCGGGCGGCGGCGGCGGCGGCGG
>CAYYCO010000007.1:0-64242 GCA_964470365.1 uncultured Anaeromyxobacteraceae bacterium | reverse complement strand
TCCCGGGGCTAACGCCCCGGGCTGACAGATGGCCGGCCTCTCTGCGCTCGGACTGGGAAATTGGGTGGCGTGCGACGTGGTCCCGGGGCTCACGCCCCGGGCTGATGTATGGCGGGCCTTCCTTCGGTCGGGCCGCTGGGCGGATGACGTTTGCCGGATCGCGGATAAAATTTGTGTGGTTCCTTCCGTTGAACTATTTCGATAATCCCTGCTAGGATTCCTAGAAAGCGGCCCAACCCGGTGAACCTGATGCTCAAAATCCTGAACGTGACGTCAGAAATCCTTCCGTTTTCGAAGACGGGCGGCCTGGCCGACGTGTCGCGGTCGCTGCCCGACGCGCTGGCCGCGGCGGGTCATGCCGTGTGCACGGTGACGCCCCTGTACAGGACGGTCGACCGCGCCGGGCTCGGCGTGACGTTCACTGGACGTGTGCTCGATGTGATGCTGGGCGGCCGCGTTGTGCAGTTCGGCGTTTTTTCCGCCGTGACGCCGGCCGGCGTAACCGTGTACCTGCTGGAAAATCACGATTTCTTCGGGCGCGACGAAATATACGGCACGCGTGACGGTGCGTATGCTGATAATCATCTGCGTTTTGCTTTCTTCGGTGCGGCCGTTTTTGAACTGATCGGCGCCTTCAACCTGGACGTTGACGTCATCCATTGCCACGACTGGCAGGCAGGGCTGGTGCCGTTGTTCAACCGCATCCGTCACGGGAATCAGTATCGTACGGTGATGACCGTTCACAATATGGGATATCAGGGCGTATTCCCCGGTTATGTCACCCCTGAACTGGGCATCCCCTGGGAAGTTTACACTGCGGAAGGGGTTGAATTCTGGGGACAGGTCAGCTTCCTGAAGGCCGGGCTGTTCTTTTCAGACTGTGCGACCACGGTCAGTCCGACGTACGCCCGCGAGGTGCTGACGCCGGAAACCGGTTACGGAATGGACGGTATCCTGCGCCTCCTGGGGCCGCGTTTTTCCGGCATCCTGAACGGCGTCGATTACACCCACTGGTCGCCCGAGGTCGACACCATGATCCCGGCACGGTACAGCCGGGACGACATGTCGGGCAAGGAAGAAAACAGGACGGCCCTGCTTGCGGAATTCGGACTCCGCGACACCGGCGGCCCGCTGTTCGGGGTGGTTGGCCGCCTCGCACACCAGAAGGGTTATGATCTGCTGGCCGGGGTCATGCCGGTCATCGCGAATAACGGCGGCATGGGTGTTGTGCTGGGGACCGGGGAACGCGACATCGAAAACATGATTGCGGCCACCGCGTCCGGTTTCCCGGAAAGGGCGGCGGTCAAGCTGACATACAGTGAACGGCTGGCGCACCTGATTGAGGCCGGGTCCGACTTCTTCCTGATGCCCTCGCGCTACGAACCGTGCGGCCTGAACCAGTTGTATTCCTTGCGGTACGGTACGATTCCGATTGTGCACGATGTGGGCGGACTGGCCGACACCGTGATCGACGTCGATGCCGATCCCGTGTCTGGAACAGGCTTCAAGTTCAGTCCGTTCGACATTCACGCCTTGTCCGACGCGATCCAGCGTGCGTGCGCCCTGTACAAGGATCTGCCGCGCATGCATGCGGTCAGGGACAGGGGCATGACGCAGGACTTTTCCTGGTCGAATTCGGCGGCGCGATACGCTGAGCTGTATCAGAAACTGGTTCAGTGACGGGTTTCGAATTTCTTCGTCAGAAGATCAATCGTTTTCATCCTGATCGCATCCAGGTCGCCTTCCACGTCGGCGCCGGCGGCCTGTTTGTGCCCGCCGCCACCCAGCGATTCGGCCACATCGGAAATCACGATGCCTTCCTTGCTGCGGATGGATACTTTGACGAAGCCGGGGCGGAAAACCTTGAAAAATACCGATATTTCGACGCCCTCGATGTCGCCCAGCATATTGACCATGGTCCGGATTTCGTCGCGGTCGACCGAAATGCCGTCAAGCGTTTCAGGGGTCATCACCGACCAGACCAGGCGTCCGGCGCACAGGAACTGGGACGCAGCCATGATGCGGTTCATCAGGATCAGTCGGTCACGCGTGACGGTCCCGAACATCCTGCCCGCGATCTGCTGGGCATCGGCGCCGGCGGCCACGAGCCTGGCGGCCACGGCAAATACTTCCGCATCGCGCCGGACGAAACGGAACTGCTGCGTGTCGGAAAGGATCGCGCCGTAAAGCGGCACTGCTATTTCGCGGCAGATTTCGATTCCCAGCGCGTCAAGTACGCGGACCATCAGTTCCCCGGTCGATGAAAAATCAGGACCGATGATGCCAGCCATGCTGCGCGGGTTTTTCTGGTGATGGTCGATTGCGACAACGGGACCAGCGCGGTGGCGCAGGCGGTCACCGAGGCGGCCGATGCGTTCGATTTCGGACGTATCGACCAGGATTGCCAGGTCGACGTCGTCGAACAGGCCTGGATGCGCATGTTCATGCCGTTCGTTCCAGATGATGATGTCGCTGTTTGAATCCAGGAACCTGAACGTGCGGGCGCAGTCGTCGCCGTTGACGATCCAGACCTTTTTGCCGCACTTGCGCAGGGCGCGGGCCAGCGCGATTTCCGACCCGATCCCGTCGCCGTCCGGGCCCTCGTGGGTGGTCAGAAGGATCGTCGATGCCCGGGAAATCTGTTCCAGCGCCAGACGTGCGTCGGGTTCGGCGATCGGGTCAGGCTTCGGTGCGAACATTGCAATTTCGTCAGTGCAGTCCATTCATTTTTCCGTCCAGGCAAGGAATTCCGGGCGGAATTCGTCGATGTGCTGCGGCAGGCCGCGCCATGCCGATGAGATCACGCGGGAATCCTGCTTTCGGATGCCCCTCGCCTCCATGCACATGTGGCGTGCCGTCATGGACACGGCCAGCGCGCGCGGGCCGATGGCGTCGAAGAGGGCGGTCGCGATTTCGCCCGTCAGGCGTTCCTGCACCTGCAGGCGACAGGCGAAGTGGTCGACAACCCTTGAAATTTTGGAAAGCCCTATGATCCGGCCACGGGGCAGGTATCCGACGTGGACCGTGCCGAAAAACGGCAGCATGTGGTGTTCGCACAGCGAAACGAATTCGATGTCGCGAACCATGATCATGTCGCGGGAATCCTCCGCGAAAACGGCGCCCTGCAGGATGTCGTCCAGGTTTTCGCGGTATCCGCGCGTCATGTAGTGGATTGATTCCCACACGCGCGCCGGGGTTTTTTCAAGACCTGGACGGGAAGGAGCCTCGCCGATCTCGCCCAGCAGTTCGGCAAGACCCCTGGAAAATCGTTCTTCATTCATCATTACCGACCCCGGTCGTTCAGTTTTCCGTGACGTCAACTTCGCCTTCAAAAACCTCGACAGCCGGGCCGTCGAGGATGACGTCGGACATGTCGGGGGCGACCGTTATGAAAAGCGGCCCGCCGGGCAGGTCCACGCGAACCGGCACGCCGGTGTCGACAAAACCGGCCACGGCAGCGGCCGCGACGGTCGCGGATGCCCCGGTCCCGCACGCCAGGGTAAGGCCGCAGCCGCGTTCATATACCGTCAGCGCGAGATGATTCGCGTCGACCTTCTTCACGAATTCGATATTTGCCCCGGCCGGAAAAATCGAGGCTCGGGACAGCACGGCCCCGAAACGGTCGGCATCGTCGGCGCCCAGGTAATCAAAAATCACGAAGTGCGGATTACCCATGTTCACGCCGTCGCCGACGAAAGTCCTGTCGTGCGCGACGACCGCGACGCCCCGGGCAGGTCCGCTGCCGGACATCGGTATCCGCGACCTGTCGAGTATCGGGGCGCCCATGCTGACGGCGACCGATGCGACCCTGCCGTCAGTCCAACGCGTCAGCCGGCAATTCTTCACGCCGGCCGGGGTTTCGATGTTGATTTCGTCGCCCGTGGCGCCCAGGTGTTCGGCGATAAACTTCGCCACGCACCTGATGCCGTTGCCGCACATTTCGGCCAGACTGCCGTCGGAATTGATGATGCGCATGAACCAAGGCGCCGCGATTCCGTTTTCGACCAGCAGGATGCCGTCGCCGCCGACCCCGAAATGGCGGTCGCAGATACGGCGTGCAGCAGCGGCGTCAAGCCCTTCCGGATGGCCGCGCCTGGCGTCGACAACAAGAAAGTCGTTACCCGTGCCGTGGTATTTTCGAAATTTCATGGCGGAATGATGACACCCGGAGCACGCGTTGTCCACAGCCACCGGGGCGCGGGCGACCGTGCGGTTACAGTGCCCTACGCTTGCGGACCTTGGTGGCCTTGCGCAGCATGACGTTGCCGTTCGTGGCGCCGGCAACCGGGCCCTGAACCATGATCAGGTTCTGCTGCGGGAACACCGCGACAACCTTGAGGTTCAGCATGGTGTGCCTGACGTTGCCGTAATGCCCGCCCATTTTCTTGCCGGGGATGACGCGGCCGGGGAACTGGCACATGCCGATCGATCCGCCGTGACGGTGACATTCGTGCGAACGGCCATGGGAGCGCATCGCGCCGTGGAACCCCCAGCGTTTGACGACGCCGGCAAAGCCGTGGCCACGCGTTGTTCCGGTCACGTCGACCTTTTCACCAGCCTGGAACAGCGTAACGTCAACGGTGCCGCCTTCCGGGTAAAGCATCGCTTCGTCCTGGCTGACGCGGATTTCCCTGACGACGGTCGGGCAAGTGGTGAGTCCGGCCTTGCGGAACTGTCCGAGAACCGGCTTCGTGAAGCGCGATTCCTTGTTGTTACCCATGCCGAGAACGACGGCGTCGTAGCCGTCACGGCCCTCGGCCGTTTTGACCTTCATGACATGGCAGGGGCCAGCCTCGATGACGGTGACGGGAAGGCGCCTTCCATCCTCGTCGAAGAACTGCGTCATTCCGACCTTCTTGCCAAGAATTGCGATGGACATGGTGAACCTCGAAAAATCGTAATCAACAATCAAATCGCCGGTATGCCCGTAGGGCCATACTCAAGCGGCGAAATATAGTAATTCGACATGCCCCTGGTGTCAATCGCAATCTTCGGGCGGGAATAAAGGTCGCTGAGTCAGTGCGGACATGACCCGGACTTGCAGCCGCAGGACGATGGCGCGGGATCGGACGGCCTGGTGCCGCCGGATTTGTGCGAGTAGTCGGTCTGGTACCAGCCAGACCCCTTAAGGACGAACGACGAATGCGATATCAGCCGTTCCGTCCGGTCACTGCCGCATGATGGGCAGACGGCACCCGGCGCGTCCGACATCTTCTGGACCTTTTCAAACTGGTGCCCGCATTTCCTGCACGAATATTCGTAAGTCGGCATTTCGATTCAAGCCCCCGTTCCAGACGCCGGGAATCAAAACCGGCTGAAAGGTAGGTCCGGCCGGGTGCTTTGTCAAGACGGCCCGCCCGGGATTACAATATGGGCGCACCAGCCCTGGGGGTTCGGGATGGCCGGGATTTTCGATGCCCACGTGCACGCGGGTAAATGGCTTGCGCCCGATTTCGGCGGGCATTCGACCACGCTTGAACAGACCGCGCATGTCCTGGCCGACGCGGGAATTTCGGGCGCGCTGGTCATGCCGACTGATTCGGGCGACAACGACGGCCTGCTGTCGGCGCTTGCGACTTACCGGGGCCCGGTCAGGTTTCTGGCGGCTGCCTGGGCGATGCCCGACTGCACCGGTTTCGGGACGGAACTGGACGCGGGCGCCTTTGCCGCGGTCAAAATTCATCCGTCGTTCTGTCGCAGGCCTGTCAGCGACCCCTGCTGGGTTCCCGCTATCGGCGCCGCGCGCGAACGCGGCCTGCCAGTGGTTGTCCACTGCGGCCGGTGGCAGGAAATGGCCGGGTGGGGCATCCTGCTGGACACTGCCCGGCGCTGGCCGGATGTGACGTTCGTGATGGCCCACATGGGTGGCGATTCTCCCGGCCTGGTCAGGGCCGCTGCAGGGGCCATCGCATCCGGGCGGGTCGGGAATGTTTACATGGGAACGGAAAGCATCCGGGAATACTGGGTGCTGGCCGATGCCGTCCGTACCGTCGGTGCGGATCGGGTACTTTTCGGCTCCGACCACAACCTGAATGCGCCGTCATCATTCCTTGCGGTCGTCCGGGCGGCCGGTCTTTCCGTCGGGGAACAGGCAGCGATACTTGGCGACAACGCCCTGAGGTTGTTCGGGCCCTGATGGATTCTGATGGATAAATATCCGGTTTCACTGTCGATTGTCGTGATGGCGTTCAACGAGGCGGTCACCATCGAACGCCAGGTGCGCGACTGCCTGGAATTTCTGGACAGCGTCGTGGCGGGTCGCGGCGAAGTGGTGGTCGTGGACGACGGATCGTCCGACGGCACCGGACCAATCGCCGACAAACTGGCCGCGTCAGACGATCGCGTCAAGGTCGTCCATCACGGCGTGAACCGGGGGATGGGCGCGGCGATTGCCAGTGGTTACGGGGCGGCGTCCTACGAATTCGTGACACAGCTTCCCGGGGACGCGCAGGTGGTGCCAGACACTCTCGAACGTTTCCTGCCGCTCCTGGCCGATCATGATCTGGTGCTTTCCGAATACGAAAGACGGGGCGACGGAAAATTAAGGGCTTTCGTGACCTGGGGATACCAGACCACGGCGCTGATGTTGCTGGGAAACCGGTGCGCGTTCACCGGAACGATGATGTTCAGGCGGTCGCTTCTTCAGGGAATGCCGATCCGCAGCAGGACGTTCATGGCAAACGTCGAGGTGCCGCTGCGGATTTTGCAGTCAGGTGTCGTTCCGGGAATGGTTACGATCGAATGCCAGGCGCGGCAGTCCGGGCACAGCAAGGTGCTGTCCGCAAGCCGCGTCGTGCGGGTCGTGTCCGAGATGATGGCCCTCCGGCGCGAGCTTGTGGTATCCTCCGGGCACCCCTGAACGCTTTGACACGGGATTGATAACGGGATGCGGGACTTCAACAGGCTGCGCGAAATCGCGTCGGTGCTTTCCCGTTACGGTTTTGACGACCTGGCGCGGCGGCTTGGCTTCGTGTCCGCCGTGCGGACCGCGGCCGGGCGCGTTTTCCGACGGCAGCCCGTCCCGGCCCTGTCCATGGCCGTCCGCGTCAGGATGGCGATCAACGAACTCGGGCCGACCTTCGTGAAGCTGGGTCAGATGCTGGCGGCCCACCCGGAACTCCTGCCGCCCGAATTCATTGCCGAATTCAAAAAATTCCACGACGACGTGCCGCCGTTCCCGTTTGACCAGGTCCGCCAGATGATCGAAACGGAAACGGGGCGGCTGGTGGCGGACATATTTGAAAGCTTTGATGAAACTCCGATCGCCGCGGCTTCGATCGGGCAGGTTCATTCCGCGGTACTCAGGGACGGCGGCCGTGTCGCCGTCAAGGTGCAGCGCCCCGGCATCCAGGCCATGATGGCGGCTGATCTGCGGATCATCCGGCGGATTGCCGGGATCCTGGAAAAGGGCGTCCCGGTTTTCAGGCAGATGGGCGCGGTCGCCGTGGTCGACGAATTCCGGCGCAACCTGATGCAGGAACTGGATTTCGACGGCGAGGTCCGGAACATGGTCCGTTACCGCGAGATGTTCGCGGACGAACCGGGGCTGTTCGTGCCGGCCCCGATCGACGGCCTGTGCACGTCGCGCGTCATCGTGATGGACTTCGTCGACGGCATAAAAATCACGGACACCGCAGCCCTGACGGCGGCAGGCGTCGACATGCAGAAGGTCGTGGAAACCGGCATGAACGTGATCCTGCGGTCGATTTTTGAATTCGGGTTCTTCCACTGCGACCCGCATCCCGGCAATTTCTTCGTGCTGCGCGACGGGACCGTGGCGCTGCTCGATTACGGCACTGTCGGCACGGTCGATTCCCGGCGCATCGACGAAATGGTTGCCTTCATGATCGCCCTGGCCGGGTCTGACGTCGACGCGATGGTCAATGTGCTGCTGGACATGGACGTCATCGGCGACGAAACCGACGTCAGGTCGCTTCGCGCGGCCCTGTCGTCCCTGATGGCCAGGTACCGGACGGCGTCATTGAAGGACGTGAAACTTGCGACGTTCATGAACGACGTGGTCGGGGTTGCGCGGGCTCACGCGGTCCGGCTGCCGGCCGACCTCCTGATGGTCGGCAAGGCCATGTCGATCATGGAGGGCATCGGGACGGAGGTCTGCCCCGAATTCAAGCCGGTCGACTTCATCCAGCCGTACCTGCAGAAGGTGTACGTCGACCGGATGCTGGACACCGACAGGCAGGCGCGGTCGCTGACCAGGGTCGCGATGGACGGGCTCGGCCTGCTGAAGGACGCGCCGTACGACATCCGCAGGATCCTGCGGCGCATCCGTCAGGGTGAACATACCATCGTCGTCCGGTCGGCCGACGAACGCGCCAACCGCATCGACAGGAACGCGCTGGTCAACAGGGTCGTGTTCGCCGCGCTTTTCGCGCTCTTCTTCGTGTCCGCGGCGCTGTTCGTCGATTCCACCGGCGGGTTCCGGCACGCGGTCGGAATCGTGTCGGCCGTCATGGCGCCCGTATTTTTCGTTTGCCTGCTGGCATCGATGTTTGTCCACAAAGGGAGGTTGAAATGAAACGAATCGTGCTCGGCGCAAGCCTGGTCGTGGTGGCCGTGGCCTTTTCGGCCTGCGGTATCAAGAAGGAAGTCTACGAACGCGACGTGGCCGCGTTGAGGGATCAGATATCGGGTCTTGAAAAGCAGAAATCCGACCTGGTCGGCCAGCGCGAAAAGCTGAACGGCGAACTTGAAACGGTAAAGCAGGAAAAGGCGTTGCTGGCACAGGAAAAGAACCTGCTTGCGCAGAAGCAGGGCAGCCTGTCGTCCGAACTCAAGGACGCGCTGGAAAAGTCACAGCGGCTGGAGGCGCAGGCGCGTGAACGCCAGGCCAAGCTGGAACAGTTGAAAAACCTGCTCAAGGACCTGTCGGCGGCCGGCAAGTTGAACGTGCGCGTCGACAAGGGGCGCATGCTGGTCGAAATCGGCGAAAGCTTCCTGTTCGATTCGGGTCAGTACAAGCTGAAACCCGAGGGAAAGACCCAGCTTGCCGAACTGACCGGGCTGCTGGCCGGGATCGAGGGCCGGGCGTTCCAGGTCGCCGGCCACACCGACAGCGTCGGCAGCGAGGACAAAAACTGGCGCCTGTCGGTCAACCGCGCGCTGGAAGTCGCGTTGTACATGGTTGAATCGGGAATGCCGCCGGATCGCATTTCTGTCGCGGGTTACGGTGAAAACCAGCCGGTCGGCGACAACGAAACTGTCGATGGCCGTGCGCTGAACCGGCGCATCGAAATCATCCTGCAGCCCAATCTTGATGAAATTCTCGGTTTCGGCGGGGAATAGCGTCGTCAGGCCCGTTGCGCGGCCCTGAACCGGCGTCGCGCGCCAATCGCCATCAGCAGACCCCCGAAAACACAGCAGATCAGCACATAGGGCGCCGCGCTGCCTGCGGTGCCTGCCATTCCGGCGGTGCAGCCGCCGTCGTCTTCTTCTTCCACGACCGCCCATGACGTGTCAACCATGCCGGACGGACCGGGCGTGCGTCCCAGGTATTCCGCGGCGGCGGCCGAATCGGCTTCCCCGACGATCCCGTTGCCGTCGAGGTCGGCAAAACGGCAGCGCAGGGCCATGAAAGACTGTTCTGCCATCCCGGGATCCATGACCTGCTGGCCCGGCTCGGTCATGCGTGGAACGGACGCGACGTCGGCCCCCACGCACGCTGCGATTCGATCAAGATCGGCCTGCGTGACGAGCCCGTCGTCGTCGGAATCCGGGTCGCATGCATTTCCGACACGATCGCCATCGCTGTCGACCTGGGCCGTGTTGGCAGTTTCCACGCAGTTGTCGGCCACGTCGGGAACGCCGTCGCCGTCGGCGTCCGCCAGCACCTCGTCCGCCGGAATTCCCACGCCCCAGGTAAGGCCGACCTTCAGTTTCATCGTCCCTGCCGCCGCCCTCGATTCCCTTGGCGCCGCCGCGAGCGACCTGTACCCGTCGAACCTGACCTCCACCGCGTTGCCGAGGTTGCCGCCGATCGTCGTCACGTCCCCCAGCCTGTACGTTCCGACGTCCGCGACCTTCGCGCCGGTGGAGTCGACGAGCGACATGCCGACGGTTTCGTTGCCTTCCGCGAGGCCGAGATTGATCCCGGTCAGCCCGCCCCTGATTTCCCCGGCGGTGCGTCCGGTCGAAGGCATCAGGAACATACTTTCATTCTGGAACCTTACCGGGATTTCCAGGCGCGGGTCGTCGGGGTGCATGATTGATTCAAGCCGGGCCCAGATGTCCATGGCGCATCCGCCACCCAGGCATGTGGCCCAGGGTATTTCAAGGGCGCAGCCATCGCCGGGAATGTCGCACATCTCCGAATCGGCAAGGTTGGGGCAGGGGTCCATGCCGTCGTCGATTCCGTCGTTGTCGTTGTCGGCCTCGGCGCAGTCCCTGATACCGTCACCGTCGGTGTCGGCGCTTTCGGATGCGGTCACGGCATGGGTCGTCTTGCTGCACCCGGGCGTCAGGATTGTTCCGATCTGCATGGTGTTGTTTTTCGGCCGCAGATCCTCGGAATCCACGCAGGCGTCGTTGTCGTCGTTGTCGTCGCAGGCGTCGTCCACCCCGTCGCCGTCGGTGTCGAGGCCGGAATTTACGATGTCCGGGCAGGGATCGCATTTGTCCGGCACGCCGTCGCCGTCCTTGTCGGCGGACGAAGTCGCGGCCGGGTCGCCGGGACACGGGTCGTCCGGGTCGCAGAGGCCGTCCCAGTCAGAATCGACACCGCCGCACCTGTCGACAAGCTGGCCGCGTTCGTCGCCGTCGATGACGCACGACCGCACCATGTCGATCTGCTGGGGGCTGAACGCGTCGTATGTCTGGAAGTTGTAAACGAACGGCCCCGAACATTCCCACTTGTAGTACGACATGATCAGTTCCATGGCGGGGCTGTAAGCCGTTGACGTGATGACTCCGTCCATTTTCCGCCTGCACGACGGATCGCAGTAACCCGGGCGGTAGCTGCCGGGGTCGGTGTTCAGGTACGTGTACCCGCACCAGTCGCGCCTGTCGTTGATCGCGCCGCACGTTTCAGGGTCGCGCCAGCACTGGGTCGGGCGGGTGTAAACCACGTCGGCGTTGTCCCTGGCGGCCTGGGATGCGTCGTTCCACGCTCCCTCGGCGATGCTGGGGTCGTCCGGCGTGTCGGTCAGTCCGTCGCCGTCGTGGTTGACGCCGGCAGCGGCCGATGTCGGTTCCGCCTCCGTGAACGGGTGGTTCAGGCAGAAATGGTGGCCAAGTTCATGCGCCATCGTGTTGCCGTCCACGCCGCTGCAGAACAGGCCGTAATACTCGTTCGGCATCCTCACGTTCGGGGTGCGGCCGAGGTGCGCCCCCGGGATTCCCGAAAAGCAGAACCCGATTTTTTCGATGACGAACCAGTAAACGTTCGACGGGTCGTTTTTCGCCTTCAAGCGCAGCGTGTTCAACAGGGCGAGATCGGCTTCCTCACCGGCGTCCAGCGAGTCGTCCCTGATTTCGGCGTAGTCGTCCGCGTAATTGAATTCGACCTTGCCGAGCTGGAAGGAGATGCCGGTTGAACGCCAGTATTCGTTCAGGTCGAATATGGCCTGCCGGGCGCCGGACTCGAAGTCGGCCTCGGAATTGGCGCCGCACACCGTGGCCTTGCTGACGCAGTGCGCCTCGACAACGATGCTGAACGTGTAATCGGCGGCCTTTGCCAGGGCCGCTGCCGGCAGGCACAGGGCAGTGAAGGCCGCAACAAGGCACAGTATCGCGCGCAGATACCTGTTCATGATGCCCCCCTGGAAAGTTCGGTGAACGATTGAAACTGATGTTAGGCCAGTGAAAGGCCTTTGTCACGCAGCCGTGCGCAAAACCCGCGATGGTGCATTCACACACGGTGGCACAAATCGGGAAAATCGTGTTGAATATCGCCGTTGCGGCTTTTTGAATTCCCGGAGGTATTCGTGATGCGTTCAGTTCTCGCCATTGTGTCGTTCGGGCTGGTTTCCGCCTTTACCGTCGCCGCGTCCGCGGCTGAATGGGAACTGGTTTTCCAGAATCCGGGCGGCGCGATTGTCAACATGGAGGCCCCCGACGAAACCCACCTGTTCGCATTCGGAACCAAGCCCGACCCGGCGGACCCGCAGAACGCCATGCCGGCGGGATACAAGACGACCGGCGTCGACACATACGGCGAATTTGCCCTTCCTGCGACCGGTGACATGTTCTTCCCCAGCAGCACGCAGTGCACGTTGCCGAACCGCTGCTACATGCTGGCGATGGACGTCAATTCCCAGACGATGGCCATGGCTTATCCGTTCATGCTGACGACGAACGGCGGCGGTTCCTGGACGAAATTCGCCGATCCCTACTACAAGCGGCCGGTTTCGCCTTCGACAATCGCCGCGTACGGGGACAAGCTGGCCCTGTTCTTCGGTTCCGACACGCTGTGCCTGATGTCCTACGACGGCGGCGTCAAGGCAAAAAGCTGGTTCGTGCCCAAGGCGGGCGAAGAATCGTTCATGTCGATCGTCGCCGGTGACATTTTTGATGAAAACACGGCGTGGCTTGCCAACGGCAAGGTCACCGAATCACAGGACGGAAAGACGCGGACCATCGACCCGGTCGGCGCCATTATCAGGACCGGCGACGTGCAGACGACAGACGGCAACAGGCCCGACGGCGCCCCGAAGCCAGCGATGACCTGGGAAGTGAAGACTTCCGGCCAGGCGTGGTTCCCCAGAAAGCTGGAATTCGTGACGGAAAATGTGGGTTATTTGATCACTGAAACTGCAGACGGGTACCAGCTCCGCAAAACGACCGACGGCGGCGCCAACTGGGCCGAAATTGCGTTCCCCGAGGTCGGCGATCTCGGTCCGGTAAAATGGGTCAACGATTTCTGGGCGTTCGACGCAGACAACCTGATCGTTGTCGCGGCGACCCCGAACGGGGACCAGGATTCGTGGGGGGTCATCTACCGGATAACCAATGGCGGCGCCCCGGTCGCCATGCTCCCCGACCCGACCGAACATGCCGACGCGATGTACGCGGTCAGGTGCCCGTCCCGGAACCTCTGCTTCGCTGCCGGCGACAACGCCGATATCATCAGGCTTGTCGACGACACGCCGATCGAACCCGAGGTCGACGGGGACAACGCGACTGGCGATGTGATTGAACGCGATACCGTCGCCGTGAACGACGAGGGCGGCGCGATCGTCGACGCGGTTCAGGGACAGGACCTCGCCGGCTGGAATTCGGACGGCGATTCGGGCTGTTCCGCGGGTACGTCCGCCAACTCCGGCTGGCTGGCAATGTTCCTGCTGGTCCTTGGCTGCGCGGCCGCTTTCGGCGTCAGGCGCGCCCGTTCGTGAACCCGCCCGGCCGGTTGCCGAATCCCGGGGTGCCCTGATGGAACTGGAACCCGGCCGGTATTTCGCCGACCTCCACATACATTCACGTTTTTCACGTGCGACCAGCAGTGAACTGAACTTCACGTCGATTTCCAGGTTCGCCGGCCTGAAGGGGATCTCGCTCGTCGGAACGGGCGACTTCACCCATCCGGCCTGGATGGCCGAAATCGAACGCGACCTGGTGGAGGACGGCGACGGTCTGCTTTCGGCCAGGTCATCGGTGGTCGCGCCGGCAGGCGCGCAGGTTCCGGCCGCGGCGAAACGCGACGTCAGGTTCGTCATCTGCGGCGAGATTTCGTCCATTTTCAAGAAGAACGGGCGGACCAGGAAGGTGCATAGCCTGGTTTTCATGCCCGATCTGGAATCGGCGCGACGGTTTTCGACGGCGCTGGGGCGTCTGGGCAACATCACGTCGGACGGACGGCCGATACTCGGGCTGGAACCGCTTGCGATCCTGCGCCTGGCGCTTGACCTGGCCCCGGGGGCGTTCATGATTCCGGCTCACGTCTGGACGCCTCACTTTTCGGTGTTCGGGGCGATGTCGGGGTTCGATTCCCTGGAAGAGTGCTTCGAGGACCTTACCGGCGAAATATTCGCGATCGAAACGGGCCTGTCTTCGGACGTGGCCATGAACCGTCGCTGGTCAGCGCTGGATCGGCTGGCGCTGACCTCGTCGTCGGACGCCCATTCTCCGTCGAAACTGGGACGTGAGGCCACGATACTGGCCGGAGAGATGTCCTGGCGGGGACTGGTCTCGGCACTCCGGGGCGAGCCAGGTCCCGGACGGTTGCTGGGCACGGTCGAATTTTTCCCGGAAGAGGGCAAGTACCACGTTGACGGTCACCGTAAATGCGATTTCCGGTGCGAACCTGCCGAGACCGAACGGCTTGGCGGACGGTGCCCGGTGTGCGGCGGCCGTCTGACGCCCGGCGTGCTGGGGCGCGTGGAACAACTGGCCGATCGTGCCGCATCGGACGTTCCGCCCGGATTCCCGGGACAGGCCAGCCTGATTCCGCTGCCCGAAATCGTCGCCGAAATCGAGGGATGCGGCGAGTCGTCGCGCAGGGTCGTCAGCCGCTGGGAATCGCTGATCGCCAGGTTCGGCGGGGAACTGGACATACTTGCCGACATGGACACGGGCGTGCTGGAGGACGGCGGCGAATATGCCCTGGCCGAGGCGATACGGCGCATGAGGGCGGGGCGGGTATTCAAGGAAGCGGGTTATGACGGCGAATATGGACGGATCCGCCTGTTCCTGCCCGGCGAGGCGGCGATGTTCCAGGGGCAGGGCCTGATGTTCGGGCCCGGGGAAAGACCCGCGTCCGGGCGCGTCGTGGCCGGTACGGCGTCGGCCGTCGCACCGGAGATCGGTGCGGAACTGGCGGCTGACGACCTGTTTGCCCCGGGGGTGCCGGCGGTGTCGGCGCTGACCCCGGAGCAGGACATGGCTGCGTCATGCCACGACAGGTACTGTCTGGTCGTGGCCGGACCTGGAACGGGCAAGACACGGACGATGGTTGCCCGTGCCGCCGGGCTCGTCGCGGGCGGATGCGACCCATCGCGGATTCTCGTCGTGACGTTCACGAACCGTGCCGCCGGCGAGGCGCTGGGCAGGCTGCGTCAGGAACTGGGCGAATCCGGGTGTCCGGCGGTGTCAACCTTCCACGCGCTGGCCCTTCGCGAGCTGACCGCGGCCGCGATTGCCGGGGGGGGCGCAGCCTCCTGTCGTCGTTGATGACGCCGCAGCTGCGGCGGGACAGTTCCCCGGCGCCGTCACCCTTGACATGCTGGTCCCGACATTTGTTTCGGCACTGGCGGCGGACAGATCGGTCTTTGGCGGCTGGGATCACATTCTTGTCGACGAATTCCAGGACATTTCGGACGATCAGTACACGATGCTGGGTCTCCTGGCCGGACCGGATACATCGGTCTTCTGCGTTGGCGATCCCGATCAGTCGATTTATGGATTCCGTGGCGCGGTCCCGGCCGTTTTCGAGCGTTTCGCCGCAGACCATCCCGATGCCTCGCGCCATGTCATCGGACTCACGCACAGACTGACGCCGCCGGTCGTCGACATGGCGACGTTCGTTTCGGGATCGTGCGGCGGTTCGGGGCGCGCGCTGCGGTCGGGACGCGCCGGGCACGACCACGATCCGGTCGTCCTCTGCCGCGCGGGGTATGCCGGCGACGAGGCCGCGTGGGTTGCCGACACGATCGGGCGACTTGTCGGGGGTCTGGACATGCTGGATTCCGCCAGCGATGCCGGTTTTGCCGGCCTGGGCGATTTTGCGGTTCTCGGGCGCACCCACCAGGCCCTGCAACCGGTCGCCGCCGCCCTGGCCGACGCCGGCATTCCGTTCGAGCAGGCGTCGGACGCGCCACTGTGGGAAAACGAGTGGGTGCGCACCGTGATGTCCGCCGCCGCTGCTGCAGATCCCGCCCGGCCGTTCGACGATGTGGCCCGCGGCGCCGTCGCGGTTTCCGGCTTCTGCCCGCCGCCGCGCCAGGTCAGGGCCCTCCTTGCCCTCGTGGAAGGCATGGCCTGTGGTCCCGCGGTGGCGCGACTTGCGCTGCTGAACGAAGTCGACGCCTTCGGGTTGAGCCCGGAGCGCGTCCATCTGTTGACGATTCACGCGTCCAAGGGCCTTGAGTTCGACAATGTTTTTGTCGTTGGATTGAATGACGGCATGGTGCCGCTGGTATCGGGGCCCGATTTCGACGAAGATGAAGAGCGCCGGCTGCTTTTCGTCGCCGTCACCCGTGCCCGCAGCCGTCTTTTCCTGAGCTGGTCGGCACGCGGCCGTCAGGGGCGCCCGGAACTGTCACGCTTCCTGCCCGGCTGTCCTGCACGGCAGGTTTCGGCGGGTGGTCGAACCGGGCGGCGTCCGGTTCAGCAGAGCCTTTTCTGAAGGATTGCGCCATGACGTGGACCAGGTGGGCCGCATCTGCCTTTTGTGCCGTTTTTGCCGCAGTCGCGGTCCCATCGGCATCCGCGGGACCGTCGCGCGAATCGTGCTTTGTTTCCATTGTTCGGCTGAAGGATGCGCCGGTTGAGGAGTATCCGGACGGCATGGTTTACGTCCAGATCTACATCGGCGCCACCAGGCTGTTTGAAACCCCTGACAAGCCGCTGACTGCGCCCGGTTTCACGAACAGGATCACCTTTTCCACCGCGAAATCGATGCCGATTCGGCTTGTCGTCAGGATTCGGACGGGCGGGGATGGCGTGGTGGCGGAACAGGCCGGTCGGGCCGGACTGTCGAAGTCCGCGAATCCCCCTCCGCCCGCGAACCACCGGAAGGATCGGGCCAGGCTTGAATCCGTTGACGGGGAGGATGTGCTTGGCGAAGGTTTCGAGGGGTTGATCGGCGACTACGACATTCTGGAAACGTCGCCCGCGGCGTCGGATCCACCCGCGTACGGCGTCGCGGGGACCCGGAAAACCCGACCCGGCGACCGGGGCGTCGGCACTGTTTCAAAATCACGCGGAGTCGTCCTGTGCGACGTTTCGCTGGAATGGCCGCCGTCCGACGGAATTCATTCACTGGCTTGCGGAACCTCGGCGCTGGAAATCAGGACGGAGATGGTCCGCAGGTGACACGCTGCATCAGCCCGGTTCGACGGAAGGATTTTATTGGTCGGCCTGCGTTTCGATGCCGGCGAGTACCTGCGCGGCCTTGACCACGGCCGTGATCCCCGCCGTGCCGTCGATGCGGAATGCGGCGGCGCCGGCGCTGCCCACCGCCACCGGCAACTGACCATCGACAAAGAACCATGTGCCCCTCGGGCCGCCATCAGGGGTCGTCCGGGCCGCCCCCCGCGCCACCAGGTTCGCTGCTGAAGCGTCGGTCGCGGCCACGGCCGCCTGTTCCGATTCCATCACCGTAAGGCTGCCGCTCACCTCGACGCCGTCGAAGCGGTACCGTGCCGACAGTGCCGGCGGGCGGTCCCTGGCTGGCGCCATCGTAAGCTGTTCGGTCCCCGGAACCATTCCCTGGCGGGGCAGGCGCGCAAGCTGATCCGACACATCCGGCCCGAAGTCCTGCGTGCCCAGTCTATCCAGGAAAGACAGCGCAAGCTGTCTGGCCGCGTCATCGCTGCCCGAACGCACGATTTCGAAACATGCGCGTCCTTTGACGATTTTGAAGCCTTCCGGCGTGATGTAGCCGCGGGCGAAGTCGCGCGGAGCGAGCGAGTCCGGGTTAGGGCGTCCGGTCGAGTATATTGAGAACGCGCCGGCCGCCGAATCGAACAGTGTCATGCACGCAGTCACTGTGGCGTTCCTGTCACGGTCCCACGCGAACGTCCGGCAGTCCAGGGACCTGAAGCCGGCCCGGATCAGGCCCGCGGAATCGACGCCGGGTCGCCCGGCAAGGCCGTCAGGACCCACATGGGTCGGCCCAGCGACGTCCACCGCGCCATCGGGAATTGCGAATGCGGCAGGACCGTTGCCCGCCGGAGCCCTCATGCGTGCGGCCGCCGGATCGATCCTGACCTGCACCTTATATTCGGGGCCCCGGGGCGCATCGCCAAGCACCAGTTTCAGGAGGCCGCCGGCAATCATCAGCAGGAGCATGAGGATCCCCAGCAGCAGCGTGCCGCCCTTCAGCGTTTCAGCAAGTGTCTGCCTGGACATGACGGGCCTCCGGGCGCGCGGGGACCGGTGGAGAAAAAGATCGATCAGTTGTCGGCGGTGACGCCGTCGGATGTCGTTGTGTCGTCAGGCGCATCACCCGTGGCGCAGCCGCCGGCGACCTTCTGGTAGCAGGCGCGGACACATGCCTTGCCGGCAAGCGAACCGTCCTGGTTTTTGATTTCGCTGCACTGCCAGCCCTGCGGGCAAAGGTTGTCGGTGTCCGACGAACACGGCGGCGCGCAGAACGAGCCCTTGTCGTTCCCGTCCTTGTCCTGGAACGACAGGCAGAATTCGTCTTCGGTGGCGCAGGGCTGGTCGGCCTGGGGATCGCAGACCGCGCAGTAATCGCCCTCTGCGGTCTGGCATTCGCCTGCCTCGAGTTCGCAGACCTCGCCGCACGCGCATCCCCAGTTGCCCTTGCAGGGCCGCTTGATGCAGGTTCCGGGCGTAGTCGTCGTGTCGCAGATCTGTGAGAAGGTCTTGCAGTCGTAATCGAACATGCAACCGGAGTCACACGTGTGGGTATCGGCGTTACAGAACGTTGCGGCCTCAACGCAGTCCTTCGGCTGGAAGCACATGCCGGGGATGAAGCAGTGGCCGGTGTCGTCACAGTCCCAAGCCATCCCTTCCGGCGCGGTCCCGTTGCATCCCTGGACGTTGGCCTTTTCCAGCGTGCCGGTACACGGTGCCGTGCACAGACCCTGCGAGCAGACCGTGCCTTCGCCGCATTCGTTGTCGTCGCCGCAGCCGGTCATGCACTGGTGCGTGATCGGATGGCAGGCCTGGCCCAGCTGGCACGAAAGGGCGTCCTTGCATCCGCACATTCCGGTGTCGAGATAGCAGACGAAGCCTTCCTGGGTGCAGTCCGTGTCGTCGTCGCACTTTTCGATGGTCGAATCGCAGGACATCGTCGCCGGCACGCACACGCCGTTGCTGGGGTCGCCCACATCGGCGCAGACATATGAGCCCTGCGGAGCGCCCTCGACCGTGCAGACCTTTGTCGAAAGCGGGCACCAGGGCGCGCAGATTTTTTCGGGCAGCGAAGTAACGACGCCCTCGTACGTCACGGAGTCCACGCAGTGCGACATCATGCCCTTGCACTGCGCATCCTCGGTGCAGGGTTCACACGCGGCAAGCATCGTCCTGCAGGTCATGTCGCAGGGGTCGCAGTACTTTTCGGAGCCGCAGTTGATATTTGCGATGCAACCGAAGTCCGGTTCTCCCATTTCGGCGGGCTGCACGCAGCGCCATTCGGTTTCGCATTTTGCACAACCCCACCATTCGCCCATGTTTTCCGTCTGGCACTGTTCGTTCGTCTCGCACATCTTGTTGATGGTCGGGATGTCTTCCCCGCCGATGTCGAAAACGATGACGCCGTCCTGGCTGACGGAATTATCGTCGCCTGTAACGGCATCGGGGTTGTAGTCACCTGTCCCGCACGCCGCGAAGGCGGATAGAGCGATGGCCGCGAAAAGGCACGAAAGCTTGCGAAGCTGCATGTGGTTCCTCCGGTTAATCACGATCAAGAACGTCCGCCGGTCGCGGCGGATGCCGAATTTTACATGCTGAAAGCGTCGAAGGAAAGGTTAGTTTTGACGGTTCGGGATCATTCGGGAAGGCGCAGAGTGGCTGCGTCGATGGTACCGCCCGGCGCCACGAAATAGATGTCTCGCCCGTCAACGCCCGGTTCCGCGGTCACGCCGAACGGAAGGGTCTTCAGCAGCAATGGTTTTCCGTCCGACGCGCGCAGCACCCACAAGCCGCGATCCCCGCCGACGATCAGGTATCCATCGATGATGACAGGGCACCACGCGGCCTTCGTGTCCAGTTGCGTCACCCAGGTTTCCCGTCCGGTGGCCTGGTCCAGCGACACGACGAAGCCGTCCGCATCGGCAACGATTATCTGGTCCCGGTAGGGAACCGGCTTGCCTACGCCGAACCTGCGGCCCTTCCAGACCACGGCGCCGGTGTCGGCGCGAACCGCGACCGGGCCCGCCGAAAACGCGCCGGAAAAGACGAGGTCGCCGATCACGACCGGGGTGGAGTCGGCATCGGTCGGTCCATCATTGCCGGCCGCGAGATCCTGTTCCCAGAGCTTTTCGTCCCTGAACCGGCTGGACGCGACCAGCCTGCCGTCCGAAAACGCCGAAAAAAGCACATCGCCGCTGACGGCCGGTTCGGACACGCCCTCCGAACTCATGTCGACGGGCTTGTCCCGGGCAACCTTGAACCTGAATCGTCCGTCCTCGGCGCCCACCGCGTAGGTCTGGTTGCCCAGGACCGAGAAATACACGATGTCGCCGACAACAACCGGGCTTCCCCAGACCGGATTATCAGTCTGGTACGGGGCGGGCCATATCGGACGGCCCGTTTCTGGTTCGAGCCGGTACAGGAACCCGTCGGTCGTCGCGACGTACAGGCCCTTGTCGGAAACCGCCGGGGCCGCGCGGACGCCGCCCGACGTTTTCATTGACCAGATTTCCCGTCCGTTCGCCTTGTGGAGAGCCCTGAACACGCCGTCCGAGGCGCCGCAGTAAACCAGCGGCCGGACAGGATCCGCCGTGCAGCGGCCGAATTCGCGCGGACTGATGTCAAGAAGGCGGTTGGAGTAGATCTTAACGCCCCATCTTTCAACGATGTCGATGCGATGGAAATCGGACGTCGAGATGCCATTCTGCACGGGCGCGGTCTGACCGGATGCCTGGACGGCCGGAACCAGGATCGCGGCCGCGGCAATCAACAGCAGGGCAGGACGTTTCATTCTGCACCTTCCCCGGCGCGGCGGCCGGAAGCGAAAAATCAGTTCAGGCGTTCGATGCGCATCTTCAGCGAATTGGCCAGCACAGTCAGCTCGCCGCTGTCGCCCAGGACATCGCCGATGGCGGCGACGCCGGCGTTGTAATGTTCAAGTGCCTTGGCCTGGTCGGCCGGCTGGTCTGCCGCCGATTTCATTTCGGGGTTGAACATGTCGCCAAGGTACATGAACCCGTAAGCCTTGATCAGCTTGCTGCTGTTTTCCGTCATTTTCAAGAAGGCTGCCTCGGCATCGTCACGGCGCCCGGCCGCGTCGGCGGCAACCGCATAAACCTGCAGGCCAATCGACGCCAGCGCCGGGTCCAGCTTGTCCCCGTCCAGTATCGGCTTCAGGAGATCGGCAGCGCCGGCGGCGTCGCCCGCCTGGTAAGCCGCGATCGCCTCGCCGAGCTTCGAGATGCCGGTCAGCTCGCATTCGCCCTGTTTGCCGGTGAATTCAGCAAGTGCCTTGCGGGCGGATTCCATCGTCGCCTTGTCGGCGACCGGAAGCTGCTGCATGTTTTCGTCGGGCAGAACCGATGCCGCCACGGGATTGAAAGCCCGGGTGAAATCGTTTGCGGCATCTATGTCGGACGAACGCATGTACCTGCTGATAAGCACGGTGGCGACGATAACCGCGACCAGCACCGCCGACCCGATCGCCAGACGCACGCCGTATTCCACGAAGAACTGGGCCGCCTTGCCAACCCATTCCTGGAATTCATCCGGTCCCTTGAGGGGATCCTTCCTGACCTTTTCCTTACCCTTGATACCTGCTTTGTTCGACATTGTGTGCCACCTTCGTGTCAATCCGGCCAAGCCGGTGGTCCCGATCACTGCCCGATCCCGGCCCCGTAACCATGGATTCGCGGCTCTCCGGCAGGGATTCGAACCCCGATACCAGGCTCCAAAGGCCCGTGTCCTAACCGTTGGACGACCGGAGAATTCAAACCTGCGCGCCGCAGGAACGCCCTGCCGTCCCGTTGCCGTTCACGACGCCCCCCGGCTGTAAGACGCAGGCCGGCGATTTTTAGCACCAAAATCATCGGATGGCAACAGAAGGGAATGGAAGCGATCAGTCAAAAACCGAGCCCCACGTGCCGACGACGATCGATTCGACGGCCCGCATGATGTTGCGGACCAGCTGGTTGACGGTACGATCAGTCGAACCGCCGGCCGGCTGTTCCCCGTCAACACCAGTATCCAGGCCTGTTTGAACGACTATTTGCGGGCCGCCGCCGGCGGCCGAACCGAACGCGCTTCCGCTGGCCGACCCGGCGCCCGCGTCGAAGATGCTTTCGCCGCCGATGCAGGCCGGCCGGTCGACAACGGTGACGCCGTACGGCACGGCCGGCGTTTCCGCGCAGCCAATCACCTGCCATGACTCGAATTCGTAGGGATCATCCTCGGACGGGAGGCGTGCCTGCGGATTGTCGCAGGACCCGTCAGACTGCACATAGTCCACGCCGTAAACGCGGCCGACGCCGACCGCGCAGGCGTTGTCCTCGTCGGGGATATATGTCGTGAAGTACGCGACGCCGCCGTAGATCGTTGGCGCCCCCATCAGGCGCATGCCGGACGGTTCGCCGGAAATGGCGCTCAGACTGGAATCGTATCCCAGGAAGAATTTCCAGTTGACCTTCGGGCCGTTGAACATGCCGCCGCCCACCGACCTGAAACATGTGTTGTCATCCCAGGGCGAGCAGTCGGCAGGCGCGGATGCGGCGATCGTATCGGTGATGGACGCCACGAAAGCCTTCTGCGTCGTTCCGGTCAACTGGTCGATTTCACCGCCGCCGAAAATGATCACCGGTTCGTTGGTCCCGCGGGTCATCGAAATCGCCGGGGCACCGTAAACCGGTGCGCGCATCGAATCCAGCGGATCGGCCGTGCCGCCGTCGAAGTCGTACGGGTCGTAGAACATGGTCATGGTCCATGCCGACCTGGATGGAGAACCGATTTCGATTTTCCACAGCCGGCCGGCACGGTCGCCGACATAGCACTTCGTCAGGAAGGTTCCCGGCATCGTTGATATGCAGGACACGTCGCCGATGATGTCCGCGGCGACTATCGAGGTGGAGCCATTGCAGTCGGATTTTGCGTTGGATGAATCCCCGTCCAGATTGCCGGATGCGAATTCTGCCAGTTTTTCACCGGTATCAAGCCTGACCACGAAGGCCGTCCTGCCGACGCCCGGCGTAAGGATGCCATCGGAACTTCCGCCCGGGATGACGGCAACCGCGACCTCTTCAAGCTGGGTCTGGTTGCATGTGCCCGACGCCGACGGACAAATCATTACGTTTCCGGTTGCGGGCTGCCCGAAAGCCTGGCCAAGCCGCGAAAAGTCGTTGCGATATCCGCCCAGGGCGCCGCCGGGGTTGCAATTGTTGGCCCCCCCCATGCAGCGTCCATACTGGGCGGAGAGTTCCCACAGTATTGACCAGTTGCCGTCGGTCGGGTCGGTCACGTCGAGCGCCGTGTAACCGGCACCCTCGGCCCTGTCGCCAACGATCAGCACCGACATCCAGTCACTGGCGTCCTCGTCGCGCCGGCTGTTGGCGGTTCGCGAAACGACCGTGTCCGAAATGGTCGCCGCGCCGTCGAGGATGATCTGTCCGTCTTCCGGAACCGTGCGCAGTTTTCCGAGCAGGTGGCCCGGAATGTACGCCCAGAGTTCCTGCCCCCAGGTATCCGGCTGCGTGCGGCCGTCCGGGCGATCGAATCTGATTGCATGGATCAGGCCGTCGTGAGTCGCCACGTACAGCATGTGAGGCCTGTTCTTGATTGTGGCCTTGTAATCCGCGAACGATGGAATCGTCAGCGACGCGTTGGCAAGATCGTCCTGCAGCGCCGGGGTCGAATGGATTATGGCACCCATTTTGTATCCGGCGCGGCATGAATCATCGCTGGCGCGGATGTAATCGAACAGGTTTTCACGCCACTTCGCCAGCCTCTGTGACGGCAGCAGGCTGGAAATCGATCCTGCCCTGCACCAGTCCGTCGCCGGGTCGAGGCCGAAGTCCGGAACCATTTCCAGGAAGGGATTCGGGGCGTTGAGCATTGAATTCGTTATCGCGTTGTTGCTGGAAACGAATTCTTCCTTATCGCCGTCGACCATCGTGTAGATGTTCCGGGAACCGTCGGACGTCGCGGTCAGCTTTGCGCTGATGTTCTGGATTTCCGCCAGACCGGCGTTGCCGGTGTCTTCCTGGTTGATACCGCACTGGTAAACCGAACGTTCCAGGACGCCCGTAAGAATCGTCGCGTCACTGGCGCCGGCGGGCCCGCTGACGGACATGAACGACGCGTTGAACTGGTACTGGACGTCGGTCGTGTTGCCCGTCGCATTCGTCACGACCGTGGCCGTCCTGGTCTGGGACGATTCCGCGGCGGCCTCCACCACCGTTGTCAGCGCGGTGTTAAGGCTGGCCGCATCGCTGGCAGTCAGCAGATGGTCGTCGGGCAGCATGCCGTAATATGTGGCGATGTCGTAGGCCTTGCTGGTGACGCCGGCGCCGGTGGCGTACTGGACGACCCAGACGTCGAATCCGAGTTCGCGCATCGTCTGCGCGCCGTCAACCGCGTTCGGGTAGCCGCGCTCCCCGTCCGCGAGGTTGCTGAGGCCGTCGGTCAGCAGGACGATCGAATTTTTTCGGCATGACGAATAAGTGTCGTTCTGGAAGACCGGTTCGTTGTTGTACATGTACGCGGCGTCGTACATCATGGCGCCGATCGGGGTTCCGCCACCAGGCCGGGCCGCCAGCAGGGATGCCTTGACCGCGGCGTTGTTAGCCAGGATGTCGGCAGGTGAGTCGGAAGAGGGGGGAACCACCAGCGCGCCGTTTTTTGCGTGGCCATTCTGCGCGCCGTAATTGATTTTGTCGGAGCCGCTGCCGAATTTTTCCTTGCCGTAGCTGTAGTCGCCGCTGTTACCCGAGTTGTGGTCGGGGTCGGTGTCCATGGTCATGATGCTGAATTTGACGCTGGCGCCGGCGGCGTCGATGATGCCGTCGGACGCGCGGGTTCCGTAAGCCTGTATGTGCGGGACGACGTTGTAGCAGTCCTTGGCCGGGCAGTACGGCGATTTTTTTGAATTGCGGTCCTGCGATTCGCAGTAATAGTCGTCGCCAAGAGAGCCGACGAGCCTTTCCACCAGATCGATGTAACGGCTTTTCCCGGACATCCCCGGTGTCTTGGAACATGTCGGCACCAGTTCCGGCTGGAAGTCGTCCCTTTCAGCCGGGGAAGGTACGACGTTGTACTGCATCGATCCGGACGTATCGATCATCAGGTGGACAATCGGCACGGCGGACGGCGTTCCCGAGTCAATCGGCTTTTTCGCGGCCGCATCCAGGCATGTTGCGGAACAGGCCAGAACGACCGTCACCACCAGGAATGATTTTGCATTACGTTTCATTTCACACCTCATGGACACGGGACCGGTCCGACGTACAGTGTGGTCAGGTCACGCGCGAGCGCGTTGCGTTCGGCATTGCGCGTGACGTCCTGCGGATCGGCGATATTCGGCTGGTTGCCGTACAGGCCGTCGGTGAATGCCGTGTACCTGATGAAACAGTGTTCGCCAAGCTGATAGCCGGGCGCGCGAGCCGATGTCTGAGGGTTGATCAGGCGGCTGGTCCATGCGGCATTGTTGACATTTGCGACCTCGCGGCCGAAGGAACCGGAGCCGTCGACCGCGGTGTCGAAGAAACCGGCAAGAAAATCGTTCATCGCGATATTGCCGCTGTTGACGTTCACATAGTCGATGAAACCCGTGGGATTCATCGCGCCGAAAACGATGGTTGCCTGTGCACCGGACGATGCCACGTTGCGCGCCATGGCAGTCACGCGCTGGGCGCCCGAAAAAGTGATGTCGTTCGCAGTGGTCCGGACGGCGATGACGCCGATTACGGTCAGGGCGAGCATCAGCAGGAGAACCACGAGCAGGGCGTAACCGCGGCCACCGCGCGCGTTCGTGCGCCGGGTGGTCGGTTCGTCGTTTCCGTAAATGCGGTGCACGGCCCCCCCCCAAACGGTTTCTACTTGACGTTGCGAACCTCAAGCGATTTCAGGCCGACCCTGCCGGCCAGCGTCACAGTCCGTGCCGAACCGGCCATTGCCGGGTCAACCTCGTATGTTTCGATCGGCGTGAACAAAGCGGGCCTGCGCACGTGCTGCAGGTTTTCTTCCTCGTGCGCGGTCCTGGTCGTCAGTTTCACTGTCACAAAACGGAGGTCCTGAGGGCGTGCAACTGCCGTGTTGTTCAACTGCTGTGTCCCGGCATCCAGCACGTCACCGATGTCGGGATTGTTCATCAGAAGCGGTGCGCGGCCCGACCTGTCCGAATCGACGACGAAATCGTAGAACTGCAGATCGACGACGTTTTCCGATATCCTGACGGCCGTATTGGCCATCGGCGTCTGGAGTGTCGGATCGACCGGGTTCAGTTCTTCCCGGATCAGATCGATTTTTGTTCCCGTCGCGTCTTCGGGATCCGCGACCAGCCTGTACCTGATGAAACCGGCGACCGTCGCGTCCAGACCGACGCCGAATCCCTGCACGCCGCAGTAGCTGGGCGGGCTGGCCAGCGCGACGGCCCCGGTTAGCTGGATGGTATTGGTTGCGAAGCTGGATGACTGTATCCTGTAATACCCCTCGTTCTGTTCCGCGTTCACCAGCCGCAGGTAACGTCCCGGCGTGAAGATGGCGTCGAAATCTTCCGAGGTAAGCGGATACGGGGCGCCGTCGGCGGCGGTCTGCAGAGTCACCGTATTGCCGATGACGCTTTCGGTCCGATAGATTTCCGGGCTCCAGTAGGCGCCGAACAGGATGACGCCGTTGGGCGCGATGTTCACGTTGTCGCCAGGGTTTGCGACCGCCCCCGCGCGTTCAAAGATGACCGACCGAATCGGGTTGGCCGGTTTCGGGCAGACCATCATGTCCGCCGTCGAATCCGGTGTCGCCTGGAAACCGGCCATCGCGATGTCGCGACGCAGTTGTTCCATGCCGAAGCGGGCCTGGTTCATCGCGTTGATGACTTCGTCCTGCGTCCTGTATGCGCCAGTCGATATCGTGTAAATCTGGTATACGCCCATCAGAATGATGGCGGCCACGGACAGCGCAACCATCAGTTCGATCATGATCATGCCGTCCGCGCGCCGCGGGCAGGCATGGCAGCCCTGCCGGGCCGATATGTCACGGCGACACGAATACATTTTTCATCACCGTCATGGGCATCGAAATCGAATAGATATCCGTCGGATTGTCGAACATGTTCGCCGGACAGGCATCGTAGGTGCCGGCTGTAATTTCCGGCCTGGGCCACATCACGCGGGCCTCCGCCCTGATCAGGAAGTTGGGCACCACCCAGGTCAGCCTGTACTGAACGCAGAACCTGCGGTTCGTTGTATTCACGATTTCGCCCAGGGCGCCGTCGTCCCATGCCAGGTTGTCGCCGAGCTGGTTCGTAAGTTGGAACGGCGCCGCGGCATTCGCGAAGGGCGCGCGAAGCCACCCGGAACCGGCGCCGGCGATCGGAGCGCCGACGTTACGCAGGTAATTGAATTTTCCCTGTTGAACCCCGCCCACGCCCAGGCCCGTGTCGTTGTACCATTCGATACCCTCGATACGGATTGTTTCGAGCGTGTGCCGCGCGAGCGTAGTGGCGCACGTCATGTCCCACGCGCCTGAAGTGCCGCGCAGCAGGGAGGTCTGGAGGTATACGATCGCCAGGAAACCGACGATCGAAATGGCGATGGCGACCATCATTTCGACGAGGGTGAACCCCCGGCCGCGCGTCAACCTGCTGGCGAAAAGTCCTTTCAAAGGTCCACCACTATTCCACGACCGTACGCGTCAAACCGTTGAACGGGATTCTGACCGCGTGCACCGCACCCTCGAGACTGCCCTCGGAGTCCATCCGCTGAACCCGGATGACCGCCTCGCCGGCGTGATATCCGGAGCCGGCCGGGGCCGGAATGATTACAGGGGTCAAATCGCCCTGCACCTGGAAAACGCGTCCGTCCGGCTTGAAGCATATCGGCGAAAGGTTCATGTTCGCCGGGACCGTCGATATGATTCTGGTTGAAGGAAAGTCACGTGTGATGTCGATGTCCCGGATTCGAATCGCCGACAGGCCGGTGGTCGGGTTGGGCGCCTGGAAGTAGTTGCAGGCACCGCTGGTGCCCTGCCAGATTTCGACCCGGCCGCTGTCGTTCAAGCCCCCGCCGACCGTCGGGACGATTTCGTACGCGACGTTTGTCGCAGCCGCCTGGATTCTGGCGAATTCGGCAGCGTCCCTGATGGCCCGGGCCGCGTCGGCGGCGGTCTGTCGGTTCAGCGCGTCCATCACGGATGGAACGGCGATCACGGCCGCAACCATGATGACACTGACTGTCATCATAAGTTCCAGCATCGTGAACCCGCGTTGTGAAGTCCTTTCGGACATCGACAAACCCCGATGAAACGCAATTAAGGCGTTTGAACCCCGGAAAGCATGGTACCACAATTGGCAGGCGTTATAAAAGTTGTCAGAAGCGGGCGCCGAGGACGCCACGTATGGACATGGCCCATTCGGAATTGATTGATTCGGAGCGGCAACCGCCCGAGCTGTCGAACACCGCGCATCCGTAGTCGGTTGCGAGATCGAGACCGTCGAACGGCACGAGCGTCGCCCAGGTCACGCCCACATAGAACATGCCGGCATTTTCGTAGAGCAGGTTGACATCGATTTCCAGCCCCAGGTGCGGGTCGTTGCCGGGGGTCGCCTTCGCCTCGAGCGCGTGTCCGTACAGGATGCCGGCGCCAACGGCCAGCGCGTCCTTGCGGCTTTCGAAGAAGTCATACATGAACCACGGCTTTATATAGAAAGCGTCCGTGACCGTGCCGATGACATGCCGGAACAGCAGTTCGTCCACATGGTAATCGGGATTGAAGTAGTGGGAATTCGTTTCGGTCAGCGCCCGGTTGGTCGACACGTTGTTCCTGTCGAGCCATCCCCACCAGTCGCTGTCGGACCCGCTGGCCGCGCCCGTCATCAGGCCGACGTTCACCGGACCCCACTGGTATTCGCCCTCGAACGCGACGGCCCATGACAGTATGTCCAGGCCCTGGTAGCCGTCGCCGACCCACCGATCGGTGGCCGGGTCAAGGCGGAAGCGGGGCGTGTTTTCGATATGGCCGAAGTTCGCGTTGACCTCGAATTCGATGCGCAGCAGTTCCTTTGCGCTGTGTTTCCATTCGAGTTTGAGCCAGGCGTCCGGGGTCACGATCCATGCATCGCGGTTTTCCAGGACGTAGTCGTCGAAACCGGTCGACGACGTCAGCGTATAGTCGTCGTCCATGGTCTGTTTTTCGTCGCTTTTCTGCCAGCGGTACTTCAGGTACACCCCCCAGTCCACCACCGGTTTGCCGCGCAGCAGCCTTTCGGCGCGGGCGAGGCGGCCCGATTCCGTCATCGGTTTCTGGAACAGCGCGAACGTGAAATCGTATACGTTGTCGCTGTTCGTCAGGTCGTACGGCTGGCCGAATGTCTGCACGGCCGTGGCCGATGTGGCGCCGGTCGAGGCCCAGCCGAAACCGAGTTCCATGAACACGTTCCAGTACCGCAGGAGGACGTTGACGCGGTCAACGTAAGTGCCCCAGTCGGCGTCGATGTCGGCCCCGTCGTTTTCCATCATGCCGAGGCCCCAGTGGCGGGCCATGCGGCCGCCCGACAGCGACAGCAGGAAGTCCCTGTTGTTGTCGGGATTGAAGGGACTCCAGACCATATAGGCCTGCTTGACGCGGATGGAGTCTTCGGCCGGTACCTGGGACCTTGCGAAAAGCGGCAGGGGCGAATCGGGGCGGTCGGCATCGAAATCCGGGGTCGAACCGAGGATGAGGTTGTCGAGTACGTCGACCTGCGCGACCACAGCGAGGTTTTTCATCACGTGGATGGTCGGCGACCAGCGCAGGCGCATGTTGGCGCTGCTGACCCAGTTTTCGTTTTCGAAATTGCCCTTGTTCGCGTAGTTGGCCGTTATGGTTCCGGGGAATGCCGACGAGTTGACGGTCGTCTGCGTCTGATCGATGTATGCGGTGGTCCCCAGGCCCGGGCGGTGGAAACCGTCCAGCCGCAGGCGGAAATATCCGTTATTTTCGATCCAGGGGTAGCCCGTCGGGTGAATCGGCGTGTTGCGGCGGGAATCGGCCGCCTCGTCGCGGATGCGTTCCTGGTCGAGTGTCTTAACCGCGTCGTTCTGGCCGCTGGCAGCGGGCGATTCATCGGCGACGGGTTCAGCCGGCTGGGCGGGCGTTTCGGCCGGTTCAGAGGCCTCCTGGAGCAAATCGGTCGCCAGCGGGGCCGGCTTTTCCAGCCGCGTGAATCCCATTGAACCGGAATCGCCGGGTGCGGCGGTCGCCGGTGCCGGATCAGCGACGTCACCACCCGTCTGCGCATAACCGGGCGCGGCAGCCAGGACCATCGCAAGGAGCAGCGGCAGCCGCAGGAAACGCGTATTTCCGGTTATGAAGCCTGATTGACCGATCATCATCGATTCATCGCCTGGTTAACGGGCGCCTTACTCTAATCGACCATCCCATGACGGTCAAGAGTGCCGGCGCGGGGCCTTTGCCCCCCGGTACACGCATTGACTGCTTCGTTGCCGTATGTTGAAATACGAAGCCGGAATTTAGACACTGCATTGGCTTTAACGTCATTGGGGAAACTCTGATGAACAGGCTGCTTTCGGTTTTCGTTCTGCTGGCGGTGGTGCTTGGCGCGAATGTGGCCTTCGCACAGGCGGCGGGCGATGGGACAACGCCGGCACTGGAACAGGCGGGTGCGCCGGTCTGTGACAACCGTGCGGTCATCAACAAGAAATCCTTGAAGATGCGCGGTTACGAAGTCATTGAACAGGTTGAACTAACGGGGTTCGGTCCCGGCTGGACCGCCGTCCTGCTGTCGCTGCGCCTCCCGGAATCCGAAACCGATGCGCTGGCCACGATCAACAGGCTGTACATCCTCGACGGCGACAGGATCGAATTCGATTCGTTCGCCTTCGACGCGATCGAGGACGCGATCGAGCCCAGCACCAGCACCAGGACCTTCTTCGGGATGAAGTGGGAAGTGATGATGAAGGGCAAGGCACCGGGCGGGCTCGTCCTGACCGGTATCGTGCCGCGGCAGGCTCCCGGCGACCCGGTGAAGATCGCGACGCGCACGCTGGTCCTGCGCTGGTCCAAGGCCGGCGGCTTCAAGGAGGCGGCCGACGTTATTTCCTGCGAGCCGGCGCGCGTGTCCGGCGGAATCATAACCGTTCCCGTCAACTGAAGGCGGTCGAACCCCGGGGCCGGCCGACTTCGCGCCTCCCTCCAAAGGTTCTGGATTATTTATGGAAGACGTGCAGAACAGGGGCATCCTGTCCGGCCTGAACGATGACCAGTACGCGGCCGCGACACACGAAACCGGTCCGCTGCTTATCCTCGCGGGCGCCGGTTCCGGAAAGACCAGGACCATAACCCACCGGATCGCATGGCTTGTCCGCGAACGTGCGGTGCACCCGTCGTCGATACTGGCCGTTACCTTCACCAACAAGGCCGCCGGCGAAATGCGTGAACGCGTGCGGCAGCTGCTCGATGGCGGCGGGGCACCCGCGTGGATGGGGACCTTTCATTCGGTCTGCCTGCGCCTTCTGCGGATCAATCATGCGCGGCTCGGTTTTCCGGCCGATTTCGTGGTGTACGACGACGACGACTCCGAACGCCTGATGAAGCAGGTGCTGGACGAAATGTCGATCCCGCGCGAACAGGTTCGTCGGTTCACGTCCTTTGCCGACAGGTTGAAAAACGACGGATACATCGACGCGCCGGAACCGCGATCCAACTACGAGGCGGTGGCGGCCGACGCGTTCAAGCGGTACCAGCGGGCGCTCATGAAGGCGGGCGCGATGGATTTCGGCGACCTGCTTGTCCAGGCGCTGCGCCTGCTGGACGAAAACCCGGACGTGCGCGAACAACTCCAGGGGGCTTTCGGGCACATCATCGTGGACGAATTCCAGGACACCAACCTGGCGCAGTACAGGTTCCTGCGCCTTCTGTGCAGGCCGAACCCGAACATCTGCGTGGTCGGGGACGACGATCAGTCGATCTATTCGTGGCGCGGCGCGCGCGTGGCGAACATCCTTGAATTCGCGGATGACTTTCCCGACGCGGTAAAAATCGTCCTGGGGCGCAATTACCGGTCAATAGAACCGATCCTGTCGGCCGCGACCAGGGTCATCGCTTTCAACCGGGCGCGTTATCCGAAGGCGCTTTCCGCCGTGCGCGGCCCTGGCGAAAATGTCTATGTTCACCGGTCCCTGAACGAAACCGGCGAGGCGACTTTCGCGGTGGGCGAAATCAGGTCAAGGCACCGGCGCGGGATCCCGTATTCGTCCATGGCAGTGTTTTACAGGACGAACGCGCAGTCCCGCGTTTTCGAGGATCAGCTCCGGCGGCTGCAGGTGCCATACCGCGTGATCGGCGGAATGCGGTTCTACCAGCGCGCGGAAGTCAAGGATGTCATTGCGTACCTGCGGTTGCTGGTCAACCCGCTCGATTCGGTCAGCCTCGAACGCGTCGTCAACGTGCCTGCCCGCGGCATCGGCAAGGCCACGATGGACAAGGTTCGCGAACGGTCCGACCATGCCGGGATTCCCATGCTCGAGGCGCTTGCCGCTGTCGGCGACGAATCGGGCAAGGCGATCCAGTCGCGTATCCGCGGGTTCGTTGACATGATCTGCGGCCTCGCCCTTTTCGCCCGGGATCACGATGCGAGGGCCGTTGTCGAAAAGGTGATTGCCGACACCGGTTACCGCGCCATGTTCGAATCCGATGATACGGAGGAGGCGCAGGGCCGTCTGGAAAACATCGACGAGCTGGTCAGTTCCGTGCAGGAATTCATCAACCTGACGGGCGAAACGGCGCTGGCGGCGTTCCTGGACCGCGTGGCGCTGGTCCAGCCGATGGACGACGTGCCTGATGGCGACGCCGTGAACCTGATGACGGTCCATGCGGCGAAGGGCCTTGAATTCGACTGCGTGTTCGTTTCCGGCCTTGAACAGGGGCTGTTTCCGCTTCAGTCACGCAGGGAAAAACTGGCGGTCCCCGGGGCCGATCCGGTGGCGGAACGCGATGCACTGGACGAGGAGCGGCGCCTGATGTACGTCGCGATGACGCGTGCCCGGGACGTCCTCTATCTTTCGTACGCACGTACAAGGATGTCGCGCGGGTTCGTGGAATCCAGCAGGCCCTCGGTGTTTTTGTCGGAACTGCCGCGTAACCTGGTAACGATTCTTTGATCGGTCTTCACTGCACGACTTCGCTGGCATCGACCGCCGCCGCATCGGGCGTGTCCCCGGGATCCGCGGCAGCAGGATCCGCGGCCTGATCATCAGGCGGCGCGGCGGGCGGGCTGGGCGGCGTGACGTTCAATTCGATCGCCACGTCCTCGATTGAGGCGAACCCGATCAGCAGTTCCGACGCGCGGCAGGGAACCTGTTTCGTCCTGACCGGCTGCGCCTGCGATTTTGAGGATGCCTTCTTTGATTTCGTCGCCGACTTTTTCGATTTTGCGTTCGACTTGTCGTTCTGTTTTCCCTTTTTCGATTTTCCGCCGGATTTTTCGACGACAGCCTTCCCCGCCTTGCCGGTCTTGACCGTACACGAAGTCAGTTTTGTTTCGGACACTTTGCCCTTGCCGGTTTTCAAAGTGCCGCGTATCACCCTGCCGGACCCGGCAGCCACGAAGTCGATGCTTCCCTTCCTGACCCGTTCAACCACGCCGACGGACACTTTCGACGCCTTCGCGGAGTGGGGCGCCGATGGCGACAGACTGAAGAACACGAGGTCGCCGCGGGCGGGAACTGCTTTCGTCCTGATCAGGCCGGCCTTCTTGAGCCTGCGGGTCAGGGCCGGCGCCCAGCCGCGAGCCGGGAACAGCCCCTTTTCGACGATGCCCGTCACATAGAGGATATGTGCAATAAAACCATCAGGTTCGAACGCGTTCGTCATCCCCTTGAGCCGGATGGCCGCTGCCAGCGTTTCCGAACGGATATCGCCGCGCCCGAGGTCGTCATGCGGGATTATCGGCACCGCGGCGTCGGAGGGCGCGTCCTGTGCGGCCGCCGGGGTGGCGGTGGTGAATGTGGCGAGCATCAGAACGGCGATCGGGGTCGAAAAGATGATATGTCTGTTTTTCGTGCGCATCGCGGACTTATGATAAAACGATTACGGAAATGGGCGAATTTTCGTTTGCCCGGCCGGACGATACCGATGACAGTTTTGTTCAATATCGCGGATTTGTCGATCGCCGCTGGTTTCTGCGCGTTGCTTTGCGTCACCGGCTGCGCCTCGGTTTATCCTTCGGTCAATGCCGCGTCGGTGCGGGACGACGTGCGGTCGGCCCCGCAGGAAATTCCCCCCGCGCCACCCGGCTGGCTGCCGTTGGACCTTGACCCGGTGTCGGCCAGGTCGAGGCCATTCGAAATTCCCTCCGGGTTCGTCAGGCAGGCCGTGTCGACAGATGCCCGACCGCGGCGTGAGGCCGAGACTTTCGACTTCGTCCAGCGCCGGATCTCGTGTGCGGATGCGTGGGCCGTTGCCGTGAAGGCAGGCACGGAGGCCGGCCTGGACCCGGCGCTTCTCTTCGGGATCATGCGTGTTGAAAGCTCCCTGACCGTGAATGTGATTTCTTACGCGGGGGCTATCGGCCTGATGCAGGTGATGGCTGGACCGGCCGCGAGGCTTGGCTGCGGGGACCTGCTGGACCCACTGGAAAACGCCAGGTGCGGCGCAATAATCCTGTCCAGGTTCCTGAAGCGTTTCGACAACCGCATGGTTTTGGGGCTTTCGGCGTACAACGCCGGTTTCGGCATGCCCGGCAGGGCCAGGAAAAAATCCACGATTCCCCAGAATTTCAACTATCCTGAAAACGTGCTGCGCGTAAGGGCGAAGTTCCTGCGCTGGGGCTGCGCGCCCTGGGAATGATTCCGGCCGCTGTTCTGCTGATTTGTTCAATGATGCGGTTGACTCATGTCGCGGGGGACAATAACATCTCGGCGGATTGTTGTACGGGCTTTCAGTTTGCCGATGCGGGTCAGGTGAAATGGCGAAAAAGAAGAAGACGAAAGGTCAGGAAGACGTTGGAATCCAGTCCGGCGCGGGCACGGTGAACGACGCCGGGAATGCCGGCGGTGCCACCGGCGCCCCGGCCGTCCCGGAAATCCCCGACGTTCCGGCAATTCCCGATGTTCCGCCACCACCGCCGGCAGGCGGCGCGATGCCTCCGCCTCCGCCAACGGGCGCGATGAAGGCGCTGGATCTGCCGCCGGTTCACGGTTCGCCCGACGCGGCCAAGGGTGTGCTGAAGGGCATACTTGAACGTTCCAAGGACGAGGTCAACAACGAGGCCGCGGCCTTGATGGGCGCCCTCAAGGTGCAGCAGGACGCCGCCAGGCTTGCCCGCGAGGAAGAGGATCGCCGGAGGGCCGCCGAGGGGCGGGCCCGTGTCGAAGAGGAACGCCGCAAACGTGAAGCCGCGCTGAAGGAATACGAGGCGCGTCAGCGCCAGAAGGAAGAGGCGGCGAAACCGAGGGCCCAGGCCCAGACAACGTCAATGCCCGCGGAAAAAAAGGGCGGCAGGGGCTGGATATTCGGTGTGGTTGCGGCCGTGCTTGTGGTCGGTGGCGCCGTCGTGTGGTTCACGATGCCTCGTGTGGAACCGGTTGTTTTCGCCACCGATTCCAATCTGGAACGCGCGCGTGGCGGCATGATCCTTTCGGCACCGGTCGCCTGGGGCGCGGACACGCTGCGCTCCGCCAGGACCCCGGACCCGGAAATGCTCGTCGCGGCGGTCGTCCCGGCGGTCTATGAACCCGCCGCCCCGGTCCAGGCGGTGAAAAAGGGCAACGGCGGAACCCCGAAAAACAAGAAGCTGATCGAAATCAAGACCGGTATCATCGGCGGAAACCGCGGCAAGAAGGTCACGCGCTGAAACCGCTGGAAAACACAAGTCTGGAACAGATCAATGTGAATCAGGCGCGTCCGCGACCCTATGCGGCGGTGATGCTGATGGTCGGCTCGTCGCTGGCGTTCGCGCTGATGGGTGCGTGCGTCAAGGCATCGACCGTCGATATGCCGTTCGTGGTTTCGCTGTTCTTCCGAAGCATCACGGGAATTGTTCCCCTGGGCATACTGGTCCTGGTCAGGCAGGGATCGCTGCGGTCCGGCAGGCATCCGTTGCTGTTCCGCCGATCCCTTCTCGGTTTCTGCGCCATGTGCCTTTTTTTCCTGGGCATCGAAAAACTGCCGCTGTCGACTGCCGTCGTACTTAACCAGTCCTCACCGGTGTTCACGGTCGTCTTTTCGGCGTTGATCCTGAAGGAACACAGGGCGATGCACGTCCTGGCGCCCGCGGTGGCCGCGTTCGCGGGGGTTGCGATCCTCGTGGGCCCCGACATGGGGGCTTCGGGCCTCTGGGCCGGGCTGACCCTGGTTTCGGCGGTCCTTTCCGCGCTTGCCTATGTCACGGTAAAGCAGCTTTCCGCGACCGAATCGTCGGCCATCATCGTGTTTTACTTTTCGGTCTGGGGAACCCTGTTCGCGATAGTCGCGATCGGTGTGGACATTCTCACGGGGTGGAGCGGCATGGACATCCCGTCCGTCATCGGACATCTGCGCAGCCCATGGACGCTGACGACGCTGATTTGCGTGGGCCTGTTCGGGATCCTCGGCCAGCTCATGATGACGGCGGCATACGCCCGCGCGCGGGCATCGATGGTCAGTCCGTTTTCGTTCTTCAATCCATTGTTTTCATATGTGATCGGCGTGGCGGCGTTTTCGGAAAAAATAACGCTTCACGGAATAGTGGGCGCTCTGTTCGTGATTCTCGCGTCGGCGGCGGTACCTTTCATCGGGCGGCGGGACGGGGACGGCACAACCCGGATCGAGCCACGGCGTCCTTGAGGCGAGGGTGCGAATCTGTTAAACATTCCAGTCGGGACTTCGAGGTGTTGTAATCAAATGAAAAAGTCGATTCTGTCGTTCCTGGTTCTTCTTGCCGCGTGTTCCGGGCCCGTCGGGGGCGAAGACGTCATGGACGACCTGGCGTCGGCGGACGTCGTTGTCACGCCCGACGTCGACTGGTGCCCGGCGGCCGATGCAGTGGCATCGCGTTCGGGCGCGCTGCCGCGGCCCGTGGTTGAAATGACGTGGAACGCCGGAATGGTGCCGGCAATGGAATCGGCGTCTTCCGGGCTTATTGGCGGCGACGACATGGACGATGCCGAAATGACGTTCCTGGAATCTTCGCTGGGGCTGGTCCGCGGATACGTCCGTACCGCCGGCCTGGCGGTGTTCGTTCATGATTCCGCCGAATGGGCCGCGGTCGTCGCTGACTGCGCGCCGGCGATACCCGAAAGCGATGAGGCGTACATCGTCCGCTGGAGCGTGGACGGCGGCGGCAATCAGTCGGTGCATATCGTGGCCGCTTCCGATCGTGGAAGGCTGTGGGCCTGGAAGACCGTCCGCCAGATTCCGGGCCACCTGGCCGGTTCCGAACTGTTCATCGCCGACGCGCCCGCGTCGAAATTCCGCGGCGTAATCGAGACGTTCTACGGTCCGGTGTATTCCGAGGCGGACCGCCTCGCGTTGATGCCGTACCTGGCCGACATGAAATTCAACCAGTACATCTACGCCGGGAAGATGGACATCTACACCGACTGGGTCGGCACTTACTGGTCCGGGGAATGGCCGGCCGACTACATCGCGATGCTTGGCCGCATGACCGCAGGCATCAAGGCGGCCGGTATGATGCCTGGCGTCCAGCTCAGGATTGACGAAGGTTCGATAGTCTTTTCCAGCGATGCCGACATGGCGGTGTTCCTGGATAAGGTCAGGGTTTTCAGGGACGCTGGATTCGATCTCTTCAGCCTCAGTTTCGACGACACGAAAAAGGAACTGCATGGTGATGACCTGGCTGCGTATGCTTCGTACGACGAAGCCGCGATAGACTTTTCGAAGAGGGCGTTTGAGGCCATCCACGCCGAAATGCCCGACCTCGTGCTTGGCTGGGTCCCGACGGACTACTGGAGCAATGCGGAAACGGCGTCGACCACGCTCACGCTTGCCGGTTCGCAGATCCCTGAATATGTCGGTATCGGATGGACCGGCACCGAGGTCATCCCCGAAACCATCACAGCCGCCGACGCCGACGCCGTGGCCGCCTGGATCAAGCGCAAGCCTCTTCTGGGCGACAATTATCCGGTTATCGACAACAGCGGTTCGACGGTTTTTCTGGGGCCGCTCCAGGGCAGGGCAGCCGATCTCCCGGAACACCTCGACGGTATCCTGTTCAACCCGATGCCTTTCCCGTTCCCTTCGCTGCCGGCCCTGGCGACGTGCGCCGACTACGCGTGGAACGCCGCCGGTTACGAACCGTGGGAATCGGTTGGCGCCATGTCCCGGATGCTGGGCGGATCGGCAGACGGCGCGTCCGCGCTTGACCTGATGGCCCGCGTGAACGTGTCGAATACCTTCAATGAATCGATGGCGCCTGACCTGCTGACCGCGACAACTGCTTACTGGGCAGCGTGGGATTCGGGCGCGACGCCTGACCCGACAACGCTGGCGGCCCGGTTCGCCGAATTTGCGGCGCTTCCGGACATGTGGGCGCAGCCGGGACCGTCGGACGAACTTCGTGGCTCACTTCAGCCGTGGGTCGATCAGCTTGGCAGGTACGGTGCGGCCGGCGCCATCGTGCTGGATGTGATCGGCGAAATGGCGGCGGGGCGCGCGGTGCCGGCCGAAAAACTCGATACATTTGCTGCCGTCATGGTGGAAATCGAATCTGCCAACAGGCTTCCGACCGGCGATGTCATGCGGGATTTCCTGGCGCGCGCGATGGCGGTGATCGGCGAGGGACCGGGGTTCGTGTGGGAATCGGGATGCGAGGGCACGGGAACCGGCGCGGCGTGGATTCCCGTCAGCGATGCGACGTTCAAGCGTGGACCGATGATTCAGATGTCCGACCGCGACACCGTCACGATCGTCTGGCGGACCGCCACGCCGGTGACGGATGAGGGTTGCGTCGACTACTGGTGGGCCGACCAGACGCGCACCAGATGCGGCCTGGCCGACCTCAACGGCCAGTATGAAGTGAAGATCGACCGCCTGCCGCCAGCCACGGAAATTTCGTACAGGGCGCGCGTCGGTGCGGAATCGACGGCGGATCTTTCGTTCCGGACGATGCCGGACGGCCCGGTCCCGATGAAATTCGCCATGTTCGCGGACGCGCACACGAACGAGGAAAACACGCGGAAGATGTCCGAAATCGCCCTTGCCGAAGGCGTCGATTTCGCGATTGGCGTCGGTGATCTTTCCGGGGCGGGACTTCCAGAGGAATTCGACATCACATTCAAGGGCTGGCAGGACCTTGGCAGCCGCGTCAACATCTGGGCTGTTCCCGGCAATCATGACGAAAAGAACGCCCCGGGGTACTTCGATTCGTTCGTGTTGCCGCAGGGTAACGTCGCCGAAATCGAAAACGGCCTCGGGGAAGGCTGGTGGTCGCGGCGCATCGGGAACGTCTGGCTGGGCGGCGGCTGGATCAGGGATTTCTATCTTTCAATGCCCGATTCGGACTGGGGCGAGGTTGGCTGGTTCCGGCAGCAGTTCCAGACCGAAGAATTCAAGACGGCCCAGTGGAAGCTGTTCTTCATCCACCAGCCCGCATACGCGATCCAGTGGGGCAGCGAGTGTGAATTCGACGGCGAGGACTGCCTGAAGGTCGCGATGGCCCCGATGCTGAAGGAAGCGGGAATCCAGGCGAGTTTCCACGGTCACATGCACGGCATCGAGTGGGGCGTGGACAACAACGTGTACATGTTCACGATCGGCGGACTCGCGGGCAACATGGACGCCGACGTCTGCGAACCCAGCGATGCGATTCCGGAAGGGTGGCAGGGTATTTACGAAATCCCGCCGATGGCCATCGTCGAAGCCGGTTGTGACGTCATGAAGGTCCGGATCCTGGACCTTGATGGAAATGAGATCAAGGTTGTCGAAGTGCCTGAAGTTCCCGTTCGTTATGACCAGAACATCCGGTTCCTGTCATTTAATCTGCGCCTGCCGTTCGATTCGGAACCGGGGAAGCGCTGGACTGAAAGGCAGCAGCCCGTCCTGAACGTGATTAACGAATTCGTGCCGGACATCATGGTCGTCCAGGAAGGCTATGTGGAAACGATGGACTTCATCAAGGACAACGTGGCCAACATGGTGTGGATCGGCGAAAAGCGTTCCCAGAACTTCGTCGACGAATACAACGGGATCTTCTACCGGACCGATCGTTATGAAATGATTGAAACAAAGACGTTTGCCCTGAGCGCCACGCCGGACGAAATCGGGACGATGGTCGATGACGTCGACCAGCTTTTCCCGCGGGCCGTCACCTGGGGACACTTCCGGCGGCTTGCCGACAATTTCGAATTCGACGTGTTTTCCACGCACTTCGACCACACTTCGGTCGACGGCATCCGCGAAGAAATGGCGGTCATAACGCTTGAACAGATGCAGCTTCTGGGCGGTGGCCGGCCGGCGTTCCTGGCGGGCGATTTCAACTGCGGCGTTGACTCGACCACTTACGGCGTGATGACCGGAACGGCCGAATGGGAGGGCGTGACCGGAAACCTGATCGACCCGTGGGTCGAGCTGGGGCTTCCGGAAGAGGGGACTTTCCACGGGTTTGACGGCATTTCGAGTGGCGAAAGGATCGATTGGATTCTGCACAACGATGGCTTCAAGGCAGTGTCCGCGGAAGTCATTAAATCTTCTTATGACGGCATCTGGCCGTCCGACCACTTCCCTGTCGGCGTGGAATTCAGGCTGACGAAACCCTGACGGTCCGTGGCGTCTGTCTGTTGCGGCGCTATTCCAGCATCCAGTCTTCACAGCCCGCGGGGGCGTTCACCGGATTACACAGTACCGGGTGTTCCACGGGCCAGTCGATGACGTGGGTCCGGCCGGGCTGAGGCGTCAGGAAATCGGTGTTGACCCAGTGGACACCGTATGAAGGCGTGATTGGCGCCAGTTCGGCAATGGTGGGATCGTCCCAGCCGATGCCGTCGGCCGCACCCCTGACCATGTAATTGTCGGCCAGCGCGGTTGAAATTGCGTCTGCGTCCCTGGTCACGCGGTTCAGTTCGACCACGGTGCCGAAATCGGCGTCGGTTTCCTTTGCGAACAGCAGGCCGCCGCGCAGCCCGGGGAACTGCTGGATGTATGCATCGCGCAGCCCGGCCCGTTCGGACGTCGTGTTCAGGACCAGCAGGAATTTTCCGCGCGAGTGGCCGAGGGTCGGCCAGCCGTCCGTCGCGAGTGCTTCACGCAGGGTGGCGTGGTCGCCGCGGACCGAATCAGGCGTGATGATCCGGTCCTGCCCCAGCGTTTCGATGAACATCTGGTGCAACCTGGTGTAGAAACCTGAATCGACGATGCCCTGAACGTTGTCGTAATCGACGCCGTACGCCTGCTTGATTTCGATGACAAGCACGATCGGGACGTGCCCCGGGTGCGCCTCGGACCATTCCCTGGCGGCCGTGAGGCAGTCCCGGATGTTGTCGCAGTGCGATTTTTCGTCGATGAATATCAGGTGGATGCAGCGGAAAAGGCCTTCTTCGGTTTCCCAGATGTCCAGTTCAAGCTGCCTGACACCGTATGTTTCAAGCTGGTCGGCGATCGGCGGGTGGGTATAGTTGATTTCGGAGGCCGTGCCGTCCTCGACCGAACTGATGTGATAGCTGTTGTGCGTGCCCAGGACCTGTATCTGGTTGATTCTGATGAGGTTGTCCATCGGAAACGGGTCGAAGGTGTCCATGGAAACACTGTCGCCGGCGTCCGGCGCGTCAGTCACGTCAGGCGAGCCGGCCCCGCCGCAGGACGTGGAGAGCGCGGTGAATGCCAGGACTGTCAGCAGAAGTCTTCGTTTCATTTCATGACCCCTTCCTGAACCGTTTGAATCCCGGCGTCGTGCGTTCGACCGGCTTTCCGCCATCCTTGTCGCGCACGATGAACAGAACGTCCACGCCCTTCATGGTCGCAGCCGTTTCCAGCGCCTTGTCCACACCCATGACGGCGAAGGCGGTGGCAAGCCCGTCCGCCCTGGCATTCATGTCCTGTCCGGCAGTCACCACAACCGTGACGCCGAGGATGTCAGTTGAAATCGGCCGCCCTATCGCCGGGTCGAAGATGTGGTAGTAATCAATGCCGCCGATTTTAATGGGTTGTTCGTAGTTGCCGCTGGTCGAAACGGCGGCGCGGCCCGTGATTGAAAGGACGGTCCAGTTCCTGTTGCCGTCGAGCGGATGCCTGATCCCGATGCGCCAGGGGCGGTTCGTGTCCGACTGGCCCACCAGCCCGATTTCGCCGCCGACCTGGACGAGCGCCGATTTCACGCGCCTGTCCGTCAGCCACTGGACGGCCCGGTCAACCGACCATCCCTTGACGATGCCGCCCAGGTCCAGTTCCATGCCGGGCCGCCCGCGCGACACCTTCCATGAATTTGAAGGGGCGCGAATCAGGCTCAGGTAACCCCAGCCGATCTTTTCCAGTGCCGCCGACAATTCGTAATCGGTCGGGGCGATGCCGGTTTCCACAGCCTTTTTCCAGAGTTTTTTCAGCGGCCTTACCGTTATGTCGAATGCGCCCTGGGTAGCCTGGCTGATTCCGATCGCGCCCCCGATTGCGTCGCCGAGATCCCTCGAAACATCGACCGCGTCGGCGCCGGGAGTGGCGTTCAGACGGCCCAGTTCGGACGCGGGATCGAACGCGTTGAAGACGTTACCGGTGTCAACCAGGATGCGCCAGGCCTGTTCTGGGCCTGAAGCGGACGGCGTCGGCACGAATTCGACGCGGGCCGGTATTCCGGCGTATACAAGCCCTTCCTTAGTCACGGGTTTCTTCGTCCGGTCGCCATCCGAAAGGCGGTTCCAGGCAACGAAGGCGGTCGTGATCAGCAGCGCCGCCAGCAATCCGCCCTTGAACACGTTCCTGCGCCTGCGTTCGGCAATATCCATCGGTTTTACCTCAGTCCGCGTCCCCGCCGTTACGACCGGCTTCCAGCATCGGATCCCTGCCGTGGATGCCAATCAGCCTGGATGCCAGTTCCGCGATGGTCCCGTTTTCCACGGCCGCGCGCACGTCGGCCATCAACCTGGCATAGTAATGCAGGTTATGCGTCGTGTTCAGCACGTTGGACAGGATTTCGCCCGAAATGTAAAGGTGGCGCAGGTAGGCCGCCGTGAATCGGGTGCAGACCGGGCAGTCGCAGCCGGGGTCGATCGGCGACAGGTCGTCCCTGTATTTCGTGTTTTTGATGTTCAGACGGCCGATCGTGGTCAGGTATGTGCCGTTGCGCCCGCACCTGGTCGGGAACACGCAGTCGAACATGTCGACGCCGCCCGCGACGCAGTTTGGAAGATCGGCAGGCATGCCCACGCCCATCAGGTACCTCGGCTTGTCGACGGGCAGGGCGGCGGCGGTGGCGGCGGCGACCGGGTACATCTGGTGCGGGGGCTCGCCGACCGAAAGTCCGCCGATGGCGAATCCCTCGAAATCCATTTCACGCAGCGCGGCCGCGTGCTGGACGCGCCGTTCCACGTCCAGTCCGCCCTGGACGATGCCGAACACCGCCTGGTCGTGGCGGGTGCGCGCGTTAACGCATCGGCGGGCCCACTGCGTGGTCAGTTCAAGCGCGCGGTCCAGTTCCATGACCGGCGCCGTCGAAGGCGGGCACACGTCAAGGACCATCGCGATGTCCGACCCCAGCTTTTCCTGGATGCCGATGACGGATTCCGGGGTGAATTCGATCGGGTCGCCGTTGATGTGCGACTTGAACGCGACGCCGTCGGCCGACAGCTTGCGGCGGTGGGACAGGCTGAAGACCTGGAACCCCCCGGAATCGGTCAGGATCGCGCCGTTCCAGCCCATGAACCGGTGCAGTCCGCCGTGCGCGGCGACGATATCGGGGCCGGGACGCAGCGACAGGTGGTATGTGTTGCCCAGGATCAGGCCGAAACCGGCGGCCGCCACGTTTTCGGGAAGCATCCCTTTTACCGTGCCGAGCGTGCCGACAGGCATGAAGCATGGCGTTTCGACCGTGCCGTGCGGCGTGTGCAGGCGGCCGCGGCGGGCGCCCGTGCGCGGGTCGGTCATCAGCAGTTCGAACTTGAATCCGTCGGACATCGAACCCTCCGGCGGGCCTTTCGCGGCCACGCCGTCACAGTATCAGCATCGAATCGCCATACGAATAGAAACGGTAATCGCGCGCGACGGCCGTACGGTACGCGTCCAGTATGCGTGTACGGCCGACCAGGGCGGATACCAGAAGTATCAGGGAAGATTTCGGGATGTGGAAGTTCGTCAGCATCCCGCTGATGATCCTGAAGCGGTATCCGGGGGTTATCAGGATCGATGTGGCCTCGCTGCCAGGCCTGACCCGGCCGTCCGCGCCGGCGGATTCCAGCGTGCGTACGACCGTGGTACCCACCGCGATGACGCGGCGGCCGTCGTCCAGCGCGCGGTTGATCGCGGCCGCGGATTCTTCGGTGATCACGAAACTTTCGGTCCCGACGTCGTGCAGCCGGACGTCGTCGGTACGGATCGGCCGGAAAGTGCCCGGGCCGACGTGCAAGGTCACGCGTACCGTTTCAACGCCGGCCGCGCGCAGCCCGTCAAGGACGGCCGGGGTGAAGTGCAGGCCCGCCGTGGGGGCCGCGACCGCGCCGTTGTTTTCGGCGTAGACGGTCTGGTACCGATCCAGGTCCAGGTCGTCATGGGTGTCGTCGGGGCGCTTGATGTACGGCGGCAGCGGCATATGGCCGAACCGGGCAAACAGGGTCGCTGCGTCGTCGGCGGAATCGCCGTCCTTGACGAGGATTGTCGCACGCCCTTCCGCGGTGGATTCAACCAGGACCTTCCGCCCGGACGGCACGCCGTGGCGGTCGAGTATTTCAAGCGTCGTCCCGGCCCGCAGGCCGCGGTGAGTCCCGTACATCGCGGTGAAACGATCGCCGCCGGATTCGAGGGCCAGCAGCTCCACACGCCCGCCCGCCGGTTTGGTTGCGAACAGGCGCGCGGGAAATACCCGCGTGTCGTTCAGGACCAGGCAGTCGCCGGGACGCAGGAACCGGCCAACGTCGGAAAAGACATGGTCGGTCGGTTCGCCGCCCGCAAGCGGGAGGTGCATCAGTCGTGAATGGTCGCGCCTGTCGGCCGGGACCTGGGCGATGCGGTCGTCCGGCAGGTCGAAGTCGTACATCGAAAGCTGGAACTGTTCAGGAATCTGGTCCGCCAAGTCGCGCCCCCGGGGGCAAAAACCGGGCCTATTCTACACGAATGCATCCCGCGCGGTGGCGCGGCCCGTTATAATTGCGGCGGTCTGCGGCATGGGAAGGGGTGACATGGTCATCAGGAACATCGTTTTCGATTTCGGCGGGGTGTTGATCGACTGGAATCCCCGTTATCTGTTCAGGGACGTTTTCACGGACCCCGCGGAAATGGAATACTTTCTTTCCGACATCTGCAGCAACGAATGGAACGGCCGCGTGGACGCCGGCCACCCGACGGCCGTGGCGACCGCCGAACTGCAGGCGCTGCATCCCGAATACCACGATCAGATCGCGATGTATTACGGCGAATGGACCCGCATGGTTGGCGGCGAGATCGTCGAAAACACGGCCCTTATCAAGCCGCTGAAGGCGAAATGCGGCGTCTTCGGGCTGACGAACTGGTCGCGTGAAACCTTCAACATCGTCCTTCGACGGTATGACTTCTTCAATGATTTCGATGGTATGGTTGTTTCCGGCGACGAGGGTGTGACGAAGCCGGACAGGCGGATATTCGACGCGCTGCTGACCCGTTACGGGCTTTTTGCCGAAGAATGCCTGTTTATCGATGACAGCCGGAAAAACACCGACGCCGCCCGGGCGCTGGGTTTCCAGACCATCTGCCTGGGCCCCGACGTCAATCTTGCCGCCCGCCTTTCGGAAATGGGCCTGCTTTGAAGAGGGTGGGGGCGGCAGACGATTCATGCTCACAAACAGGGAGGTTCCGGTGATTTCAAGCTTTTTCAACGCGGCCCGCACGCTTGGTGCCGTGGTCGTTTCAGTTGCGCTGGCCGGATGCGGCGGTGAACCGGCCGTCGATTACTGCGGCGAGCCGGTATCTGACGACGAATGCACGTTCCTGTTCGGCGTCCCGAACGATAAGACCGGCCTGACAGCCGAACAGTGCCGCCCGGAATTCAACTGCGGCGGGAAGTGCTTCCGGCCGCCCGCATACACGGAAGCCGACATTGAACGCCTGCTGGCGATGGTTCCGGTGAACCCGCCCGCCGAAGTCACCGAAGACCCTTATGCCGAACCGGAACTGCACCAGCCGGTGCCGGGCGCGGTGTGCGGCCTGTTTCTGGATGATTCCGTCGAAAACGGATACCGGCTGGAAACCTTCGCCAGCGAAGCCGATGCCATTGATGCCGGGGCATACATCACGCACTGGGACGGCTGCGGGGTCTGTTCGACGCTGACCAACCTTGTGGTGTACATGCGGCACCCGGACCTGACCGACCCGGTGCGCGCCTGCGGCCTGGACAATTTCGGGAATCCCGACGGCAACATACAGTGCCTGCGCGACCTGGGCTTCGACCTTCCGTGCGCGCAGATCTGGTATTACAACACCATGCATACGCAGGCCGAGTGTTTTTCGACCTGTTTCGAACTGCTCGACGCGTCCTATCACAACGCGGACGGTACCCTGAACGACTGCCTGCTGTGCGACGAAGAAAAGTCCGGCCCGGTTTTCAAGTCCGTCGCCGGCCGCAACCGACGCAACACCGGCCTTCCGTCATCGATGTGCCGTCCCTGTTCCGAAGTCCAGCCGATTTACCACGTCTACTGGTGAGAGACCTGGCAGGGTGGCTTGTCCTTTGCCCCGGTATCCGGATTGCAACGTTGAAGTGGAACATGTCACCTGGCCGGCGAAGTCCCGGGCGCGGTAATTCGTCTACCAGCGCAATTGACGTTAGATATCCGTGGATTATCAAAAAACCGGCACGCCCGCTAGTGCCCGCCGCCGGCCTTCGGTTTGGCGTTCCAGATGCGGGTCAGCAGGAAGAAGCCCAGGAAACTGAATGGCAGCATGAACAGCGGCCAGTATGACCATGACCGGGTGGTCAGGAAGCCCAGGGACACGCTCTGCAGCGCGGTGCCCAGATAAACGAAGCCGTCGATCATGCCGACCGCGGTGGCGGCGCCCTTCGTGCCGCCGAAGTCCATCGTGGCGGTGCCGGAAAGCAGGCCGTGCGTGCCGATGACGCCCAGGGAAACCAGGAACAGGATGAGGCCCAGGAAGAACGGCGTCAGGGTCAGGACCGGCCCGGCGTCCAGCCTGCGCGAATCGCCGGCGCGGGCCGTCATCAGCGGGTCCTTCAGTTCGACGGCGGTACCGCGTCCGCCGCGATCGACGACCAGGTGGATCGTGCCGTCCGATGTGAGCAGGCCGGCGCCCGCGGGTTCTTTCGGTTTGGCCGTGCACATGCAGGCCTTCATGTCCCAGACGACCTTGTCGCCCTGACAGGCGGACGGGATGCAGGCAATCGCGCGCGATACGTCGGTCCAGTCCCGAAGGCCATCCTTCCCGTTGACGGAAACGACCACGTCACCCTTTTTCAGCCCGTATTCGTCGGATTTCGTCCAGCCAACTTCCGATTTTGTGCCGCTCAGGCTGAAGTACATGCCGACCAGGCACAGGGCCAGCAGCCCGTAAAGCCCGGCCGCGGCGGGGGCGCGCCTGGACTGGAAGAACAGGTCGCTGACCCAGCCGGCCACGTTGCCGCCGATGACGCCCGCCACGAACAGCAGGCCGCCCCAGCCGCCCTGCATGAACGGCGCCAGCGCAATCAGGGCGCCGGACACGATCAGGGTCGCCTTGCGTTTGCCGGTAAACTTCGTCGAAAGGATGAACAGGATCGCGGCCAGCGCGAACATGGCAGCAACGACCCACCAAAGGTGTCCGGCCCACGACCCGTCCCGCAGCATGTGGTGCGACGGCAGGGCCAGGACTTCCTTCGCATAAATCGGGAACCAGTGCATGACGCCGTTGCGGATGACGCCGGTGCACAGTTCGATGAAGGCGACGGTCAGGATGATCGGGTTGGTCAGTACCTTTTTCACGATCTGGGCCAGGCCGACGTCGGAGCCGACATCGGACGTCGCGTCGCCGGTATTGAAGTCTTCAAGCCCCGCCTTTTTCGGCGTGTCGCGCAGCAGGAATATTTCGACGACGAACATCGTGAAAAGGATGAACGACGGCATCAGGAAGACCCACCAGGTGGCCTTCGACCCGGTCGGGCCCCAGGCGGACGTCAGGTTCAGGATCCAGGAATTGACGGTGAACGCGAAGAAGATGCCGGATGAGATCATCGTGCCGAAAATGCCCGAAAATCCGCCGCGTTCGCGTACGTGGAACCACGACGAATTCACCTTGACGATGGCGACCGCCGCGAACGACTGGAAATACATGTTGATCGCGTACATGACCGACATGGTCGTGACCATGTTCAGGGCCATCGAACCCGGGTTGACGATCATGTTCCACACGAACAGGCCCATCAGCAGGTTCATGATGCCCGAACCGAGCGACGCTGCAAGGATGGCCTTTTTCCCGCCGACCTTGTCAGTCAGCGGCCCGTTCAGCAGGAAAGCGAATGCGTACACCAGCGTTCCGGCCCCGAAAATCAGGCCGAAGTCCTCCTTGGTCATCATGTCGCCCAGCGAATTCTTGGCCACGGTCAGGTTGTACCTGCCCATGTACAGGAACGCGTACGTCAGGCCCATGGGGAACCAGTTCAGGAACCTGCGGATCTTGAAAGCCTTTGAATGAACGGGCATTTCGGTGGACATGGCGCCCCCTGCGAATGGATTACTTGAATTGTGCACCATCAGGCGGCCTGCGATTGGCCTGCTGGTCTTCCCTGATGGCGTTTTCAAGAAGTTTGCGGTAATAAGGGTTCGTTTCGGTCAGCAGCGAATTTTTCAGCAGTTTGGTCGCCTCGGCATTCTTGCCCTGTGCGCGAAGCGTCTGAGCGCGGCCGACAATCCTGTCCGCGGCCGAAGGACCGCTGACCGGCATCTGCGCCATCCTGGCAATCGGCAGCTTCGTATCGGGCGCCTTCTGAACGCCGAACCTGATCGCGTTTTTCACATAATCGGCCGACTTTATGGGTTGTGGTTCACGCAGATCCTTTCCCTGCGGGGCGGCGACCTTGGGCGGACGCGGGATCCTGGGCGAATTCCTGAGACCGTTGCCGCGGACCGGTGCAGGTGCCGTCTGGGCAGTCGCGGCCTTTTCCGGTTTCACGGAGTTGCCACGGTTCGTGGCCGAAACGACGAGCGTAACGGTGACCGCGGCGACCACCAGGCCGCCCGCCGCGATTGCAATGATTGTCGAAGTCTTCAATTGAACGACCTCCTGCGCATCGCCATGCCAGCCAGGGCCAGCAGCACGAGCGCGCCGAATGCGTTTCCGGCGGTCCCGCCGCCGGCCGAGCAGCCGCCGCCGGAATGTTCGTCACGGGCGACGTCGTCATCCGCCGCGGCATCGTCGGAAGCCGCGTCGGAAGCCGCGTCGGAAGCGATTCCATGGTCAAATGCCTGTCCACGGTCGTCGACGGCGCCGGGGTCATCGATCAGTGCTGTGTCGACCGGAACAGCGTCGCCGGGAACGTCGAAAATGACCGTTTCGCCGGTTTCGCCCGTATGTTCATCTGCGGCGGGAACTTCGGGATCGAATGCGTCCGGCACGGACGCGTCCGGCACATACATGTCGGCGACGATCACGTCGGCCACCGGTTCGGGTTCCGGTTCAGGCACGACGATATCGTTGTATTCATCGTTATCAGCGGCCGAATCACAGCCAGGATCGTCCGGGAAATCGGTCAGACCGTCCGAGTCCTCGTCCATGCCGTTGCCGCAGGCGTAAGCCGTGACCCGGAACGTGATTTTGTGGCCGTTCGCCGGTCCCGGCAGCGCGCGCACCTCGACGGTGTGATTACCCGCGGTCATGCCCCGCGTGTCCATGTATCCCTCGTAGCGGTGGTCGCCGAGCTGTTCCATCGTCACCCAGGGCCCGCCGTCCAGGCTATACTGGCAGGACAGGAAGGGATCGGATGTGAAGCCGAGAGCGCGGATCGGTGCGAATTCCATGCCGGCGGGGACGTCGACGGCCCACGGGTTGCCGCCGCCCTGGTTGATGTCGGCGGGAGCGGTCACGATGACCCAGGGGAATTCGCCGACGGAAACCTGCCTGATCTGGAGGTTGTCGTTGTCGATCGACGCGAGGATGACGTTGTTCGTTTCGGCCTTGCCGAACGAATCGACGTTTTCATGAAGGGTCACGGGCATCATGTCATTGTCAGGCCAGTAAAGATCACGGTATTCGTGGGTGTGTCCGTAAAAATATGCCCTGACCCGGTGGTCGCCCATGAATTCCTGGATTTCGTCGCTGCCCTCGTTCAACTTGAAACCCAGGTCCGGCCTGACGATCGGGTGGTGCCCGAACATTACCTGCATCCGCGCCCCGTCGTTATCTTCCAGCGACCGAAGGATGTACAGCAGTTCGTCGACGTCCAGTCCAGCGTTGTCCAGCGGCCAACCCGCGCCGTCGTTGCCGGTGGTGTCGATGCCCAGGAAGTGGTAGCTGCCCCACGGTTTGTCGATGACGATGGAATGCTGCGTGCGCGAAAAAGTGCTGCCCGCCAGCGAGTATTGCAGGTACCTGGTGTTGCCCCTGTCGCTGTACTGGTCGTGGTTGCCCGGAAGATCGATGTACTGTTCAACCGAAATTCCCGCGTCGTCCAGAATCTGGCGGTAGGCCTGCCATTCGTCATCCTGTTTGCCGGGATATAGCGAAACCAGCGGTTCGCCGTTGCTGCCGTCGGTCAGGTCGCCGCAGTTGAACACGATATCGGGTTCAACATACGTCATGCCGTCGTTCACAAGCCAGGTCAGCCTTTCGGGGCCGTCGCTGTCACGGGCGGTGATGTGTTCATCCGACATGACCAGGAACCACAGCACATGCGACGAGTCGCCGGGGTATTCCGGATCGGTCGCCCCCAGTGCCGGGGCTGCGAAGAACATTGAAAGCAGTATCGCGATCGAAACGGGAATCCTTTCCATCGGTGCAGACTCCAAAGCCAGAAGGACTTTACCAGAAATGGGGGTGTCGGGGAAAGTGCTACCAGGTCATGAAAACGCCGCCGGTTGCGCTGGAGGGGGCGTCGGGGCATGGCAGCAGGATCTCCCATGAACCGTCAGAACCGGCACGTGTCGAGCCGACCTCGCGCAGGGCGTTTGCCCAGTATGCGTCGCGCATCGGCCATGCCTGCCAGGTGTCGGCCGTCGTCGGCTGGAAGAAGGTCACGGTCGCGCCCGACGCGGCCTTGCCATCCGTCGAAACGAACCTTCCACCCAGCAGGCAGACCCCGCCAAGTTCGGCGCGCAGGTTTTCGGTGCCGGTTATGGCCACGGACGGCCAGGACGCGGTTGCAAGTCCCGAGCCGGCAGGTGGCCTGACCTGCATGGCGTATATGGCAGGTTCCAACCTGACCGAAAATTCGCCGTTTTCGTCGGTGAGGGCTTCGAACAGCAGGTCGGTCGCGAAAGATGAATGCCAGTCCGCAAGCTGCGACGAATCGGTCGCAAGGATCACCCTGGCCCCCTGCACCGGCGCGGCGGTCGCGGCATCGACGATGCGTCCGGTGACCATCGGCCGTCGCGGAAGTTCCATGCCGAAGATCCGATCGGTCTGGCCATCGAACTGCACCTCGGCGCCGGTCCATGAAAATTGTGCGGATTTCAGCGGTGCGTCCGGGCCTCCACCGGGTGGCATTACGGCCACCTGATAGATGCCGGCCGGCAGATCGAGCGCGAAGAATCCGTTGTCATCGATAACCGATCGGTACCGGAATACCCCGTCCCCGGAACGCTGGTCGATGAATATCGACGCGCCCGCGATAGGAATGCGGCTTACGCCGGTAGACACGCTGAGCACCTGGAAAGATATCGTTGCAATCGCGTCGGCAGGCTGGACATCGATTGCCATGAAGTCGGTTCTGGGCAGCCTGTTCCGCAAATCGTCGATTCCGTCGAACGAAAGGGTGCCGCGCGGGAATACGAGGCCCGAATCACCCGGGCTGGTCACGATAGATATCGAACCATCGGTTTCCGGGACTGACAGCGTGAAAACACCGTTGTTGTCGGTCACGCATGACGTGGAGCGGCGACCGGCCGCGAAAGCCTCGACAAGTGCGCCGGGCAGGGGAATCTTTTCATTGCCTACGAGGCGCCGCACAACACCGGACAATTTGAAAACCGGCGTTGACACGCGCAGATCCATGCCGCCGGATATGCCGGCGCCGACTGACCACGATGCGGGCGGGACATCCGGGTTATCCGCCACGAAAGTCAGCATGTAATCGCGATCGGGGGCAAGCGGTATTTCCCATTTCGATCCGATGGAGCCGGCCGTCGTCCGCGCGTCATGCCGGAACGAGAGGCCGGGGATGCGTCCGGGAGCCTCGGCGAACAGTCGCCCGGCGCCACGGTAGTCGCCGCCGTCGTCACCATACGGCGGCAGTATGTATCCCTTGATAACCGTCGCGGGCGTCATGGTGATGTCGATTCGGCCCGGCTGTGGACATTCGACACCGTCGAACTGATCCTGAACCATGCCGGACCCGGCCGCCGGCGTGATCGTGAAAACCAGCGGCGCGCCGGCGGGCATCGGCCGGAAGCAGACCCCGTACCGTTCCGAACAAGCCAGGCCCGGCCGGCAGTCGGACACGGTCGCGCATGGCGTTAAACCAGGGAAATTGTCGACGATCGTTCCGGATTCGGAATCACACGAAGCCGTTCCCCCCAGGGCGATGGCGAAGGCGGCGGCGAACCATCCACGGAACGGTTTCATTCGCAGGCAACCATCAGTCTAACGGGCCAGCTGACATAGATGTATTCGTCGGGCAGGACTCTGCCACTGGCGGAATCGAATTCAGCGGGGTCCCGGGAAATGACCAGTTCAATCGTGTGCGTGGAGCCGACAGGGCCAAGCAGGTCCGTGAACGCGCAGGCGTTAAACAGGATGGTCCTGAATGATTCGAACGCGGGCGGCGTCGGCACGGCGGATTCCGGATAGCCGACGTACCACTGGAAATAGAGTTCATCCAGGATTTCCGGGTCGGCGGATATCGCGGCAGCGACCGAAAATTCCGTAACCGTGGAAGTCAGTTCCACCGTGCGGTCCGGCGACGGTGTGACCAGGGAACGGTCGAGTGTCGGTGAATCGAGGGCGTCCGAACGTTCATGGATTTCGGTCGGAATCGCGCATCCGGCCGCCAGCAGGCCGCCGAGGATCGCCGCGACGAACGCCGGTGCGGCAGTCGGGGCCGTATGTGCGGCTGCCGTGGAAATCCTGTACACGTTCACCCCCTGCCCGTCAGCCCTCGCCGCCGGTCATCCTTTCCAGGTAACGGAATATGGTCCTGACATCGACACCCAGCGCGCGCGCGGTGGCCGCCTTGTTGTCGCCGTGGCGTTTCAGGGCATCCAGCACATAGCGTTGTTCGAAATTGTCGCGCGCGGCCGCCAGCGGCAGATCCAGCGGGGTGGCGGGCGCCGCGTCGAATTCAAGGGCGTCGGTCCCCGCGGCAGGGCCGTCGGCGAACAACACCGCCTTGCGAACGCGGTTTTCCAGTTCGCGGATGTTCCCGGGCCAGCCGTATGCGTGCATGGCCGCCACCGCCTCGGCCGTGAATCGACTGACGGGACTTTTGAATTCGGTCGCGAACCGTTTCAGGAAATACTGGGCCAGTCTGTCGATGTCCTCGCCGCGTTCGCGCAGGGCCGGAAGCCTGATGCCCACGACGGCGATCCGGTAGTAAAGGTCCTCGCGGAAGCGGCCGGCCCTGATTTCGTCCTCGAGGTTGCGGTTGGTCGCCGCAAGGACCCGGATGTCCACCTGTTCGGGCCGCGTGCCGCCGACCTTCATGACCAGGCCGTCCTGCAGGACCCGCAGCAGCTTGACCTGCATGTGAATCGGCAGGTCGCCGATTTCATCCAGGAAAAGGGTACCGCCGGAGGCCGCCTGGAACCTGCCCGCGGTCGTGTTGATCGCGCCGGTGAAAGCGCCCTTGACATGGCCGAACAGTTCGCTTTCGATCAGGTTTTCCGGGATCGCGCCGCAGTTGATCGCGACAAACGGTTTCTGTGCGCGGTGGCTGCGGCCGTGAATTTCGCGGGCGATAAGTTCCTTGCCGGTGCCGGTTTCGCCGGTGACCAGGACGGGGACGTCGGTCGGGGCCACGCGGGACACGCGTTCGAAAACGGCGCGCATTCCGTCGCAGGAACCGATCAGGGCGCCGAACCTGGACACTTTCACTTCTTCGCGCAGGGCGTCGCGGTCGCGGCGCAGCGAATTGATCAGCATCACGTTGGCGACGATGGAGGCAGCCAGGGCCGCGTGGACGGTCAGCGTACGGAATGTCACCTCGTCGAACAGGTCCACGACGCGTTCGGTGCCGAGATACAGCACCCCCAGGACGGCGCCGCCCGACTTCAGCGGGATGCACATGACCGAGGCGAGTTTCAAGTTGACGACGCTGGTGGCCGACGAGAATTCCTGGTTGGTGGCCGCGTCCTTGACCAGTTGCGGTTCCCCGTTTTCCAGCGCTTTGCGGACGATGCTTTCGGAAAACAGCACGGCGTCGTCGGGAAGTTCGTGCATTCCGACGTTGCGGGCGACCTTCACGACCGGGGAATCCAGTTCGTTGAAAATGATGAAACCCTTGGAGGCGTGGCTGATCGCGATCGTTTCGTCCAGCAGCATTTCGAGGCAGCGGTCGAGGTCGGTGGTTTCCATCAGGCGGCGTCCGAGGCCAGACATCGATTCCAGTGCGCGCAACGCCTCGTTTTCCCGACCCGCGCCGTCACGCAGCGTGAATTCGTCAGGAGCGTACAGCATGGTTACGGACCCGAGGCGGATCAGATCGAACGGTTCGAGCACCGTCATTTTTGTCTTGTTGCCGTTGACCAGGACTTCCGCCTTGGGGTCCATCGGAAGGACGCGGTGCGATTCGCCGTCCAGGATAAGTTCGGCGTGGACTTCCTTCAGCCCCGGGACCGGAAGCGAGATGTCGCAGGCCTCGTCGCGACCGATCATGGTGGACCGGCGGAACAGCGGGAATTCGCGAATCGGCTGGTTCGAACTGAATACGACAATCCTGGCCACTTCGAGTCCCCTTTACTTTCCCATCCGGAAACAGATGCCGATGCCGTCCGGCGCGCCGCGCGACACGGGCGACGAAGTCGGGCAGGGCACGAATCTGTATGACCTGGTTTCAGGTTTGAAGTCCATGAACGCGTCGACGATTCCCCAGATTGCAAGCGCGACGAATGAACCGAGTCCGACGTACTGGACTATGCGCAGTTTCCGGGCCGATTCCGCATCGTCGTGCGAATAAAGGCCGTCGTCGCCGCGCAGCGATTCGGCGCCCGCCCAACCCCCGATGTTCATTCCCAGGAAGACAAGTTCGCCTGTCAGGAACAGCGCGCCCTTGGTTGTTTTGCCGTTTACGAACTGCCCGACGCCGAAGGGGACCAGCATCGGTATTTTTGAACGTTTCGTGATTTCCTCGACCCGCATCAGGCATTCGGGTTCGGTCTGCAGTTTTGCCTTTTCGGGGTCCAGGATATGAAGTTCGATCAGGCGCAGTTTGAGCGTCTGGAATTCGTTAATGAGTTCGGCCGGGTAGAAGAACGAATCGAGTTCATGCAGCGGCGCCTGCGTAAGCAGGGCCGTGAATTCCTCTTCCATGCGGTTACGGTTTCCCAGCCAGAACCAGCAGGCGGCAAGATATTCGCGAGCCTTGATCTGGCGGGCGGGATCGCTGATCAGGATTTTCGGGTACAGCAGCGATTCGAGCATTTTCGAGGCGTTTTCGTAGTCCTGGAAACGGAAGGTGTTTTCGGCCTCGGCGAAGGCCTCGTCGGGTGTGCCGGCGAAAGCGTGCAGGCAGGGCGCGGTGAATGCCGCGAACACGACGATAATCGTGATTATGCGACGCCCCATGGCCCGACCCGGTGAAATCCGCCAGCAGTATAGCATCACACGCGGTCATCGGGCATTTCATAGTTACCCGGGGGCGTGGGCCTGCGCTAGAATGCCGGGGTCGAATTCGACCCGGGGGATTCCATGAAAGTCGCATTGATCGCATCGCTGGCGTCGTTGTTGCTGTCATCGGCCGCCGTCGCGCAGGACCAGCCAGTGGCTGAACCGCCCGTGGAAGTGGTGGTGGAAGCAACGCAACCTGTTGCCGAACCAGTGGCGGAACCAACGGTGGCAGAGGCGCCGGCGCCGGTGGCGGAGCCTGCGGCGGATGCGACGGCACAGCCTGCGGCCGAACCAGTGCCGGAACCGCCTGTCCAGCCTGCCATCGAACCGGTCGCTGCGTCCGCGCCTGCGGTTGAACCTGCGGCGGAACCGGCCCCTGCCGCTGAGCCTGCAGCCGCTGAACCTGTCCCCGCGCCGGCCCCCGAACCGCCGCCGCCATCGGCGATCCCGCTGACCGGCGATGACATGCTGACGGTCGTGAATGACCTGTGCGCCAAAATCGACAACGTCGATTCGATAATGAAACTGGATGGTTTTGTCGGTCCGGCCATCGACGCGCGCATCGCGGTCGGCATGTATCCCCAGGCGCTTGCGCTGGTCGAGGGATACTCGAAGTGCTTCATGAAGGTCGATGTCGCCGGGACCGCCGCCCAGGCCGTCCGCGACAGGCTCGGACGCCTGGCGTGTTCCATCCCGTTCGACATCACGGTGGCTGACGGCACGGTCGATCCCGATGCGGCTTCGCGTGGTTTCGGGTTCTGCCCCCCACCGCGCGCCTTTATCGCCGACGGGCAGGCTGATCCCGCCGCATGGTTCGTCGCCGTCGCGAATTATCTCGAACTGGCGCGCATCGTCGTGACGCCGGAAGACTATGTCAGGGCCGGTGTTGAATCAATCGGCCGCATTCGCGCCGCCGGTATCGAAAATTCCGTGGATCTGGACGCCATCGTCAAAAAGGTCGCGCTGACGGCGCTTTCGATCGGCGATGCCGATTCCGCCGTGGCAGCGCTGGGCGGGCCGGACGGCGCCTGTTCAATGTCGACGCCGCTGCTGCTGGACGCGACGGTCGGTAACGGATTCCGCGAATACGACCCCGTGCTGGCGGCGATTGTGGCCGGCGCGTCGTTCGATTCGCTGCACCGGGTGGTTTCGGCGGTTGCCGGCCGTCATGGCCGTGACTGCGGCCTTGCGACACTGGCTGCCGGGCTTGCGCTGCGCGGGCTTGCCCCCGACCAGGCGTCGGCGCTGGCGGCGGGCGGTCGGCTGGACGATATCGTGACAATCATGGTTTCGGCGCCGGTGGACATTCCCCTGCGCGCGGACCCGGCGACACGCGTCGCCGTCCTGGAAAAGGCGATTGGACGGCTGGACGCATTCCCGGTCACCCGGGGGATGCGCCGCTGCGAACTGGGGCGCGCGCTGCTGGAAACCGGGCTTCACGGCCAGGCGGACGACATTTTCGCGATCGCACGTGCCGACCTGCCCGAACCTGAATGGAAACGCGCGTACGCCGGCCGCTTCCTGGTTGCGCTTGATCGTCCGGGCGCGTCTGTTTCGGACGCCTCGCTGGCCGCGCGGAACCTTTTCGCGGCCGGGGTGACCGCGCAGGAACTGGTGGATCTGGTTGAAAACCTGCTGCCCGGGCGGCCCCGGCTTGAAGCGGTGGATGCCCTGTTCAGGGCAGCGTACGCGTCGTCGCCCGACGCGGTTGCCGTGGTCGCGGATTTCGTCGTTACGATACTGGATACCTGGCCGGGCAGCCCGGAGGCCGGGCGCTGTGTGGCTCTGGTCGACGAATACGGCGCGGGCGACGCCGATCCGGAAGCGGGCGCGTCGTGGCTGCTGCTGCGTGCGCGGCACGAACTGGTTTCCGGCGATCTGAAGGGGGGCTGGCTGTCGCTGGACAATGCGCTGAAGGCCATGTCGCCTGAAACGCCGGTGGCGCGCAACAAGGCCCTGCCCAGGCTGGTGTTCTGGATGCTTGAAACCGGGCGTCCCGACATCTGCGTCGGTGTCGTGAACCGCGCGATCCGTGCCGGGGGCGTGTCTGGCGCGGTCGTGGCGTCGGCGGCCCGGCTGGCCGATGAAAAGGGCTTCCCGAAACAGTCGGCAATGCTTTTCCGCACCGCGCGAACCATGAAAAACCTCGACTCGGCAGACTGGCTCGTGATCGCGTCGGTCGCGGTCCGCATGAAGAGCGTGCAGGTCGCCGCCGAGGCCGCGGACAAGCTGGGCCCGGAGGACGAATGGGGATACATGGAAAGGATGGTCCGGGGCCGGACGCGCGTCCTGCAGAAGGATTTCGTCCGGGCGGCCGCCGAATTCGACATGGCAGCCGGGTTGCGTTCCGGCGACTGCGAACCGCTGTTCAACCGCGGGATCGCGCGCCTGATGAACGGTGACGCCGCCGGCGCCGAGGCCGACTTCAGGTCGTGCGTCGCGCTGTCCGGTCCTGCTGCCGAACCGATAGCCGGCATCGGCTGGGCCGCGTTCGACCAGAAACGTTTCACGGAGGCGGCCGGGTACTTCGCGGCCGCGCTGACGAAATCCCCGTCCGACCCCGACTTCCTGGTTGGCATGGCCCTGTCGATGTTCAGGGCGGGCGACCTGGAAACGGCCCGGCGTTACTGGAATATGGCCGTTGCGGGCCAGCCCATGTTTTCGAAGGGGCCGGTGATTGCCGCCAATGCCGGCTACAACTATTCGGCTGCCCAGCGCAAGGCGTGGGTCGACATGCGGCTGGCGCTCGGCAAACGTCAGGGGAAGGGCGGAAAATGAACGTGTATGCCCGTCACTTGTTTCCCTTCATCGTGCTGACCGCCGCGCTGGCGGCGGGGACAACGGCCTGTTCCGGCAAAACGTGGTCCGCGTCGGAAGACGCAACCCCGGCCGCGGCCGCCGCGCCCGTCCCGCAGATCGTGACCCTGCGCGTGGTTTCGACCAACGACATCCATGGCGCGCTGGCATCCACGCTGGCATCCGATTTTGCGATGAACCCGGACACGGCAACGTCGGCCCGGCTTGGTGGTGTCGATTACCTGGCGGGGACGATCGCGGCGCTGCGGGCGCAGGCGCCGGAAAGGACGATTGTTGTCGACGCGGGCGACTGTTCCCAGGGCGATTACGCGGTCAACGCGTCCGAAGGGATGTTCTGCGCGAAATACTTCAACGCAGCCGGCTATACGGCACGGACCATCGGTAATCACGAATTCGATTACCTGGACGTCGGTCCCGATGACAAAATCGTCGATCCCCGCGGGGCGCTGAAAAGGGCCGCCGCGGCCGCTGAACAGCCGATCGTGCTGGCCAATGCCCGCATGATGAACGGTGCGCCGGTGATTCGTTCGTTCAGGGAATTCGCCATCGTCGACGTCGCAGGGATCAAGGTCGGCTTCACCGGCGTCATAACACCTCTGACACCGACCGTTTCGCGCAGGGCCGGAAGCGTCGGCGTCGTGTTCGACCGGCCTGTGGACGCACTGCGCCGGGTGCTTCCGAAGATGCGCGCGGCCGGCGCCACGGTGGTCGTCGTGCTGTCGCACCTTGGCGGCGTCTGCCGGGGACGCGCGGACGACGCCGTATCACCGGGGACGGCGCCATGCGCGCTGAACGGCGAACTGGCCGAAATCCAGTCGGCTTTCACGTCCGACGACATCGACCTGATCGTGTCGGGCCATGACCACGTCATGCTGCGCGGCGACGGCCCCGTCATTCCCGTGATCGAAAACCCGGGGCAGGGGATTTCGGTCGGGCTGGTCGAAATCGATGTGGACGCGATGACCGGGCGTCGTGTGGGCGCGGTCAGGGCGCTGCCGCACGTGCCGGTCTGTCCGCCGGAATTTCCGGGCGCCGTCGTGTGCAAACCGTCGTGGCCCGGATACATCGGCCCGATTGAACCTTTTGTGCCCGTGACCGAATTGCGCCGCGAAACGGAGGCGGTGGTGTCGCGGGAATGTTCGGACGTCGTCGTCACCGCGACGTCGGACATCGTGTTTTTCCGCGGGACCGAACCGCCTCTGGCCCTGCTGGCCGTGGACATGCTGCGCGAACTGGGCGCGGACGTCGGCGGACGCCGTGCGAAGGTCGACGCGGTCGTGGCGTTCATGAACCGCGGTTCGACCCGGGGCAGCCTGGCTGCCGGGCCGGTTACCCTGTGCGACGTCGCCAGGGTCTGGCCGTTTACGGACCCGCCAGTCGCCGTGAATCTTTCCGGCGCGGAACTGCGTGACATGATGCGATTCCTGATCGACGACGTAAACAAGGCGCCGGTCATTTCGGGATTCACTGTGGCCCGGGTTGACGGCGGACCGCTTGAACTTGTCCTGGACAACGGGCGGCCGGTCAGGGACGACGGCACTTATCGCGTGATCACGACGAAATACCTCCAGGAGGGCGGCGACCGGATGGACGAATTCTTCGGCCGTATCCCTGCCGACCGCTGGACGGCCCTGCCTTACGCAAGTTACGTCGAGGGCTTCGTGAAGCTGCTGCGCCGGCGCGGGACCGTTTCGCCGCCGGCCGCCACGCGATACACCGGCGTGACCAGGGAATAGGGCGGGGGCCAGCGATGCGTTTTGAAATTCCATTGTGTTTCGATCATCACAACCACTTCAGCCTTTACCGGGCGCTGGCCGCGTGCCCGTCGCTGGAAGGCGTGCACGATCGGGCATCGGCGCTGGCGGTCGTGGCCGCGCTGCCGAACGATCGGCCGAACCTTGTGACCGGGTGGCACAGCGATCGTTTCGCCATCACGCGGCGCGAACTGGAGGGGCTGCCCCCGGTTGCCATCCTGAACTCCTGCCTGCACGGCTGGATTATGAACGACGCGGCGGCGGGAATGGCGGCCGACGCCGGGTTCCCGGTCGAACCGTCGTGCGCCCTTGATGCGGAACGCCTGATGCCGCGTGTCCTTTCGTTTTTCGGCGGTTTCGTGCCGCTTGCCCCCGACGCGTCGCGGGCCATGGTCGACAGGCTGCGTGCCGCCGGGCTTTATGGCGTGGAAGACATGCTGTACGTGGCGGGCCCCGGGCGGGCGGGAACGGGCGCCGTCGCGGGCGACCGCATCACGACCGCGCAGGTTGACGGCGACAGTTTCATCGTGCTGCCGTGGGCGATGCCGGCCGCGTTCGTGGCGGCTTCGGCTGCCGGCGTTCCCGGGCTTCGCGGCATCAAGCTGTTCACGGACGGCGCGGTCGGGGCGCGGACCGCGGCGATCTCGGACGGGTACGTCGGCGGCGGGGAACCGGTGCTGACATACTCCGACGATGCCCTGCGTGAAGAAATCGGGGCCGCATTCGCCGTGATGCCCGCGGGCGCCGGCCTGGCGATTCACGCGATCGGCGACATGGCGATCGGGCAGGTCCTGGGCGCCGTGGAAGCTGCCGCCTGGATGCCCGGGATGCCGGCGGACCTGCCGTCGGGCGTCCGCATCGAGCACGCGCAGTTCATCACGCTGTCGCAGGCAAAGCTGGCGCGCGAAATGGGCATCACGCTTTCGATGCAGCCGAATTTCAATTCGGACTCGGCCGTTTACCTTGACCGGCTCGACCCTGCGACGGCGGCCGCGAACAACCCGTTCAGGATGATCATCGACGACGCGGGATTCACGCCGGGCCGCGACCTGCTGTTCGGGTCCGACGGCATGCCGCACGGGATGGCCGCGGCCTTGAAAGACGCGCTGTACCCGCCGCACCCGTCGCAGCGTCTTTCGCTGGATGAACTGCTGGCCGGTTATTCCGCCGACCGGCGTCGCGGAACCGTGTCGTTCGAAATCGACCCATGACGGGATCAATGCCCGGGGTCCGATGATATGCCGTCGTGGTCCGGGCGCGGAGGACCCGCCGTCAACAGCCCCGTGGTGCAAACCCGGGTGGAGGAAAAATGTCCCGACCTGACAACAGAAACGACGACGAACTTCGGCCGGTTTCCTTCCGGACCGGCGTGCAGCGCGGCCCGCTGGGCTCCGTGATGATCACCCAGGGAAACACCGTCGTGCTGTGCGCGGCCACGGTCCAGGAAAAGGTGCCAGGGTGGATGGCCGGCAAGGGCAAGGGCTGGGTCACGGCCGAGTATTCCATGCTGCCCGGGTCGGTCAATGACCGCGCGCCCAGGAAGCAGGGTGGGCGCGACCAGGAAATCCAGCGGCTGGTCGGCCGCAGCCTGCGGGCGGCAGTGGACATGGAACTGCTGGGCGAACGCCTGATCACCATCGACTGCGACGTCATCCAGGCCGACGCCGGAACGCGCGTTGCGTCCATCACGGGTGGCTGGCTGGCGCTGCGCATGGCCGTCAACCGCCTGATGGCGGCGGGCCTGATCGAACGGGACCCGATCGTCCGGCAGGTCGCGGCCGTGTCGGTCGCAATCGTGGACGGTCGGCCTGTCCTGGACCCGGTTTATGACGAAGACGTCGCGGCCGAAGTGGACGCCAATTTCGTGATGACGTCGGACGGCATGCTGATCGAGGTCCAGTGTACGGCCGAAGGCGAACCGTTCCCGCGCGCGTCGCTTGACCGCATGCTGGACATGGCGACGGCCGGCGTGTCAGCCCTTGCGGCCGCCCAGCGCGCCCAGCTTGCGTGAAACCTTGCCGCCCATCATCTTTATGATGTCGCCGGCGTCTTTCGACCCGATCAGCATCTGGAGCGCCAGAGACAGCATCAGCAGCATCGCGCCGGCCGCGCATGAATATGCAGTCAGCGTCGCCAGGCCGGTCGATCGCACGAATTCGTGGGTGACCCGGTCCAGCATATGCGCGCCGACGGCCACCGCGATCAGCACCACCAGCGCGCGTGCCATGTTCAGCAGGGCCGGCTTCATGCCGTCGCGCCCGTACCTGACCGCCCATGCGACCGTCATGGTTGCCACCTGAAGCAGCGCGCCGGCCGCGCCGACCAGAGGCACGCAGTAAACGCCAAGGGGTTTCGCCGCCAGGAAATATGCCGGTATCGTCAGCAGGAACACGCCGGTGTTGATAAGCGTCGGGGTCCACATGCGTTCGTGGGCGTAAAAGGCCCGAACGAGCACGACCTGCATGCTCAGTCCAAGCGTGGCGGGCAGGTACCACTGCAGCAGGCTGGCGACCACCTCGCTGTCCTCACGGCTGAAGGACCCGCGTTCGAACAGTATCCGCACCGCCGGGAACGACAGCACCCAGACCGCGATGACCGCCGCCGTCAGCAGAACGAACATGCGCGAAAGGCTTCGCCAGATGTCTTCGTTTACCTCGCGGATCCGGCCCTGCTTGACCATCAGGCTCATACGCGGATATCCGGCCACGCCCACCGAGTAACCGAACACGGATACGACCGTGAACATGATCTTGTAGGCGTAATTCAGGCTGGAAATGCTGGACGCGCCGAAAACGCCGCCAAGCGCGCGCATGACGAATTCCAGCCCGAACTGGCTGCCCAGTCCGATTGAAAGCGGAATCATCATCAGCAGGTAACGCCGCAGCGTCGGGTCGCGAAGCCTGAACGTCGGCCTGAACCGGATGCCCTGGCGCCTGGCGCCGATGATCTGCAGGACGATGAAGCCGACAAAGCCGCCGATCGGGACGCCCCAGGCGAAGCCCTCCAGCCCGTGTCCCCACCCGGCAAGCCCGCCCGCGATGATGGCCACGTTGTAAACCGCGCCCGTCAGCGCCGGGATCAGGTACTGTTCGCGGCAGTTCTGCAGCGCCATGAAGTAACTGCCGACGAATATGAAGACTTGTCCTGGCAGGATGATGCGGCTCAGGTAAGTCGCGCGGTCCAGGATTTCCGGCGTCAGGTTCGCGGCCGACGTGAACAGCGTGATCAGTTCCCGCATCCATATGAACATCGGGATCATCAGCCCCACCAGCACCGTGGTCAGGACCGTCACCGTGTTCGACAGGAATTTCCAGCCGCCGTCCTCGTCGTCGCGTGCGCGGAACCCCTGGAAAATCGGGATGAATATGATTGCCAGGAATCCGGTGCTGACCACGTGGTTCAGGATGTCCGGGAGCATGAATGCCAGGTCGTACGCGTTTTTTTCCGCCGTGACGCCCGCGGCCTGCGCCATCAGCATCTCGCGCCCGATGCCCAGTACGCGCGACAGCAGCCCGCACGTTGCGATGATGATGACGTTGATCGTGTTCCGGCTCATGCGCCCCCGCCCCGAATTCGGCGCGCCCGCGCCCTTCCCGCGTATCCCCCGCGCACCCATTGCCACCGA